>NZ_JACVZC010000057.1 GCF_016658545.1 Pseudomonas sp. S37 | reverse complement strand
CCCCCCCCCCCCCCCCCCCCCCCCCCCCCCCCCCCCCCCCCGCTCCTACACCGGTCCTGGGCACGCCTTGGAAGCAGCCTCATATAACGCTTCAATCTTGCCCCTATCCCCATTCGGTCTTGCCGCTTCGCCCGCCAAGCGCGTACTGTTTTGCACCCATCCCTGAACCCACGGCGCGAACACCGCCAGAAGGACCTCGGCCGCGCGCGACAAGAAGGCGCAGACCATGAGCACCCCTTTGGACACCAATGCCCTCAAAGCCCGCCAACAAGCCGCCTGGGCCAGTGGCGACTACGCGGTAATCGGCACCACCCTGCAACTGGTAGGCGAACGCCTGGCCGAAGCCTGTGACCTGCGCTGGGACGAACAGGTGCTGGATGTAGCCGCCGGCAATGGCAACGCCACCCTGGCTGCTGCCCGGCGCGGCTGCCGCGTCACCTCCACGGACTATGTACCTGAATTGCTCAAGCGTGGTGAGGAGCGTGCCCGGGCCGAACACCTTAACGTGTTGTTCCAGGCCGCCGATGCTGAAGCGCTGCCGTTTGCCGATGGCACCTTCGATGCGGTGCTTTCCACCTTTGGCGTGATGTTCGCCCCCAACCAGCCACAGGCTGCGCGTGAACTGGCCCGGGTATGCCGGCCTGGTGGCCGCATTGGCCTGGCCAACTGGACCCCGCAAGGCTTTGTCGGGCAGATGTTCAAGACCCTCGGGCGGCACGTGCCGCCGCCAGCTGGCGCTTTGCCGCCATCGCGCTGGGGTGATGAGGAACAGCTGCGGGTGATGTTCGAGGGGGCGCTTGGTGAATTGCAGGTCAACCGCCAGCAGTTCAACTTCCGCTACCGCTCGGCGGCGCACTTCATCGATGTGTTTCGCAGCTGGTATGGGCCGGTGCACAAGGCATTTGCCTCGCTGGAGCCGGAGGCCGCCGGTGCACTTGAAAGGGACCTGACCCAGTTGCTGGATGAGAGCAACGTCGCAGGCCCGTCGTCGTTGGTGGTGCCGAGTGAGTACCTTGAGGTGGTGCTCATTCGGGCTTAGCAGGCGCCCCTTCGAAGGCCTCCGCCGGTGGTGGTGCTGCACGGACATTGAAGAGCTTGCAGACGAAGTACCAGGCGATGGCGACCGTGATGTTGTAGGGAAACAGCACGGCCCAGAACGGCAGCTGCCAGTTTTTCTTGCCCTGCATTTCACCGGGTTCGCCGGTACGCCACGGGGCGTAGTGGCGCCAGGCCTCTGCCGGGGTCAGGCAGATGGCGTGCAGTGGTTTGTGCCACCAGTTGGGTTCGCCGGGCGGTGGGAGCTTGTCCGAGCCGTGGTCCATGAAGTGGCGGAGGTACTCCCAGACTTCGGCGACGTGTCGGGTATCGGAATCGGTGGGTTCGTTGCTGTCGACCCATAGGCAGTCTTTTTGGTGGAGGGTGCCGTCCTCCCGGCGCGGGGCGAAGGCGAGGGCGTAGCTGGTGGTGAAGGATGAGCCAGTGAACTCTGTGCGTTTGAATACGCCGCCTCCAACGTTGTTCCAGTCGAAGACTATGAGGTTGTTTAATCGTTTGTAATAGATTTTTTTTGTTAGGCGGTTCAGGAGTATGTTTGAAAGGTTTTTTATGAAAAATATTCTATATGCTAAAAATGGCGTAAAAATGAACGGTGCTAAAATTAGCATGGCAACGAAGATTGAACCACCCTCTAGTGAGTAATCTACATTGCTGTCAGTGAGGTTGAAAACAGAGAATATGCATGTGGATATAATCATTGCGGTGTAGATTTTCCCCATGAATACCGAGTCTGAGACCCAAGGGTTTCGCAAGCATAAGATTGAATTTTGTGCTTGAACAAGTTGTCCAGAGATTTTTGGCTTGATCCCTGAGTTGTGCGATGGATTAAAAAGCCAAGCAGTAGCCATGAATTTAGCGCTCCAGATAAAGTGTGGTAGTAGAGGAGGTGTTATTATCTAGGCTTCTGTTTTTATCGTAATCAAGCGTGAGCGTCACAGCTCTGATTCCTCTCGCTTCAACCTTGTAATGAAGTACTAAACCAGCGGGTGTCATGTGGCAGTCGGGTGTTACAGGGAGGCGGATTATATTTTTGTCGAAGCTATGGCTGATAAAATCGCCTGACCATTCGCTTTGGCCTAGTGAAAAACCTGGTAATAGAAGGGTGAGCTCAACTGTTGAACCTTCATGAGTAACGTGTGTGTGGATAATTGTTGTCCAGTCAGGTGTCGACCACTCGTTTTGCAGGTTGAATCCTGTCGTGAGACCGGCTACACCGAGTTGCTCGGATTGCATCGTTGATATAATTCTTGGCGAGAAAAATTCCACCTGCCAAGCCTTGACTTCATCGTGGAGATGGCGAAATGGCGGTAGTTTTTTTTCAAAATCAAGCTTTATATTTTCTCGTACCTCGCCGTCATTTTTCCTCGTGCCGAAAATGCCTCTGCACGCCCATAGTTCTAGAGGGTTGTGAAGGCGGGAGTGTGCATTTGAGTGGAAATATAGTCCTATGCCAATCAACGCGGCTCCTACCAGTACAAGTCCCGCTGCTGTCCAGCCTGCAAAGGGAATAACAATCGTCGTGCCTGCGATGGCAAGGGCTCCTTCTAGAGTTAGAATAGAACCCAAACCCGTTAAAGCACCGCCAGTCGCTGTATATATCCCAGAGGTGGGATCGCCGTTCTGCAATTGGCGTATTGATTTAAATCCATCAGAGAAAAATCCTGCTGCTATCGCTGGGTAGGCTGAAACTCGCGCAAAGAGATTACTCGTTAAAAAGTTAATGATGCCATTGCCAAAAGCCATCCCCGGTGCTGTTGAACTCAACCTCAGCATCACGGCCTTCTGCGTTGCGCGGACGCTGACCAGCGTCGCCGATGTTGCGCCAATTACTCCAAGAATCGATGAAGCAAACCCCATCGTGTATTCCGGTGCATCACTCTGCTGCAGGCTGTTGTAAGCCGCCTTGAGCGAGATCACGTTGAACCACAGCATCCCAGCGTTCAAACCCCCGCCACCGCCCGTTGTCAGCAACCCGAGGAAGTTGGGTTTCACCCGCGCGGTGGTGGTCAGTTCAATCGATACCGTCCGGCTACCCGAGATGCGCAGTTCCTTCATCTCTTCAACCTGCGCCATGCCGCTCTTCAGGTACTTGTGTACCTCCTCGCTGAAGGGATTCTCCGCGATGGCCTGGCCGGTGATGCGGTAGCGCGCCGCCAGCAGCCCCAGGGCTTTCTCGGCATTACCCTCACGCGCCGCCAGCAACACTTGTTGACGCAGGCCATGACTGGCATCCCACCTCGTCTGCCCACGCAGGCGCTTGAGCACCACGGTGTTCACCGTCTGGGCGGTGAGATCGGTGATGCCGGCCATGGCGGGGAAGCGGCCGGCCAAGCCTTGGATCACGTTGTCGCTGGCGCCGAGCAGGCCGCCGATCGCATCGGCCTTGTCCTTGAACGGGTTGAACGGTGCCAGGGCGGTGTACAGCGGGCTGTCGTGTTGGTCCAGCCACTGTTCGAGGCGCTTGAACCGCTGGTCCTGTTCTTCGGTCCCGGGCGTGGGCTGGCCCATCGGCTGAATCAGCAGTGCCAGTGTAATTTCCAGCCCGCGGGCCGAAGCGATCTCGTCACGGTCGTAACAGGCCAGTGCAGCGGCCAGGCTGTAGGGGTTATCGACATGCTGGGGTTCGGCGGTTCCGAGCCAGGCGTCATGGTCGTTGCTGGCTTGCAGGGCCTGGTTGCGCAACGCGATGATCCGCCGTTCCAGTTCATCGCGTTCACTGTTGAAACGCTGGTACTTGGCGAGGTCCAGGCGCTGTGCCAGGCGCGCACCGTGGGGGGAGTAGTCTTCGTGGGTGAGGGCCTGGAAGCGTGACTCGGACGGCGACAGGGCGGGTCCGCGGCGCTCGATGCCAAGCCGGAATTCGGCCAGCTCCACGGCAGGCGCATCGGCCGGGTACAGGCTTTCCAGGGTCTTGTTCAGCAGCATGGCCACCAAGTTGCGGTGGTGGAAGTCGCGGCTTTGCACGCTCAGCTGCTCGGCGTCCAGCTTGAAGCACGCCGGCACGCGTTCCTGTTCAGGCGGTTGTGCGGGCTTCAGGTGTTCCAGCTGCTCGGCGGGTATCAGGTCGCGCAGTTGATGCTGGTAAGCCGACACCGTCAGGCTCAGGTCCAGGGCCATGCCCTCGGCGTCGGCGAGCGCCACCACGACCGGTACCTTCGGCTGGGTGTAGGGGTAGTGGCGGCTGACGGCGACGAGGTTGCCGATGGGCAAGGTTTCGTGGATCGGGTCGCTGCTCCAGGTCAGGGGCATGCGCCGGTCGGTGGGTTTGTAGTCTTCGACCCAGGTTTGCAGGGCACTGACCGGCAGCACATGGGGCTGGGTCGAGGGGGCCTGGTTGCCGGCGATCAGCTCGGCCATGTCGAGCTGGCGCATGTGCCGCTTGCGCAGGGCAGGCGAGCCGGTGATGCGGGCGGTCATGGCGTTGGTCCACAGGTGCGGGCTGTAGCCGATCCACACTTCACTGGCGGTATCGGGGCAGGTGTCGGCCCACACCCAGCCCATGGTGCCGCTGGACAGGTAACGGTCCCGCAGGTGGTAGTCCTCCAGCCCGCGGTAGAGCAGCTCTTTATAACGGCCTGCGCCGACGTATTCGTGAATGACCAGCCGTTCGCCCAGCGCGCCTTTCATGAACACATAGACATAGCCCAGGCGCAGCGCGCGCAGGGTGTAGGCGGAATGTTGCAGCGCCCCGAAGCGCTGTTCGAGGTTGAAACCTGAATCGGCATAGCGGCAGGCGGGCATGTCGCCGGTGCGCGGCACGATGGCGTAGCGCACCGGCAGGATGGGGATACGTGCGCTGCAGGCGGGGCCGGAAGTGGCGCTGCTGACGGAGGCATCTGTCATGGCCGCTTCCTTTTGACTGTACGTGCTGGTGCTTCCTCAAACGCTTCCGGGGGAGGTGGAGCTGCGCGGACATTGAAGAGCTTGCAGACGAAGTACCAGGCGATGGCGACGGTGAGGTTGTAGGGGAACAGCACAGCCCAGAACGGCAGTTGCCAGTTCTTCTTGCCCTGCATTTCACCGGGCTCGCCGGTGCGCCACGGGGCGTAGTGGCGCCAGGCTTCTGCCGGGGTCAGGCAGATGGCGTGCAGTGGTTTGTGCCACCAGTTGGGTTCGCCGGGCGGTGGGAGCTTGTCCGGGCCGTGGTCCATGAAGTGACGGAGGTATTCCCAGACTTCGGCGACGTGTCGGGTATCGGAATCGGTGGGTTCGTTGCTGTCGACCCAGAGGCAGTCTTTTTGGTGGAGGGTGCCGTCCTCGCGGCGCGGGGCGAAGGCGAGGGCGTAGCTGGTGCTGAAGGATGAGCCGCCGAATTCTCTGCGCTTGAATAAGCCGCCTCTGATGTTGTACCAGTCGAAGGTAAACACCTTTCCTATTCGTTTGTAATAGATTTTCTTGGTGGATCTGTTGAGGTAAATCTGAGAGAGGTTTTTTATCAAGAAGATTCGGTAGGCTAAGAATGGTGCGAAGATAAATGGCCCAAGGAGTTGTATTACAATAAATGCATACGCACCTTCTTGTTCGTAATTTATCGAGAGGCTCATGAGGCCAGGGTAGCATGCAAGCGCTATGATTAATACCGAGGCTGTATACATTTTTGCCATGAATACTGAATCGGAAACCCATGGGTTTCTCAATTGTGCTATTGAGTTGGTTAAGTTGGAGATCTGTCCGTGAATTTTAGGGGTTATACCAGTTTTTGTGTGTGGGCTGAATAGCCATACAGTGCCCATGGCGCTATCTCTCGATATGAAAGGTTGAGGTTGAATAGGCGTTTGGGGATAAACCTTGCTCGAGGTTGAAACCTGAATCGGCATAGCGGCAGGCGGGCATGTCGCCGGTGCGCGGTACGATGGCGTAGCGCACTGGCAAGATGGGGATGCGTGCGCTGCAGGCGGGGCCGGAAGTGGCGCTGCTGACGGAGGCATCTGTCATGGCCGCTTCCTTTTGACTGTACGTGCTGGTGCTTCCTCAAACGCTTCTGGGGGAGGTGGAGCTGCGCGGACATTGAAGAGCTTGCAGACGAAGTACCAGGCGATGGCGACGGTGAGGTTGTAGGGGAACAGCACGGCCCAGAACGGCAGCTGCCAGTTTTTCTTGCCCTGCATTTCACCGGGCTCGCCGGTGCGCCACGGGGCGTAGTGGCGCCAGGCTTCTGCCGGGGTCAGGCAGATGGCGTGCAGTGGTTTGTGCCACCAGTTGGGTTCGCCGGGCGGTGGGAGCTTGTCCGGGCCGTGATCCATGAAATGCCGGAGGTATTCCCAGACTTCGGCGACGTGTTTGACGCCGGGCTCGGTGGGTTCGTTGCTGTCGACCCAGAGGCAATCCTTTTGGTGAAGGCTGCCGTCTTCCCGGCGCGGGGCGAAGGCGAGGGCATAGCTGGTGGTGAAGGATGAGCCAGTGAACTCCCTGCGTTTGAAAACACCACCACCAACGTTATTCCAGTCAAATACAATAATTTTTTTGAAGCGTTTATAATAAATCTTTCTGGTTGAACGATTGAGAAAGATGTTTGATAGGCTTTTTATGAGTAATAATCTGTAGGCTAAAAATGGAGTAAAAATGAACGGCATTGAAATAAAAATACCGATAAAAATCGTGCCGCCGTCAAGGGAGTAGTCTATGTTGCTATCGGTGAGGTTGTAGCAAGAAAAGAAAAAAGTAAATAAAAAGGATGCAACATAGGTCTTCCCCATGAATACAGAGTCGGAAACCCAAGGGTTTCGCAGGCATAAGGTTGAGATATTCGCGTAAACAAGCTGCCCTAAGATTTTTGGCTTGTATGTTGATTTGTTCGATAAATTGAAAAGCCAGACAGTCGACATGGGGTTAACGCTCCACAAGAATTGTTGCAGTCGAAGGAGTGCCGTAATCCAGTTCTCTATTTTTGTAGTAATTAAGTGTCAGTGTTACTGATTTGATTCCCTTCGCTTCCGATTTGTAATGGAGCACTAATCCAGCTGATGTCATATAGCAGTCCGGTATTATGTGAGTGCGAGTTGCGTGTTTGTCGAAGCTATGGCTTTGAATAATTCCAGACCATTCACTTTGACCCAGCACAAAATCTGGTAAAAGGAGAGTAACCTCTACTGTTGAGTTTTCATCAGTAACGTGTGTGTGGATTAGTGTTATCGAGTCAGGCGTCGACCACTTATTGTGTATGTTATATCCTGTCGTGAGGTCACGTAGGCCGAGTTGCGTCGATTGTGTTGTCGATAAAACTCTTGGCGAGAAAAATTCAATCTGCCATGCCTGGACTTCTTCGTGGAGATGGCGAAAAGGTGGTAGTTTTTTTTCGAAATCAAGTTTTATATTCTCTCGAGCCTCACCGTCATTCTCCCTCGTGCCGAAAATGCTTCTCGACGCCCAAAGTTCAAGAGGACTGTGAAGGCGGGAATGTGCTTTTGAGTAGAAAAAAAGACCGCCTCCAATCAAAGCGGCGCCGGCTAATGCAAGCGCCGCTGCGACGCCGCCTGCTAAGAGAACAGAAATCGTAGTGCCTGCGATAGCGAGAGTGCCTTCTAGGATTAGAATAGAGCCCAGGGCCGTTAAAGCACCGCCTGTCGCTGTATATATCCCAGAGGTAAGATTGCCGTTCTGCCACTGGCGTGCTGCTTTAAGTCCATCAGCGGAAAATCCTGCGGCAATCGTTGGGTAGGCTGATATACGTGCAAAAAGATTACTCGTTAGAAAATTAATGAAACCGTTACCAAAGGCCATTCCAGGGAAAGTTGAGCTTAACCTCAGCATCACAGCTTTCTGCGTTGCGCGTACGCTGACCAGCGTCGCCGATGTTGCGCCAATTACTCCAAGAATCGATGAAGCAAACCCCATCGTGTATTCCGGTGCATCACTCTGCTGCAGGCTGTTGTAAGCCGCCTTGAGCGAGATCACGTTGAACCACAGCATCCCAGCGTTCAAACCCCCGCCACCGCCCGTTGTCAGCAACCCGAGGAAGTTGGGTTTCACCCGCGCGGTGGTGGTCAGTTCAATCGATACCGTCCGGCTACCCGAGATGCGCAGTTCCTTCATCTCTTCAACCTGCGCCATGCCGCTCTTCAGGTACTTGTGTACCTCCTCGCTGAAGGGATTCTCCGCGATGGCCTGACGGAGGCGTTGCTCATGCGAACTCCTTGCGCAAAGAACAGACTCTTCGAACTTCAGGCGTAAAGTGGCCTGTTCCAGTGCTGAAAAGACTGAAATATTGGTCGGTTGTAAATTGTTCAGTGTTGCTGAAATTTGGCTTTCGCTATGTGCTTCGCGCCGAAGCGTAAAGTTTACGTGTGTGCTGCGGGAGGTATGCGCTTGTCAGCTTTCGATTGAAAGACGATGCCTCGTTTTTAATGTTGGGGTCGAGGCAGAAAGTGTAAGATTTTATTTGAGTTATTTTGCGTGGTTGTGAATGTGAATTTAATCTGTTGAAAGTTGAATTTAACTTGTAGGAAATTTCTTTCTTGTTGATTTGTTTGTCTACATCAGTTTTTGCACTTGGCCATTACTACTTGACAAGTTCTGGGCGTGCCACCAGAGCGGCTGGCGTAGCGTATGCAGTTGTTCATGGATTTCTGTCGGGCAATGCTCAGGGTATTGCCCCAGGCCAGGCCGCCCTCGCCGGTGGTTGGGACGGCTTTGGCGAAGCAGTTGGAGCCCACCGCAGGCGTGGCGTAGCGGGTCTTGCTTGAGCAGCCCGCGGTGAGCGCCAGGCTTAGGGCGAGCAGGGTGGTCAGCGCCCAGGGGGTGTAAGGGCGGAGCGGTTTGCTGCTCACGTGTTGTCTCCTTCGTATCAGCAACGCTGTCTCGTGCAGGCGCGAGTTCATTCGCGAACACCGGCGTAGCCGGTGCCATGCACCGTGGTGCGCCCTTCGCGGGTAAACCCGCTCCCACAAGGAATGGCGACGGCTTTCGAGCCTAATGCCTTGCAGGATATTTCATTCCAGCGAAACGGTGAACTATCGTGCCGTCAAGGGGCTCCTTTGCTAGGCGCACCCTGCGCTCGCCTGATGGCACAAGCCCATCAGCCTCGGGTCACTGAATGAAAAGGAGGCAACGTGACCGCATTAGACCAAACCCTCTACCGCCGCACGCCCAGCCCGCTGCACGCACTATTGCTGGCCGGCGGTGTGCCGTTGTTCCTCGGCGCCTTGTTGAGCGATATCGCCTACTACAACAGCTACCAGATCCAGTGGAGCAACTTCGCTGCCTGGTTGATCGCCGGAGGACTGGTGTTCTGCGGGCTGGCGCTGTTGTTCGCGCTGGCCAACCTGCTCCGCGCCGAGCGCAAGGGTGGGCGGCCGACGCTGTACTTCTTGCTGCTTCTGGTGACCTGGGTGCTTGGGCTGATCAATGCCTTCGAACACGCCAAGGATGCCTGGGCAGTGATGCCGTCGGGGCTGGTGCTGTCGGTGATCGTGACCGTGCTCGCGGTAGCCGCTGCCTGGACCGGCTTGAGCAACCTGCGTGCGGGAGGTGCGGCATGAAGCCTTTGCATGCATTGAGCCTGTTGAGCATGGCGCTGTTGCTGAGTGCCTGTGGGGGGGATGGCGAGCCAACCCAGGCCCACGGGCCGGACCCGAAATTGCCCGAGCCGCAGCGTGGCCTGCTACCAAGCATGAAGATTGCCCAGCCAGTTGCCTGGGGTGAGCACAAACCGACGGTGCCTGAGGGCTTCAGTGTCACGGCGATCGCCACCGACCTGAAGATTCCGCGGCAGAGCCTGGTGCTGCCCAACGGCGATATCCTGGTGGCCGAGGGCAGGGGTGGCAGTGCGGCAAAGCTCAAGCCCAAAGATGTGATCGCCAGCCAGATCAAGGCCAAGGGCAACACCCAGGTCAAGGGCGGCAACCGCCTGACCTTGCTGCGCGACGCTGACGGCGATGGTACTTACGAGGTGCAGACCGTGTTCGCGGAAAACCTCAACGCGCCCTACGGCCTGGCCTTTGCCAACGGCAAGCTGTATGTGGCCAACCAGGATGCGTTGGTGCGCTTTGACTATAAAGAAGGCCAGACCCAGGCCGACGGCCCGCCAACCAAGGTCACCGACCTGCCGGCGGAGATCAACCACCACTGGACCAAGGCGCTGACGGTTAGCGATGACGGCCGCTATCTGTATGTGGGCATCGGATCGAACAGCAACATCACCGAGCGCGGGCTGGAAGTGGAGATCGACCGGGCCATGGTCTGGCAGGTGGATGCCGAAACCGGCGCGCACCGGCCTTATGCCACTGGTCTGCGCAACCCGACGGCACTGACCATCCAGCCGCAGACCGGGCAGCTGTGGACAGTGGTCAACGAGCGCGACGAACTGGGGCCTGACCTGGTGCCGGACTACCTCACTTCTGTACGTGAAGGTGGGTTCTATGGCTGGCCGTATAGCTACTGGGGGCAGAACGTGGATGAGCGGGTGCGGCCGCAGAACCCGGACAAGGTAGCGGCGGCGATCAAGCCGGACTACAGCCTGGGCTCGCATGTGGCGGCATTGGGCGTCGACTTCTCGCTCCCGGCCATGGGCGAGCGTTTCGCCGACGGTGTTTTCGTGGGTGAGCACGGCAGCTGGAACCGACCCAACCCGGTGGGCTACAAGGTGATCTTTGTGCCGTTCAGCAATGGCAAACCGGCTGGGGAACCGATCGATTTTGCCACGGGCTTTCGTGGTGAGGATGGCAAGACCCGCGGGCGGCCGGTGGGGGTGACGGTGGACCCGCGCGGGGCGCTGATCATTGCCGATGATTTGGCCAATACGGTTTGGCGGGTGACGCGTAGCCGTTGAACGCCGTGGCAGCAGACGTAGTGTGCTGCCTAGGCTGGCGATGAGGCCCGCGTAGGCAGCGCAAGATCTAGCTTTGATCAGAAACGGTAATTGAAGCTGGCCTCCAGCGTGCGCGGTGCCCCTGGGGTAACCAGGTCCACCGAACCGTGCGCCGAGGCATAGTAGTCACGGTCGAACACGTTCTTCAGGCGCAGCGCGGCGTCCCACTGCGGCACGCTGTATAGCAGCGCGGCGTCGAAGGTGGTGTAGCCGGGCATTACCACCACGTTGTCGAGTGCGGTGTAGCGCTCGTCGACGTAGTTGGCACCCGCGGCAACGCGCCATTGTGGGGTCAGGGTACGCACAAGCCAGACGTTGGCGCTGTTGCGCGGCGTCAGGGTGGGGGTCTGGCCTTCGTTATCCACACCGTTGGTTTTGCTGTTGGACTTGGTGATTTCGGCGTCCAGATAGGCATAGCCTGCATAAATCTGCCACTTGTCCGAGAGCTGCCCGCTGACGGTGGCCTCGAAGCCATCGGTACGCTGCTCGCCCGCCAGCACGGTCAGGTTCGGGTTGGCCGGGTCGGCGGTCTTCATGTTGGTGCGTTCAAGGCGGAACACTGCAGCGGTCAGCGACAGGCGGCTGTCGAGCAGGTCCCACTTGGCGCCGATTTCGTAGTTGGTGGTTTCTTCCGGTTCCAGGTGCTGGTTGGTCGGGCTGACTGCGAACACTTCACCCGAAGGCTGGTAGCTGCGGCTGACCGACACGTAGTAGGACTGGATTGCATCGGGTTGATAGACCAGGCCGGCACGTGGGCTCCAGGTCTTGTCAGTGCGGTCGAGGTCGACGTTCTGCACACGGTCGTCGTCGTACTCTTGGCCAAAGATGTCGTAACGCACACCCACCAGCGCCTTCCAGTGTTCGTTCAGCTCGATCATGTCCTGCAGGTACAGGCCGGTGGTCTGCTGGAAGTTGGTGCCCTTGGACGACAGGCTGGCGGCATGCTCCGGTACCGGCACCAGGGCGTCGCGGTACACCGGCACCTGGGCCACGTTGTTCTGGCTGAATACGCGCTGGTACTTGTCCTGGAAGCCTACCTCCACGCCATACAACAGGTTGTGCTGCATGCCGGCCAGTTGCGCCTGTTGCTTGAGTTCGGTCTGGTTGAATACACCGTATTCGTCGCGGGCGACGTTGCCGCGGTTGAGCTTGACCAGCAGTTCGCCATTGGGCGCGGTGACGAAACGCGTCGGGCTGCTGTCGGCCAGGGTGTTGTTGCGGTCCAGGTCGTAGCGGTAGTAACGGCTGGTGTTGGTCAGGGTGAAGTTGTCGTTGATGCGGTAGTCCAGGCTGGCGGTCAGCGAGAATACCTCGCTGCGGGCGTAGTCCTGGTCGGCGTCACCCGAACCAAAACGCTTGTCGCGGTCCACGTCCACCGGGCGGTTGCCCAGTGCCGGGATGCCGAAGTCGATCAGGCGTTTATCGTACAGGTAGGTGGCGCCCAGATTCAGTTCCAGGTCGTCGGACAGGCGGAAGTAGGCCGACGGCGCAATGGCCTTGCGGTCGATGTAGCCATCGTCGCGGAAGGTGTCGCTGTCTTCGAAGGCCCCGGTCACGCGGTACGCCTGGTTGCCTTGCGGGTCGGCCCAACCGCTGTCGAACTGGGTGCGGCGCTTGCCTTCGCTGTCAAAGCTCATGCCGACCTCGCGCTTGGGCGTGAAGCTTGGTTTCTTGCTGATGCTGTTGATCAGCCCGCCCGAAGAGCCACGGCCATACAACACGGCTGCCGGGCCTTTGATTACCTCGACCCGCTCAACGTTGGACAGGTCGCGGAAGTACAGGGCGTCGTCACGCACACCATCAATGTACATGTCGCCAATGGCGCTGAAGCCGCGGATGGTCACCTGGTCGCGCTGGCCGTCGCCGTTGGACAGGCCGATGCCGGGCACATTCTTCAGCACGTCTTCCATCGACTGCGCGCCTTGGTCCTTGATCACGCTTTCAGGGACGACGTTGACGGTTTGCGGGATGTCGCGCAGCGGCGCGTCGATCTTCATGGCACTGCGGCTTTCACTGGCCTTGTAGCTTTGCTGCTCGTAGGCACTGGTGACGGCGGTGGCGGGTAGGGCGAGGGAGCCTTGCGCCTGGGTTTGAACGGCAGCGTGAACAGCAGGCACAACCAGCAGGCCCAGCATGGAAATGGATGCTGGGGCAACAGACCTTTTTGCCATTACAGGTGACTCTTTGTTGTTTTTGAAGGTCACGAATAGTAACGATTTGTAAATGTAAAGCAAGTGTAAAGAGTTCGCATTTGCTATTACAAGGCTCCGGATGGCGAAATGACGACGGAATGTGTCGTAAGGGAAGGGCCGGCAAGGTGGCCGGCACTGGCTATGCTTGTTAGCGCGTGAGCATTTCACGCGCCTATTCGGACTTGATCACATGGAAGCAGGCCTATGAACCCGATTCGTACTCTCGCTCGTGCTGTCGCCCTTGCCACGCTGGCCTCTGCAGCCAGCTTTGCGGTGCAGGCTGCCGATATCCCCATTGGCAGCGAAGCGCTGGAAAGTCACGTCACCACGCAAGTCACCGCTATCGACCTGGCCAACCGCCAGGTCACGGTGAAGGGCCCGGATGACAAGAAGGATGTGACGTTCCAGCTGACCGAGAAAGCCAAGGCGCTGCCCAACCTGAAGGTCGGTGACCAGGTCGACATCTATGTCACCCGTGCAGTGGCCTACGTGCTCAACACTGACGTTGGCGGGGCGCCGAAGGCGAGCGAAGAGTCCGGTACCATCCGTGCCACAGCCGAAAACCCCAACCCGGGCGGCGAGGCGTTCCGCCAGGTCAGGGTAACTTCGCAGATCAAGAAGATCGACCTCAAGACTCATGAGGTAAGCCTGCTGCCGCCGGAAGGCAAGCTGCAAGTGGTCAAGGTCGAGAACCCTGACTTGCAGGCACGCATGAAAAACCTCAAGGTCGGCCAGACGGTCGACGCGATCTACACCGAAGTGCTGCGCGTCGAAACCTCGCGCTGACCTCGGCCGCAACTGGCCTCGGTTGCCTCCGGGGCCTCATGCGGCGGCCTGGCATGGGCTGTCAGCAGGCGAATGAGTGGCGAGGCGATGAAGGTACTGATGATGGCCATGATCACCAGCAAGGTGAAGTACTCCTTGGGCAGTACGCCCAGGTCGTAACCAACGTTGAGCACCACCAGTTCCATCAGTGCCCGGGTATTCATGCACACGCCGATCAGCGCCGCATCGCGGCGGTTCTCGCCGAGCAGGCGGCTGGCCCCATAGGCACCGAAGAACTTGCTGGCGAAGGCAACCAGGCAGATCAGCAGGCAGTTCCACAACGCGCTCATGCCTTGCAGCGCGCCGATGTCGGTCCGCAACCCGGTATAGGCAAAGAAGATCGGCAGGAAGAACGCGTTGACGACCCCACTGACCTTGGCATTCCACTGTTGCACGAACGTGCGCTGGCTGTGCAGGGCAACGCCGAGAATGAAACCGCCGATGATCGAGAAGACTCCGATCAGGTTGGTCACCGTTGCGCTGGCCAGCAGGATGATCAACATCAACGATATGCCCTGCGACGATAGCGGCCGCCGTTCCAGGTCGCCCAGGATCCAGCGCATCACCAGCGGCCGCACCAGGCAACACACCAGCAGAATGAACAGGGCCAGCGCCAGCATCCGCGCCAGCGAAGCCCAAGGGTTGAATTGCGAGGCGATCAAAGAAGTGACGCCCCCGAGAATCAGCCAACCGCAGACGTCGTCAATGGCTGCCGCGCCGATGGTGAGGGTGGCCACGCGTGAGCGCGACAGGCCCAGCTCCATGAAGATTCGCCCGAGGATGGGCAGGGCGGTAATCGACAACGCGGTGGCGAAGAACAGCTGGAACGCCAGCAGGGCCGGTTTTTCACCGTCGATCTGTTGCCAGAAGTACTCGGCAGTGAGCATGCCGCTGGCGAATGGCACCAGCAGCCCACCCATGCTGATGAGTATGACCGAGCGCTTGCGGCCCTTGAGGTGCGTGCCGAACTCGAACTCCAGGCCGACCTGGAACATCAGCAGGATCAGGCCGATCTGCGCAGTGACTACAAACGCGGTGGCGGTCTGCGGCACAAACAGTGCGGCCAGTTGCTCGGGGAAGAAGTAGCCCAACAGGCTCGGGCCCAGCACCAGCCCGGCGAGAATTTCGCCGGCGACCGGGGTCTGGCCGAGGCGGCAGGTGCTGAACCAGGCGATCAGCCGCGATACGCTGAAGATCACGATGAGTTGCAGCAGGAACATCAAGGTCAGGTGCTCGGCCTGCGAGCCGACGGCGGATTGCGCCTGGGGCGCAGGCGCGAGCTGCACGGTACTGGCGTGTAGGGTGTTGGTCATGACGAGGTCCTGAACGTGGGGAGTCAGAAAGGCGGTGCGAGCCAGCCACCAAATGTGTGTTCCAAAGCCTGTGCGGCGCTCAGCAGCAGGTGCTCCTGGCCATGGCCGGCGACCAGCTGCAGCGCAACCGGGCAACCGCCGTCGAGGCGCCCCATTGGCACGCTGAGCGCTGGCAGGCCCAGTACGTTGAACAGTGCGGTGTAACCAATGTCGCCCGGGTAGCGCAGGGCATGGCCGTGCCCGGGTGAAGCGCCGGGCAGGGTTGGCAGCGCCAGCAGGCTGTGCCCATCCAGGCATGTGCCCAGAGCCTGCTGTAGGGCGTCACGCCTGGGCAGCCGATGGGTCAGGCCAGGGTTGCCCACGCATTCGCCGAGGCTGTCGAGCAAGGTAGCCAGCCAGGGCCCGGTGGCATGGCGCGGCTTGCCGACCAGCGCTTGCCAGGCGTGGCTGAAGTGCGCCACCGGCTGCCCGTCGCCCA
Organism: Pseudomonas sp. S37; assembly: GCF_016658545.1. Lineage (GTDB taxonomy): Bacteria > Pseudomonadota > Gammaproteobacteria > Pseudomonadales > Pseudomonadaceae > Aquipseudomonas. The sequence goes on along the minus strand of NZ_JACVZC010000057.1, from coordinate 20,999 downwards.
GGATGTCGGCCAGACGCACGCCGGCTTCTTTCTTGAGCACGGCCAGCCAGATGCCGAACCCGTCGTCCATCTCACGGGCGTGCCAGCGTTCAACCCGGGTGCCCTGGTTCTGGTAGTGATGGGCCAGGTCGTCCAATGCCTTGGCCACGGCCGGTGATACCCGGCTGCCCCGGCTCAGGCGTTCGGGTTGGTACAGGTACAGCTTGCGCAGGGGCGCAGGCGCCTGGCGAGGGGTATAGCGGCAGGTGATGTTGCCGTCTTGCTGGTCGGGGCCGGAGATGATCTCCAGCAGCACGGGCAGGTCTTCGGCGTGCCGGCACATCGGGCCGGCGGCGAAGTGCCGGGCAATGGCCATGTTGTGCGCTTGCCCCAGGCCACGCTCATCCAGGGGCAGATGACCCGTCAATGGCACCAGCCCCCGTGATGGCTTGAGGCCGAAGATGCCGTTGCAGGCGGCGGGGATACGCACCGAACCGCCGCCGTCGGTGCCCAGCGCAAACGGCACACAGGCGCTGGCTACCAACACGGCATCCCCGCCACTGCTGCCACCGGCACTGCGCTCGCGCTGGTAAGGGCTGCAGGTGCGGCCGTAGACCGGGTTGTCGGTTTCTGGCCAGAGTGCCATCTCGGCCTGATTGCCCAGCGCGACGGGGATGGCGCCTGCATCGATAAGGCGCTGCGCGGCGGTGGCCGTGAACTGCGCAACCTGTTGCCTGCGCAGCGTCGAGCCACAGGTCTTGGGTGCGCCAAGCAAGCCCAGGCCCTCCTTGAAGCTGAAGGGCACGCCGTGCAGGCGGCCCAGTGCAGCACCCTGGTCACGTTGGCGCTCGGCCTGCTCGGCGGCCCGCCGTGCCTGGTCGAACAGTGCAACCGCCACCGCGTTGCAGCGGCGCTGCACGACCTGGCAGCGGGCGATGCTCTGTTCCACCAGTGCCACCGGCGACAACGCGCCTTCGCGGATCTGCGCGGCCATGCGCACGGCGCTCTGGGCCAGCAGCTCGCTGCTGCCAGCCGGGGTCATGGGCAAGGTCATCAGTGCCGTGCCAGGTCGAGGAAGCCGCCATCGCCGGCGAACGGCGACTTGAGCAGCTCTGGCGCCTCGCCATATTTGTAGAACAGTGATGGCATCAGCCGAAGGCTGGCGGCGCGCGCCAGGTCTTGCAGGGTGCCCAGGCTGTGCCGGGCCAGCAGTTTCAGGTGGCGCGGGGCAAGGCTCCAGCGCACCATGCGCATCAAGCGCACGCGCAACAGGGCCGAGCGCAGGAAGTAGCTGGCAGCGTAGCGCGGGCGAGCCTGGTTGTCGGCCTTGTACAGGGCAAAGTTGATGGTGCGCGAATACAGGTTGGGGATCATCTGCGGGCTGATGCCTGGGTTGGAACGGCGTACCTCGCGCAGCAGGCAGGCGAAGGGCAGCGGCGAGGGCTGCAGGTCACGCGTGTAGCGCGGCAGCAGGTCGGCGAACTGCTGAGCCTGGTGGCCATCGAGAAAGTCGCCACTGACATACATCGGCAGCACCACGTGAAAGTACGCCATGTTCGCAAACAGCAGTGTCCAGCCCATCAGGAACGGGTCGTCCATCACTTCGTACCACTTGCTCCAGGTGTCCTGCAGTGCCAGCTGTGCCTGAATGTGCGATTCCAGGCAATTGACGTAGGCCGGCGTCAGGGTGCCCTGGATGTCTTTCTCGATCATTGCCGCTACCTGCGGGATCTGCTGGGCGACGTAGGCCAGCCCGGCGCTGTTGGCCGGGTCGAAGGTGAACGCCGCATCACCGATCAGGAACCAGCCATCGGTGGAGTAGTATTGGCTGGCCTCGTACATGTAGTTGTACATGGCATGCTGGTCGACGACTTCACCCGAGGCCATCAGTTCGGTGATCACCGGGTGATCGGCCATGACCCGCTCCTTGAAGGCCTCCAGCGTTCCGATGCGTTCGCTGATCATGTCCGGGCGGTAGGTGATGCCGATGCTGATCATGTCGGCACCGTCGTCACTGCGCATGGGTATCAGCCAGATCCAGTAACCCTTACCGTAGAAATGGTGGGTGACGTAGTAAGGGTCGTAGCAGTGGTGCTTGTCCTTGTGGGTATTGATGCTGTGCAGGATGCCGCGGTCGAACTGGCGCAGGCGGAACCAGAAGGTACTGCGCTGGTAGGTGGGCTCCTTGTGCAGCTTGAGCTTCTTGGCCATGAAGCGGTTACGGCCCGTTGCGTCTACCACCCAGTCGGCATCCAGCTGCCAGGTCTGCGCTTCGCTGCGCAGTGTCAGGCGGTGGCGGGTATGCTCGCCTTCGTGCAAATCAACAGCGGCCACGTCGGCCTCGACCAGTTGCACCTGCTGGTCGGCGACAATCGCGCGCAGGTCTTTGTCGAAGCTGAAGCGGTTGAGGTTATACGCCGGCATGCGAATCACGCCGGGCGCTTCATGGACCACATAGTTGCGGCATTCCGGGTTGTTGCGCAGCTTCAGGTAATAGGTCAGGCCGTACTTGTGGTAGTGCTTTTCCTCTAGCAGGCTGCCCAGGCCGATACCCTTGAAGAAATGCGTGGTCAGTTCGACGGTCGATTCACCGACGATCGGCCGCTTGCGGTCCGGGCGGCCGATCAGCGTCACTTCCACGCCTGGCAGGCGTTTGCGCAGGTACAGGGCAGCAAGGTGGCCGGCCACGCCGGCACCCATGATGGCGATACGTTTCATGTCATCAGTCCGTGATGAGGTGGGGCACCGGGCCAGCCCGGTGCCGGGAAGGACAACTCAGTGGCTGGCTGCTTCGATCAGTGCCTGGGGTTCGGCACGCTCGGAATAGTCGACGTTGATGAAGGCCTGGCGGATGCGCCCGTCCTGGCCGATGACGAAGGCACTGGCCATTGGCAGGCTGAGGTCGTCGCTGTCATTGAGTGCCTTGAGGTCGGCGCCGAGGGCGCGGTAGACCGCTTCCAGTTCGGGCTCCAGTTCGAAGACGATGCCGTACTGGCGCGCCAGCTGGTTGCCTGGGTCGCTGAGCAACTGATAGCGCACACCCAGGGCTTCGCGGGTTTGCAGGGTGGCTGCGGTGCTCTGGGCGGAAATGGCCACCAAGGTCGCACCACTGTTGGCGAGGTCGGCCACGACCTGTTGGTATTCGCTCAGCGTGACATTGCAGAAGGGGCACCACAGGCCGCGGTAGAACACCAGTACCAGGGGGCCGCGCGCCAGCAAGGCGCGCAGGTCCACCGCTTTGCCATCGGCATCTTCCAGTACCGTCAGTGGTGCGTTGTCGCCGGCCTTTAGTGCATGGGTTTCGGGGTGTCGGGCAATCAGGGCCTGCAGCGAGGTCGCGAACTTCTCCAGCACTTCGGCGGGCAGTTGGGCCATCTGCAGTTTGACGCTGTCGAGTTTTTCCTTGAGTGACATGCTTTTCTCCTTGAAGTGATTCACTGGGGCAGGCTACGTGTTGCCCGGGTCTGGATCCGCCGCGAGGCCTTGCACGCGGGGGGATGGCGTTGAAACAGCTGGAGCACCCAGTCAGGCCGGGTCTTGCTGGCATCGTTGAGCCAGTTGGCCACCGAGTCCTGAGCGTATTTCTCGGCTTCGGCCAGGTGCGGAACCAGCAAGGGCTCAGCGATTTCCGGCTGTTGCTTGAGCGTGGCAATGTGTTCGCACCAGACCCCGCGCGGGCGCAGGATCTCGATGCAGAAGCGCCGTACCAGCGGGTCTCTGTCAGCGGCGTGGCGGCCAAGCAGGGCGAGGGTGGCCTCGAGGTCCTGGGCCAGGCGTGGACGCAGGGCAATCCAGGCCCATTCGCGCACGCCGAAGTGTTCGTCGCGAGCGAAGCGCAGTTGCGCAAGCAAAGCTTCTTCCGGGGGCTGGGCGCGTGACAGGTGTGCCTGGGCGAACGCGGCCCAGCTGCGTACCGTGTCGGACGGGTGTGTGCAGCATTGCTCGAACACCTGCTGACGCATTGGCATGGGGGTTTGCTCCAGCCACTGGCCCAGCGCCAGGCCGATGGCCGCGACCTTTTTCGACAGGCCCAATACCTGGGCCTGCTCGGCAGCGCCTGCCAATTGCCCGACCAGTTCAACCGGTAGCTGGCTACCCAAGGCGTTGGCCAGGACCCGCTGGTCTACTGCCAGGCATTCGGCCAGGTTGCGGGTTGGCAGCTGGCCCAGGTCGATCAGGTGCTTGCGTGGGTCACTCATAGCTGGGGTTCCATGGCGGCGGGTGGGCATTCGGTAATGGTTGGCAGCGAGCAATAGCGCCCAGGTGCCAGCAGGTGCTGTGGGTCCAGGGCAGCCTTCAGGCGCTGGCCGAGTTGCCAGGCACTGCCCTGCGCCTCGGCCAACAGGTCCATGAAGGCCAGCGGCACGCGATAGGGCAGTACGCCTTGTTGCCTGCCACTGGCGAACAACTGCCGGTAGCAATCTTCGGCGCGCCCGCTGGCCTGGCTATCATCGCGATCGAACAGCAGCGGCACGGTGCAATCGATGGCGCGGCCGGACAAGGTGGTGAGGGTTACCGGGCAGGGGAGTTGCTGGCCCAGGCACAGTTGCTCCATCTGGCCGACGAACGTGGCCACCTGCTGGCTTCGCAGTGGCAGGACCGGTGCGTACCAGATCAGGCCGCAATTGTCCCGGGCCGGGTCGAGCAAGGCACCTGGCCGTGGTCGTGCACCGCCAGCGTAGGCCAGCGGCAGCGCCACCTGGTTTGGCTGGCCATGCATCAGCTCGACGCCCATGCGCAGTTTGCCCAAGGTCAGTTGCCAGCGTCTGGACCAGGCACCCGGCAACAGGCGCAGGGCGCGCTCGGCCAACACCAGCTGGCGCTGGCTGCGGAACTGGTAGCGGCTGCTGAAACGGCGCAGTTCGCTGCGGATGATGCCTTTGACGGATGCCAGCTGGGCGTGCTCGCAATAGATCGAGCCCACGCCCATCCAGGCGGGCAGTGCCAGTGACCGCGCTGCGGCGTCACGCTCGTCCGGGCTCAGGCGGGTAAGGGGTTGGTCGTTGTAAGCCATGCTCAGCAGGCGTGTGCTGTTCATCAGGTTGATGCCGCCCACCTGGCCGCCGCAACGGTCGAGGATACGCTTCACGCCGTCCAGGGCGGCGGGCAGTTGTGCGCCCGAATCCACCCAGAAATAGAACGGCTGCACCACTTGCGGGCGCCGGACCAAGGCGATCGACATCTTCGTCACCACACCCAGCCCGCTCTGGCCGAACAGGCCGTCCAGGTAAGGGCCGACGCCCCACTTGTAGCAGGGGGTAGTGCCAGCGGCCCACATTGGCGACCGGTAATGCTGGCCGTCGGGCAGGATGGCCTCCAGGCCCATGACGGCTTGCCAGTGGTCGGTGACCGGCGTAATGCCGAAGCCCCGTTCCAGCGCGTTGGCCAGCACGCTGCAGGTTGGCCCCGCACCGGTGACCGGGGTGAGGAACGGCAGGCCACGGCTCGCCAGGTAATCGGCCAGTGCAGCCTGGGTCACGCCGGGCTCCAGGGTGACCACGGCCAGCGCCTCGTCGAAGTCGAGGATCTTGTCCATGCGCGACAGATCAAGCTGCACGCACCGGTTGTGCGCGGTCGCGACGCTGCCGTAGCCCCAGTTGTGGCCGGTACTGGCAGGTTGCAAGGCAATGCCGTATTGGCGCGCAATGGCCAGGCAGGCTGCCACCTGGTCGCTGCTTGCCGGCCTGAGCCTGGCGCAGGCATGCGCGGGGGAGCGCATGGTGTCCTGGCTCAGTTGGCCGAGGGTGGCGGCATCGCACTGCACGTTGGCATCGCCCAGCAACCTGCACCAGGCCGTCAGGGCTGCCTGCAAGTGTTTCGGGTCAGAACGCACTCGCCAGGCCTCCCATGCCAAGGAACAGGCGTAGCTGGTCGACATCGGCCCGACGGCTGCGTGGCAATTCGCGGTAGCGGCGGCGGAATTCGGCCTTCATCGCCGCCACGCAGCGCCGTTTTGGCGTGCGGATGACCATCATGAGGGGGCTGACGACGGTGCTGTAGACTCTGGCGCACGGCCCAAGGTAGCTGGCGGCAAGGGTCTGGAACTCTTCCAGCGAGAACGCCGCCAACAACGAGTTGCGATAGTCGAGCAAGGTCGCCTGGTCGGCACCGTCGCTGGCGCGGCTGACGAAGTAATCCACCGACTCCAGCGACTTGAGCCGGCCGAAATCGTTCAGGTAGATGGCCCGATCATTGCGCAGTACGCGTGCAATGTTGCGGAACGTTGCTTCCAGCTGTGCAAGGTCGGCCAGATGATGCAAGGCCATCGAAGAAATCACCACGTCAACGCTGCGGTCGGCGATGCCGGCCAGGCGGGTCATGTCTTCCTCGCGCAGTTCGACATTATCGATGCCCTGCTGGGCAATCGCAGCGCGGCCCACGTCGAGCATACTGGCCGATAGGTCGGCGCCGATGAACTCGGCCCGTGGGTTCAGACGGGCCAGTTGCAACAGCAGGCTGGCAGGGCCGCAGCCGATGTCCAGCACGACATCGCCAGGCTTGATCAAGGCGCACATCTGCGCACAGTGGTAGAGGTAGGTGCCGGACAGCGCCTGGCCTTGGCCGGCACTGTCGGCATAGGCCGTGACGCAGGTATCGTCGGCCATCACCAGGTCGGGCTCGGGCGTCCGTACCAAAGGTTGCCTGAGGGTGATTTCCCTGTAGATCGCGCGCAGCAATCCCGTATCCATGAACTTATCCTCCATGAAAGCCGTGTGGTGTGGAACGCGAGGCGGGCTGCTCAGCCCAGTTGCAGTACCCGTCGTACTCGCGGCGAAAGGTGATGCGGCGAGCTGCCGCAACGGGCCATGTGCGTAAGCACGTCGTCCGTGGCCCAGGTTGTTTGAGCCTGACCGCAAGGAAGCTGTATATGCGGATAAGGCTGTGCGCAGAAAAAGTCGAACAGGTCAGTTCGCTGTTGCTCGACGGTAAAACTCAGGCTGGGGCTGCGGTAGACCCTGGCAAACACCTGGCGCGCCTGACGCAGGTTCAGGGCCAGCGGCTGCGACAGTGCATTGTTGAACTTGGTGTAGGTCTGCACCGGGCCAATGGGCGAAAAGAACAGCACATTGCGGTAGAAACCTGCCGCGCGTGGGTGTACTGCGATCAGCAGGGCATCGACCCGGCGATGGTCCATGGCCCAGCGAAACATGGCGTTGTACAGCATCAGCGGTACGCCCTTGCCTTTGTACTGGTTGCTGACCGCCAAGGTGCCGACTTCGGCCAGGTGCAGGCCGCCAAGACGCTGCAGCACGGCCTCGTTGACGTGCACGTCTTCCAGCGGCAGGCCCAGTGCCGAATCTTCGATCAATGACACGGTGCCCACCACCTGGTCGTCCTTCAGGGCCACGAAGGTCGTGGTGCCAGGTAGCAGGTGAAACGGTGAAAAGCGCATGCCTGCGCGACAGACCGTGGCGATACCGCGGCGGGCATAGCTGTCATTGACCAGGCGCAGGGCCTGTTCAAGTTCGTGAAGAGCCTGCACCGGGCGGAAACTGAAACCGTCGATGGCCAGCGGCTGGCGGGCCAGGCGCCGTATGAACAGACGCCGGTATAGCGCTGCCGGCAGGCAGGCTTCCAGCCAGGGTTGGCCGCGGCTTACCCGGTCACGCTCGCTGTGCACCCGAGGCTTTCTGCCGATCCGGGCCAATACGCTGTGGTTGTGCAACATCGTCCACCTCCTTGTGGAATTGCCCAGTGCTGCGGCTTCAGCCTTTGTCGGGTGGCAGCGCCAGGGCAGGGCTTGCCGAAAGTGCCTGCAGCGTGGCGGACAAGGCGTCCCGCTGCGTGTTGTCCAGTGCTTGCATGATCGCCCCGATCCAGTCGGTATGCTCGGCAAACACCGCGTCCAGTACCGCTATGCCGGCCGGGGTCAGGCCGATGCTCAACTTGCGACGGTCATGGGCATCCTTGCGGCGCTTGACGAAACCGTCGCCTTCCAGGCCGTCCAGCAGGCCGGTCACGGTGCCGGACGTGATGGCCAGGCGTGTTGCCAGCTCCAGCGGTGCCAGCCGGCCACCTGCCGCCTGCAGCGTCAGCAAGATGGCAAACCGCCCCTCCGACAGGTTATGGCGTGCCAGCCGCACGGCGCACACACGGTTGATTGCCGCCGCCGCGGACAACAGCTCGAAACACAATCTCACGCTCTGCCTGGCCTCGACGGGGGCGTCGGCCAGCGCATCGAGCATGATGTGATGCTTGTTCTCAAGAATATTCATAAGGCACAGTTTATCTTGGCGCCTTAGTAAGTCAACAGCATCGATGTTACAGGGCGAATACAGCAGCATGCGCGTTAATGCCGGGCCCATCAGATCATGCATGTTACGAATACTTGTGGTGCAGGATTTTGATTTCCATCAGCAAAACTGATTAGGGATGATGGCCGGAAACGACAGCTGAGAAGAGGGTGGCCATGTTCAGTAAAACAATGCTTGTGCTGGGAGTGCCGGTGGCCATGGCGCTGCTTGCCGGTGCGGTGCTGCCGTTCCAGGCGGCAGGCAACGCTGCCGTCGGGCGTGCGTTGGGGCACTGGTTGTGGGGTGCGTTTACCTCGTTGACGGTGAGTTCGCTGGTGGTCATTGCTGCGCTGCTGATACTCCGGGTGCCAGTGCCAGATGTGAGCAAGGCCTTGCAAGGGCCCTGGTGGTTGTGGATTGGCGGGGTACTGGGGGCAATGTACGTGGCCGGCGCGGCGGCGCTTACGCCTAAACTGGGTGCTGCGGGCTTTCTGGTGCTGGTAGTGGCGGGGCAGATCATCACGGCAGTGCTCGCCGATCACTTCGGCGTGATGGGGCTGGGTGGCAAACCGCTCAGTTTGCCCAGGTTGGCGGGTGTAGTGCTGATTCTGTGTGGCGTGCTGTTGGTACAGGGCAACTGGACGGCAGGTCCATTGGCCAGCAGTGCTGCGACAGTGAAACAGCCAGAAGGCTGATCAGCGCCCTGGCTGGCTGCAGGCCCACACGGTTTCGCGTAGCCAGCGGTGGCCAGGGTCGCTGTCCTTGCGGCTGTGCCAGGCCTGCTGGTAGTCGAACGAGGGAATGGCCAGTGGTGGGGTGAACTGGCGCAGGCTCGGGTGCTGGTGCAGTGATCCCACCGCGCGACTGGCCACGGTCAGGACCAAGTCGGTACCGGCCAATACCTCGACCGCCGCGCTCCAGTGTGGCAAGGCCAGGGCGATACGGCGGCGCAAGCCCTGGGCGGCCAGCGCCCGCTCGATTTCATCGAAAGCGTCCGGGCGCATGGCCATCAATACATGCGGGCGTGCCAGCCAGTCGTCCAGGGCCAGTTCCCCGCTGGCAGGCAGCACCTGGCTATCGGCAACGCTGATGAAGCTGTCGGCGAACAGCGGCTGGGCAGTGATGTCCTGCGGTAGATCTGGGAACAGCCCCATGGCCAGGTCCAGTTCGCCGTCGAGCAACTGCGCCAGCATGGTTTCGCGGCTGGCCTGGCTGATGGCCAGATCGATTCCGGGCGCTACCTGGCGCAAGTGGCGCAGCAGGGGTGGAAGGATGAGGCGCGAGGAGTAATCGGATAGCGACAGCCGGAAACGGCGTTGGGCCTTGGCCGGCTCGAATTGCGGGGCCGTCAGCAGGTTGTTGAGGTTGCCGAGGGCATCCTGCAGCGGTTGGGCCAGCGCCTGGGCGCGGGTGGTGAGGGCCATGCCACCGCCTTGGCGTACCAGCAAGGGGTCGTCGAAGTGTTTACGCAGTTGTGCCAAGGCGTGGCTGACCGCGGGTTGGCTGCGGTGCAGGCGCAGGGCGGCGCGGGTTACATGCTTTTCGCTGAGCAGGGCATGCAGGGCGAGCAGCAGATTGAGGTCGATCTTGCGCAGTTCATCCATGGGGTGAATGGCCTAGGTCACTTTTTGTGTTATTGATCAGCTTAACAAATACCTTGGCCTTGCGCGGTTCCTGTATGAGATCACCCAGCCCTTGCAAGCTGCGCTGTCTGGCAGAGAACAGAGCTCGCAAGCGTGTCGCGGACCCTGTGGGAGCGGGTTCACCCGCGAATGCGGCGGTAAATCAGCATTGCATTCGCGGGTAAACCCGCTCCCACAGGGGCTGCGAAGCACCAGCAGACTCTGCTCCCTGCGCGAAAGCGTAGACCGGAAGTGCTGACTGATTTCCCGCAGGGACCGCGTCGGCTTCAGGGGGTATACTCCCCACCCGTTTCACTGTTATCCGAGTAATCCGATGGGTCTTTCTGCAACTGCCACACCTGAACCGCGTCGCCTCGGCGCGCCCCTGATCGCCTTGGCCTTGCTACTGGCGGGTGCGGGGTTTCTCAACCTAAATGCCGGCTTCAAGCAGGTCTTGCTGCTACTGGTCGGCGCTGCACTAGGCCTGACCCTGTACCACGCCGCGTTCGGTTTCACGTCGGCCTGGCGGGTGTTTATCAATGAGCGCCGTGGCGCGGGCCTGCGCGCGCAAATGGTCATGCTGGCGCTGGCCGTGCTGCTGTTCTTCCCGGCGCTGTCGGCAGGGAGCTTGTTCGGCAACCCGGTCACTGGCCTGGTGGCCCCGGCCGGTGTTTCGGTGGTGTTTGGCGCGTTCATATTCGGCATCGGCATGCAGTTGGGTGGCGGCTGTGCCTCGGGCACGCTATTCACCGTGGGCGGCGGTAATGCGCGCATGCTGGTAACCCTGCTGTTCTTCATAATCGGCTCGGTCAGCGCGACCCATCATGCCGACTGGTGGTTCGCCTTGCCGTCGTTCCCGGCCACCTCGATCGTGCAGGCCTGGGGCGTGGGCCCGGCACTGTTGGTGAGCCTGGCGGTGTTCGGCCTGATCGCGTGGGCCACCGTGGTGCTGGAGAAGCGCCGGCATGGCACGCTGGAAGCTCCGGTTGCCAGTGCACACCAGGGCCTGCGCCGCTTCCTGCGTGGCCCTTGGCCGTTGCTGTGGGGCGCCATCGCCCTGGCGCTGCTGAACTACGCGACGCTGGCACTGGCAGGGCGGCCATGGGGCATTACTTCGGCTTTCGCCTTGTGGGGCGCCAAGGTCCTCAGCGGCCTGGGTGTGGAGGTCGGCAGCTGGGTGTTCTGGCAGGCACCGGCCAATGCCAAGGCCCTGGCCGCGCCGCTGTGGCAGGACATCACCACGGTCATGGACCTGGGCATCGTACTGGGTGCGCTGCTGGCGGCTGGCCTGGCCGGGCGCTTTGCGCCAAGCCTGAAAATCCCGCTGCCGTCGCTGGTAGCGGCGGTGATCGGCGGCCTGCTGCTGGGCTACGGTTCGCGCCTGGCCTATGGCTGCAACATTGGTGCGTACTTCAGTGGCATCGCCTCGGGCAGCGTGCATGGCTGGTTGTGGCTGGTGGCGGCCTATGCCGGCAACCTGATTGGCGTGCGCCTGCGGCCGCTGTTCTTTGCGGGTGAGCGACGCCCTGCGATGCTGACTGGCTGCTGAAGCTGATAGCTGCAAGGGGTGCAGGAATCATCTGCATCCCGCCTGATTGTTCAGTTTTATCTACCTGATTAGCCTGACTGGAACATCCACCCAGCAGGATTCGATCATGGCTAACCGCATCTTTCTCGACAGCACCGGCACAGCCGATGTCATGCAGCTTGAACACGTACAAGCACAGCCTCCAGGGCCGGGCCAGGTTTGGCTGGAGCAGACGGCCATGGGCGTAAACCCGCTGGACGTGTTGCAACGCAAGGGCGGGGCACCGCTGGCGTTGCCGTCCGGCCTGGGCCTGGAAGGTGCAGGCCGGGTTGCGGCGATTGGCGAAGGGGTACACAACGTAAACGTGGGCGACCGGGTCGCTTATGCGATGGGGCCGGTCGGCGCCTATGCAAGCGGCCGACTGTTCCCGGCCGAGCGCCTCGTCAAGCTGCCACCACCATTGAATGACGAAGCCGCCGCAGCGGTGCTGTTCAAGGGCATCACGGCGCAGTACCTGTTGAAAACCACCTATGCGGTAGGGCCGGGCACCCAGATCCTGCTGTACGGCGCGGCCGGTGCCTTGGGGCAACTGATGGCGCCTTGGGCGCGTCACTTGGGGGCGACGGTGATCGGTGTGGTGTCGCGCCCGCAAAGTGTGGCGCGGGCACTGGCGGCGGGCTGCCATCATGTACGGGTGTTCGACGCGACCACCTTGGCCAGCCAGGTACGCGAGCTGACCGAGGGGCAGGGCGTGGACGTGGTCTACGACTGCGTGGGCAAGGTGTCGCTGGAGGCCTCGCTGGACAGCCTGCGGGTGCGTGGGCTGCTGGTGTCATTCGGCGGCACCTCCGGTGCGCCGGCAGCCATCGAGGTAGCCACGCTCAATGCCAAGGGCTCGCTGTACCTGACCCGGCCGTCGCTGGCGGCGCACACCCGCACGGTCGAGGAGTACCAGCAGCGCGCCGCCGATGTGCTGGCAGCGGTCGCCGAGGGTATCATCCAGCCTCGAGTCTGGCGCCGTTACCCGCTGGCCGAAGCAGCCAGCGCCCACGGGGACCTGGAGCGGGGGCTGTCGGAGGGCGCGCTGATCCTCACTGCCTGACCCCATTCCACTGCCGAGCCTTGCCATGGATGCCTTCGACAGCCGCCGCGCCGATGAACTTGCCACGTTGCTGGCCTTGCATGAGCAGGGCTCGTTTGCTGCTGCCGGGCGGCAACTGGAGCGCCACCCCACAGTGTTGTCGAAGCGCCTGAGCGCACTGGAGGCGCGCTTGGGTATTCGCCTGGTGGAACGCAGCACACGGCAACTGCGCTTTACCGATGAAGGCGAGCGTTTGGTGGCCAAGGTGCGCGAGGCCAACCGGCTGATTGCCGAAGCAGAGCAGGAAGCTGCAGAAGGTGCCGCCACGGTGCGCGGGCGCTTGCGCCTGGCGTTGCCGGGGGCCATGGGCCGGCGCTGGCTGAGCGGTATGCTGGCCGACTTTGTGCTGGCCTACCCGCAGGTGACGGTGGAGGCTGAGTATGCAGACCGCTTCGTCGACCTGATCGGCGAAGGGTTCGATGCGGCCATCCGTATCGGTGAGCTGGCCGACAATCGGTTGGTGGCCGGTAAGCTGTGCGACCACGTGCGAATCCTCTGTGCGTCGCCTGAATACCTGGCCCGGCAGGGTACGCCTGCGAAACCTGCCGATTTGGCTGGGCATAATTGTTTAGGTTTCAGTGGCTTGCGTTCATTTCCTGAATGGCGACTCATGAGTGCTGAGCAGCAGGTGAGCGTCAAGGTCACTGGCAGCCTGCGCAGCAACGACAACGAAGCACTGCTGGAAGCGGCGCGGCGTGGTGTAGGGATTCTGGCCGGGGGGGACTGGCTGATGGGCGAGGACCTGGCCAGTGGCCGCCTGGTGCGGGTGCTTGCGCAATGGCAGTTGGACGTGGCGGCGGGCATTTACCTGGTAAGGCCCACCGCGCGCCTCAACACTGCCGCATTGGCGGCGTTCAAAGCCTGGCTGGAAGCGCGCTTCAAGGCCGGCGCCCCTTGGCGGGCTTGATGCGCTATTTCCTAAGTGGCTTTAAGTTATATGCTTAACTATATGAAAAATAACAATTTACCTTTTTGCTACTGCGTGTTGTACGCACTGTTCATAGTAAGTTTGCTTGATCGCCGCAGGCTTCAGCCTTGAACGGCTGTTGTACGTCTGCTCGGTAATGCCGAACGCGGTCATGCGCATCCATGGTTTAGGGAATTTGCGCACCTGCAGTTTCTTGCGCGTGGCATACAGGGTTACCCCGGATAGCTTGGCCTGCTGGGCCTCACTGGCTATCTGCGCACCCCAGCCGCAGGTGTGGCGATCGTTCTGGCTCAGTGCCCTGGCCTGGGCGCCGAAAGCGAGCGTGGCCAGCAGGCAGCCGGTCGTCGTTGCTAGAAGTACGCGCATGTTGCTGTCCTAAGCATTTGAAGGAGAACGGAGTTTGCCTTCGCTTTCAGCGGTTGGGGGCCAGCAATTTGCCCTCAGCCATGGCCATGCGCGACGCCGTGATGGCTGGCCAGCGCGGGCGGGCCCGGCACCTCGGGGTGGTTGATAAATACCGCACCGAGAGTATGTGATCGTACAACTGCTTGCGCTATGATGAGCGCTGTCTTTCAAGGTGAAATACAGGGCAATGACAGAGCAGCAGGTACAGGCAAGGACCCGGCGCAAGCCGCGCAGTCTGGCCCAGGAACTGGTCACGGTGCTGACCGAGCGTATTCGCAGTGGCCAGCTCAAGCGCGGCGACAAGTTGCCGACCGAATCGCAGATCATGGCCGAAGAGGGCGTCAGCCGCACGGTGGTGCGTGAGGCGATCTCACGGCTGCAGGCCGCTGGGCAGGTCGAGACCCGTCATGGCATCGGTACCTTCGTGCTGGATGCGCCGGCTACCGGGGGCTTCCGTATCGACCCGGCGACCGTGGTCACCCTGCGTGAGGTGCTGGCGGTGTTGGAGTTGCGCATTGCCCTGGAGATCGAATCGGCCGGCCTGGCGGCACAGCGGCGCAGCGATGAAGCGCTGGCCGGCATGCGTGCGGCGCTGGACGAGCTCAACGAAGGTGCAGCGCACGCCACCGATGCGGTGTCGGCGGACTTCCAGTTCCACTTGCGCATCGCCCAGGCCAGTGGCAACCACTATTTCGCCGACATCATCAACCATCTGGGCACCAGCATCATCCCGCGCACCCGGCTGAATTCTGCGCGCTTGGCGCATGATGACCAGGCGCATTACATGAGCCGGTTGATGCATGAGCATGAAGCGATCTACGAAGCCATTGCCCGGCGTGACAGCGAAGGGGCGAAAATGGCCATGCGCATGCACCTGAGCAACAGCCGCGAGCGCTTGCGCCAGGCGCATGAAGAGGCTGAGGCGCAAGGGGCCTGAGGTAAGGGTCGCCTGTGCCGGCCTCTTCGCGGGTGAACCCGCTCCTACAGGGATAAGGTGATCCTTGTAGGAGCGGGTTTACCCGCGAAGAGGCCGGTACAGCCATAAAGAAAAGCCCCGCCATGTGCGGGGCTTTCCTGTTTCAGGCAACCGTTCAGATCGCCGCATCACTCCACTGCCCATTCACCAGCCGCCGCAGCCCCAACGGGTTGCCGTCGCGCAGCGCCTCAGGCAGCAGCGCCTGCGGGTAGTTCTGGTAGCACACCGGGCGCAGGAAGCGGTCGATGGCCAGGGTGCCGACCGAGGTGCCACGCGCGTCGGAGGTTGCCGGATACGGCCCGCCGTGGACCATGGCGTCACACACTTCCACACCGGTCGGGTAGCCATTGACCAGAATCCGCCCGACTTTCTCTTCCAGCAGCGGCACCAGCCAGGCGAAGGCCTCAAGGTCTTCAGGCTCGCCGATCAGGGTAGCGGTTAACTGGCCGCGCAAGCCGAGCAAGGCCGCGCGCAATTGGTCGTTGCCCTGCACTTCCACGGCCACGGTGGTGGGGCCGAACACCTCTTCCTGCAGCAGCGGATCAGCCTCGATCAGCAAGCGGGCATCGGCCTTGAACAGCTGGGCACGTGCCTGGCTGCCTTCCTGAGCCTGGCCGGCCAGGTGCTCGATACCGGCATGGCCGTGCAGATGCTCCAGCCCACCCACGTAGCTGCGCAGGCCGCCGGCATTGAGCATGGTCTGGCCGGCCTGTTGGTCCAGGTGTTGGCCCAGATCGCTCAGTAGCTGGTTGTACAGTGGCGATTGCAGGCCGATCACCAGGCCCGGGTTGGTACAGAACTGCCCGGCACCCATGCACACCGACCCGGCCAGCTCACGGGCGATGGCCTCGCCACGCTTGGCCAGGGCGCCTGGCAGGATGATCACAGGGTTGATGCTGGACATCTCGGCGAACACCGGGATCGGCTGCGGGCGTTCGGCAGCCATGCGGCACAGGGCGTCGCCGCCTTTCAGCGAACCGGTGAAACCAACCGCCTGGATGGCCGGGTGCTTGACCAGCCACTCGCCCACGCCACCACCGAACACCATGTTGAACACGCCCTTGGGCATGCCGGTACGCTCGGCGGCGCGCACGATGGCGCAGCCGACCAGGTCGGCAGTGGCCATGTGGCCGCTGTGCGCCTTGAATACCACCGGGCAGCCGGCAGCCAGTGCAGCGGCGGTATCGCCACCAGCGGTGGAGAAGGCCAGCGGGAAGTTGCTGGCACCGAATACGGCGACCGGGCCGACGCCGATGCGCATCTGGCGCAGGTCTACGCGGGGTAGCGGCTGGCGCTCGGGCAGGGCCAGGTCAATGCGCGCGCCCAGGTAGTCGCCACGGCGCAGCACCTGGGCGAACAGGCGCATCTGGCCGCTGGTGCGGCCGCGCTCGCCCTGGATACGGGCAGCGGGCAGGGCGGTTTCGCGGCAGACGATGGCGACGAAAGCATCGTCCAGTTCATCCAGCTCGGCGGCGATGGCATCAAGGAACTCGGCGCGGCGCGCCGGGGCCAGCGCGCGGAACGCGGCGAAGGCAGAGGCGGCGGCCTTGGCGGCCTGGTCCACTTCGTTTTCGGTGGCCTGGGCAAAGCTGTAAGGCAGGGCTTCGCCGGTGCTGGCGTCCAGGCTCTGCAGGCGCTGTGCGCCAGCGGCGCTACGCTGGCCGGCGATGAAGTTGTGGCCGAGGATGTCAGGCATGGGGTGCTCCTGTAGAGGTAAGTGAAGGATGAATGATCTATCAGCGGGCTTGCGCTGACCCTGTGGGAGCGGGTCAACCCGCGAAGCAGGCGACTCGGTGGCTGGCACCGGCTTTGCCGGTGTTCGCGGCGGTTCGACGCCTCGATGAACTCGCTCCCACAGGTCCCGTAGTGCCGCTGAGCGTTGAGCAAGCCCTTGGCATCAGGTAATCGGTGCCGGGTTGAACAGGGTGATGTCGTTATGCAGCCGGTGCTGCTCGGCCCAGGTCTGCTTGCGGCCGCTGGCTACGTCCAGGTAGTAGTGGAACAGCTCCCAGCCCAGCTCCTCGATACTCGAGCGGCCGCTGGCGATGCGCCCGGCATCGATGTCGATCAGGTCGGGCCAGCGCTGGGCCAGTTCACTGCGGGTGCACACCTTGACCACTGGCGCCATGGCCAGGCCGTATGGCGTACCACGGCCAGTGGTGAACACGTGCAGGTTCATGCCGGCGGCCAACTGCAGGGTGCCGCAGACAAAGTCGCTGGCCGGGGTGGCGCAGAAGATCAGGCCTTTGCGGTTGACCCGCTCGCCGGGGCCGAGCACACCCTGGATGGCACCACTGCCGGACTTGACGATCGAACCCAGCGACTTTTCGACGATGTTCGACAGGCCGCCTTTCTTGTTGCCAGGCGTGGTGTTGGCGCTGCGGTCGGCGGCGCCTTGCTGCAGGTAGCGGTCGTACCAGTCCATTTCGCGTACCAGCGCGTCGGCCACCGCCTGGTTTTCCGCGCGCGAAGTCAGCATGTAGATGGCGTCGCGGACCTCGGTCACTTCCGAGAACAGTACGGTGGCGCCGGCACGCACCAGCAGGTCGGCGGCATAACCCAGCGCCGGGTTGGCGGTAATGCCCGAAAAGGCGTCGCTGCCACCGCACTGCATGCCGAGGATCAACTCGCTGGCCGGTACGCTTTCGCGGCGGCGCTGGTCGAGCTTCTTCAGGCGGGTTTCGGCCAGCTCCATGATCTGCTCGATCATTTCCACAAAGCCCAGGCTGGCGTCCTGCAGGCGGTACAGCCACGGGTCGCTGAGATCTACCGACGGGTCGTTGTCGTGCATCACCTGGCCGGCTTGCAACTTTTCGCAGCCCAGGCTGATGACCAGCGCTTCGCCGCCCAGGTTGGGGTTGCGCGCCAGGTTGCGCACGGTGCGGATCGGGATATAGGCGTCGCGGGCGTTGATGGCCACGCCGCAGCCGTAGCTGTGGGTGATGGCTACCACGTCATCGACGTTGGGGTATTTGGGCAGCAGTTCGCTGCGGATGCGCTTGACCGCGTGCTCCAGCACGCCGGTCACGCACTGCACGGTGGTGGTGATGCCAAGGATATTGCGCGTGCCGACCGTGCCGTCGGCGTTGCGGTAGCCTTCGAAGGTGAAACCTTCCAGTGGCGGCAGTGGCTGTGGCACAGCATCGCACCGCGGTAGGCTGTCCAGTTCCGGGGCGGCGGGCATGGCCAGCTGGCTTTCCTGTACCCAGCTGCCCTGGCGCAGGTCTTCCAGCGCATAACCGATGATTTGCCCGTAGCGGCGCACCGGCTCGCCCTTGGCGATGGTCACGGTGGCAACCTTGTGGCTTTGCGGCACGCCTTCGACCAGGGTAAGGCCGTCGGCAAAGCGGGCGCCTTCGCCCAGGCCACCGTCGTTAACTACGACCACAACGTTGTCGTCGTCGTGCAGGCGGACGTAGCGGGGCGAGTCGGAATGTTCGATCAACTGCATGTTTGGGCCCTACTTGTCAGGTTCTCAGGCTTTTTGTACATCCGCCCGCACCGGACGAGCCGGCGCGGGCGTGTTCACTCAGTGGCGCGAGCTGGCCAGCTCGCCGTTGGCGGCAGGTTCAGCCTGTGGCTTTGGGGCCTCGTCGCGCAGTTCGATACGCTTGATCGGGCCGACGATCACCAGGTAGCTGAACACCGCTACCAGGGCGTTGGCGCCTACATAGACCAGGGCCCACTTGAACGAACCGGTGGCGCTGATGATGTAGCCGATGACGATAGGCGTGGTGATCGAGGCGATGTTGCCGAAGGTGTTGAACAGGCCGCCCGACAGGCCGGCGATCTGCTTCGGCGAGGTGTCTGCCACTACCGCCCAGCCCAGTGCGCCGATGCCTTTGCCGAAGAAGGCTAGGGTCATGAAACCGACCACCATCCACTCGGCGTCGACGTAGTTGCAGAACACCATGGTGGTCGACAACATCAGGCCGCACACGATCGGCAGTTTGCGTGAGAAGGTCAGCGAGTTGCCACGGCGCAGCAGCCAGTCCGAGATTACCCCACCCAGCACGCCGCCGATAAAGCCGCATACCGCCGGCAGCGAGGCGATGAAGCCGGCCTTGAGGATGGTCATGCCGCGTTCCTGCACCAGGTACACCGGGAACCAGGTCAGGAAGAAGTAGGTGATGGCATTGATGCAATACTGGCCCAAATACACGCCCAGCAGCATGCGGCTGGTCAGCAGTTGCTTGATGTAACCCCATTTCGGGCCATCGTTGCCGCGCTTCTGGTCCATGTCGACCAGGCCGCCGTTCTGCTCGATGTGTTCGAGCTCGGTTTGGCTGATGCGTGGGTGCTGGCGCGGGTTGTAGATGGTCTTCAGCCACACCATCGAGAAGATGATGCCCAGTGCCCCCATCACCACGAACACGTGCTCCCAGCCGAAGCTGAACACGATCCAGCCCATGATCGGTGCGAACAGGGCGGTGGCAAAGTACTGCGCGGAGTTGAAGATGGCCGAGGCGGTGCCGCGTTCCTGGGTCGGGAACCAGGCCGCGACGATACGGGCGTTACCCGGAAACGACGGGGCTTCGGCAAAGCCGACGAGGAAGCGCAAAGTGAACAGGGTCACGACTGCCCAAGCTACCGGAAGGCCGCCGACAAAGCCCTGCAACAGGGTGAACAGCGACCAGGTGAAGATGCTGAAGGCGTAGACGTTCTTGGAACCGAAGCGATCGAGCAGCCAGCCACCAGGAATCTGGCCAGCCACGTAAGCCCATCCGAAGGCGGAGAAGATATAACCGAGGGTTACGGCGTCAATGCCGAGGTCCTTCTGCAGGCTGGAGCCTGCGATTGCAATGGTAGCGCGGTCGGCATAGTTGATCGTGGTCACCAGGAACAGCATGAACAGGATCAGGTAGCGCACATGCGTCTTTTTAGTCGCTTGCATGCTGGTTGTACTCCCACTAGTTATTTTTGTGCGGGCTCACGAATTGTAACCGGAGTGGGGCAGGCCCACTCCGGGCGCGGCATGTGGCAGGCCGCGGGCAGCGCTTACTGCGGGCCCATCTTGTCCATCAGCGCGGCGAGCATTTCGTACTCTTCGGCGGTGAGGTCGGTCAGCGGGGTACGCACCGGGCCTGCGTCGTAACCGGCAAGCTTGGCGCCGGCCTTGACGATGCTCACGGCGTAGCCAGCCTTGCGGTTGCGGATGTCGAGGTACGGCAGGAAGAAATCGTCGATCAGCTTGGCCACGGCCGCGTGGTCGTCGCGGGCGATGGCGTTGTAGAAGTCCATGGCAGTCTTCGGCACGAAGTTGAACACTGCCGAGGAGTAGACCGGCACGCCCAGGGCCTTGTAGGCAGCAGCATACACTTCTGCGGTTGGCAGGCCACCCAGGTAGCTGAAGCGGTCGCCCAGGCGGCGGCGGATCGACACCATCAGCTCGATATCACCCAGGCCGTCCTTGTAGCCGATCAGGTTGGGGCAGCGTTCGGCCAGTTTTTCCAGCAGGTCGGCGTTCAGGCGGCAAACGTTGCGGTTGTACACCACCACGCCGATCTTCACCGATTTGCACACGGCTTCAACGTGGGCGGCAACACCGTCCTGGCTGGCTTCGGTCAGGTAGTGCGGCAGCAGCAGCAGGCCCTTGGCACCAAGGCGCTCGGCTTCT
Organism: Pseudomonas sp. S37; assembly: GCF_016658545.1. Lineage (GTDB taxonomy): Bacteria > Pseudomonadota > Gammaproteobacteria > Pseudomonadales > Pseudomonadaceae > Aquipseudomonas. The sequence continues at coordinate 569 of NZ_JACVZC010000057.1, read as the reverse complement.
TGCGCATATTCGATGGCCTGGCGGGTAGAACCACCCACGCCGGCGAGGATCGGTACCGAGGTGGCGCAGGTGTCGACGGCGGTCTTGATGACCTGGCTGTATTCGCTGGCGGCCAGGGAGAAGAACTCACCGGTGCCACCGGCGGCAAACAGGGCGCTGGCGCCATACGGGGCCAGCCATTCCAGGCGCTTGATGTAGCCAGCCTGGTTGAAGTCGCCCTGGGCATTGAAGTCGGTGACCGGGAAAGACAGCAGGCCGTGGGAGAGGATGGATTTAAGTTCTTGTGGGTTCATTGTTGTTGGCATCCTGTGGCGCTTGGTGAAGGGTGTTGTCTTGCGTTGGAGGTAAGTTATCGTACAACTTGTGCGATGACTAGTCCCCTTGCAGAAAATTTTTGTTAGGGCGCACAGGTGATCGGTTCAAGGTTTGTGTTGGTGCAGAGATCGAGCGCCGCCCGCGCGGCGCATCGCGACGCAAGGCCGCTCCCACATTTGTTTCGGGCCAGTTATGCTTGTGGCATTTGCGCGCGAACGCCTTGGCGCACGCCACGATATCGCGTCGTACAAACA
>NZ_JACVZC010000056.1 GCF_016658545.1 Pseudomonas sp. S37 | reverse complement strand
GGCCGCTTTGCGGCCCATCGCGACGCAAGGCCGCTCCTACAGGGGACCGCGCAAGGCTCAGGGCCTGTGGTGAACCTGTGGGAGCGGGTTCACCCGCGAATAGGCCGGCACAGGCAACGCATCCCTGTAAATCAACCCACAAGCCCTGCCATCGGCATCCACCACCTGCAGCGCGTCCAGATGCTGGTGCCGCCCAAACAACTCCAGCAGCTGCCCAATCGTGGCGTTTAACCGCACGGTAGGCTGTTCAGACGTCGGTACATGGATCAGCCCAGGCAACGGCTGACTGTCGCGCACCCCAAGCTCTTGCGGGCGCCCCAGCAAGTACCCCTGCACCAGGTCCACCCCCATCTCCTGCAGCACCGTCAACTCTTCCGCCAGCTCGATGCCTTCGGCAATCACCTGCGCCTTCGACGCCCGGGCAATCTGCAGGATCGAGCCAACGAACTCACGCTTGAGCGGGTCGCAATGGATGCCGTCGATGAAATGCCGGTCGATCTTCACGTACTCGGGGCGCAGCTCCGACCACAGGCGCAGGCTCGAATAGCCGGCGCCCAAATCGTCGAGGGCAATCGAGAAACCCATGTCGCGGTAGTGGTGCAGGGCGTTGGACAGCAACTGGAAATCGTCGGTCGGCGTGTGCTCGGTCAGCTCGATCACCACCCGGCTGGGCGGCAAACCGACGTGTTCGAGCAACTTGAGGGTCAGGCCGGACGGGTAGTGCGGCTCCAGCAGCGACTCTGGTGAGATATTGAGAAACAGCTTGCCCTGCAGCTGCTGTGCGCTGAAGCGGCGGCAGGCGCTTTCGCGGCAGGCAGCTTCCAGCTCGGTCAGGCGACCCGCCTGGCGGGCGATGGTAAACAGGTTGAGCGGTGAATGCAGCGGACTGTTGGAAGGCCCGCGGCTAAGCGCCTCATGGCCGAACACGCGTTGCTCGCTCAGGCACATGATCGGCTGGAACAGGCTGTGAATACTGCGTTGAGCCAGAATGGCACCCAAGGCACTGAGCTGTTCGGCAACGGTCATGACGTATTCCTGACAATGAAAGGGCCGGGCATCTGCACGCCCGGCCCCCGTATTTCACGACAGCGCGATGACTGTTTGATGACAGGTCACATTAATCTGCCATCATTGCCGCACCACCTTACTTCTTGGCCACCTTGGTGCTGGCGCTGAGGTAGTCGATCAGGATGCGACCGGTCTCCGACAGGTAAGCATCGTCTTCCGGCTTGGTGTTTTCATCCTCGACCGGCAGCGCGTCCTCGTCTTCTTTCTTCAGCTCTTTCAGCGGCTCTTCACCCTTGGCCTTGCGGCGGATGTTTTCCAGTGCCAACTGCTTGGCCTCGATATCGTCGTGGCGGGCGCGGCGGTCCTGCTCGTTGAGGCTGACGGTTTTCTCGTTCATCAACTTCTGGGTCAGTGCCAGGCGGTCGCGGATGTAGGTGAACTCGGCATCCTTGTCGCTGCGTGCTTCATGCTGCGCCTTGAGCTGGGCCAGGAACGGCTTGAACGGGTCGGCTGCCGGCTTGACCACCGGGCGAATGGTGTCCCACGGCATGGCTTCTGGCAGGGCGCTTTCGCCGATTTCCTTGGTGTCGATGATCGACGGGTAGTCGATGTCCGGCAACACGCCCTGGTGCTGGGTGCTCTGCCCGGAAACCCGGTAGAACTTGGCCAGGGTCAGCTTCAGCTCGCCATGGTTGAGCGGCTGGATGGTCTGCACGGTGCCTTTGCCGAAGGTCTGGCCGCCGATGATCAGCGCGCGGTGGTAGTCCTGCATGGCACCGGCGAAGATCTCCGAAGCCGAGGCTGACAAGCGGTTGACCAGCAACGCCAGCGGGCCCTTGTAGAAGGCGCCGGGGTTTTCGTCTTCCAGCACGTCGACACGGCCGTCGCTGTTACGCACCAGCACGGTCGGGCCTTTCTCGATGAACAGGCTGGTCAGTTCGGTGGCTTCCTGCAGCGAGCCGCCACCGTTGTTGCGCAGGTCGATGACCACGCCGTCGACTTTCTCTTTCTGCAGTTCGGTGAGCAGTTTCTTCACGTCACGCGTGGTGCTCTTGTATTCCGGGTCGCCTGCGCGGTAGGCCTTGAAGTCGAGGTAGAAGGCCGGGATCTCGATGATGCCCAACTTGTAGTCACGCCCGTCCTGCTTGAGCTTGAGTACCGACTTCTTCGCTGCCTGCTCTTCCAGCTTCACCGCTTCACGGGTGATCGAGACGATCTTGCTGGTCTGGTCGCTAGGCGCGTTGCTGGCCGGGATGATTTCCAGGCGCACCACCGAGCCTTTCGGGCCACGGATCAGCTTGACCACTTCGTCCAGGCGCCAGCCGACCACGTCGACCATTTCCTTGTTGCCCTGGGCCACGCCGATGATCTTGTCGGCCGGGGCCACCTGCTTGGTCTTGGCGGCCGGGCCTGCCGGCACCAGGCGCACGATCTTGACCTGGTCGTTGTCGCTTTGCAGCACGGCGCCGATGCCTTCCAGCGACAGGCTCATGTTGATGTCGAAGTTTTCTGCGTTGTCCGGCGACAGGTAGTTGGTGTGCGGGTCGTAGGACTGGGCAAAGGTGTTGATGTAGGCCTGGAAGATATCTTCGGCGCGGGTCTGGTCCAGGCGCGCCAGCTGGTTCTTGTAGCGCTTGGTCAGGGTTTCCTGGATCTGCTTGGGTTCCTTGCCGGCGATCTTCTGGCGCAGCACTTCGTCTTTCACGCGCTTGCGCCACAGGTCGTCGAGCTCGGCCTGGTTCTTCAGCCACGGTGCGTCCTTGCGGTCGATCAGCAAGGTTTCCTTGGTGGTGAAGTCGATCTTGTCCACGCCCTTGTTCAGCTCGGCCAGGGCAAAGTCCAGGCGTTGCTTGACGCGGTCCAGGTAGCGTTTGTAGATGGTGAAGCCCGGGTCGAGGTTGCCGCTTTTGAGGAAATCGTCGAATTGCGTTTTCCACTTGTCGAACTCGGCAATGTCGGCCGCGGTGAAGTAGCTGCGCGCCGGGTCCAGCAGCTTGATGTAGCTGTCATAGATGATGACCGAACGGGCGTCATCCAGAGGCGGCTTGCTGTAATGGTGGCGCTTGAGCAATTCCACCACGTTGAGGCTGGCGACGATCTCGTCGCGGTCCGGCTGCAGGCCGTCCCATTTGTTGGCGGCCGCCGCATTGCCGCCGAGCGTGAGGCTACCCAGGCCAACCATCAGGGCCAGGGCGGTGCTTGGGAGGAAATGCTTCATGCTGATTCGACGTGGGGGCATTTGATCACGCATAGTAGGCCGTCTATTCCGTTCGCCGGTTCCAGAAGAGCCGGGCGCATACTGCAAAAAGCCTGGGCACAACGATCCCAGGCTCGGTCATATGATTCAACTATGGAGGCACTGTGAAGGCATTGCAAGGCGTTGACGGACATGTGGAGTGGGTCGAAGCCGAACGCCCGGCCTGCGACGCGGGCCAAGTGCGCATTCGCGTGGCTGCTGCGGGGCTGAACCGCGCCGATCTGCTGCAGATGAAAGGTTTGTACCCGCCACCGCCAGGCGCCAGCCCGTACATGGGCCTGGAGTGTTCCGGGGTGGTTGAAGAGGTGGGTGCCGGTGCCGACTGGCGCGTGGGTGACCGGGTGTGTGCACTGCTGGCCAGCGGCGCCATGGCCGAGGAAGTGGTGGTCGATGCCCGCCACGTGCTACCGGTACCCGAGGGCCTGAACCTGCATGAAGCCGCGGCACTGCCGGAAGTGTATGCCACCGCCTGGTTGAACATCTTCCAGCTTGGGGCGGTAAAGGCCGGCGAGAAGGTGCTGGTACACGCGGGGGCCAGTGGCGTGGGGTCGGCGGCCATTCAACTGTGCAAGGCGTTCGGCAGCCCGGTGTGGGTAAGCGTCGGCTCGGCGGACCGCCTGGCTTACTGCGAGGCGCTGGGCGCGGCGGGTGGCGTGGTGCGTAACCAGAACCTGGATGAGCTGGAAGGTTTTGGCCCGTTCGACGTGATTCTCGACCCGGTGGGTGCCAGCTACGGCGAGCTCAACCTCAAGCTGCTGGCGCGAGACGGGCGCTGGGTGATCATCGGCCTGATGGGCGGGCGCAAGTTCGAGCTGGACCTGGCACAGGTGCTGGGCAAACGCCTGGAGATTACCGGCTCGACATTGCGCAACCGCGATGACAGCTTCAAGGCCGAACTGCTGCGCGAGTTGCACCAGCAGGTGTGGCCGCTGTTTGCCGAAGGGCGCCTGTCGCCGCAGTTGGTCGATACCTACCCGGTGGAGTTTGCCCAGGCGGCGTATGCCGAGCTGGAGACCAACCAGGTGTCGGGCAAGCTGGTGATGGTGATTGACCCTAGCCTGGTGTAGGCAGGTCTGGCCTCTGCGCGGGTAAACCCGCTCCTACATCGGGATCGCCACATCTCGAACATTGTGCAATCCAATGTAGGAGCGGGTTTACCCGCGAATAGGCCAGTACAGGCAATGCAAGAAGCTCAGGACCAACTCAGAACCGGCCAGCCATTCTTCTCGGCATGCTCCCGCAACACCCCATCCGGGTTCACCGCATACGGGTAATCCACCTTCAACAACAACGGCAGGTCATTCCTCGAATCGGAATAGAAGCTCGCCCCCTCCAGGTTCTCCTGCTCCTGGTCCAGCCATTCCAGCAGCCGGGTAATCTTGCCCTCGCGGTAGGTCAGCACCCCATGGGTCTGGCCGGTATACACCCCGTTCACCGCCTCCAGCTCGATCGCCAGGTACTCATCCACCCCCAACCGCGCCGCAATCGGCCCCACCAGGTGCGTGCCTGAAGCGGAAATGATCAGGATGCGATCACCGCGCTTGCGATGCTCGGCAATGCAGCGGCAGGCATCGCCGTAGATGATCGGCTCGATCACCTCTTCAACCCACGGCTCCACCAAATGCTCGACTTCTTCCAGGGTGCGCCCGGCAATCGGTTCCAGGCTGAAGGCCATGTAGTCCTCCATCTGCAGGTGGCCTTTGCCGTACGCCTCCATCAGTTCATGGTCGCGGCGCAGGAATTCCTTCCCGTCGACCCAGCCCAGCCGGGCCATCTGCTCGCTCCACAGCGACGCGCAGTCGCCGTGGATCAGGGTTTCGTCCAGATCGAAAATTGCCAGTGCCATCGTGTTGAATCTCCTTAGGCCACTTCGCGTAGCGCCGTGGGGTCGATCGACAAGCTTACCCGCTGGCCGTCCGCGTGCAGGTCGGCCGGGGAGCGGTTGAGCACATCGACCACCAGCTCCACGTCACGCACCTGCACCCGGTAGCGGATCACGTTGCCCAGCAGGCTGTGGCTGCGTACCTGGGCGTCCAGTTCGCCGTTGACGCCCAGGGTGATCGATTCGGGGCGGATCGCCAGGCGGCTGGCCACCGGGCGTTGCAGCAGGCGGCTGGCGCTGTCGGCGTCGAGCAGGTTGTAGTTGCCAATGAAGCCGGCGGCAAACAGGTCCACCGGCGCGGTGTAGAGGGTTTCGGCATCGCCGCTCTGGACGATGCGCCCCTGGTTCATCAGGAAGATGCGGTCGGACATGGTCAGCGCCTCTTCCTGGTCGTGGGTGACGAAGATGGTGGTCAGCCCCAGCTCGCGCTGGATGGCGCGTATCTGCTCGCGCAGGTGCTTGCGGATGCGCGCATCCAGTGCCGACAGCGGCTCGTCGAGCAGCAGCAGGCGCGGGCGGGTGACCAGCGAACGGGCCAGGGCCACGCGCTGGCACTGGCCGCCCGACAGCTGGTGCGGGTAGCGGCCGGCAAACGTGCCCAGCTCTACCAGCTCCAGTGCCTCGCGTACCCGCTGCTGGCTCTCGTCGGCCTTGACCTTCTGCATGCGCAGGCCAAAGGCGACGTTCTGCTCCACGGTCATGTTGGGGAACAGCGCATAGCTCTGGAACACCATGCCGATACCGCGCTTTTGCGGGCTAAGCGGCACGATGTCCTGGCCATCCAGCAGGATCTGCCCGCTGTCCACCGGGGTCAGCCCGGCGATGCAGCGCAGCAGGGTGGACTTGCCGCAGCCGGAAGGGCCGAGCAGGGTAACGAACTCGCCGCGTTCGATGTGGCAGTCGATGTTCTCGAACACCGCGCTGCCGGCGTAGCTTTTTTGCAGTTTCTGTACGCTGACGAAGCTCATGTCAGGTCTTGTCCTTGTTCAGGCGGTTGGCAACCCAGGTCAGTACCAGCACGAAGGCGAAGTACGAGATCACCAGCGCGCTGTTGAAGTGGCCGCTGCTGTTGCGCATGTTGTTCAGGTACACCTGCAGGGTCTCGTAGCGGGTGCCGACCAGCAGGTTGGCGAACACGAACTCGCCGAACAGGAACGAGAATGACAGCAGCAGCGCCACCATCAGGCCCTTGCGCAGGTTGGGCAGCACCACCAGCAGCGCGGCCTGCCAGGTGCTGGCGCCGAGCAGCTGGGCGGCGTCCATCAGGTCGCGCAGGTTGATGGCCTGCAGGTTGTTGGTAATGGCCCGGTACATGAACGGCAGGGCGATGGTGAAGTAGCAGCCGATCAGGATCCACGGTGTGCCGACCATGGCCATCGGCCCGCTGCCATACAACTGCAGCAGCCCCACCGACGACACCACCGGCGGTACCGCGAACGGCAGCAGGATCAGGATGTTCATCAGCGCGTCGAGCCTGGGGAAGTGGTAGTGCACCACGAACAGCAGCGGCAGGATCAGCACTACCGACAGCAACAGTGCGCCCACGCACACCAGCAGCGACTGGCCGAAGGCTGCCAGAAAGCGCGGCTCGCTCCACAGCGCAATGTACCACTTGAAGGTCAGGCCGCTGGGCAGCAGGCTGGCCGACCAGCTGGTGGCCAGCGAGTAGAGCAGGGTGCCGGCCAGCGGCAGCAGCAGGATCAGGAACAGCAGGTAGACCACGAGGCGGTGGTACCAGCCGCCGGAACGCGAGTCAGCGCGCATGGTAGCTCCGTTTCAGTAGCCATTGGTGTACCACCGTGACCAGCGTCATCAGCCCTACCAGCACCATCGCCAGGGCACTGGCCAGGTTGGGGTCTAGGCTGATGTCACCGGCCACCAGGCCGGCGATGCGGATTGGCAGCACGTTGAAGTTGCCGGTGGTCAGGGCGTACACGGTGGCATAGGCACCCAGCGCGTTGGCCAGCAGGATGACGAAGGTGCCGAGCAGGGCCGGGGTCAGCACCGGCAGGCCGATGTGCCGCCAGAACTGCCAGTGGCTGGCGCCCAGCAGCGCAGCCGACTCGCGCCAGTCTTCGCGCAGGGCGTCGAAAGCGGGGTACAGCAGCAACACGCCCAGCGGGATCTGGAAGTAGGTGTACACCAGGATCAAACCGCTTTTGGAGTAGATGCTGAAGTCTTCCAGCAGGCCGACCTGTTTCAGCAGCAGGGTCAGCGCGCCGTTGAAACCGAGCAGGATGATAAAGGCGAAGGCCAGAGGCACCCCGGCGAAGTTGCTGGTCATGTTGGCGAAGGCGCTGACGAAGTCGCGCAGCCTCGAGTCGACCTGGCGCAGCGAATAGGCACCGAGGGTGGCGATGACGATGCCGAACAGGCTCGACCAGAAGCTGATCTCCAGGCTGCGTTGCAGTGCCTGCAGGTAGAACTTCGAGGCGAACACCTTGCTGAAGTTGGCCATGCCCCAGCCGGCTTCCGATTGCAGGCTGTTGATTGCCACCCAGGCCAGCGGCGCGACCTGGAAGATGACGAAGAACACGGCGAACGGCAGCAGGCAGAGCAGGGCCAGGTAACGGCCACGGTTCACTTGAGTAGCTCCCGGCACACCGTTTTGTCGTGCGCGGCGCCCAGCAGCTCGCAAATGGTCCCGCACAGCTCGGTTTGCAGCGGCTTGGCCGCAGGGTCGAGGCTGAAGGCGTCGCCGAAGACGAACAGCGGGACTTCGCGCTCTTCGGCCAGCAGGCCGTTGTGCGAGCGGTCGTTGTTCATGCCGTGGTCGGCAGTGACCAGCACCTGGTAGCCCTCTTCGAGCCAGCCCGGCAGGTAGTCGGCCAGCAGGATATCGACGCTGCGCGCGGCGTTGCGGTACTGGCTGCTGTCCAGGCCGTGGCGATGGCCGACGTCGTCGATGCTCATCGGGTGTACCAGCAGGAAGTTAGGTGCATGGCGGCGGCGCAGGTATTCGCCGTCGGCCAGCAGGTGTGAGTCGGGGTAGCGGTCGTCCCAGTAGAACAGCCCGTGCTGGATCGGCAGCTTGGGCGCGTGGGTGTGGCGGTCACGCTGCGGGTCGAAGGGTGAGCGGTTGTACAGCTCGCTCATCCAGTGGTACGCCGCCGCCGCAGTGCCCAGGTTGGCCTCGCGGGCGTAGTGGAACACGCTGCGCTGGTTGGACAGGCGGTTGACGTTGTTGTGCACGATGCCGCTGTCGATTGGCGGTACGCCGGTGAGGATGCATTCGTACAGCGGCCGCGACAGCGACGGCAGTTCGCATTCCACGCGGTACAGCGCGGCGCGGTCGGCCTCGACGTAGGCATGCAGGTGGCCCATGGCGTGGTGTGCGACCTGGTAGTTCAGGCCGTCGAGCAGGACCAGGATGACGTTGTGTTGCATGTTTGCTCCAGTCATGAACCGCGTTGGGCTATTCGCGGGTAAACCCGCTCCTGCATTTACCGCGTATCCTCACGGGGGACGCAGACCTGTGTAGGAGCGGGTTTACCCGCGAAAGGGCCGGATGAGGCACTACAAAGCCCAGCCCTTTATTCCATCTCGATAATCACCTGCTCCTGCCACTTCTGCGGCAGTGCCTTGGAGGTTGCTTCCCAGGCCTCGGCATTCTTGATCGGCTGCGCCGCCCCGTACTGCTCGTTCGGCAGCAGCTTGGCCTGCACATCCGCCGGCAGCTTCAGGTGCTCGGCACGAATTGGCCGCGCGTGCCCCTTGGCCAGGTTGATCTGCCCGGCATCGCTGAAGATGTATTCGCGGGTCAGCTTTGCCGCGTTGGGGTGCTTGGCGTATTTGTTGATGACTGTGGTATAGCCGGAAATCACCGAGCCATCCGACGGGATCAGCACTTCAAAACGCTTGGGGTCGATCTGCTCGCGGTAGCTCAGGCCGTTGAAGTCCCACACCACGCCCACTTCAACCTCGCCCTTTTCCAGGGTCTGGATGGTCGGGTTGGCCAGCGATAGGCGCTTCTGCTGGGCCAGCTTGGTGAACAACTGCAGGCCCGGTTCGATGTTGCTCTCGTCACCCTTGTAGGCAATCGCCGCAGCCAGCACGCCGTTGGCGGCCTGGGCCGCGGTGCCCACGTCACCGATGGCGACCTTGTACTTGCCCTTTTCCAGGTCATGCCAGGTTTTCGGGCGTTCGCCTTCCTTGACCAGGTCCTTGTTGATGATGAATGCGATGGTGCCGGTATAGGCCAGCGCCCAGTGGCCGTCCTTGTCCTTGGCCCATTCCGGTACCTGGTCCCAGGTGCTTGGCTTGTACGGCTGGCTGACACCCTTGGTCACGGCAATCGGGCCGAAGGCGGCACCCACGTCGCCGATGTCGGCGCTGGCGTTGTCCTTTTCGGCCTCGAACTTGGCCAGCTCCTGCGCCGAGCTCATGTCGGTGTCGCTGTGCTTGAGGCCATATTTGCTGGCCAGGTCTTCCCAGGTGCCTTTCCAGTTGGCCCAGGCGTCGGGCATGCCCACGCTGTTGACGGTGCCTTCCTTTTTGGCTGCGTCTTCCAGGGCCTTGAGGTCGGTGCCGGCGGCCATGGCCGTGGTGCACAACGCGATAGCCGAACCGAGCAGTGACGCCATGAAGAACTTTTTCATCCGAAGCTCCTTGGGGTGGGTGCCTTTGCGATCGTTGTTATGGGTAAAGCCGTTGCGAGCGGTTGACTGGCACCTTTGGTCTAGGTCAGCAAACCTTGAGCCAAGGTAGGCCGCTTGCGTGACAGTTTGATGTAGGGAGGGGCCGCTTTAAGCCCTGAAGCTACAGCGTAGACCACGCGATCACCCCGGTTCTGCTGGCTTTGCGCGTTTCTGGCAATAGCTGGGCAAAGCCTTTGTCACAGGATGTTCATCAGCCCTGCCTAGGCTTGCACTATTCTCCACATGCCCTGTGACAGGGCTGGACTAGTCCAGATAGGTAACCTTTTGATGCAGTCGACGCCACCGCGTGCGGTAACAGCCATCTGCCATGCCCTGCAGGAGCAGATCAAGCACGGCCTGCTGGCGCCGGGCGGCAAGCTGCCGGCCGAGCGCCGGCTCAGCGAAGTGTTCGACACCACACGCATTACCCTGCGCGAGGCGCTGGCGCAGCTGGAAGCCCAAGGCCTGATCTACCGCGAAGAACGGCGTGGCTGGTTTGTTGCGCCGCAACGGCTGACCTACGACCTGATCGAGCGCAGCCATTTCCATGCCATGGTGCGTGACCAAGGCCGCGAGGCCAGTACCGAACTGCTGTCGGCGCGGCTGCAGCCGGCTTCGGCGGCAATCTGTGCGCGCCTGCAGTTGCCGGCGTTGTCGAGTGTGGTGCGGATCTGCCGGTTACGGCGCATTGATGGGCGGGCGGTGCTGTATGCCGAGCATTACCTGAACCCGCGTTATTTCCCCGGCATCCTCGAGCAGGACCTGGCGCAGTCGCTGACCGAGATCTATGGGCGGGTGTATGGCATTGAGTATGGGCAAGTGTGCTTCGAGATTTTGCCGACCGCGCTGCCGGTGGAGGCGGCCAGTGCGTTGAAAGTGTCGGCGGGCAGCCCGGGGTTGCACATTACCCGGGTCAACAGTGACCAGCATGGGCACCTGATCGACTGTGACCTGGAGTATTGGCGGCATGATGCGATTCGCATTCGTGCTCAGGCCGGATGAGGTGTTGGCTTCTTCGCGGGTAAACCCGCTCCCACAGGTACACCACAACAGTCGAACCTGTGGCCATCCTGTGGGAGCGGGTTTACCCGCGAAAGGGCCCTAACTGGAAGAACCGGCCTCTGCCATCCCCCCACCACCAGCCGTCACCACCTGCACCGACAACCGCGGCGTAGCCAGGTCCAGCCCGGCCTCGTCCAGCTGCCGCTTCAACGCCAGGTTGAACGCCCGCGACACTTCCCACTGCTTGATCGGTGCAGTCTTGAACCGCGCCCGCAAGATCGCCGAGCCCGACTCGAAACTCTCCACCCCCTGCAACTCCAGTGGCGACCAGATATTGCGCCGCATCAGCGGGTCATTGCGCAGCTTCTGCCCGACCTCGCGGATCAGTGTAATAGCCTGGTCGATATTCATGCTGTGCGGGATCGCCACGCGGAAGATGGCGTAGCCGAACTCCCGCGAGTAGTTCTTGATGCTCTTGATTTCGCTGAACGGGATGGTATGCACGATGCCATCGATATCGCGCAGGCGCACGGTACGAATGGTCAGCCCCTCCACCGTGCCCAGGTGGCCGCCGACATCCACGTAGTCGTCGATCGCCAGCGAGTCCTCGATGATGATGAACAGCCCGGTGATCAGGTCGGCCACCAGCGACTGCGCGCCAAAACCGATGGCCAGGCCGATCACACCCGCACCGGCCAGCAGCGGGGTAACGTTCATGCCCATGTTGGCCAGGGCAACGATCACCGCAATGATGAAGATGACCACGAACATCACGTTGCGGATCAACGGCATCATGGTCTGCGCGCGGGCGTTGGCCAGGCCCCGGCGCGAGCGCACCAGCGCGTGGTGCACGGCGGTGTCGGCGAGGATCCACACCAGCCAGGCGACGATCAGCGTGCCGGCCAGGCCCAGCAGGCGCACGCTGATGTCGTGGCCGTCGCCCTCGGCGAAACTGATCATCGACAGGCCCCACACACGCAGGCCCAGCTCGATGAACAGCAGCCAGATGAGCAAGTGCACCAGCAGGTAGCCGAAGTTGCGCAGGCGTTCGGCGTAGACCGCCTGGCGCTTGGCGGCGCGTTTGGGGTTGGCGGCGTGGCGGCGTACCAGGCCGTTGAGCACCATGCACACCACTACCAGCACCGTGCACATCAGCGACTGGCGCAGGGCGGTGCTGGTGTCACCGGCAGAGACGAAGGTGGCGAACAGCGAGATGGCCACCAGGATCAGCGCCGGGATGAACCAGAAGCTGCCGAGGATCTCGATGGTGTCGCTGAGCGTGCGTCGGGTCAGGCGCCGTGACAGCGGCTGGTTGCGGATCAGGTGGGCGATCGGGCGGCGGAAGCGCAGGATGAACAACCCGGTGCACAGCGCGGCAACCACGTTGGCCAGGGTCGCCAGGGCATGTGCCAGGTGGGTGCCCAGGGCCACCAGCATGCGTGGGTCGCTCATCGCCTCGCCAAACGCGGCGAAGCTGCCGATCAACCACAGCGGGCGAAACGCCTGGTGCCGCAGGATGTGCAGGGCGCGGTGGCGGTGTGGGCCGTCCAGCAGCGAGAAGGCGATGACGCAGATGGCCGAGAAGCAGGTACCGACCACCAGTGCGTAGGCCAGCACCATGGCCAGCGACTTGCCCAGCGACGGCGGCAGCACGAAGCTCAGGTACACGGTGAACACCAGCGCCACCAGCCACGGGCCCAGCTTGCGCAAGGCAAAGCGCACCAGGTCCCAGGTGCGCGGGTGCTGTGGCAGTTCTTCGCTCAAGCCAAAGCGCAGGCGTATGCGGTGGCCGACCCAGTTGAAGGCGTAGGCCAGCAGGCTCCACACGGCAATGACTGCGGCAAAACCGAACAGAATGGCCGGCCACTGGTGCACCGGCACCATCAGCTCGGTCAGTTCGGCCTGGGCCTGCTCAATTTCCGCGGCCCAGCGGGAGAACGGGCTGGCGTCACCGCTGAACTGCTTTTCGAAGTCATGCAGGGCGCCGCCGATCAGGCCGAGCACACCCTGTTCGACACTGGGTTGTGACTGCTTGGTGGCGTCGCGCAGTTTTTTCAGGTCGGCCAGCAGCTTGGCCCGTTGCTGGTCGTTTTCAAGGTTCTTGATCACTTCGTCCAGCGACTTGCCCAGCGGCTCGGTGGCCTCCGGTTGCGCGGGCGCACTGCCGCCCAGCAGGCCGGGCAGGCCCGCCGCCTGTACCGGGGTGATGAACAGCAACAGCAGCAGGAACAGGTAACGCAGAAGGGCAGGCACTGGCAAATCTACCTCAGGTCAAACGATTGACCGAGTGTAGAGGTTTATGTCGGCAGTTTCTCGAGGATCTTCCAGCAAGTGAGGCCGAAGATGCCCAAGGTGCCGATCCACATCATCAGCACACCGATATTGCGTTCGCGCATGCTGAAGCCGATGGTCAGCAACAGCAGGAACAGAAACACCGGCACGAACAGGGACAGGAACGGGGACATGGACAGCAATCCTTTTGCAGTGGGGCCATGTAACAAGCATAGCGGGTGGCGAGCGAAGCGGAATTGACCTTGAGCAGGTCCGGCCCTTTCGCGGGTAAACCCGCTCCCACAGATCCCCACAATGCCTGGCCCTGTGGACATCCTGTGGGAGCGGGTTTACCCGCGAAGAGGCCGGGCATGCCTACATCAAGGCAACTCGCGGCAACGGTAGAACGCGGTCAATACCTTCACCAGGTGCGCCAGGTCATGGCTGCCGCACAGCTCGCGAATCGAATGCATGGCAAAAGTCGGCAGCCCGATATCCACCGTGCGCACACCCAGGTGGCTGGCCGTGATCGGCCCGATGGTCGAGCCACAGCCCATGTCGCTGCGCACCACAAAGCTCTGCACCGGCACTTCTTCGGCCATGCACAGGTGGCGGAAGAACCCGGCGGTTTCGCTGTTGGTGGCGTAGCGCTGGTTGTTGTTCACCTTGATCACCGGCCCGGCGTTGAGCTTGGGCCCGTGGTTGCCGTCGTGCTTGTCGGCGTAGTTGGGGTGCACGCCATGGGCGTTGTCGGCCGACACCATCAGCGAGCGCTGGATGGTGCGCACGTAGGCGTCACCCTCGGGCAGCAGGCGCTGCAGGGTCTGCTCCAGCATCGGGCCGTCGGCACCACAGGCCGAGCAGCTGCCGACTTCTTCGTGGTCGGTGCACACCAGCACGCAGGTTTCATCGCTGTCGGCGGCCAGCAGGGCCTGCAGGCCGGCGTAGCACGACAGCAGGTTGTCCAGGCGGGCGCCGGCGATGAAGTCGCCGTTCAGGCCGATCAGGGCGGCGTCCTGGGTGTCGTAGAAGCTCAGCTCGTAATCCAGCACCACATCGGCAATCAGCTCGTGCTCGCGGGCCAGTTGCTCGGTGAGCAGGGCGCGGAAGTCGATGCGCTCGTCACCGGCCACCTGGGCGAGGATCGGTGGCAGTTCGTTCTGCGGGTTGATCGCCCAGCCTTCGTTGGCGGTACGGTTCAGGTGGATCGCCAGGTTGGGGATGATCGCGATCGGCAGCTTGAAGTCGATCAGCTGGCTTTCCACCTTGCCATCACGGCGGTAGGTGACACGGCCGGCCAGCGACAGGTCGCGGTCGAACCACGGCGCCAGCAAGGCGCCGCCATACACTTCCACGCCCAATTGCAGGAAGCCCTGACGCTGCAGCTCAGGTTGCGGCTTGACCCGCAGGCACGGGCTGTCGGTGTGCGCGCCGACCATGCGAATGCCGTTCAGCAGCGGGGCTTGCTTGCCCAGCTTGATGGCAATGATCGACGAGTCGTTACGGGTAACGTAGTAGCGCCCGCCAGGCACGGTGGCCCAGCTGTCGCGCTCGTCCAGGCGCTGGTAGCCGGCAGCCTCAAGGCGCTGGGCCAGGCTGGCGGTGGCGTGGAAGGGCGTGGGGGAGGCCTTGAGGAAGTCGATAAGGCCAGAATTCAGTGCGTCGCGCATAGCTCACTCCAGACAGCAGTGGCGCGAGTTTAGCGCAGAATGTCGACAATTTGTGTCTGCTTCTTCGCGGCTAAAGCCGCTCCCACAGGTGCTGTATTCCCCTGTAGGAGCGGCTTTAGCCGCGAAGAGGCCAGTATAGGCAATACAAATTCAGAACGGCGCCGGGCACTCGAACTTCAGCCGCTCCCCGGACACCGGGTGGGTAAAGCTCAGCATCGAGGCATGCAGGCACAACCGCTCATGCGCGGCCAGCGCCTCTGGGTTGGCATACAGCCGGTCACCCAGCAACGGGTGCCCGATCGACAGCATGTGCACGCGCAACTGGTGCGAACGCCCGGTAATCGGCGTCAGTTCCACCCGGCAGTAATCGCCGCAGCGCTCGACAATGCGCCAGAAGGTGAGGGCATGCTTGCCTTGCTCGTGGTCGACCACATGGCGTGGCTTGGTCGGCGGGTCGTAGCGCAGCGGCAGGTCGATGCTGCCACTGTCCAGCGCCGGCTGGCCCCAGCACAGGGCGGTGTAGGCCTTTTCGGTTTCGCGGTCGTGGAACTGGCGCGACAGCTCGCGGTGGCTGTCGGCATCGCGGGCCAGCAGGATGATGCCCGAGGTTTCCCAGTCCAGGCGGTGCACGATCAGCGCGTCGGGGTAGCCGTTTTCCTGCAGGCGGGTGATCAGGCAGTCCTTGTTGTCTTCGGCACGGCCGGGTACCGACAGCAGCAGGGTCGGTTTGTTGATCACCAGGATGGCGGCGTCTTCGTGCAGGATCTGGATGTTCGACAGCGGCATTGCTTGGTCTCGGTTATATCGGGGGAAACCATTGGGGCCGCTTTGCGGCCCATCGCGACGCAAGGCCGCTCCTACAGGGGAATGCATAACCCGTGTAGGAGCGGCCTTGCGTCGCGATGGGCTGCAAAGCAGCCCCAATGGCCAGATGCGCGAATCAGCGATCCGGCAAGGTAATGTTCAGCTCCAGAATCGAGCAGCTGCCCTGGTTCTCCAGCTCGATATGCACGTCATCGTTGCCGATGTTCACATACTTGCGGATCACTTCCAGCAGTTCTTTCTGCAGCGCCGGCAGGTAGTCCGGTTCGCTGCGTTGGCCGCGCTCGTGCGCCACGATGATCTGTAGACGCTCTTTCGCTACCGACGCGCTGGTCTGTTTCTGTCTGCCACGAAAGAAGTCAAAAAGGTTCATGGTTTACTTGCCTCCAAACAGTCGCGCGAAGAATCCTTGCTTCGGCACTTCGATGAACCGCAGGGGCTTTTCTTTGCCCAGCAGACGGTCGACGGTATCGCTGTAGGCCTGGCCAGCATCGCTCTGGTCGTCGAGGATGACCGGGATACCCTGGTTGGAAGCCTTGAGTACTGCCTGGGACTCGGGAATCACGCCCTTGAGCTTGATTGCGAGGATTTCTTCGACGTCGGCGATGCTCAGCATTTCGCCCTTTTCTACGCGCTCCGGGTGGTAGCGGGTGATCAGCAGGTGTTCCTTGATCGGCTCTTCGCCGTTTTCGGAGCGGCGCGACTTGCTCGACAGGATGCCCAGCATGCGGTCGGAGTCACGTACCGAGGAAACTTCAGGGTTGGTCACCACGATGGCTTCGTCGGCGAAGTACATGGCCAGGTGTGCGCCTTTCTCGATACCGGCCGGCGAGTCGCAGATGACGTAGTCGAACTGCTCCTTCAGCTCCATCAGTACCTTTTCCACGCCTTCCTGGGTCAGCGCGTCCTTGTCACGGGTCTGGCTGGCAGCCAGCACGTACAGGTTCTCGAGGCGCTTGTCCTTGATCAGGGCCTGTTGCAGGTTGGCTTCGCCGTTGACCACGTTGACGAAGTCGTACACCACGCGGCGTTCGCAGCCCATGATCAGGTCGAGGTTACGCAGGCCCACGTCGAAGTCGACGATAACGGTCTTGTGGCCGCGCAGTGCGAGGCCGGTACCAATGGCGGCGCTGGTGGTGGTCTTGCCCACACCCCCCTTGCCGGAAGTAACCACGAGAATCTTGGCCAAGGTGTTTCACCCCTAAAATAATCGGGACACGGGTCCCTGCAAAAAACTGAAATAGCTTAAATAGCTCAAATAACGGCAACAGTAAAAAAGTTGCTCTAAAAATGCTGGCAAGTATCCGTTAAAGACGGGTGATGTTCAACACGTCACCAGACAGGCTGACTTGCACGCCAGTGCCCCACAGCGGGTCGCGGCGCAGGTCTTCGCAGACCCTGTACTGGCCGGCGATGGAGACCATTTCGGCGGTCATCTGCTGGCAGAAGATACGCGCCTTGGTATTGCCTTTGATGCCGGCCAGGGCGCGGCCGCGCATGGCGCCGTACACATGGATGTTGCCATCGGCCAGAAGTTCCGCGCCCGGGCTGACCGAAGCAGTTACTATCAAATCGCCACCTTGCGCATATATCTGCTGGCCGCCGCGTACTGGCGAAGTAATGATGCGGGTCGGGCGCACTTCGGGTTCCGGAGCGGGTGCGGGCGCCGGGGCCGGTTCGGGCTTTTTCACCACCTCGGGCTCGGGCTCCAGCGGCCGCTCACGGGCGCCGGACGGCGGCAGTACCGGCAGGTCGATGGCAATGGCGGCCGCGATGTCCTCGATGCGGTTGGCACGGATGGCCAGGGTACGCAGGCCGTGGTGGCGGCAGATCCGCATCAAGCCGGGCAGGTCGATTGCCCCTTCGTCGGCCGGCAGCTTGTCCAGCGCCAGCACCAGCGGCGTGTTGCTGAAGAAGTTCGGTGCCTGGGCGACTTTCGCCGCCAGCTGGCGGTCGAGGGCTTCAAGGTCATTGCGCGCCAGTTCCAGAACAGTAATGGCAAGCATGCTGCCCTTGAGCTGGAACACGGAGGCGGTGTCGGGTGTGTGGTTTGGGCTCATGGTCTGCATAGACGGCTTGTTGCGAAAAAAGTGCCCTGACTTATAACGAGAACACCGGTTGCCCGCAACATGCACTGATCCGTTGTAGAATGCGCGGCCTTTGTCTTTCCGGATGCTTCAATGGAACGCCCGCGTTTTCGCCGCTTTTACCTTCATCCCAAGTTCTGGGGCCTGTGGCTGGGCCTGGGCCTGCTGTGGCTGGTGGTCCAGTTGCCGTACCGGGTGCTGTTGAAGATCGGTGCCGCGCTGGGCGCGGTGATGTACCACTTTGCCGGTGAGCGGCGGCGTATTGCTGCGCGCAACCTGGAGCTGTGTTTCCCGGAGCTGTCAGTCGACGAACGGCAGCGTTTGCTCAAGGCCAACTTTGCGTCCACCGGTATTGCCTTCTTCGAAATGGCCATGAGCTGGTGGTGGCCCAAGGCCCGGCTTGCCCGCCTGGCCCACATCGAAGGCCTGGAGCACCTGCAGGCCGCCCAGCAGGCGGGGCAGGGCGCGATCCTGATGGCGGTGCACTTCACCACCCTGGAAATCGGTGCCGCGCTGCTGGGCCAGCAGCACACCATCGACGGCATGTACCGCGAGCATGGCAACGCGTTGTTCGACTTCATCCAGCGCAGTGGCCGTGAACGCCATAACCTCGATTCGCTGGCAGTGGAGCGCGAGGACGTGCGCGGCATGCTCAAGCTGCTGCGCTCGGGCCGGGCGATCTGGTATGCACCGGACCAGGACTATGGCGCCAAGCAGAGCATCTTTGTGCCGCTGTTCGGTATTCCGGCGGCTACCGTAACTGCTACCACCAAGTTTGCCCGGCTGGGCAAGGCGCAGGTGATTCCGTTCACCCAGAAGCGCCTGGAGGATGGCAGCGGCTATCGTCTGGTTATTCACCCGCCGCTGGCGGACTTCCCCGGGGAAAGCGAAGAGGCCGACTGCCTGCGCATCAACCAGTGGGTCGAGAGTGTGTTGCGCGAGTGCCCCGAGCAGTATTTGTGGGCGCATCGCAGGTTCAAGTCGCGGCCCGAAGGGGCGCCGCGGCTGTATGACAAAAAGAAGCGCTGAGCCTTGTGTAGGCAGGCCTGGCCTCTTCGCGGGTAAACCCGCTCCTACAAGGGATCACCGCCTGATGTAGGAGCGGGTTCATCGGGGCGCCGAACCGCCGCGAATAGGCCAGGCCTGCCTACACATCAACCCCAGGAAGGACTCCATGGCCCCACCCCCGGTAACCGGTCTTATCCTTTCTGGCGGCGGCGCTCGCGCCGCCTATCAGGTCGGTGTGCTGGCCGGCATCGCCGAGCTGCTGCCCGCCGGCGCGCATAACCCGTTCCCGGTCATCGTCGGCACCTCTGCCGGGGCCATCAACGCCGTTACCCTGGCCAGCGGCGCCACCCAGTTCAACGACGCCGTGCAACGGCTTACCCGTTTCTGGCAAAACTTTCGCAGCCACCTGGTCATCCGCAGCGACTGGCCCGGCGTGGTGCGCCAGGCCAGCCGCTTTGTCGGCCATAGCCTGCTCGGCCTGGGCGGCCAGGCGCCAGTGGCCTTGCTCGACAGCAGTCCGTTGCGGGGCTTGCTGGAGGCGCACCTGAACCTGGACGGCATTGGCCATTCGCTGGCTGCCAACCAGCTACGCGCCGTCGCGGTGACTGCGTTCGGCTATGAGTCCGGTCAGGCGGTAACCTTCTACCAGGGCCGCGACACCATCGAGGCCTGGTTGCGCCACCGCCGCATCGGGGTGCCCACGCCACTGAGCATCGACCACCTGCTGGCCAGCGCGGCGATCCCGCTGCTGTTCGCCCCGGTGCAACTGGGCGACGAGTACTACGGCGACGGTGCGGTACGCCAGTCGGCGCCGATCAGCCCGGCTTTGCACCTGGGCGCCAGCCGGGTGCTGGTGGTCGGGGTCAGTGGCAACCCGCAGCGGCCGGCGCCACCGTTGCCGACCCAGCGGGTGTTCAGCGGCCAGCAACCGAGCCTGGCGCAGATTGGCGGGCACATGCTCAACAGCACCTTCATCGACAGCCTGGAAGACGACATCGAACTGCTGCAGCGGCTTAATCACCTCAGCCGGTTGTTACCGGCGCACCTGGACGCCCGGCGCCTGGGGTTGGCGCCGATCGAGGTGCTGGTGGTGGCGCCCAGCCAGCCGCTGGACGAAATTGCGGCGCGGCACCGGCGTGAGTTGCCGGCGGCGCTGCGCCTGTTCTTGCGTGGGCCGGGGGCGACGCGTACCAGTGGGGCGGGGGTGTTGAGCTATTTGTTGTTCGAGGCGAGTTATTGCAGCGAGCTGATCGAGCTGGGGCGCAGGGATGCCCTGGCGAAGAAGCGCGAGCTGTGTCAGTTCCTGGGGATTTGAGGTTGCTTGTTCTGGCCTATTCGCGGGTGAACCCGCTCCTACATCGGACTACATACCCTTTGTAGGAGCGGGTTTACCCGCGAATAGGCCCGAGCAGGCTTACTCAGCTATCTGCAACTTGCGCGCCTGGGTATACACATACCTTACCTTCTCGTACTCGAACGGCGAGTTCAGCTGGCCATAGCGGAATTTGGTGGTATAGCGCTTGTCCACCACGCGCAGGGCAAAGATTTCCGGGTGGTCGGTGCTGGCTTCGGCCACGTTCAGGTAGTTGATCGCTTGCTCGCCGGCATAGTCCACCACCAGCCCGGTGGTATCGCGCAGGTTCGACGGGCCCAGCAGCGGCAGCATCAGGTACGGCCCTTCCGGTACGCCGTAGAAGCCCAGGGTCTGGCCAAAGTCTTCGCTCTGGCGTGGCAGGCCCATGCTGGTTGCCGGGTCCCACAGCCCGCCCACACCAATCAGGGTGTTGAACATCAGCCGTGCGGTGATCTCTGCCGAGCGCTTGGCCTTGAGCTGCAACACGCTGTTGAACAGGTTTGGCACATCGCCCAGGTTGTTGAAGAAGTTGCTCACCCCGGTACGCACGAAGCCTGGCGTTACATACTGGTAGCCGTTCACCAACGGCAGCAGCACCCACTGGTCGAGCCGGTAGTTGAAGTGGTAGATGCGCCGGTTCAGCGACTCCAGCGGGTCGTACACGTTCAGCGCCTCGAGGGTGGAACGCTCGAACTCGCGCTGGTCCAGCCCAGGGTTGAATTTAAGTTCGCGCAACGGGTCGAGAAAGCCATCGGCCTCCGGTACCAGGGGGGCCGTGCCGACCACCTGCGGGTCGGCCTCGACCACACTGGCCCGTGGGGCGGTTTCGGCGGCCAGGGTGTGGCCGGCGGCAAGCAGGGCAGTGGCGAAGAGGAGTTTGTTAACCACGGAAGAACTCCAGCATGGCGTCACTGTTGACGCGGTAATTGAGGTTGCCGCAATGGCCGCCATGGGGGTAAAGGGTCAGGCGGTCACCGAACACCTTGCGCAGGAAACCGATGTCGCCGGGGCCGAGGATGACGTCGTCGGCGTTGTGCATCACGGCGATCTTGTCGCTGCTGCGCAGGTAGTCTTCCAGGGCATACAGGCTGACCTGGTTGACCAGTTGCAGGATGCTGTTGCCGTCGGTGCGGGCACGCCACATCGGGATCACCTGCTCGGTCATGTAGCAGTCGAAGTCGCACTGCAGGGCACGCTTGAAGAACGGCGTGAGGCTGCTGCCCTCGGTAATCGGGAACTTCGGCGGAATGATCAGGCCACGGCGGTTGATCAGGTCGGAGGTAAAGGCAATGTCGGCCGCCGAGAAGCGGAACGAGGTGCCGATGAGCATCGCCATCTGTTCGTTGGACAGGTGCTGTTTGGACTGTTGGAAGTCGTACAGCAAGGCGTCGTTGAGGTCGATGTAGCCCTTGTCCTGGAAGTAGCGGGTGAGCTTTTCCAGCATCAGCTCGTAAAAGGTGGTGCTGCGGTCGATGCCCTTGACCTGGGTTTGCACCAGCTTGTCGAGGTTGTTGATCGAGGTGTACAGGTTGACTGGCGGGTTCAGCAGCAGCACGCGCTTGAAGTTGAAGCTGCGGCGGGTTTCGTCCAGGTGGCTGACGAAGGCGGCATCGAGCGCACCCAGGCTGTAGCCGGTCAGGTAGAACTCGCTGATCGGCAGGCGCGGGTGCTGGGCACGCACGGCCTGCATCACCCGGTACATGTCTTCGGCGTCTTCCTGGCTGATGCCGGGGGTGGCGAAGCGCGAGGCGGCGCTCATGAAGTCGTAGCTGGTCGGTGACGACAGCTGCACCACGTGGAAGCCGCCCTGGTAGAACAGCTTCTTCAGGTATTCGTTGATGCTGCTGCTGTAGGGCGCACCCGTGCCGGCGATGATGAAGATCAGCGGCGCTTCGTGGTCTTGGCGGGCCAGGCGGTACTTGAGCTTTTTCACTGCCCAGAAGTTGTCGGGCAGGGTGAACTCACGCTCCGGGCGCAGGTTCAGGCTGTAGTCGGATTGGTCGATGTCATCGTCGCTGGGCAGGGTCGGGCGCTGGTCCGGCGGCGTGGTGGCAATGGTTGCCTCGAACGGGTTGGTCAAGGGGTAGCCATAGCTTGCTGCGTCGATATCCCGCGCAGAAGCGGCCACAGCCATGAGCAGGCTGCCGAGCAGGGCAGCGAGGCGCAAAGATCGAAGCATGTAATCCCCCAAAAAAACGCAAGGTCGAGCAGTGTGCAGGCTAGGACCACATCGAGCTGGGCAAAGTTGCCTGGTGCGGTGGCCTTTGGTGTGCTTGTTATCTGCAACATAGCTGCAGGGTTGTGATTTTGCCTTACAACTGGGCATAAGCGATCATGGATGCTTTCGATTACCGCTATTGGAGAACAGGATGTCTCGTTCGCTGCCGGTTGCGCTGCTGGTGCTTTGTATCGGGCTGTGGCTCGCGGCCAGCTATGGCGTGCGCTACGGGCTGATGGAAGATGGCCAGTGGGTGGGGCTGTGTACGGTACCTACGGCGTACTGGCAGTGCGAGGTACGCGCCTTGCTGGGGCTGGGTATTCACCACCAGGTGCTGGCCTGGGGTGGCCTCGGCCTGGCGCTGCTGGCGCAGCTGGTTGCCGGCCGCGCTGGCTGGTGGCTGGCGGTGCTGGCCCTGGTGTTCGCGGTGCCGGCGCTGGTGCTGTACACCGCCAGCATTGCCGTGTTTGCGCTGGTGCTGGCGGGGTTGCGCCTTGTAAGAGAAGACAAAGCGACGCGGTCATTGTAGGAGCGGGCGCACCCGCAAACTGCGCCACAACGCTGCCGTCATCAACACACTCACCACTGCCCAAGCCCAGGCCTGCTGGCTCTGCAACCCTTCGACAAACAACTGCGGCGCCACCCCGGCACCGACGATAAACGCCAGCAACGCCACCTCGCCCCGCCGCGCGCGCACCGGCCACAGCACATACACCAGCGCCGGCAATGCCAGCGCCGCGCTGGGGAAGCTGCGGTAGCGCGGGTCGAACACCATGGCCAGCATGCTCACCGCCGCAGCAAAGCCCGCCGCCAGCAACAACCAGCCGGCCCGCGCCTGCAGCCAGGCGAACACCCGCTCGCGCCAACCCGCCCGCTGTGCCAGCGCCAACAGTGCATGGGCCAGCACCAGCAGGTTCAGCCCGGCCAGGGCCAGCGCCCATAACCACTCCCAGGCAAAGCGCGCATGGGTGCGCATCAACTCGCCCCACAAACCCAGGCAGCCGGCGCCAAACGCTGCCAGCAACGGCAACAGCACCGCTGCCAGTGGCGTAGCAGGGCGCCCGGCCAGTACCAGCATCACCCCCATCAGCACGGCACTGGCCAGCAACCACTGTGGCCAGTACTGCAGGTTGCTCACCGGCCCTTCAAGCACGCCCTTGTCCTGGCGGTCGGCGTCGTACAGGCCCCAGTAACCCCCCACTGCGCCCTCGTTGGCGCGCTTCCACGGCTGGTCGAACGCTTCGATCAGGTTGTAGTGCCAGCCGTTACTCTCGGCCATGGCCACAAAACCTCGAATGAAGCGCGCCTCGTTGACCCGGCTGGGTACCGCGGTCTCGCGCTGGCGGCCTTCGCTGGGCCAGCCGGTTTCGCCAATCACAATGTCCTTGGGCGCAAAGCGCGTGCCGAACACCCGGCGCACATCCGCCACATGGGCCAGGGCTTCGTCGATGCCGCGCGGGTCGTCTTCCCAGTAGGGCAGCAGGTGGATGGTCAGGAAGTCCACCGCCGGGGCAACCTGTGGGTGCTGCAACCAGAACTCCCAGACATCGGCGTAGGTCACCGGCACCTTCACCTGGCTTTTCACCCGGGCAATCAGCTTGGCCAGGTGTGCACCGGTCACCTCCTTGCGCAGCAGGGTTTCGTTGCCGACGATCACTGCGCTGACCACGTCGGGGTTGGCGTTGGCGGCGGCGATCAGCAGGTTGATTTCCCGGTCGGTATCGGCCGGGTGGCTGTTCACCCAGGCGCCGAGCATCACCTTCAGGCCGTGCTTGCGCGCCAGCGCCGGGATTGCCTCGAGACCGGTCATGGAATAGGTGCGAATGCACTGGAATCGCTCGGCCAGCAGGGCCAGGTCGGCGTCCATGCGCTGCGGGCGCAGGCGAAACGGCTGGTCGTAGGGCGACTGGTCCTTGTCGAACGGGGTGTACGAGGCGCATTGCAGCTTGTGCGTAGGGCTGGCTGCGTCGGGCAGTTGCACCGGCTTGCCCAGCCCGTACCACAGTGCCCCCAGCCCCAGCAGGGCCAACAGGCAGGCAAGCAGGTACAACGGCAGCAGCAGGCGGGCAGAACTGGGCATCGGGCGGTCCATCGTCAGGCGCAAAAGGGTAGATAGTAGCCCGGCGCCAAACCTTTGGCATGCAAGGATCGCGCAGGCCACTGTAGGCCGATGGCGCTAATGGCACAGTGCTGTCGCATATGGGGCGGGTACAGGTCGCAGCTGGATCAGGTCGCCCGGTGTGGCAGGAAGATGATGCAATCTCCAAGACCTGACGAGGGGATGCTTTGATGGCAACTTTGAAAAAAATGCGACGTTTCCTGGGTGTAGGCACCGCCCTGGTACTGGGAATGAGCGCAGCACAGGCAATGGCCAAAGAAGTCAGCATTGGCTACGTGGATGGTTGGGCCGACAGTGTGGCGACCACCAACGTGGCCGCCGAAGTGATCAAGCAAAAACTCGGCTACGACGTGAAGTTGCAGGCCGTGGCCACCGGGATCATGTGGCAGGGTGTGGCGACCGGCAAGCTCGACGCCATGTTGTCGGCCTGGTTGCCGGTGACCCATGGCGAGTACTGGGCCAAGAACAAGGACAACGTGGTCGACTATGGCCCGAACTTCAAGGACGCCAAGATCGGCCTGATCGTCCCTGAGTACGTCAAGGCGGTGAGCATCGCCGACCTCAAGACCGACAGCAGCTTCAAGCAGAAGATTGTCGGCATCGACGCCGGTTCCGGCGTGATGATCAAGACCGATCAGGCGATCAAGGACTACGACTTGAGCGGTTACAAGCTGCAGGCCAGCTCTGGCGCGGCGATGACCGCAGAGCTGGGCCGTGCCTATGCCAAGCAGCAGTCGATTGCGGTGACCGGCTGGGTGCCGCACTGGATGTTCGCCAAGTGGAAACTGAAGTTCCTCGAAGACCCTAAAGGCGTGTACGGCGCGGCAGAGACCGTGAACAGCATCGGCAGCAAGGAACTGGCGACCAAGGCGCCGGAAGTGGCGGAGTTCCTGAAGAAGTTCAACTGGCAGTCGAAGGACGAGATTGGTGAAGTGATGCTGGCGATTCAGGAAGGGGCCAAGCCTGAAGCGGCGGCCAAGGACTGGGTGGCCAAGCACCCTGATCGTGTGAAGGAGTGGACTGGCAAGTGATCACCCGATAGGGCCAATGTTGTTTGTTCGCGGCGGTTCGACGCCTCGATAAACCCGCTCCCACAGGGATTTCCATAGTCATCAGAGTTGTGCAAATCCCCTGTGGGAGCGGGTTTATCGAGGCGTCGAACCGCCGCGAATAGGCCATCAGCTTTGTTACGAAATCGGTAAAACACCGTTGCATCTAAGACTAAGGTCGTCTGGTTGGCGTCCAACAGCTGCATAAAGTAAGGGTGTGGGTTCCATCCCCTACCTGTGCTGCTAGGACAAAAACAATGAACGACAGCATTTACCTCTCGATACAAAACAGCCCCCGCTTCAAGGAGCTGGTTACCAAACGCGAACGGTTCGCCTGGATTCTCTCGGCGATCATGCTCGGCCTGTACTGCGCCTTCATCCTCCTTATTGCCTACGGTCCTCAGATACTGGGCGCCAAGCTCAGCCCTGAATCGTCGATCACCTGGGGCATTCCCCTGGGCGTCGGCCTGATCATCTCGGCATTCGTCCTGACCGCCATCTACGTGCGCCGCGCCAACGGCGAATTCGATGAGCTGAACAAGGCCATCCTGAAGGAGGCGCAACAATGATTCGCCACGCCAAAACCCTGGCCGTCCTGGCCTGCGGAGCCTTTGCACCCGCCGTGTGGGCCGCCGATGCCCTGACCGGCGAGGTGCAGAAACAACCGCTGAACGTTTCTGCGATCGCCATGTTCGTGGCCTTCGTCGCCTTTACCCTCGGCATTACCTACTGGGCTTCAAAGCGCAACAAGTCGGCATCGGACTACTACGCCGCCGGCGGCAAGATCACCGGTTTCCAGAACGGCCTGGCGATTGCCGGCGACTACATGTCGGCGGCCTCGTTCCTGGGGATTTCCGCGCTGGTGTTCACCTCTGGCTATGACGGCCTGATCTACTCGATCGGCTTTCTGGTCGGCTGGCCGATCATCCTGTTCCTGATTGCCGAACGCCTGCGCAACCTGGGCAAGTACACCTTCGCCGACGTGGCCTCGTACCGCCTCGGGCAAAAGGAAATCCGTACCCTGTCGGCCTCCGGTTCGCTGGTGGTGGTGGCGTTCTACCTGATCGCGCAGATGGTCGGTGCCGGCAAGCTGATCGAGCTGCTGTTCGGCCTGGACTACCACGTGGCGGTGATCCTGGTGGGTATCCTGATGTGCCTGTACGTGCTGTTCGGCGGCATGTTGGCCACTACCTGGGTACAGATCATCAAGGCCGTGCTGTTGCTGTCCGGTGCCAGCTTCATGGCCCTGATGGTGATGAAGCATGTGGGCTTCGACTTCAACACCCTGTTCTCCGAAGCGATCAAGGTACATGCCAAGGGCGAAGCGATCATGAGCCCGGGCGGCCTGGTCAAAGACCCGATCTCGGCGTTCTCGCTGGGCCTGGCGCTGATGTTCGGTACCGCTGGTCTGCCACACATCCTGATGCGCTTCTTCACGGTCAGTGACGCCAAGGAAGCCCGCAAGAGCGTGCTGTACGCCACCGGCTTCATCGGCTACTTCTACATCCTCACCTTCATCATCGGCTTTGGCGCCATCCTGTTGGTCAGCACCAACCCGGACTTCAAGGACGCCGCCGGCGCCCTGCTGGGTGGCAACAACATGGCAGCGGTGCACCTGGCCAATGCCGTGGGTGGCAGCGTGTTCCTCGGCTTCATCTCGGCAGTGGCCTTCGCCACCATCCTGGCGGTGGTCGCCGGCCTGACCCTGGCCGGTGCCTCGGCGGTGTCCCACGACCTGTACGCCAGTGTATGGCGCAAGGGCAAGGCCAACGACAAGGACGAAATCCGCGTATCGAAGATCACCACCGTCGCCCTGGGCGTGCTGGCGATCGGCCTGGGTATCCTGTTCGAGAAGCAGAACATCGCCTTCATGGTCGGCCTGGCATTCTCCATCGCTGCCAGCTGCAACTTCCCGGTACTGCTGCTTTCGATGTACTGGAAGAAACTGACCACCCGCGGCGCCATGATCGGCGGCTGGCTGGGCCTGGTGAGTGCGGTGACGCTGATGATCCTTGGCCCGACCATTTGGGTGCAGATCCTCGGCCACGAAAAACCGATCTACCCGTACGAGTACCCGGCGCTGTTCTCGATGGCCATTGCCTTCGTCAGCATCTGGTTCTTCTCGGTCACCGACAAGTCCAAGGCGGCTGACGACGAGCGTGCGCTGTTCTACCCGCAGTTTGTCCGTTCGCAGACGGGCCTGGGGGCATCGGGCGCTGTTTCGCACTGATCCGTTGGGTAATAAAAAAACCGCGCCTTGGCGCGGTTTTTTTTATGTTTGCGGCGCTAGATCATGCCTAACAGCAACAACACCAGCAGAATCACCAGCACCACGCCAACGATGCCGGACGGGCCATAGCCCCAGCTGCGCGAGTGCGGGAATACCGGTAAGCCACCAATCAGCAGGAGGATCAGGATGATGATCAGAATCGTGGTCATGACGGAATCCTTGCGTGGTTGAGGGTCAAGGGCCTCGGACTGCTGGCCTCTTGTAAATTCGGACCTTTGCTGTTTGTGAAAGATTCCATTTGTGTGGTGCCTGTGAGGGCCTCTTCGCGGGTAAACCCGCTCCTACAAGGACCGCGCTGCCTTAAGGCCTGTGGTGAACCTGTGGGAGCGGGTTTACCCGCGAAGAGGCCCGCCCAGGTTAACCACATATTCATGCCCCCCCATTCACTACCCTGATGAACCCTGCCATCACCCGACCCCTTGTTTAGACTGCTCTCGACAGCCATCAGAACAAGGCCAGCCACCATGCAAAACCGCATCATGATCACCGGCGTCGGGTCCGGCCTCGGTCGCGAGATCGCCCTGCGCTGGGCGCGTGAGGGCTGGCGCCTGGCGCTGGCCGACGTCAACGAAAACGGCCTGCGCGAAACCCTGGAGCTGGTCCGCGCGGCTGGTGGCGAAGGCTTCGTCCAGCGTTGTGACGTGCGCGACTACAGCCAGCTCACCGCCCTAGCCCAGGCCTGCACCGAACAGTTCGGCGGCATCGACGTAATCGTCAACAACGCTGGCGTGGCCTCGGGTGGGTTCTTCGCCGAGCTGTCGCTGGAGGACTGGGACTGGCAGATCGCGGTCAACCTGATGGGCGTGGTCAAGGGCTGCAAGGCCTTCCTGCCGCTGCTGGAGCGCAGCAAGGGGCGCATCATCAATGTCGCCTCGATGGCCGCACTGATGCAGGGGCCGGGCATGAGCAACTACAACGTGGCCAAGGCCGGCGTGCTGGCCCTGTCGGAGAGCCTGCTGGTCGAGCTGCGCCAGCAGGAGGTGGCGGTGCATGTGGTATGCCCGTCGTTCTTCCAGACCAACCTGCTGGACTCTTTCCGCGGGCCGAACCCGGCGATGAAGGCGCAGGTTGGCAAATTGCTGGAAGGCTCGCCGATCAGCGCCGCGGACATCGCCGACTACATCCACCGCCAGGTCGCTGCCGGCGAGTTCCTGATCCTGCCCCATGAGTCCGGGCGCCAGGCCTGGGAACTGAAGCGTCAGGCACCGGAGCGGCTGTATGACGAAATGGCCGAAATGGCGGCGAAAATGCGCACCAAGGCTCAATCGCGGTAAATGGTCTGTAGGAGAAGTTACCCATGAATGTAGGGCTCTTCTGAATCGTAGTGGAGCTATTGAGTAGCTGAATGCCTACGAGGCAGGCTCCGGTTTTCCCATTCGCAGGAGGATCGGAACATGCTGGTAATCGGGCGTGAAGTAGGGGAGATCATCGTCATTGACGATGACATCCGGATCATGGTGGTGGAAACCCGCGACGGGGTGGTGCGCTTTGGCGTGGATGCACCACGTGAGGTGCCGGTGCACCGGGCCGAGGTGTACAAGCGCATCCAGGAGGCCAGCCAGGACAAGTGCGGGGCTGCTAGTCGAGCAGCTCCCGAGGCACGTCATGCCGGGCGAGCAACTGGCACTGCTGGCTCTCGGGGTCGAACAAGATGAATGCCTGGCCCTTGGCCAGTGCCTGGCGCACCCGCAGCACACGGGTTTCCAGCGGGGTGTCGTCGCCGTTGTCGGTGCCGTCGCGGGTGACGAAGTCTTCGATCAGGCGGGTCAGGGTTTCGGCTTGCAGTTGGTCGTAGGGAATCAGCATGTCGGGCGGTGTCTCGGGTGTTGGTGTGGGCATGCTACGCGAAACATTTGGTATTTTGGGGCTGCAATGCAGCCCCCGAGGCCCTCAAGCCTTGTTACCTACCAGGCTATCCACCGCCGGCACCCGGGTATCGCTCTCCATCTGCGCATCATGCTCCAGCTGGTGGCTGAACCGCTCCAACGACGCATTGGCCGGCTGCGAATCACTGGCAAACACCGGTGGGCTCAGCAGGTACGCCGACAGCAACCGGCTCAACGCCGCCAGGCTGTCGATATGGGTACGCTCGTAGCCATGGGTGGCATCGCAGCCAAACGCCACCAGCGCCGTGCGAATATCATGCCCCGCGGTCACCGCCGAATGGGCATCGCTGAAGTAATAGCGGAACAGGTCGCGGCGCACCGGCAGGTCGTGCTCGCCGGCCAGCTTCAGCAAATGCCGGGACAGGTGGTAGTCGTAAGGCCCTGACGAGTCCTGCATGGCCACGCTCACGGCGTGCTCGCTGGAGGCCTGCCCGGGCGCTACCGGGGCAATGTCGATACCTACGAACTCGCTGACATCCCAGGGCAGGGCACCGGCTGCACCCGAGCCGGTTTCCTCGGTAATGGTGAACAGCGGGTGGAGGTCGATCAGCGGTTGCTGGCCACTTTCCACCACCGCCTTCAGCGCTGCCAGCAGCGCCGCTACGCCCGCCTTGTCGTCAAGGTGGCGGGCGCTGATATGGCCGCTTTCTGTGAACTCGGGCAGCGGGTCGAAGGCGACGAAGTCACCAATGCTCACACCCAGTGCCTCGCAGTCGGCGCGGGTGGCACAGTAGGCGTCCAGGCGCACTTCCACGTGTTCCCAACTGACCGGCATCTGGTCGATGGCGGTGTTGAAGGCATGCCCGCTGGCCATCAGCGGCAGCACGCTGCCACGGAACACGCCAGTGTCGGTGAACACGCTGACCCGGCTGCCTTCGGCGAAGCGGCTGGACCAGCAGCCGACCGGTGCCAGCGCCAGGCGGCCATTGTCCTGCAACTGGCGCACGCTGGCGCCGATGGTGTCGAGGTGGGCGGACACCGCGCGGTCGGGCGAGGTTTGCCGGCCCTTGAGCGTGGCGCGGATGGTGCCGCGGCGGGTCAGCTCAAAGGGGATACCCAGTTCGTCCAGGCGTTCGGCCACGTAGCGCACGATGGTGTCGGTGAAACCGGTGGGGCTGGGGATGGCGAGCATCTCCAGCAGCACGCGTTTGAGGTAGTCGAGATCGGGTTCGGGGTGTCGTTCGGACATGGTTTGGGACTCCTTGCTCCTGTGCCGGCCTCTTCGCGGGTGAACCCGCTCCCACAGGTACCCCACACGCCCTGAGGGCAATCACAGGGATCCCACAGGCCCTGAGGGCAATCACAGGAACCCACAGGCCCTGAAGGCAATGCGGTACCTGTGGGAGCGGCTTTAGCCGCGAAGAGGCCGGCACGGGTTTACGCCAAAGGCCGGCTATGCGGAAACAGCAGGTCAATAAAGCGCTCGGCCGTAGGCTGCGGTTCATGGTTGGCCAGGCCGGCACGTTCGTTGGCTTCGATGATCACGTACTCCGGCTGCCCGGCATCGCGCACCATGAAGTCCAGCCCCACCACCGGTATTTCCAGCGCCCGCGCAGCGCGCACAGCCGCGTCGGCCAGCACCGGGTGCAGGCGTGCGGTGACATCTTCGAGGGTGCCGCCGGTGTGCAGGTTGGCGGTACGCCGCACCGCCAGGCGCTGGCCGGCAGGCAACACGTCGTCATAGGCAAAGCCCGCCACCCGCAAGGTGCGTTCGGTTTCGTCATCCAGCGGAATGCGGCTTTCGCCACCAGTAGCCGCCTGGCGCCGCCGGCTTTGGGCTTCGATCAACTGGCGCACGCTGTGCTTGCCGTCACCCAGCACCTGCGCCGGGTGACGAATGGCGGCAGCCACCACTTCGTAACCGATCACCACGATGCGCAGGTCATGCCCGGCATGGAAACTTTCCAGCAGTACGCGGCTGTCGAACTGGCGTGCATGCGCAACCGCCTGGGTAATCTCGTCAATGCAGGCCAGGTTCACCGCCACGCCTTGGCCTTGCTCGCCATCGACCGGCTTGACCACCACCGCGCCATGCTCCTCGAGAAACGCCAGGTTGTCGTCGGCATTGCCGGCCAGTTGCTGCGCCGGCACCTGTAAGCCTGCGTTGAGCAGGGCATGCTGGGTCAGGCGCTTGTCCTGGCACAGGGTCATGGTCACGGCGCTGGTCAGGTCGCTGAGCGATTCACGGCAGCGAATGCGGCGCCCGCCCAGGCTCAGGGTGAACAGGCCGCCAGCCGCGTCATCCACATGGACCTCGATGCCGCGGCGCAGCGCTTCGTCGACGATGATACGCGCGTAGGGGTTAAGGTCAGCTTGCGGCCCCGGCCCGAGGAACAGCTGCTCGTTGATGCCGTTCTTGCGCTTGACCGCGAAGGTGGGCAGGTTGCGAAAGCCCAGCTTCTGGTACAGGCGCTTGGCCTGGCGGTTGTCGTGCAGTACCGACAGGTCGAGGTAGGCCAGGCCCCGGCTCATGAAGTGCTCGATCAGGTGGCGCACCAGCACTTCACCGACGCCAGGGCGGGTGCAGTGCGGGTCTACCGCCAGGCACCACAGGCTGCTGCCGTGCTCCGGGTCATCGAAGGCCTTGGCGTGGTTCAGGCCCATGACGCTGCCAATCACCGCGCCGCTGTCTTCGTCTTCGGCCAGCCAGTACACCGGGCCGCCCAGGTGCCGCGGGGTCAGCAGCTCGGCGTCCACCGGCAGCATGCCGCGCGCCTGGTACAGGGTGTTGATCGCCTGCCAGTCGGCCGGGTTCTGCGCCCGCCGCACGCGAAAGCCACGGAACACCCGCTGCGCAGGGCGGTAGTCGGTGAACCACAGGCGCAGGGTGTCGGACGGGTCGAGGAACAGCTGTTGCGGGGCCTGGGCCAGCACCTGCTGCGGGGCTGCCACGTACAGGGCGATGTCCCGTTCGCCGGGGCGTTCGTCGAGCAGGTCCTCGGCCAGGGAAACCGGATCGGGGTAGGTGTGGCCAATCAGCAGCCGGCCCCAGCCGCAGTGCACGGCACGCGGCTGGTCGTGGGGCTGGCTGCCGTCGCCGGCCAGGCGCGCCTGCAGGCGCTCGTAGGACGGCGCCTGGCCGCGCAACAGGCGCTGACCGTAAGCGATTTCGTGGGCTTTCATCGGTCAGATTCCTTGTTCGCTCAGCCACAGGTTAAGCGCTGCCAGCTGCCACAGCTTGGAACCCCGCAGCGGCGTCAGCTGGCCGTGCGGGTTGCTCAGCAGGCGGTCGAGCATGGCCGGGTTGAACAGCCCGCGGTCCTGGCTGGGGTCGGTCAGCAGCTCGCGCACCCAGCCCAGCGTGGCACCTTCCAGGTGCTTCAGGCCCGGTACCGGGAAGTAGCCTTTCTTGCGGTCGATCACCTCATGCGGGATCACCCGTCGCGCCGCCTGCTTGAGCACCTGCTTGCCGCCATCAGGCAGCTTGAAGCGTGCCGGGATGCGCGCCGACAGCTCCACCAGGCGGTAGTCGAGGAACGGCGTGCGCGCCTCCAGGCCCCAGGCCATGGTCATGTTGTCCACCCGCTTGACCGGGTCGTCGACCAGCATCACCGTGCTGTCCAGGCGCAGGGCCTTGTCCACCGCGTCTGCTGCGCCGGGGCGGGCAAAGTGCTCACGCACGAAGTCGCCAGCGGCGTCGGTTTCCAGCAGCCACGGCGCCTGCACGGTGTCGCGGTACTCGGCATGGCTGCGGTCGAAGAAGGCATCGCGATAGGCGGTAAAGGCATCGTCGGCGCCGTCCACCTGCGGGTACCAGTGGTAGCCGGCAAACAGCTCGTCGGCACCCTGGCCGCTCTG
Organism: Pseudomonas sp. S37; assembly: GCF_016658545.1. GTDB lineage: Bacteria > Pseudomonadota > Gammaproteobacteria > Pseudomonadales > Pseudomonadaceae > Aquipseudomonas. The sequence continues at coordinate 3,429 of NZ_JACVZC010000056.1, read as the reverse complement.
CACGCCCTTGCAGTGCTTGGCCACTTCGCGTGACAGCAGGTAGAAGGCGATGCAGTCATGGCTGACCATTGGCTCGCTCATGGCGCGGAACGCCGCCGGCAGCTGGTCGATGATTTCGTGTTCGGCAATGCGCAACTGGTGGTGGCGCGTGCCGTAATGCCTGGCGATCAGGTCGGAGTACTGGAACTCGTCGCCGCGCTCGCCGCCGGCATCTTCAAAACCGATGGAGAAGGTCGACAGGTCGTCCACGCCCACTTCGCGCAGCAGGCCGACCAGCAGGCTGGAATCGACCCCGCCGGACAGCAGCACACCGACATCGACGGCCGCGCGTTGGCGGATGGCCACAGCGTCGCGGGTGGCGTCGAGCACACGGGTGGTCCAGCCTTCCAGGTCCAGTTCACGCTCGTCGGGGTTGGCGCCGTATTTCAGCTGCCACCAGGTCTGGCGTTCCACTTCGCCATGGCGGTCGATGCGCATCCAGGTGCCAGGCTCCAGCTTTTGCACGTTGGCCAGCAGGGTGCGCGGCGCCGGCACCACGGCGTGGAAGTTCAGGTAGTGGTTGAGCGCCACCGGGTCGAGCATCGGGTCAATGTCGCCGCCCTTGAGCAGCGCTGGCAAGGTCGAGGCAAAGCGCAGGCGCTCGCCGTTACGCGACAGGTACAGCGGCTTGACGCCAAGGCGGTCGCGGGCCAGGAACAGGCGCTGGTTGTCGCGCTCCCAGATGGCCAGGGCGAACATGCCGTTGAGCTTGGGCAGCAGCGCCGCGCCCCAGGCATGGTAGCCCTTGAGCAGCACTTCTGTGTCGCCGTCGGACCAGAACTGGTAGCCCAGGTCCTGCAGCTCCTGGCGCAGCTCGGGGAAGTTGTAGATCGCGCCGTTGAAGGCCAGTGACAGGCCCAGGGTGTTGTCGACCATCGGCTGCGCCGAGCCGTCGGACAGGTCCATGATTTTCAGGCGCCGGTGGCCGAGGGCAATCGGCCCCTGGCTATGGAAGCCCCAGGCATCCGGGCCACGCGGGGCCAGGTGATGGGTGATGCGCTCTACCGCAGCCAGGTCGGCTGGGCGAGGGGCTTGGTCGATGGGGGTGAAACGCAACTCTCCTGCTAATCCGCACATAAGTCCTTACCGGTTTTTCCGTTGGGGAGGTGATGCCCCGGATTAGGGCACCTTAAGGAACTGACCTGTGTGCTTTGTGAGAGTTTTAGAACAATCTGTTATATGAAAAAAAGCTGGACTGCCGTGTTTTCTGTGGGAGCGAGTTCACTCGCGAAGAAATCGGCGCGGTGCATGGCACCGGCTACGCCGGTGTTCGCGGGTGAACCCGCTCCCACAGAGCATCCCCCGGCCCTTCACTTACCTCGGATAAGCTTGCGCAACCCAAACCTATTCGGGTGACAAGCCTCTGCCACCGCCCGCGGCAACGGCAGCGGTTCCCCGCACACCCAGGCCGCCACCAGTTCCCCACTCAACGGCGCCGTAATCAACCCGCGCGAGCCATGCCCGCTGTTCACATACAACCCACCCAGCCAAGGGCAGGCCACCTCTGGCACCTGCCGCGCATCGCGCCCCAGCACCGCATACGCCTCGGCAAACGCCTGCCCATCCGCCACCGGCCCTACAATCGGCAAGTAATCCGGGCTGGTACAGCGGAACGCCGCACGCCCTTGCAACTGCTCAGGGTCCAGCTCGGCCACACCCAGGCGCTGGGCCAGATCCGTAGAAATCTCCTCCAGCAAGGCCAGGTTGCCCTGATGCTCGGCCACCGTCGGCGCCAGGTCTTCACTGTGAAAATCAAAACTCGCACCCAAGGTGTGCTCATCACCACGCGGGGGTGCCACATAGCCCTCCGCGCACACCACGGTGCGCAACGCCCGGCTGCTGGCGGTGGCCGGCAAGCGTGTAACCTGCCCACGGATGCGCTTGAGCGGCAGCCCTGCACAGGCTTCAAACCGGCGTACCTCGGCAGCCCCGGCCAGGATCACCACCGGCGCGCTGGCCAGCAGGTGTTCGCCCGCCCAGGCCTGCCACTGCTCATCGACCTTGCGCAGCTCGATGACTTCCTGATGCGTCACCAGCCGAATGCGCGGGTGCTGCAATTGCTGCTGGCACAGCGCTGGCGGGTGCACCCAGCCACCTTCGGGGTAGAACAGCCCGCCAGCCGGCAAGGCCACCCCGGCGATGGCTTCGGCCTCGCTGCGCGCCAGTGTGTGCAGCAGGTCGTAGTCGAAGGCGGCAGCCAGCTTGCCCTGGCGCTCGGCCTCCTTGCTGTCGAACGCCAGCTGCAGCACGCCGCAGGCATCCCAGTCATGGCCGCGCTGCATGCGCTCAAGCTGGCGCCGTGTGTAGCCGAACCCCGACAGAATCATCTGCGAGAGCGCCGTGCCGTGGGCCGACAGCTTGAGGTACAGCACCCCCTGCGGGTTACCGGAGGCTTCCTGCGCGGGTGCCGGGTGGCGCTCCAGCACGGTCACCTGCCAGCCACGCCGGGCCAGGCTGGCGGCGCTGGTGCTGCCAGCCAGCCCGGCACCGATCACCAAGGCTTCGCGCGGCCCCGGTGCGGCAGGCGGGCGGGCGTACCAGGGGGCGGCGGGGCCGGGCAGGGCGCCGACGTAGGCGCCACTCATCACCTCCCACTTCTTGCCGATGCCGGGCACCTTCTTCATGGCAAAGCCGGCGTCGACCAGGCTGCGGCGTACCCAGCCGGTGGTGGTGAACGTACCCAGTACCGTGCCGGCGTGAGACAGGCGCGCCAACTGGGCGAACAGCGCCGGGGTCCACATGTCGGGGTTCTTGGCCGGGGCGAAGCCGTCGAGGAACCACACGTCAATCTGCGCATCCAGTTGCGGCAGCTGTTCCAGCACATCGCCGATCAGCAGGGTGAGGGTGACCCGGCCATCGGCGAAGGTGAACTGCTGAAAGCCCGGGTGTACGGCCACGTACTGCGCCAGCAGCGGCTCGGTGTAGGCGGCAAGTTCAGGCCACAGGCGCACGGCGCGGGCCATGTCGGCGTGGCCGAGGGGGTACTTTTCGACACTGACGAAATGCAGGCGCGCATCAGCGTGCGCATGCTGTTCGAATAATTGCCAGGCGCAGAAGAAGTTCATGCCGGTGCCAAAGCCGGTTTCGCCGATCACCAGGCTGGTGTGCGGCGCCAGGCCGGCAAAGCGCTCGGCCAGACGGGTCTGGCCGAGGAACACGTGCTTGGTTTCTTCGATGCCTTCGTTGACCGCGAAATAGACGTCGTCGTACTGCCGCGAATGGGGGCGGCCCTGGTCGTCCCAGTCGATCTGGGCGTGCTGGAGGAGGGTGGACATGGTTGGCTCGGTTGCAGCGGATGGCGCGATTTTATGCCATCCGCAAGGTTTGCATAGGCTGTACTGGCCTCTTCGCGGGTAAACCCGCTCCCACAGGATTACCACAGGTTCTGAA
>NZ_JACVZC010000055.1 GCF_016658545.1 Pseudomonas sp. S37 | reverse complement strand
TGCTGGGGCTGCTTCGCAGCCCGATCGCGACACAAGGCCGCTCCTACAGGGTTCGGCTATTGCCTGGGGAGAGCTATCAGGCAATCGAAGCCAGCAGCTTTTCCCACTCTTTGTTTTCTTTCTTCGACACGCCACCCAGCAGGTCCAGGGCCTGGCGCAGGCGGTAGCGGGTCAGGTCGGGGCCAAGGATTTCCATGGCGTCCAGTACTGATACCGAGCTGGCCTGGCCAGTGATGGCGGCGAACATCAGCGGCATGGCGTCACGCAGCTTCAGCTCCAGCGCCTCGACCACGGCCTGGATGCAGCCGGTGATGCGCTCTTTTTCCCACTGGCGCAGGCTTTCGAGCTTCCACAGGATCAGCTGGATCACCTGGCGCACCTGATCGGCCGACAGTTTCTTGCTTTCGAACAGCTTGGCGTCCAGCTTCAGCGCGCCTTCGAAGAAGAACCCGCCCAACGGCGCAACCTGGCTGAAGGTTTCCACCCGGCCTTGCACGTGCGGGGCAATCTTCATCATGTAGTCGCTGTTGAACGCCCACTTCTGCAAGCGCGTGGCGAACTCTTCGACGGGCAGCTCGCGCAGCCACTGGCCATTGAGCCAGGACAGCTTCTCGATGTCGAAGATCGGGCCACCCAGCGAGATACGCGACAGGTCGAAGTGCTCGACCATTTCCGCCAGCGAGAACTTCTCGCGCTCGTCCGGCATCGACCAGCCCATGCGGCCCAGGTAGTTGAGCATCGCTTCAGGCATGAAGCCCATGCGCTCGTAGAAGGTGACCGAGGTCGGGTTCTTGCGCTTGGACAGCTTGGACTTGTCCGGGTTACGCAGCAGCGGCATGTAGCACAGCTTGGGCTGCTCCCAGCCAAAGTACTCGTACAGCTTGATCAGCTTGGGCGCCGACGGCAGCCACTCCTCACCACGCAGCACATGGGTGATGCCCATCAGGTGGTCGTCGACCACGTTGGCCAGGAAGTACGTCGGCAGGCCGTCGTTCTTCATCAGCACTTGCATGTCCATGCGGTCCCACGGGATTTCGACATCGCCACGCAGCATGTCCGGCACCACGCAGATACCTTCGCTCGGCACCTTCATGCGGATCACGTGCGGCTCGCCAGCATCCAGGCGGCGCTGCACTTCCTCGGCGCTCAGCAACAGCGCGCGGCCGTCGTAGCGCGGGGTTTCGCCGCGGGCTTGCTGTTCGGCGCGCATCTGCTCCAGCTCTTCGGCGGTGCAGAAGCAGTAGAAGGCATGGCCGGCGTCAACCAGCTCCTTGGCGTACCTGGCGTAGATCTCGCCACGCTCGCTCTGCCGGTACGGGCCGTGCGGGCCGCCGACGTCCGGGCCTTCGTTCCATTCGATGCCAAGCCAGCGCAGGGCGTCGAAGATCTGCTGTTCCGACTCGCGCGTGGAGCGCAGCTGGTCGGTGTCTTCGATGCGCAGGATGAACTCACCGCCGTGCTGCTTGGCAAAGCAGTAGTTGAACAGGGCGATGTAGGCAGTGCCGACATGGGGGTCGCCGGTAGGCGATGGCGCGATACGCGTGCGTACGGTGGTCATGGAGAGTCTCGAACGAAAGATGAAACAAAGGCGGAATGGTAGCAGGTGGCGGGCACCGGGCTCCAGCAATGGCGCGAACGTCACTTGCCGACTGGCCATATGCCGCTGTTAAATTTGTTTACATTTCTGGAACCATAGTCCCCATGCCTGCCCAACTCAAACGCCGCCTGGCGATCTTCTTCACCCTGGTGGCCCTCATCGCCCTCGCCTTCCTGGCCCACTGGTATTTCAAGGGCCGCTTCTACGAGAGCACCGACAACGCCTACGTGCAGGGCGAAATCACCCGCATTTCCAGCCAGCTGGGCGCCCGAATCGACAGCGTGCCGGTCGAGGACAACCAGCATGTCAACCAAGGCGACCTGCTGGTGCGCCTGGAGGCCGCCGATTTCGAGCTGGCGATCGAGCGCGCCCGCGCTGCCCTGGCCACCCGCGAAGCCGAGTACGCCCAGGCGCAAAGCCGCCTGACCCAGCAAGGCAGCCTGATCGCCGCCGGCCAGGCCCAGGTGGCAGCCAACCAGGCCACCTTCGACCGCTCACGCCTGGACCTGAGCCGCGCAGAAAAACTGCGCAAGCCAGGGTATGTTTCCGAAGAACGGGTCACCACCCTGTCGGCCGACAGCCATGTCGCCGGCTCCCAGGTCGACAAGGCCCGCGCCGACCTGCAAAGCCAGCGCCAGCAGGTCAACGCGCTGAATGCCGACCTCAAGCGCCTCGATGCACAAATCACCAATGCCCGCGCCGACCTGGCCCAGGCCGAATTGAACCTGACCCGCTGCGAAATCCGCGCGCCCATCAGCGGCACCATCGGCCAGCGCAATGCACGCAATGGCCAAGTGGTGCAGGCTGGCGCCTACCTGCTGTCGATCGTGCCCGACGAAGACATCTGGGTGCAGGCCAACTTCAAGGAAACCCAGATTGGCCACATGCAGCCCGGCCAGCGCGCCGAACTGTTGTTCGACAGCTACCCCGATACACCCATCGAAGGCCGGGTCGACAGCCTGTTTGCAGCCTCGGGCGCGCAGTTCAGCCTGCTGCCACCGGACAACGCCACCGGCAACTTCACCAAGGTGGTACAGCGCATCCCGGTAAAGCTCACCTTCCGCGCCGACAACCCCCTGCACGGGCGCATCCGCCCCGGCATGTCGGTTACCGCCACTGTCGACCTGCGCAACGAAAACGAAGGCCACGATGGCCGGTGATCAACTGCTGCGCCCCACGGCGGAGCCTACCCGGCGTGACTGGATCGCAGTGATGAGCGTGATGCTCGGCGCCTTCATGGCCGTGCTGGACATCCAGATCACCAACTCCTCGCTCAAGGACATCCAGGGCGCGCTGTCGGCCACCCTGGAAGAGGGCTCGTGGATTTCCACCTCGTACCTGGTGGCGGAAATCATCATGATCCCGCTGACCGCCTGGCTGGTGCAGCTGCTGTCGGCGCGGCGCCTGGCGGTGTGGGTTTCCGCCGGCTTCCTGCTGTCGTCGTTACTGTGCTCAATGGCCTGGAACCTGGAAAGCATGATCGTGTTCCGTGCCTTGCAGGGCTTTACCGGCGGCGCGCTGATCCCGCTGGCCTTCACCCTGACCCTGATCAAGCTGCCCGAACACCACCGTGCAAAAGGCATGGCGATGTTCGCCATGACCGCCACCTTTGCCCCCTCCATCGGTCCCACCCTGGGCGGTTGGCTGACCGAGAACTGGGGCTGGGAGTACATCTTTTACATCAACATTCCGCCGGGCCTGGTGATGATCGCTGGCCTGCTGTACGGGTTGGAGAAAAAGGAGGCGCACTGGGAGCTACTGAAAAGCACGGATTACGCGGGCATCCTTACCTTGGGCGTGGGCCTGGGCTGCCTGCAGGTGTTTCTGGAAGAAGGCCACCGTAAGGACTGGCTGGAATCGCAACTGATCGTCGGCCTGGGCAGTGTTGCGCTGGTCAGCCTGATCACCTTCGTGATCCTGCAGTTTTCCAAGCCACACCCGCTGATCAACCTGCGCATTCTCGGCAACCGCAACTTCGGCCTGTCGAGCATCGCCAGCCTGGGCATGGGCGTGGGGCTGTACGGGTCGATCTACCTGCTGCCGCTGTACCTGGCCCAGGTGCAGGGCTACAACGCCTTGCAGATTGGCGAGGTGATCATGTGGATGGGGGTTCCGCAGCTATTTCTGATCCCGCTGGTGCCGCAGTTGATGAAGGTGATTCCGCCCAAGGTGCTGTGTGCGCTGGGGTTCTGCCTGTTCGGCGCGGCCAGTTTCGGCTCCGGGGTACTCAACCCGGACTTTGCCGGGCCACAGTTCAACCAGATCCAGATCATCCGCGCCCTTGGCCAGCCGATGATCATGGTGACCATTTCGCTGATTGCCACCGCGTACATCCAGCAACAGGATGCCGGCTCGGCGTCGAGCCTGTTCAATATCCTGCGCAACCTGGGCGGGGCAATTGGTATTGCCCTGCTGGCCACGCTGCTGGATGCGCGGACCAAGGTGTATTTCGATTACCTGCGTGAAGCGGTGGTGCCGAACAACCCGCAGGTGGCAGAGCGGTTGGCGCAACTGGCGGAGCGCTTGGGCAGTGACAATGCGGCACTGGGCAAATTGAGCGAGATTACCCACCAGCAGGCATTGATCATGGCTTACAACGACGCCTTCCATTTTGTCGGGATTGGCTTGGCGGTGAGCATGGTGGCGGTGTTGTTGACCCGCAAGCTGCCGCAGGGGTTGAAGGCTGGGGAAGCCCATTGAGCCATTGGTTGCCTGTGCTGGCCTCTTCGCGGGTAAACCCGCTCCCACAGGGATATCACCACATTCGAAAGCTGTGGAATACCTGTGGGAGCGGGTTTACCCGCGAAGAGGCCAGCGCAGACAGCAAAGGCTTCAGCTGGTAATCAACCGCTCGCGCAACTGGGTAATCTCGTCGCGCAACTGCGCCGCAGCCTCGAACTCCAGGTCGCGGGCGAACTGCATCATCTTCTCCTCCAGCTGCTTGATGCGCTTGGTGATCTCGCCCGGCGTGCGCAGTTCGGCCTCGTAACGGGCGCTCTCCTCCGCCGCCTTGGCCATGCCCTTGCGCTTCTTGCTGCGCGCACCGGGCACAGTGGCGCCTTCCATGATGTCGGTGATGTCCTTGACCACGCCCTTGGGCACGATGCCGTTGGCTTCGTTGAAGGCGATCTGCTTCTCGCGGCGGCGCTCGGTTTCGTCGATCGCCCGCTGCATCGAGCCGGTGATGTTGTCGGCATACAGGATTGCCCGGCCATTGAGGTTACGCGCCGCACGGCCAATGGTCTGGATCAGCGAGCGCTCGGACCGCAGGAAGCCTTCCTTGTCGGCATCGAGAATGGCCACCAGCGACACTTCAGGCATGTCCAGGCCTTCACGCAGCAGGTTGATCCCCACCAGCACGTCGAAGGTACCCAGGCGCAAGTCGCGGATGATCTCCACCCGCTCCACGGTGTCGATGTCCGAGTGCAGGTAGCGCACCCGCACGTCATGGTCGGCCAGGTAATCACTGAGGTCCTCGGCCATGCGCTTGGTCAGCGTGGTGGCCAGCACCCGCTCGCCCGCGGCAACACGCTTGCGGATCTCCGACAGCAAGTCGTCGACCTGGGTCAGCGCCGGGCGAATCTCGACCTGCGGGTCGACAAGCCCGGTCGGGCGCACCACCTGCTCCACCACGCGCCCGGCGTGCTCGGCCTCGTAGGGCCCCGGGGTGGCGGAAACGAAGATGGTCTGCGGGCTGACATCTTCCCACTCGTCGAAACGCATGGGCCGGTTATCCAGTGCCGACGGCAGGCGGAAGCCGTACTCGACCAGGGTTTCCTTGCGTGAGCGGTCACCTTTGTACATGGCACCGACCTGCGGCACGCTGACGTGGGATTCGTCGATCACCAGCAGCGCATCGGGCGGCAGGTAGTCGTACAGCGTCGGCGGCGGCGCCCCGGCCGGGCGCCCGGACAGGTAGCGCGAGTAGTTTTCGATGCCGTTGCAGTAGCCCAGTTCGAGGATCATCTCCAGGTCGAAGCGGGTACGTTGCTCCAGGCGCTGGGCTTCGACCAGCTTGTTTGCCTTGTGCAGGTACTCCAGGCGTTCCTTGAGCTCTTCCTTGATGCCTTCCACGGCCTCCAGCAGGGTTTCCCGCGGGGTGACGTAGTGGCTCTTGGGGTAGAAGGTGAACCGCGGCAGCTTGCGGAAGACTTCGCCGGTCAGCGGGTCGAAGGCGGCAATGTTCTCCACTTCGTCATCGAACAGTTCGATGCGGATCGCCTCCAGGTCCGATTCGGCCGGGAAGATGTCGATCACGTCGCCACGCACGCGGAAGGTGGCACGGGCGAAGTCCATTTCGTTGCGGGTGTATTGCAGGTCGGCCAGGCGGCGCAGCAGCGCGCGCTGGTCAAGCTTGTCGCCGCGGTCGACGTGCAGGACCATTTTCAGGTAGGTCTCGGGGCTGCCCAGGCCATAGATGCACGACACGGTGGTGACGATGATCGCATCGCGCCGCTCCAGCAGCGCCTTGGTCGCCGACAGGCGCATCTGCTCGATGTGGTCGTTGATCGAGGCATCCTTCTCGATGAAGGTGTCCGACGACGGCACATAGGCTTCCGGCTGGTAGTAGTCGTAATAGGAAACGAAGTACTCCACCGCGTTGTTGGGGAAGAATGCCTTGAACTCGCCGTACAGCTGCGCGGCCAGGGTCTTGTTCGGTGCCAGCACCAGGGTCGGGCGCTGCACCTGCTGGATGACGTTGGCGATGCTGAAGGTCTTGCCCGAGCCGGTCACCCCGAGCAGCGTCTGGTGCGACAGCCCCGCCTCGATGCCTTCGACCATCAGGCGGATGGCCTCGGGCTGGTCGCCGGCCGGCTGGAAACGGGTGACGAGCTGGAACTCGGACATGACGGACCTCGCGGTGCTGCAGCAACTGTAAATTTAGCCAGTAGTCTATACCCAAATGCGCCCGCCGGGGGGCGCTTTCAAGGCACAGCTGTGAACGGGTATTACGGTGGACCGGGCAATTAGACCAATGGTCAAAAAATATTTGCGCAAATCGCCGCAAAAGCTGCGCCAGAGTGTCGCGGTGACCGGTCGGTATCACTATACTGACTCCCCGTTTGTGCACCGCTTCAGTGCATTCGGCTGGAGCGTGTACGCCCTATCACTCTCCAATCAGAGCCGAAGTAACAATGAGCCTGTTTTCCGCTGTCGAGCTGGCACCCCGCGACCCTATCCTGGGCCTCAACGAAGCATTCAACGCCGACCCACGTACCGACAAGGTCAACCTGGGCGTAGGCGTTTACTGCAATGAGGAAGGCCGCATTCCGCTGCTGCGCGCCGTGATCGAAGCCGAGACCCAGCGTGCTGCCCAGCACGCCTCGCGCGGCTACCTGCCGATCGACGGTATCGCCACCTACGACCAGGCTGTGCAGAAGCTGCTGTTCGGCGCCGAATCGCCACTGCTGGCTGCTGGCCGCGTGGTCACCGTGCAGGCCGTCGGGGGTACTGGTGCACTGAAGATCGGTGCCGACTTCCTCAAGCGTATCTCGCCGAATGCCGTGGTTGCCATCAGCGACCCGAGCTGGGAAAACCACCGCGCGCTGTTCGAGTCTGCCGGTTTCCCGGTGCAGACCTACCGCTATTACGATGCGCCGACCAACGACGTCAACCGCGCCGGCATGCTCGAAGACCTCAACGCGCTGCCATCCGGCTCGATCGTGGTACTGCACGCCTGCTGCCACAACCCGACTGGCGTCGACCTGACGCTGGACGACTGGAAAAACGTGCTGGAAGTGGTCAAGGCCAAGGGCCACGTGCCGTTCCTGGACATGGCCTACCAGGGCTTTGGCGACGGCATCGCCGAAGACGCCTTCGCCGTGCGCCTGTTCGCCGAATCGGGCCTGGAGTTCTTCGTTTCCAGCTCGTTCTCCAAGTCGTTCTCGCTGTACGGCGAGCGCGTTGGTGCATTGTCGGTGGTCACTGCCTCCAAGGACGAAAGCACCCGCGTGCTGTCGCAGGTCAAGCGCGTGATCCGCACTACCTACTCCAACCCGCCAACCCACGGCGCCACCATCGTTGCCACCGTGCTGAACAGCGCCGAACTGCGCCAGATGTGGGAAACCGAACTGGCCGAAATGCGCGAGCGCATTCACGGCATGCGCAAGCAGATGGTTTCGCTGCTGGCCGAATACGGCGCCAACCGCGACTTCAGCTTCGTCGGCCGCCAGGTCGGCATGTTCTCCTACTCGGGCCTGACCGTAGAGCAGGTCGCCCGCCTGAAGAACGATTTCGGCATCTACGCGCTGGACACCGGCCGTATCGCCGTGGCCGCGCTGAACCAGAGCAACATCCACGTGGTCACCAAGGCCATCGTGGAAGTGTTGTAACTGATTGATTTGTCAGGGGGTGGCTTGACTTCCTCCTGGCAATCAGTAAGATACGCGCAGATTCCGCGATAGCTCAGTCGGTAGAGCAAATGACTGTTAATCATTGGGTCCCTGGTTCGAGTCCAGGTCGCGGAGCCAAATACTGAAACCTCCAGGTGCGTGAGCATCTGGAGGTTTTTTTATGGGCTTTCTTTACACGCACGCACACAGGGCTACTGTATCGTCCAAGCCTTTTGACGAGTACGAGCCTGCATGTCAGCCAACGATTTCGCCCTCAACGCCCAGCAAGCGGTGGCCATCAGTGCCCGGCAAGCCCTGCTCGCCGACCATCAGGGAACTTTTGCAGTGGGCGGCTGCATCATCGAAAACGCCACTGGCAAAGTACTGGTCGCCCTGCACAATCAGGTGCTCAAACCCTTCGCAGGGAGCCAGGCACAACCGCCCTACCGGCTCCATGACCCGACAGCACACGGCGAGCGACAACTGGTCGACTGGTATTATGACAATCAGCGCGCACTTGGCCTTCCCCCCACGCATGAACTGACCGTCATTACGTCACTCGACCCCTGTGCAATGTGCGCGGGGGCGTTGATCATGGCCGGCTTCAACGTAGCGGTAAGTGCGCACGATAGCTTTGCCGGTATCAATTACAACGGCCGCTTCGACTTCCCAAGCCTGCCGGCAGGGCCGCGACTTCGCGCGCAAGCCACGTGGGGTTATTATGCCGTCGGCGCCCCCTGGGAGCGTGACTACGTGGGCTCAGTGAACGGGCCGGTCTACGCTGGCGAATGCATCGACGCAGCGACTCTGAGCCTTACCCGTTCGGTGTTCGAAACCAGTGTCAACCTGGTGCACGACGAAAGCAGCAGCACGGGCTTGGCCCCTTCCGCGCTGAAAGACCCGGCCACCCTGCCCGCCTTGAGCACGGTACGCCAAGCGCTGGAATGCCTGAGCCGGTGGAGCCTGCGGGTCAAAAGCGAAAACCCGCGCATACCTGGCATTGAACTGGCCGAACCGCTGCTGGACACTGCCCTGCAGAGCGTATCGGGTAATGCCGTAGCCATGCTGGACCCATTCGGCAATCTACTGGCGTGCCTGGCCGGGGCAGAACAGCGCTCACCCATACGTACCGCTTTCATGGAGACCACGCGCAGTTACGCTGCGTTGCGCTGGCGACTGATGAACGATGAAGAATCGGCTGTTCGAGACGAAGCGCTTCACTACCTACCCCACCCACGCCACTGCACGTTCATCCTGTTGCGTTTTCCGAACCCCGCCGAGAGCGAAGCGGTCATGACTCTGGGGGCATATGGCTCCACTGTAGAACGACACACGCTACCGTCATTTCCTTCCAGCCTGCAGTACGTAGTGCTCCCTGCCGGCTGCACCGGCAAGGAGGTAGCCCAACTGGCACAACGCCTACCGCCGTTCTATACCAGCAACGTTGAGGTTGCGCCTTGCCAGGTACACGATGAGGCGTTGATCGAGGCAGTATCCAGCCGCCTGGCTGAGGTTTAGCGTGCTGAACCTGTTGCCTGGTAGGGCATGGTGACTTCGCTCCCCTGATCGACCAGGCTCCAGACCAGCAGCTTGGCTGGCTGGGTCTTGCTGGCGTTGCGCGACACGCTGTGTACGGTGCCTGGTGCTTCGTACCAGTACTCACCGGCCTTGTAGGTTTTCTGCGGCTCGTCATTCAGCTTCGATACCACCGCCCCTTCCAGTACGTAGGCCATGACGGCGCCTGGGTGCTGGTGCGCGGGCGAAGCTTCGCCGGGGGCGTAGCTGACGGTGAGCATGACGGCGGTTTTGCCGGGGGCGTTGGAGGGCTGCTGTTGCTGCAGGACCTTGACCTGGTCGGCAACGTCACTGTGGGCCCAGGCCGGGGTCTGGGCGGCGAGCAAGGCGAAAAGAATGATGGACAGGGGTTTCATGGGCTTTTTCCTGGAGGGCAGATGCCTGCAGGTTAGGCCCTGAAGGGCTGAAGACAAATGGCCAATTCAGGGGAAAAGCAGGGGGCCGATTTTTCGCCTGTGCCGGCCTCTTCGCGGGTAAACCCGCTCCCACAAGGTTTCAAGGGTTCCGCTGTACCTTGTAGGAGCGGGTTTACCCGCGAATAGGCCGGCACAGGCAACAAAGAAATCAGCTACTACGCCCAATAGGGTAATACTCGCCCCCACTCCACACCCCAAGCCACTCTTCACCGTCAATCTCCCGCGGCACCGCCAGCTCCACCAGCTGGTAGAACACATTGCGGTGAATCAGCGCCTCAAGGTTGCTGCGCATCAGCACATACGGCGATGGCTCCTGCGTCACCGGGTTGATCACCACCCGCAGCGGGTTGCCCGGCCCGGCCTCGACCTGGTCCTCGACATTGCTGGTAAAGCGCAGCACCTGCTGCTCGCCCTGCCCCTGCACCTCCAGCGCCACCGCCACGAACGGCGCATCGTCGACACGAATGCCGACCTTCTCCACTGGCGTGACCAGGAAATAGTCATCGCCATCGCGGCGAATGATGGTGGAGAACAGCCGCACCATCGGCTTGCGCCCGATCGGCGTGCCCAGGTAGTACCAAGTGCCATCGCGGGCGATGCGCATGTCGATGTCGCCGCAAAAATCCGGGTTCCACAGATGCACCGGCGGCAGGCCCTTGGCCTTGGGGATCTGCGCCAGAAGGTCGTTGGCCTTACCGGAGTCGCTCATCACGCTTGCCTCATTCACTCATGCCCAGAAGGCTACGAGCGTACTCGCGCATTGGCGCACCAAGCAAATCCTCGGGGGTTTTGTCGTGGAACGTCAACAAACCGCCACGGCTTTTAATGCGTGCGGTGTCGATCAGGTAACGGGTGTTGGTTTCGATCAGCATCATCTGCACCACGCCACTGTCCCAGCCCAGGCGGTCGACGGCCTGTTCGTCATACCACTCGTCGCCATTGCCGATGCGGTCGTCGGTGCGGGCGAAGCGGGTGTACAGCACGTAGTCGGCGCCCACCGAGCGGGCCTGGGCCACAGCCTCCTCCAGGCCCAACGGGCCTTGGGCACGGCGTACCAGCGGGAAGTACTCGACAAAGCTCTTGAAGGCCTGCTCGGCCACCGCGTTCTGCCGCGGCACGGGCCCCTTGCCCGGCGGCACGAACGCGCCCTGGCCAATGAAGATGAACGAGTCCGGCTGCAGTCGGATCGACAGGGTGCGGCGGGTTTCGCTGTGGTCCAGCAGCCCCGCATCGCTCATGTGATAGCGGACACCTTCGCCCATATCGCTGACATTCATGCAGCCGCCCAGCGCCATCAGCGCCAGCGGCAAGACCAGGCTACGCATCTTTCCTCCAGTGGCCGGCGACGAAAAACCGGCGAATAGCCGGCGGATGCAGCTTTTGCGCCAGCTTCAGCCGCCGATCACTTTCATCACCGTCACGCCACCGGAAAACGCCAGGTCCTGTTTGTCTGCCAGGGCTTTGACCAGCAACCGTTGCAAGGCCGGCAGCGCCTGATGACGCGGTTTTTCCAGCAGGTCGCCAACGAAGTGCCGGTTGCCCGACGACAGGCAGCCATGTAGCCAGCCCGTAGAGGACAGGCGCAGCCGTGAGCAGGTACGGCAAAACGGCACGCTTTCGTTTGCAATCACGCCAAAGTGGCCCTTGCCGGGGATGCGGTAACGCATGGCTGTAGCATCCAGCGGCGCATCCACCCGGGCGTAGGCATGCTTGCTGCCGATCAACGTCAGCAGTGGGTCGAGGCCGACAAACTGTTGCAGGAAGGCATTGCGGTCACGGGCCAGGTGGCCCATGCGCATCAACTCGATGAAGCGCAACTCGAAGCCACGCTCCAGGCAGTAATCCAGCAACGGCAGCACCTGGTCGAGGTTCTGCCCGCGCATCGGCACCATGTTCACCTTCACCTGCATGCCCAACGCACTGGCCTGCGCCATCCCGTCCAGCACACTGGCCAGGTCGCCGCCCCGGGCGATTTGGCGAAAAGCCTGCGGGTCGAGGGTGTCGAGGGAAACATTCAGCCGACGAATACCACCCGCGTGCAGTTGCGGCAACTTGCGCGCCAACAGCTGACCATTGGTGGTCAACGAGATGTCATCGAGGTCGAGTTTGGCCACGGCGGCCAGAAAGTCATCCAGGCGCGGGCTGACCAGCGGCTCACCACCGGTGATACGCAGGCGCTCGATGCCGGCGGCCTCGATCAGGTAGGCCACGCCACGTGCCAAGGCGTCTGCCGAGAGCTCATCCTGGGCTGCCACCAGGCGCTTGCCGTCGGGTACGCAGTAGGTGCAGGCGTAGTTGCAGGCAGCCGTCAGGCTGACCCGCAGGTTGCGAAATCGCCTGCCTTGACGATCGACGATCATGGATGACTCCGGCATGGATGATGGGGGCTGGCAAAAGCTGACTCATAAATCAGGTTTTTGCAAGCCCTGTACACATTGCCGATGTCAGTACCGCATTGCTGTTGTGGGAACGGCGCTGGATGGCACCGGCTACGCCGGTGTTCGCGGCTAAAGCCGCTCCCACAGAGGCCTGTGCAACGCCTTCTCAGTTCGACGGTTCGGGGTCGCGTTTGCGCTTGTTGCCCATACGCACGCCGATGTCCATCAGGAACTGGAAGAAGCCTTCCTGGTCCTCCAGCACATTGCTCCAGAACGGCGAGTGGTACAGCGCCACTGCGCCGTGCACCAGCGCCCAGGCGGCACAGTAGTGGAAGTACGGTGGCACGTCTTCGAGCTTGCCTTCGCTGATACGGCCCTTGATCAGCTGGGTCAGGCGGTCGAAGTTGGAGGCGCGGATGCTGTGCAGTTGCTCGACCATCTCCGGTACCTGGTTGCCCTTGACCACCTTTTCTTCAAGGCGGTCGAACAGCCGGTAGCGTTGCGGGTCGCGCATGCGGAACTCGAAGTAGGCACGCGACAGGGCTTCCTTGTCGCGGTCGACGTCGGCCGAGTGCAACAGCGCGTTAAGGTCGCGCTCGTAGTCGAGCATCAGGCGCAGGTAGATCTCCGCCTTGGACTTGAAGTGCTTGTAGATCGTGCCTTTGCCGATGCCCACGGCGTCGGCGATCATCTCGACAGTGACGCTGTCTTCACCCTGCTCGAGAAACAGCTTGAGCGCGGTATCGAGGATTTCCTGTTCGCGACGGCGAAACTCACGGACCTTACGAGGTTCTTTCTGCATGGGAAGGACTGGATGACAATCGAAGCGGTTTATTATGCCTAACTTGCGGGAAATTGCACGGATCATCCACGCATGTCTGTGTTTCACGATGCTTACGGCCATGCGTTGCGGGAGGAATGAAACGCTGTCGTATTCCAAATCTGTTTAAAAAACGACCAATATGCACTGGCACTGCGCCAAACCTGGCCAATACTTGAAGTGTTGGCGCGGCGCATCCCCCCCAAGTGGCGCGCCGATAAAGGTGCTCAGGGACCGCGTACCTTTGTTTTACTCCTAATGGTCTTAACCCGGATTCCTCCCCCAGAACCCGGGTTTTTTTTGCTTGCGTCAATCGCGGCTGGCGTATCAGCGGCAACCCGATTGGCTAACGCCGATCGCTGTAGGAGCGGCCTTGTGTCGCGAAAGGGGTGCGCAGCGCCCCCAGATTCTTAGCTTCGCCGCCTGAATTGCCGGGGCCGCGTTGCGGCCCATCGCGACACAAGGCCGCTCCTACATGGGCCGGCGCAGGTCTGAAGTTTAGGCGCTGCGTGATCAACCCACCCGCGCCAACGGAAACAACCGCTTGAAGTTCGCCGTAGTCTGCTCAGCCAACTGCTCATAACTGGCCCCGCGCAGCGAAGCCACATACTCCGCCACTTCCCGCACATATTGCGGCAAGTTCGGCTTGCCGCGATGTGGGATCGGCGCCAGGTACGGCGAATCGGTCTCCACCAGCAACCGGTCGACCGGCACTTGCCGCGCCACTTCCCGCAGGGCATCGGCATTGCGGAAGGTAACGATGCCAGACAGCGATATGTAATAGCCCAGGTCCAGCGCCGCCTTGGCCATGTCCCAGTCTTCGGTAAAGCAGTGCAGCACACCAGCCTGCGGCAGATTGGCCTCGCGCAGCAGCGCCAGGGTATCGGCACGCGCCGCCCGGGTATGCACGATCACCGGCTTGCCGGTCTGCCGCGAAGCCTCCAGGTGCAGGCGGAACGAGGCCTGCTGCAATTCGGCGGCTTCCGGTTCGTAGTGGTAATCCAGCCCGGTTTCGCCAATCGCCACCACATGCGGGTGGGCCAGCTCGCGCAGCAGCCATTCCAGCGCCGGGGTTTCGCCCGGCGCCAGGTCCAGCGGGTGTACACCGACCGAGCAGTCGACATCCGCGTACTGCTCGCTCAACGCCTTTACCGCGCCAGCGTTTTCGGCACTGACGCCAATGCACAGGAAATGCCCCACCCCGCGATCACGCGCCGCCTGCAGCGCAGCATCGAGCGAGCCCTGATGGGCACTGAGGTCAAGACGATCAAGGTGGCAATGGGAATCTACGAGCATGGGATAACGGCACACATGGAAATGGGAAATCAGCGGGCGCCCGGCAGTTGTTGCCAGTGGGCCAGCAGCGATTCAAGCAACAGGGTTTGATTGAGGTTGGCCTTGCCCAGCACCTTCTGGCGTTGCTCAAGGATCCACGCCTGCACCTCCAGCACCTTGGCCTGGCGGCTTTTCTGCGCCAGGTACTGCACCACCTTGCGCATATCGGCCAAGCCTAACCCCTCCTCGTCCTGGGTCAACTGGTAGCGCAGAATCAGGTGCGCCCAATCGCAGAACCAGTCGAATACCCTCAACATCGGCACAGCCTTCCAGGCTTCGGCCAGTTGGCTGGGCGATTGCTGTTGCTTGAGTAACTTCTTCACCCCGTCAGTGACCAGCGCACGCTGCTCGCGCACACCCTGCGCCTGCAGGCTGACCGCCATCAGCGGCGAACCGGCGGCCAGGGTCAGCAGCTCGTCGCGTTCGGCCTCGTCGCTGTCGGGCAGCGCACCCGCCAGCCAGGCCTGGCTCTGGGCCAGGCTCGGCTGCGGGCAGGTCACTTGTTGGCAGCGGCTCTTGATGGTCGGCAACAAGCGGCTGGGCTGGTGCGTGACCAGCAGCAATACGGTATCGCCAGAAGGCTCTTCAAGGCTTTTAAGCAGTGCGTTGGACGCGTTGACGTTCATCGCCTCCACCGGCTCGATCAACACCACCTTGCGCCCGCCCAGCTGCGCAGTCTGCACCACGAAGGCCACCAGCTCACGCACCTGATCAACCTTGATCGGCTTGTCGGTTTCTTCGGGCTCAAGCACGAAGTTGTCCGGGTGGCTGCCGGCCTTCAGCAACAGGCACGACTTACACGTGCCGCAAGCGTCCAGGGCCTGAGGGTGCTGGCACAACAGGCGGGCCATCAGGCGCTCGGCCATGGCCCGCTTGCCAATGCCCTGCGGCCCGTGCAGCAGGTAGGCATGGGCATGCTGGCTGCGCCCGGCCAATTGCTGCCAAAGCACCTGCTGCCAAGGGTAGGCCTCAGCCACGGCAACGCTCCACGATGGCCGGCAACAGCACGTCGATGGCACGCTGCACAGCCGCAAGGGATTGCGCGGCATCCAGCAGGCTATAGCGCTGCGGTTCGCGTTGGGCGCGTTGCAGGTAGGCCTGGCGCACAGCTTCAAAGAACGCCTGGCCTTCCTGTTCGAAACGGTCCAGGCGGCCACGCGCAGCGGCGCGGGCCAGGCCCACTTCGACCGGCAGGTCGAAGACCAGGGTCAGGTCCGGGCGCAGGTCACCCTGGACAAATTGCTCCAGGGTAGCGATGCGCTCGACCGACAAACCGCGGCCACCGCCCTGATAGGCATACGTGGCATCGGTAAACCGGTCGCACAAGACAATCGCGCCACGGGCCAGTGCCGGGCGGATCACCTGCGCCAGGTGCTGGGCGCGCGCGGCGAACACCAGCAGCAGCTCGGTGTCGGCCGCCATGCTTTCGTCGCTGGGCGCCAGCAGCAGCTCACGCACCTTTTCGGCCAGCGGAGTACCACCGGGCTCTCGGGTCAGCACCACGTCCAGGCCATGCTCGCGCAAGCGCGCCGCCAGGTAGTCACGGTTGGTGCTTTTGCCCGCGCCTTCGGGGCCTTCCAAAGTAATAAACAAGCCGCTCACAGGCAGTCCTTAATGTTGTTCGTCAGGCGCCGGCCGCTCGGCCGCTTGCGCACCACCGGCAGGGGCGCCCTGGGCGGGCGGCTCAGCAGGAGCTGGCTGCGGGGCCGGCTCGTCGTCTGCAGGCGGTTCTTGTTGCTGCGCGTCGTCGTCGCTCGGCGGCTGACCGCTGTCATCGGCATCCGGCTGCGCCGGTTGCTGCGGTGCAGGGCTGGAACGGTAGCCGGCCCGGCGCTTGAGCTGGAACTCACGCACTGCCGAATTGTGGTCGTCAAGATCGTCGGAGAACACATGGCTGCCATCGCCACGGGCGACGAAGTACAGGCTGGTACCCTCGGACGGGTTCAGCGCCGCGTGGATCGCCTCGCGGCCGACCATGGCGATCGGCGTCGGCGGCAGGCCGGTGATGGTGTAGGTATTGTACGGCGTAGGCTCGCGCAGGTCGGCGCGGGTGATCTTGCCGTTGTAGCGCTCCCCCATGCCGTAGATCACCGTCGGGTCGGTCTGCAGCATCATGCCCAGGCGCAGGCGCCGCACGAACACGCCGGCGATCTGCCCACGCTCTTGCGGAATACCGGTTTCCTTTTCCACCAGCGACGCCATGATCAGCGCCTGGTACGGGTCGCGGTATGGCAGGTCGGTAGTACGTTCAGCCCATTCCTTGGCCAGCACTTCGTCCAGGCGCATGTAGGCCTGCTGCAGCAACTCGACGTCGCTCATGCCGCGCACGAAGCGGTAGGTATCCGGGAAGAAACGGCCTTCGGGAAACACGCCGGTATGGCCGAGCTTGTCCATGACCTCGGAGTCCGACAGGCCTTCCAGGGTGTGCTTGATCTTTTCATGCTTGGCCACGGCCGAGCGCACCTGGCGGAAGGTCCAACCCTCGACCAGGGTCAGGTTGTATTGCACCACGTCGCCCCGGCGCCAGGCGTCGAACAGCTGCTCGACGGTCATGCCAGGAGTAATGCGGTACTCACCGGTGTGCAACGGCGTGCCGGCCATGTTGAAGCGCCAGTACAGGCGCAACCAGACAGCGTCGTCGAGCAACCCTTCCGTTTGCATGCGGTAGAACATGCGGTTGGGGGTAGTGCCATTGGGCACGTCAAGCAGGCGCTCCTGCGTCACGTGCAAAGGCTGCTCCAGCACCGAGTTGATCTTCCAGGCCGACCAACCCAAGGCCAGGCCAGCGAGGATCAGACCCATTTCCAGCAGCAGCAGGAATTTACGTCTCACGAATTCAGGTTTCCAGTAACGTACGGGCAACGGCCTGCAGTTTTCGGGTAAGCGGGCCCGGCGACCAGTTTAGCGCGGCTACGCCACGCACGGGCCAAATGCCGTAAACGCTATTGCAAACAAATACTTCATCTGCCTGCTCCAGCACATCGAACGGCAAGTCGCGAACCTGCACCGGGATGCCCAGCAGCGCGGCCTGCTCCAGCAACGCAGCGCGCATCACTCCGGCCACGCCGCAGCGACTGAGGTCAGCCGTGAGCAGCACGCCATCGCGCACCAGGAACAGGTTGCTGTACACCGCTTCGACCACCCTGCCCTGCCCGTCCCGCATCAGGCCTTCGGCATGTTCGCTGTCTTGCCATTCGGCGCGGGCCAGCACCTGCTCCAGGCGGTTGAGGTGTTTGAGCCCGGCCAGCAGCGGTTGTTCCCCAAGCCGGGTCTGGCAAGGGAACAAGCGCACGCCGTGCTCGGCATGCTCCACAGGATAGCTGGGTAATGGGCTGCCTTGCAGGATACGCCGCGGCGCCACACCGGCAACCGGCGCATAGCCGCGCTGGCTATCGCCACGGGTAAGGATGAGTTTGGCCACGCCATCACCGAGCTGGCTGGCAAAGCGCAGCAACTCGTCCTGCACCAGCGCCAGGTCGGCGCTGATTGCCAGGCGCTGGCAGCCCAGCGCCAGGCGTGCGAGGTGGCCGGCCAGCAAGCTGGGCTGGCCGCCGCGCACGGCGATGGTCTCGAACAGGCCATCGCCGTAGGCCAGGCCGCGGTTCTGCAGGTTGACTGCAGTCGCCGGCTGGCCATCGACCCAGCTGTGCATTAACCGGCGAACCGGCGGAACACCAGCGAGCCGTTGGTGCCGCCAAAGCCGAACGAGTTGGACAACACCACGTCGATCGGCATGCTGCGCGCCTGGTGCGGCACGAAGTCGAGGTCGCAACCTTCGTCCGGTTCGTCCAGGTTGATGGTCGGCGGCGCCATCTGGCTGTTGATGGCCAGCACGCTGAAGATCGCTTCCACCGCGCCTGCGGCACCCAGCAGGTGGCCGGTCATCGACTTGGTCGAACTGACGGCCAGCTTGTAGGCATGCTCGCCAAACACACGCTTGATCGCCGCCACTTCGGCCACGTCGCCCGCAGGGGTCGAGGTGCCATGGGCATTGATATAGCTGACCTCTTCTGGCTGGATGCCAGCATCGCGCAGGGCGTTGGCCATGCAGCGGGCAGCGCCTTCGCCGGTCTCGGGTGGCGAGGTCATGTGGTAGGCGTCACCGCTCATGCCAAAGCCAACCAGCTCGGCATAGATGGTCGCACCACGGGCCTTGGCGTGTTCCAGCTCCTCGAGCACCAAGGCACCGGCGCCATCGGACAGCACGAAGCCGTCACGGCCTTTGTCCCACGGGCGGCTGGCGCGGGCTGGTTCATCGTTGCGGGTCGACAGTGCGCGCGAGGCACCGAAACCGCCCATGCCCAGGCCGCAAGCGGCCATTTCGGCTCCGCCGGCGATCATCACGTCAGCTTCACCGTAGGCAATATTGCGCGCGGCCATGCCGATGCAATGGGTGCCGGTGGTGCAGGCGGTGGCGATGGCGTAATTCGGGCCTTGCAGGCCCAGGTGAATCGACAGGAAGCCCGAGATCATGTTGATGATCGAGCCCGGCACGAAGAACGGCGAAATACGGCGCGGCCCCGAGTCGTGCAGGGTACGGCTGGTTTCTTCGATATTGGTCAAACCGCCGATACCCGAGCCCATGGCCACGCCAATCCGCTCGCGGTTGGCGTCGGTGACTTCCAGGCCGGCATTACGCACCGCCTGGAAACCGGCCGCCAGGCCGTACTGGATGAACAGGTCGAGTTTGCGGGCCTCTTTGGCCGACAGGTACTGCTCAACCTCGAAGCCTTTCACCGAGCCGCCAAAACGGGTGGAGTAGGCAGACAGGTCCGTGTGTTCGATCGGACCAATGCCACTGCGGCCAGCCAGAATGCCCTGCCAGGTGCTCGGTACATCGGTACCCAGTGGCGACAGCATACCCATACCGGTGACCACGACGCGTCTACGCGACACAGTACTCTCCTTTTCTAATAACAGAGTCTCTTGCCATTGCATTCAAGCGCAGGAATGGAATGGCAACAGGCTCTTGGTGCGCGGTGAACGAAGCGGCCTGGAAAATGCGGGGCGCTCGCAAAGAAAAAACCGCACGCCGGCAAAGGCAGTGCGGTTTTCCCCGACAAGTAGCGTCGACTAGAGCGTCTTAGGCCGAGTGGGCTTTGACGTAGTCGATGGCAGCTTGAACGGTAGTGATCTTCTCGGCTTCTTCGTCAGGGATTTCAGTCTCGAATTCCTCTTCCAGAGCCATCACCAGTTCAACGGTGTCAAGCGAATCGGCACCCAGGTCATCGACGAAGGACTTGGACTCAGTCACTTCTTCTTCCTTGACGCCCAGTTGCTCGGCGACGATTTTCTTGACGCGTTCTTCGATGGTGCTCATACCTAGTTTTCACTCCTAATGGATATATGTCAGGCAGCTGGCCGGTGGCTAATTTTATAGAAAGACGTTCGCTTTTCAAGCGAAACGCACCTTCAGGCTAGCCACCGCACCCCCTGCCTGGAATCTGGTTGCAGCTTTATAACGGATTTTAGGCTCGCAGTATGACTCTTTTTTTACGAAATCCGTCACATTGAGTTGCAGTGTTACATGTACATCCCGCCGTTGACCGGCACGGTGGCGCCGGTCACGTAGGCTGCGCCGTCGGACGCCAGGAACGAAACCACTTTGGCGATTTCGTCAGCCTGGCCCAGGCGGCCCAGCGGAATCTGGGTCTGCAGGGCTTCGCGCTGCGCTTCTGGCAGCTCGCGGGTCATGTCGGTGTCGATGAAGCCCGGGGTCACCGAGTTGACGGTGATGCCACGCGAGCCCACTTCACGCGCCAGGGCGCGGCTGAAGCCTTCCAGGCCGGCCTTGGCGGCCGCGTAGTTGGCCTGGCCAGCGTTACCCATGGCACCGACGACCGAGCCGATGCTGATGATACGGCCCCAACGGGCCTTGGTCATGCCACGCAGCACGCCCTTGGACAGACGGTAGAGGCTGTTCAGGTTGGTGTCGATGACGTCGAACCACTCGTCGTCTTTCATGCGCAGCATAAGGTTGTCGCGGGTGATGCCAGCGTTGTTGACCAGAATGGCCGGGGCGCCGAACTGCTCGCCGATGGCGGCCAGTACTGCGTCAACCGATTCGGCGCTGGTCACGTTCAGCTCCATGCCGGTGCCGGTGATGCTGTGTTCTTTCAGGGTGGCGGCGATGCGCTCGGCGCCGGACGCCGAAGTGGCGGTACCGATCACGGTCGCGCCCTGGCGGCCCAGTTCGAGGGCGATGGCCTGGCCAATGCCACGGCTGGCGCCGGTGACCAGTGCAACTTTACCTTGCAGGCTCATGCAAGCTTCTCCAAATCAGGCCAGTGCCGCGCGGGTAGCGGCAACGGCGTCAGGGGTATTGAGGTTGTAGGTGGTCACGCCGTCGGCGCAACGCTTGTTCAGGCCTGCCAGGACCTTGCCCGGGCCGCACTCGACCAGGTTGACCGCGCCATTGGCAGCCAGGGTCTGCACACACTCGACCCAGCGTACCGGCTGGTACAGCTGCGCCAGCAGGTCGTGCCTGAGGGCATCGAGGTCGGCCGCCACAGCAGCGCTGACGTTCTGTACCAGCGGGATTTGCGGCGCCTTCCACTCGATGGCGTTGACCGCCTCGGCAAAGCGCTCGGCAGCCGGTTTCATCAGGGCACAGTGCGACGGCACGCTGACCGCCAGCGGCAGGGCGCGTTTGGCGCCCTTGGCCTTGCACAGCTCCATGGCGCGATCTACCGCAGCCTTGTTGCCGGCAATGACCACCTGGCCTGGCGAGTTGAAGTTGACGGCACTGACCACTTCATCTTCAGCCGCTTCGGCGCAGATCTCCACGACCACTGCGTCGTCCAGGCCGAGAATGGCGGCCATGGCGCCGTGGCCGGCCGGTACGGCTTCCTGCATCAGCTGACCGCGGCGCTCGACCAGGCGAACGGCGTCTTTCAGGCTGATGCTGCCGGCAGCGACCAGTGCGCTGTATTCGCCCAGGCTGTGACCGGAAACGAAGGCCGGCTGTGCGCCGCCCTCTTCCAGCCACAGGCGCCACAGCGCGATGGACGCGGTGAGGATGGCCGGCTGGGTCTTGTCGGTCTGGTTAAGTTGCTCTTCCGGGCCTTCCTGAACCAGCTTCCACAGGTCGTAGCCAAGCGCTGCGGAGGCTTCCTTGAAGGTCTCGATGATCACTGGCTTCTCGGCGCCGAGCTCGGCGAGCATGCCCAGCGACTGGGAACCTTGACCGGGAAAGACGAATGCGAGAGATGCAGACATTGAACAAGCCCTTATGATCTTGTCGTCGGATAGGGTGCGCCAGGCCTTGGGCCAGGCGCGGAATCTGAAAGCTTGGATGAAGACGCAGACCAAGCGGTCACATTTAAGCACTTCATCGGCGATATGCCTAAAGTCTTTGTTCCTTCAGTGGCGGCCCTTTCGCGGGTAAACCCGCTCCTACAACGACCGCACCGACCTTGAATCCCGCACAAATCCATGTAGGAGCGGGTTTACCCGCGAAGAGGCCCGCACAGGCTAAAGCAGCAGGTCCTCCAGCCGCCCATGCAAACGCTGCGGCAGATTCTCCTGAATCTCGATCAACGCCCGCTGGATGGCACTCTGGAAGCCCTGCACCCCCGCCGAACCATGGCTCTTGATGACAATGCCCTGCAACCCCAGGAAGCTCGCCCCATTGTGCCGCGCCGGCGCCAGGTCGGCCTGCAGGCGCTTGAGCAATGGCATTGCCAGCGCCCCGGCAGCCCGCGACAACACGCCGCCCTTGAACAACCGCTCGATGCGCGCACCAATCATGGTCGCCAGCCCTTCGCTGGACTTGAGCAGGATGTTGCCGACAAAGCCGTCGCACACCACCACGTCAGCCTCACCCCGGTACAACCCGTCACCTTCTACAAAACCGACGTAATTGAGCCCACGGGCATTCTGCAGAAGGCTTGCTGCCAGCTTGACCTGCTGGTTGCCCTTGATGTCCTCGGTACCGATGTTCAAAAGCGCCACGCGCGGCCGATGCACACCCAAGGCCTGGGCAGCCACCGAACCCATCACGGCAAACTGGTAAAGGTTCTCGGCACTGCAGTCGACATTGGCACCCAGATCGAGCAACTGGCAGTACCCGGCCTGGGTCGGGATCGCCGCCACCATGGCCGGCCGATCGATACCCGGCAAAGTCTTGAGCACAAAGCGTGACAGCGCCATCAGCGCCCCGGTATTGCCGGCACTGACACAGGCCTGGGCCTTGCCATCACGCACCAGTTCGAGGGCAATGCGCATCGACGAGTCCGGCTTGCCGCGCAGCGCCTGGGAGGGCCGCTCGTCCATGCCGATCACCTCACTGGCGGCGACAATCTGCAGGCGCGCGCGATCCGCAGCTGCAAGGCCGCTGACAAGATCTTCAAGGAGGGAGGGTTGACCGACGAGGGTCAGGTGCAGCGAGGGAGTAGCAGAAAGGCAGGCAATGCTAGCCTGAACAATGCTGCGGGGACCGAAGTCCCCGCCCATTGCGTCGATCGCGATGATCTGAGCGGACAAGGATTACTCGTCAGCGCCCTTGTCGACCACTTTGCGACCACGGTATACGCCTTCTGGCGAAACGTGGTGGCGCAGGTGAACTTCACCAGTGGTTTTCTCTACCGACAGCGCGTTTTCCGACAGGGCGTCGTGCGAACGGCGCATGTCACGGGCAGAGCGGGATTTTTTGTTCTGCTGAACAGCCATAATTGATTAACTCCTAAACGTTTGGGTCACGCTTTAACTGCGCCAAAACACTGAACGGGTTGGACCGCGATACCTCGTCCTTGCTCGAATCGGGCTCGTCTGCGCCCGCCGGCTGCTGGCATTCTTCCGGATGATGAGCAGGCACGATTGGCAAGGCGAGCAAAAGCTCCTCCTCGACCAGCGCCTGCAGATCCAAAGGATCTTCGCCCAGTTCCAGCACGTCATAGCCTTTCGGCAACGACTGGGTATTCGCACCCTCCTTCACCACGGCGTAAGTACATTCGCTGTGGATCGGCAGGGTGACCAGCTCAAGACAACGCTGGCAAACCATCTTGACTTCGACGTCCAGCTCGCTGTGGATAACCACCACGTGCTGTTCATCTCGTTCAAAATCGAACTTCGCCTGCACCGTACCGACATTGTCGGAAAGCGGGTCGCAGAGTCTTTCCAAATCAGCGAGTTGCAGCGAACCGTTAAGGGTTACGCCACGATCGGCTAATTTGCGCGGGTCAACGTGAGGTGGAATCGGGTCATTCAACATAGGCGCAGCATTCTAGGGATGCCCCCCGCCCCTGTCAAAGGAAATTAGGCGGCATCGTGCGTGATAGAATTTGTTCAACTGATTCAGGAGTCTACCATGCTTCCTCTGCTACTGGCTTCCAGCTCTACCTATCGCCGCGAACTGCTCGCCCGCCTGCGCCTGCCTTTTACCTGGGCAAGCCCTGATATAGACGAGCAGCGCCTGGCTGACGAGCCGGCCGTAGAGCTGGTGCGCCGGCTGGCCAGGCAAAAGGCCGAGGCACTGGCGGGCAGCCACCCCGGGCACCTGATCATCGGTTCGGACCAGGTGGCGGTGCTGGGTGAACAGGTGCTGGGCAAGCCGCATACGTTCGAACGGGCCTGCGAGCAGCTACTGGAGTGCAGCGGGCAGCAGGTGAGCTTCCTGACCGGGCTGGCACTGCTGAACAGCGCCACCGGGCAATGCCAGGTGGATTGCGTGCCGTTTACCGTGACCATGCGCGAACTGAGCCGCGAGCGGGTGGAGCGCTATGTGGCGGCGGAACAGCCACTGGATTGCGCGGGCAGCTTCAAGGCGGAGGGGTTGGGGGTGAGTTTGTTCCAGAGCACCCACGGCTGCGATGCGACCAGCCTGATCGGGCTGCCGCTGATTCGACTGGTGGATATGTTGACCAAGGAAGGGGTGGTTATCCCCTGAGAATTTGGGGCCGCTTTGCGGCCCATCGCGACGCAAGGCCGCTCCTACAAGGAATCGCGATCACCTGTAGGAGCGGCCTTGCGTCGCGAAAGGGGCGCAGAGCGCCCCCAGCATTTTCTGGCCCGACTCAGCGCAGCTGCGGCCCCTGGAACCCCATCCACATCGCAAGGTGCTCAGCCACGCTGGCCCCCACACGCTTGGAGAAGCGGTCAAACGGCGATTCCTGCACGGTGAAGTCCACCAGCTCTTTCTCGCCCACAATCTCACGCGCCACATAACTGGCACTGCCCAGCCCATCGACAAGCCCCAACTCCTTGGCCTGCTCGCCCGACCACACCAGGCCACTGAACAGCTCCGGGTGCTCCTTGTCTTTCAGGCGCTCGCCGCGCCCCTGCTTGACCATGGCGATGAACTGGTTATGGGTAGTGTCCAGCACGCCCTGCCAGAACCGGGTTTCTTCCGGCTTTTCCGGCGAGAACGGGTCGAGGAAGGCCTTGTGCTCGCCCGAAGTGTACGAACGCCGCTCAACACCCAGCTTCTCCATGGTGCCGACAAAGCCATAACCGGCCGCCGTCACACCAATCGAGCCCACCAGGCTGGCCTTGTCGGCATAGATCTCGTCCGCCGCGCTGGCGATGTAATAAGCACCGGAGGCACCCAGGTCAGCGATTACCGCATACAGCTTGATGGCCGGGTACTCGGCACGCAGGCGGCGGATTTCGTCATACACATACCCTGCCTGCACCGGGCTGCCGCCCGGGCTGTTGATGCGCATCACCACAGCCTTGGTCTTGCCGTCCTTGAACGCGTTGCGCAGGCTCTTGACGATGTTGTCGGCACTGGCGGCCTCCTGGTCGGCAATCACCCCGCGCACTTCCACCAATGCGGTATGGCTGGCACTGCGCGAGGCCGCCTTGTCCATGTCCATCAGTGGCGAGAACAAGGCCAGGATGCCGAACAGGTAGACGAAGGTCAGCAGCTTGAAGAAGATGCCCCAGCGCCGCGACCGGCGCTGCTCCTGCACGCTGGCCAGCAGGGTCTTTTCCAGCAGCTTCCAGCTTTTGCGCTCTTCGCGCTCCTCGGGCTCGGCCTCGGGGGCCTTCCATTCGTCTGCCATGCTTACCTACCTTGGAAATGGAATTGCGGAACCACCCAGCCACTCGCGCAGCTGGGAAAAATGATCGATGCACACTTGCGGGCCAAACTCGGCCAGCGCCTGCAGCGACATGGCACCATAGCCCACCGCCACCGAATGCATGCCGGCATTGCTGGCCATCTGCAGGTCGAATGCCGAATCTCCGACCATCAGCGCACGCCCCGGTTCGACGCCACAATGGCCAAGGATTTCCTCGAGCATCAGCGGGTGTGGCTTGCCACGGGTCTCGTCGGCGGCGCGGGTTATGTCAAAGAACTGCTCCCAGCCGTTGGCCTTGAGCACCCTATCCAGCCCGCGGCGGGCCTTGCCGGTGGCCACCGCCAGCCTGTAACCCTCGGCGCGGAAAGCATCCAGCGACTCGGTCACGCCTTCGAACAGCGGCGAAGGCTGCTGATCCAGGGCCATGTAGATATCGGCGTAGTGCTGGCGGAAGCTTTCGACCTGGGCAGGCGCCAGGTGCGGGTACAGGGTGTGGATTGCCTCGCCCAGGGCCAGGCCGATGATGCCCTTGACCGCATCGTCGCTGCTTTGCGCCTCGCCAGCACGCTCGGCGGCGGCGTTCATGGCTTCGACAATTCGCCCGATGGAATCGGCCAGGGTGCCGTCCCAGTCAAAGATCAGCAGCTCGTAGTCTTTCTTCATAGGTCACGGCGCACTCAAACGTTCCACAGTCTTGGCCCACACCTCGTCCACAGGCGCTTCAAGCTTCAGCTCGCCACCGTCGGGCAGCGGTACAGTCAGCGCATAGGCATGCAGGAACAGGCGCTTGCCGCCCAGCTCGCGAATTTCACGGCTGAAATCTTCGTCGCCGTACTTGCTGTCACCCGCAATCATGTGCCCCGCATGCAGGGTATGCACACGGATCTGGTGGGTACGGCCAGTGATCGGGCGCGCCTCGACAATGGTGGCGAAGTCGCCAAAGCGGCGCAGCACGCGGAACAGGGTCAGCGCCTCCTTGCCTTCGTCGTTCACTTCGACCATGCGCTCGCCGGAACGCAGGTTGCTCTTGAGCAGCGGCGCGTTGACCTGCTTCTTCGCGGTTGGCCAGTGGCCACGCACCAACGCCATGTAGCGCTTGTCTACGCCGTCACCACGCAACGCGGCATGCAGGTGGCGCAACATGCTGCGCTTCTTGGCGATCATCAGCAGGCCGGAGGTGTCGCGGTCCAGGCGGTGCACCAGCTCAAGCTCCTTGGCGTCCGGGCGCAGCTGGCGCAGCGCCTCGATCACACCAAAGCTCAGGCCACTGCCGCCATGCACGGCGATGCCAGCCGGCTTGTTCATCACGATCAGCGCCTTGTCTTCATAGACAATGGCAGCTTCCAGGCGCTGCAACAGCCCCTGCGCCACCGGCGCCGGCTCGTCGCGCTCCGGCAGGCGCACGGGCGGCACCCGCACGATGTCGCCAGCCTGGATCTTGTACTCCGGCTTCACGCGGCCCTTGTTGACCCGTACTTCACCCTTGCGCAGGATGCGGTAGACCAGGGTCTTGGGCACGCCCTTGAGCGCCGTGATGAGGAAATTGTCGATGCGTTGGCCGGCAAGCTCCGGCGCGACTTCGATCAGCTGAACGCCGGAAGTCGGAGGGGTATTGGTCGTCATGGCGGGAATCATAACAATTTTTTATGGAATTGAAGCACTTAATCATTGCTGCTATAGTCGCGAACGCCGCCAAAAGCGGCAGGCCAGCGAAACCAGGCCCTTGGCCGGTTCCTGACCTTCGCAATTCTCCAGGACGCGAGGCCGTCCTACGGGGTTTTCGCCAGTTTACCGAATTGCCTGGAATCGCCACCAGCGCTGTGTAGAGAAGACCGAAAAAAAACGACAAGTGCGGTGTTTCACCTGCTTATCCCACTTCTTTTCGCTGTACCTCTGCCCGCCCCGTCGCTTCCACGCAACGCACGGCGAATGCTTCGGAAATACCTGCCTTGGACATGTAATGGCGTCAGCTTCCCACTTTTGAAGCTGGCGAAAAATGCAACCCGTTGCGGATTCAGCGCGCGGCAGCACCCGAATTATCAGGGATACGTGCAGGGTGGAGATGCACAGCCCTCGGACCGTGTAGCACCGCGTCCGGCCACCGGCCCCGTACAATGGCCGGCGAGCGGATAAGGTCCTGAACAGATGCCCCCGGGCGTCCACGGCTGACGGTTGATTCCTCCTCCTGACTGAGTGCACAAGGCCCGCTTGGTTGATTCGGATACCCATTCGAAGCCACCGGGGCCTTGTTGGCACCGCAGCAAACAGGACGCGTCGTCGCGACAACGGCAGGCTGGGCAACCGGCTGGTGCCGAACGTTGCTCGACACGGGGGTGGCCCGGCCACCCTTTGCGCACCTTGGCACCGACCATGAGACGTCGTGTGTGCCGAACGCCGTTTCCGGCAGCCCGGAAACCGACGGTACAACATGAAAAGAATGCTGATTAACGCAACTCAACCCGAAGAGTTGCGTGTAGCCCTGGTGGACGGCCAACGTCTCTACGACCTGGACATCGAGTCCGGCGCGCGTGAGCAGAAAAAGGCCAACATCTACAAAGGCAAGATCACCCGCATCGAACCCAGCCTCGAAGCCGCCTTCGTCGACTTCGGTTCCGAACGTCACGGCTTCCTGCCGCTGAAAGAAATCTCCCGCGAATACTTCAAGAAAGCCCCGGAAGGCCGGGTCAACATCAAGGAAGTACTCAGCGAAGGCCAGGAAGTCATCGTCCAGGTCGAAAAGGAAGAGCGCGGCAACAAAGGCGCCGCCCTCACCACCTTCATCAGCCTGGCCGGCCGCTACCTGGTACTGATGCCCAACAACCCGCGTGCCGGTGGCATCTCGCGCCGCATCGAAGGCGAAGAGCGCAACGAACTGCGTGAAGCCCTGAACGGCCTGACCGTACCGGGCGACATGGGCCTGATCGTGCGCACTGCCGGCCTTGGCCGCAGCAGCGAAGAAATGCAGTGGGACCTCGACTACCTGCTGCAACTGTGGACCGCCATCAAGGAAGCGTCCCTGGACCGCGCCGCGCCGTTCCTGATCTACCAGGAAAGCAACGTCATCATCCGCGCCATCCGCGACTACCTGCGCCAGGACATCGGCGAAGTGCTGATCGACAGCATCGATGCCCAGGAAGAAGCCCTGACCTTCATCCGCCAGGTGATGCCGCAGTACGCCAGCAAGGTCAAGCTGTACGAAGACAGCGTGCCGCTGTTCAACCGCTTCCAGATCGAAAGCCAGATCGAGACCGCCTTCCAGCGCGTGGTCGACCTGCCGTCCGGCGGCTCGATCGTGATCGACCCGACCGAAGCCCTGGTGTCCATCGACATCAACTCGGCGCGCGCCACCAAAGGCAGCGACATCGAAGAAACCGCCCTGCAGACCAACCTGGAAGCGGCCGAAGAAATCGCCCGCCAGCTGCGCCTGCGTGACATCGGCGGCCTGATCGTCATCGACTTCATCGACATGACCCCGGCGAAGAACCAGCGCGCCGTGGAAGAACGTGTGCGTGAATGCCTGGAAGCCGACCGCGCCCGCGTGCAGGTTGGCCGCATCTCGCGCTTCGGCCTGCTGGAAATGTCCCGCCAGCGCCTGCGCCCATCGCTGGGCGAAAGCAGCGGCATCGTCTGCCCACGCTGCTCCGGCACCGGCATCATCCGTGACGTCGAGTCGCTGTCGCTGGCCATCCTGCGCCTGATCGAAGAAGAAGCCCTGAAAGACCGCACCGCCGAAGTACGTGCCCAGGTGCCGATCCCGGTGGCCGCGTTCCTGCTCAACGAGAAGCGCAACTCGATCACCAAGATCGAACTGCGTACCCGCGCGCGCATCATCATCCTGCCGAACGACCACCTGGAAACCCCGCACTTCGAAGTCCAGCGCCTGCGCGACGACAACCCGGAAGTGCTGAACAACCAGTCCAGCTACGAAATCGCCGCCAGCGAAACCGAAGAAGCGCCGCAGCCGACTGCCACCCGCACCCTGGTACGCCAGGAAGCCGCGGTGAAAACCGCCCCGGCCCGCGCCAACGCCCCGGTACCGGCCGCCGCTGAAGCGCCGCAGCCTGCCGCGCCAGTCGCCCCTGCCCCAAGCGCCCCTGAGCCAAGCCTGTTCAAGGGCCTGGTGAAGTCACTGGTCAGCCTGTTCGCCGGCAAGGACGAGCCTGCCGCTGCACCGGTGGTCGCCGCCACTGAAAAGCCGGCCGCCGAACGCAGCCCGCGTAACGAAGAACGCCGCAACGGCCGCCAGCAGAGCCGCAACCGCAACGGCCGCCGCGACGAAGAGCGCAAGCCGCGCGAAGAGCGTGCCGAGCGCGCCCCCCGCGAAGAGCGTCAGCCCCGCGAGGAACGCGCACCGCGTGAAGAGCGTGCCCCACGTGAAGAACGCGCCCCACGCGAGGAGCGTGCACCGCGTGAAGAGCGTGCTCCACGCCAGCCGCGCGAAGACCGCCGCGGCAACCGTGGCGAAGAGCGCGTGCGTGAGCTGCGTGAGCCGCTGGATGCCACCCCGCCAGCCGAACGCGAAGAGCGCCAGCCACGTGAAGAGCGCGTAGCCCGTGAAGAACGTGCTCCACGCGAAGAACGCGCACCTCGTGAAGAACGTGCCCCACGTGAAGAGCGCG
Source organism: Pseudomonas sp. S37 (assembly GCF_016658545.1). Classification (GTDB taxonomy): domain Bacteria; phylum Pseudomonadota; class Gammaproteobacteria; order Pseudomonadales; family Pseudomonadaceae; genus Aquipseudomonas. The sequence continues at coordinate 7,008 of NZ_JACVZC010000055.1, read as the reverse complement.
CCCCTCGCGAAGAACGTGCTCCACGCGAAGAGCGCGCACCTCGTGAAGAGCGCGCTCCACGGGAAGAACGCGCCCCTCGCGAAGAGCGTGCTCCACGCGAAGAACGCGCCCCTCGTGAAGAGCGCGCACCACGCCCACCACGCGAAGAGCGTCAGCCACGCGCTGCTGAAGAAGCGGCCGAACAGGCTGCCGAACTGGCCGAAGAGCAACTGCCGAACGAAGAGCTGCTGCAGGATGAGCAGGAAGGCGCCGATGGCGAGCGTCCGCGCCGCCGTTCGCGTGGCCAGCGTCGCCGCAGCAACCGTCGTGAGCGCCAGCGCAACGCCAATGGCGAGCTGATCGAAGGCGAAGAAGAAAGCAGCGAAGAGCAGCCACAACAGCACCATGCCACCGAGCTGGGTGCCGAACTGGCTGCCGGCCTGGCCGTGACTGCCGCTGTTGCTACCAGCAACATCAGCAGCGACGCCGAAGCCCAGGCCAACCAGCAGGCTGAGCGCGCCACCGCCGAAGTCGCTGCCGTTGCCGAAACCGACAACAGCGAAGTCGCCCAGCCGGTTGAGCAGGTTCCGGTTGAGCACGTTGAAAAGGCCGAGCAGGTCGACGCTGTAGCCAAGGCTGAAGAAGTAGCCGTGGCCCCAGTGGTCGAGCAGCCGCTCAGCGAGCCAGTGGCCGTGGTCGAGGCAACTGCCGAGCCTGTGGTCGAAGTGGCTCCACAGCCGGTTGTCGAAGAAGCGCCTGCTGTCGAGCCGGCCGTGGTCGCCGAAACCGTGGCTGTTGAAGCCCCGGTAGAAGCGCCGGCAGTCGAAGCCGGTGAAATCGAACAGGCCCCGGCCGTGATCGAAGTCGCCCCGGTTGCCGAGCAGCCTGCCCCGGTTGTCGAAGCCCAGCCAGAAGTCGTGGCCGAGCCTGCCCCCGTGGTGGCCGAGCCTGCGCCGGTCGAAGCCCCTGCCGCGGTAGAACCTGCCACTGTCATGCTGTCCAACGGCCGCGCGCCGAACGACCCGCGTGAAGTGCGCCGCCGCAAGCGTGAAGCCGAGGCTGCAGCCAAAGCCGCACAGGAAGCGGCTGCCGCCACCGAGGAGCCAGCCCTGGAAGCTGCCGATGAGCACAAGCCTCATCACGGTTGATAGCCAAGGCTGAATGAAAAAAGCCCCGCCAGTGCGAACTGGCGGGGCTTTTTTTTGGCCGGTGTGGGAGCCGCGCTTGCCGGCTCCCACATGAACTGGCCGGCCAAACCTACCTCGCAGACCTGCCAGCAGCCACAACCCTGCCCCGCTGATAGGGTCGAGCTGCAATCGCACTCAATCATTCACCGGAGAAACAAATGAACCCTCAACCAGGCATCATGGCGTGCTATTTCCGCTCCTGGCGTGAAATCGCAACTGGCAACCCGGATAACAAGGTATCCATGCGCGAACTGCCAGACGAAGTGGACATTGTCTTTGTCTTCCCGGAAGGCGACGAACCCGCCGAATACTGGAACAAGCTCGAGTCTGAGATCATTCCCGCACTGCACCAGAAACAGATCAAGGTAGTCCGCACGGTGGCCATCGATGAGCTGATCAAGCCAGGCGCGACAGCACAGGCTATTTTCCAGCGTTTCTTCAGCTCGACCAAGGGCCTGGATGGCCTCGATATCGATATCGAGGACACCCTGAGCGAAAGCGAACGCAAGCAGGCCGAAAGGATTTCACTAGAATTGAAAGCACTACTGGGCCAAGGCCGCCTGTTCATCTACGACACCAACGAGAGGGGTGACGTCAACTTGCTTCGCTCGCTGGAGCCGCAACTGGACTACGTGCTTTTCCAGGCATACGGTCAGAGCCCAAGCCGCGTGCAGGGGCATTTTGACCGGATGTTCAAGGATTTCCTTGCCCCTTCGAAGTTTCTGGTTGGCTTCTCGTTCTATGAAGAGCGAGGCAATAAATGGGGTGATGTGTGCGACCCGTTTGAAACCAGCACTGCCCACGCCTATGCCAGCTGGCAGCCAAGCCAAGGCACCAAGGGCGGAGTCTTCTCGTATGCGGTGGACCGTGACGGCGTGAAGGAAGGTGATGATGCGCTGCAGCCCACCACATTCGAGTGGACCCGCCGATTGAAGAAGCTGCTGTAACAGCGGCAGGGCATGGCACCGGCTGTGCCGGTGTTCGCGGCTAAAGCCGCTCCTACATTTACCGCGCAAAACCGAAACCCGCGCGGTAAATGTGGGTACCGTGCAAAAGCGAAACCTGCGCGGTAAATGTAGGAGCGGCTTTAGCCGCGAAAGGGCCGGTACAGGCAATGAATCAGTACAGGTTCGGCTCCATTTCCAGCGCAACCCCGAACCGCTCGAGGATATCGGCCTGGATCCGTTGCGCCAGAGCATGCATCTGCGCCCCACTCGCCTGGCCGTAGTTGACCAGCACCAGCGACTGCAAGCGATGCACTCCGGCATCAGCGTCGCGATAACCCTTCCAGCCGGCCTGCTCGATCAACCAGCCCGCCGCCAGCTTCACCTGGCCATCGGCCTGGGGGTAAGCCACCACCCCCGGATGCTGCCCCCGAATACGCTCGACCGACTCAGCCGAAACCACCGGGTTCTTGAAGAAACTCCCGGCATTGCCCAGCTCTGCCGGGTCTGGCAGCTTTTCGCGGCGAATACTGCAGATTGCATCACTGATCGCCTGCGCGGTCGGTTCGGTCACGCCCTGCTCCGCCAGGCGCTGACGCACCGGGCCGTAATCCAGGTGCGCCTGCAAGGTGCGATTCAAGGCAAAACGCACACGCAAAATCAACCAACGGCCAGGGTTGCGCTTGAAAAGGCTGTCACGATAACCAAAAGCGCACTCCGCCAAGCCGAAGTCACGCAGCTCACCGGTCTCGCGGTCCAGGGCAGTCAGGCCGGCAAACACGTCCTTGATCTCCACCCCATAGGCACCCACGTTCTGCATCGGCGCAGCGCCCACGGTGCCAGGGATCAGGCTGAGGTTCTCCAGCCCGCAATACCCCTGCGCCAGCGTCCACTGCACGAACGGGTGCCAGGGTTCACCGGCCTCGGCCTCGACCACCACATGCTCGCCATCGTCACTGAGCACACGCCGGCCACGGCTGGCCATGTGCAGCACCAGCGCCTCGATATCGCGGGTCAGCAGCAGGTTGCTGCCGCCACCGATCACCAGCACCGGCACGCCTTGCTGTTGCGCTTCGCCCAACGCCTGGCGCACTTGCTGGTCATCCTGCGCCTGGCTGAAATAGCGCGCTTTCACGTCGATGCCGAAGGTGTTGTAAGGCTTGAGCGATACCTGCTCCTGCCACTGCCCTGTCATAACCGCCCCTTGATTTCCAGCACCAGCGCCTGGCAAGCCGCCTCGACCAGGTCGAGCACCTGTTCGAAGCCGTCGGCCCCGCCATAGTACGGGTCAGGCACTTCATCCAGCGCTGCACCGTAGCGACGCAGGAACAAGTCGAGCTCGCCCACGGCGGTGTGCGGGCGCAGGGCTCGCAGATCGCGCAGGTTGTTTTCGTCCATGGCCAGGACCAGGTCGTACTCGGCAAAGTGCGCCGCCGTGACCTGCTGGGCACGTTGCTGCGACAAGTCATAGCCACGCGCCAGCGCCGCCTTGCAGGTACGGCTGTCGGGCGCCTTGCCAACGTGCCAGTCGCCGGTACCGGCCGAGGCAACCCGCACCTGGTCGGCAAGCCCGGCCGCCTGCAATTGCTGGCGCAGCACACCTTCGGCAGTGGGCGAGCGGCAGATGTTGCCCAGGCACACGAACAGGACGCGCATCAGGCCTCCAGCAAGCGCCGCACGCGCTCCAGGTCTTCGGGTGTATCCACGCCCACGGCAGGCGCCTCGATGGCGTCCTCGACGTGAATGCGCACGCCGTGCCACAGGGCACGCAGTTGTTCCAGGGCTTCGGCCTGCTCCAGCCAGCATGGGCCCCAGCTGACGAAATCATGGAGGAAGCCTACCCGGTAGGCATACATGCCAATGTGGCGGCGGTAAGGCACACCGTGCGGCAGCTGGTCACGGCCATTGGCGAAGGTATCGCGCGCCCACGGCAGCGGCGCACGGCTGAAGGTCAGGGCCAGGCCGTTCTTGTCGCTGACAACCTTGACCGCGTTGGGGTTGAACACGGTTTCCGGCTCATGAATGAGCTCGGCCAAGGTCGCGATGCCCGCTTCCGGGTGGGCAGCCAGGTTGGCGGCCACCTGGTCGATGATCACCGGTGGAATCAGCGGCTCATCGCCTTGCACGTTGACCACGATGGCATCGGCAGCCAGGCCCAATTGCGTGGCCACTTCGGCCAGGCGGTCGGTGCCCGACTCATGGTCGACACGGGTCATCAGCACTTCGGCGCCAAATGCCTGGCACGCCTCGAAGATGCTGGCATCGTCAGTGGCAATGACCACGCGACTGGCAGCGCTCTTGCGCGCCTGCTCCCACACATGCTGCACCATCGGCTTGCCGGCAATCGCCAGCAGCGGCTTGCCTGGCAAACGCGTGGAGCGCAAGCGGGCGGGGATCACCACGGTGTAGTTCAGGCTCATTTGTCCAGGCGCTCGTCGTCGGTCAGGGTGCGTGCTTCGCTTTCCAGCATGACCGGGATACCGTCGCGAATCGGGTAGGCCAGGCCAGCGCCCTTGCTGATCAGCTCGGTCTTGTCGGCACTGAGCTTGAGCGGGCCCTTGGTGATCGGGCAGGCCAGGATATCGAGCAGTTTGGTGTCCATTGAAAGCGTCCTTTAGGCCAGGTGGCCGGAAATTGAAAACAGGCTCAGGGCTTGCGCAGCAGGCGCTGCAGCTGGCTGTCAAACCAGGCGCTGAACGCCGGCGAGGGCTGCGCGTCTACAGCCAGGTACCACCAGTCGTCGGCGGCGAAGGGCCGGCATTTCACCGCGTCCTTCTCGGTCATGACCAGCGGCAATGGCGGGCTGAAGGCCAGGCTCCGGGCGCTGAATTGCGCATGGTCGGCAAACGGGTGCGGCAGCGGCTGCCAGTTTAGCCCCTGCAGGGTATTGAAGAAACGTTGCGGGTTGCCGATACCGGCCACCGCGTGCAGGCGCTGGCCTGCGGGGAAATGGTCAAGCGGGCGGCGTTCACCACTGCGCAGGTTGACCAGGGCCGATGGCTGCAGGCAAAAGCCAAAACCGTCGGCGCGATCTGTGCTGGCGCCATTGAACAGCACCGCGTCGGCGCCCTGCAGGCGCTCGGCAGGCTCGCGCAAGGGGCCGGCCGGCAGGCAGCGGCCGTTGCCAAGGCCACGGGCGGCGTCGATCAGGACCAGCTCCAGGTCACGGGCCAGGCGGTAATGCTGCATGCCGTCGTCACACAGGATCAGGTCGAGCGCTTCGCTGGCCAGCAGCGCCTGCACCGCGCGGGCGCGGTCGGGGTCGATCATCAGCGGTACACCGGTGCGCTGCACGATCAATAGCGGTTCGTCACCGGCTTGCTCGGCGGGCTGATCGGCGCGCACGCGCCAGGGCAGCTGCGGTGGCTTGGCACCGTAACCACGGCTGACCACGCCCACCTTCAGCCCCTGCTGGCGGCAGTGTTCGATCAGCCAGAGAATCATCGGTGTCTTGCCGGTACCACCGACGGTGATGTTACCCACCACGATGACCGGCACCGGAGCCCGGTAGCTAGCGCTTTCACCGCTGAGAAAGCGCGCGCGCTTGCGCGTGACCACACGGCGGTACAGCGCCTCCAGCGGGCGCAGCAACGCCAGCGCCGGGTGCCCGGCGTACCAGGCGGCGAGCAGGCGGTCGGCGAAGGCCATCAAGGCGTACCCTGGGCCGCCTCGACGGTGGTCATGCGCAACTGGCTGAAACCGAGCTTGCCGGCGGCATCCATTGCAGTGACCACAGCCTGGTGCGGGGTCTTGCCGTCGGCGCTGATGGCCAACGGCAGCTTGTTGTCGCCGCCCGACTCACGCTCGATGGCTTCGCTGAGGGTGGCCAGGTCGCTTTTGGGCAGCAGGTGGTTGTTCACCGAATATACACCCTCGGCGCTGATGGTAATTTCCACCAGCTTGCCCTGGTCGGCCGGCGCCTGCTCGGCGCTGGCCGCTTCAGGCAGCTCGACGCGCAGCTGGGTTTCGCGGGTGAAGGTGGTGGTGACCACGAAGAACAGCAGCAGGACGAACACCACGTCGATCAGCGACGCCAGGTTGATGTCGACGTTCTCCCGCTGGCGATTGCGCCGGAACTTCACGCCTTGCCTCCGGCCACTTCCACTTCACGGTCGCCCTGCAGCACTTCCACCAGCTTGATTGCCTCCTGCTCCATGCCCACCACCAGTTCATCGATGCGGCGCAGCAGGAAGCGGTGGAAGAACACCGCCGGGATACCGACCATCAGGCCGGCCGCCGTGGTGACCAGGGCCTTGGAGATACCACCGGCCAGTACAGCGGCATTGGTGGTCATCTGCGAACCCATGAAGGCGCTGAAGATGTCGATCATGCCCAGCACGGTGCCCAACAGGCCCAGCAGCGGTGCCATGGCGGCGATGGTGCCGAGGGTGCTGATGTAGCGCTCCAGTTCGTGGATGACGCGCGAGGCGGCTTCCTCGATGCACTCTTTCATGATTTCGCGGCCATGGCGCGAGTTGGCCAGGCCTGCGGCGAGGATCTCGCCCAGTGGCGAATCGGCGCGCAGGGCCTTGAGCTTGTCACTGGTGAGTTGCTTGTCCTTGATCCACATCCATACCTGGCCCAGCAGGTGTGGCGGGGTGACGCGGCTGGCGCGCAGGGTCCACAGGCGCTCGACGACGATAGCCATGGCAGCGATGGAACTCAGAATGATCGGCAGCATCATCCAACCACCGGACTTGACCAATTCCCACACAGTAAACGCCCCTTCGGAAAAAGGCCGCCACTCTACCATAGGCGCGCGGGGGGCTCATCTGCCGGAGGTCAGGGAATTGGCCGGGCCGGTTTCTAGCTTGGGCTTTGGGTGTCTGGTCTGGCCTCTTCGCGGGTAAACCCGCTCCCACAGGTATTGCACTGAACCTGTAGGAGCGGGTTTACCC
>NZ_JACVZC010000054.1 GCF_016658545.1 Pseudomonas sp. S37 | reverse complement strand
CCCCCCCCCCCCCCCCCCCCCCCCCCCCCCCCCCCCCGCTCCTACAGGTTCGCGCTGACCTGAAGGATTGCTTGGCCCCTGTGGGAGCGGGCGCGCCCGCGAAGAAATGCATGCGGTGGTGCAGGTTAATTAATATGTTATCGTTTCCGCCCGCCCAATCCCTCCCGGAGCGCAAACCTTGACCCACCCCAGCCGCCTGATCGTGCTACTGGCCGCCCTGGTAGCCTTCGCCCCCCTGTCGATCGACACCTACCTGCCCAGCCTGCCCGCCATCGCCGCCGACCTGCAGGCCAGCGCTGCCAGCGTGCAACTTACCATCGGCGCGTTTCTCGCTGGCCTGTGCCTGGGCATGCTGTTCCACGGCCCGCTCTCCGACCGCTTCGGCCGCAAACCACTGCTGATCGCCGGCATGTTGCTGTACCTGGGCGCCACCGTCGGCTGCATGCTTGCCAGCAGCGTCGAGCAACTGATTGCCTGGCGCTTCCTGCAGGCCTTGGGCGGTGCTGCTGCATCGGTACTGGCGCGAACCATCGTGCGCGATCTGTTCGCCATCAACGAAGCCGCCCGCACCCTGTCGCTGATGCACCTGGTGACCATGATCGCCACCCTGGTCGCGCCCCTGGCCGGCAGCTTCCTCATGCTGCTACAGGGCTGGCGCAGCATCTTCGCCGGGCTGTTCGTGTTCGCAGCCCTGTGCCTGGCCGCCTGCATCTGGAGCATCCCGGAAACCCACCCCGCCGACAAACGCGCCGGTTCGCTCGGCGCCGCGCTGGCCGGCTATTGGCACATCGCCCGCAGCCCTGCGGCGTTGGCGTACATCCTGTGCATGGGCCTGTCGTTCGGCGGCATGTTCGCCTTCATCACCGCTTCGCCATATGTGTACATCGAGTACTTCGGCGTTTCCACGCACACCTATGGCTGGCTGTTTGCCCTGAACATCGCCGGGGTCATTGTGATGACCCTGCTCAATGCCCGCCTGGTCAGCCGCGTTGGCCCGCTGTGGATGCTGGGGTTGGGTGCGCTGTTTGCCGGTATCGCAGCACTGGGCCTGGGCGTACTCGGCGGGGCAGGGCTGTTGGGCCTGGGCGGCATCGTCGGCCTGGTGGTGCTGTATGTCAGCGTGACCGGCCTGATGGGGGCCAATTGTGTGGCCAGCCTGCTGAAGCTGTTCCCGGCCAATGCCGGTGCTGCGGCCGGGCTGGCGGTGGCGAGCCAGTTTGCCATGGGCGCGGCCTTCAGCGCCCTGGTGGGGAGCCTGGCCGATGGCACACCGCGGCCAATGTGCCTGGTCATTGCAGCGGCTGGTGCCGGGGCGGTGCTGTGCTATGGCTGGTTGCGGTTTAACATGGCGGCTTCGTCATCCCGCTTTCCGGAGCCTGCCCCATGAGCAACACGCAATTCCGCCAGCCTGTCGTCGCCGACGCCGAGCGCTGCTACCAGATCGAGATCGGTGCCTACGAGGGCGACGAGGCGGCCACCCTGGAGAAGATCCGCACGCGCATCAGCCAGTATCCGCAAGGCTTCCTGTTGCTTGAAGACCCGCAGGGCATCGTAGGCTTCATCAACAGCGGCTGCGCCCATGACGTGGTCATGTCTGACGAAGCGTTCAAGGAACTGGTCGGGCATGACCCGCTGGCGCCCAACGTGGTGATCATGTCGGTGGTGGTTGACCCCGCCCACCAGGGCAAGGGTTACGCCAAGCGGTTGATGACTGAATTCATCGCGCAGATGAAGGCGCAGGGCAAGCAGACCATCCACTTGATGTGCAAGGAACAGCACGTCGATTTGTACCGCAAGTTGGGTTACCAGTACGTGCGGCCTTCGCCTTCCGACCACGGCGGCATGGCCTGGCATGAAATGGTCATGAGCCTTTGAGCTGATAGGCCGGCGGTGGCTGGCACCGGCTTTGCCGGTGTTCGCGGGCAAGCCCGCTCCCACAGGGATCGCGCAGGCTTGTCATATTTTGAGCATGACAATTGGTCCCCCATGAGGCCTCAGCAGCCAGCGGCTGCTGAGGTTGCTGTTTACTCAGTACTCCCAGAAAATCCGTTGCAGCTCTTTGCTGTCCTGGGTCTTGGTCATTGCCACCATCGCCAGGATCCGCGCTTTCTGCGGGTTCAGGTCATGGGCCACGACCCAGTCGTTTTTGTCATCCGGCTGTTCGGCGTTACGCAGCACGAAACCACCCTGGTTGACGTGCGACGAGCGAATGATCTGCACCCCGTTCTTGCGCAGTTCCTGCAGCGCCGGCACCACCCGCGACGACACCGAACCGTTGCCGGTACCGGCATGGATCAGCGCCTTGGCGCCGTTTTGTGCCAGTGCCTTGTAGGCGGTATCGGTAACGTTGCCATAGCCATAGGCAATGTCCACCTGCGGCAGGCTGCTGATCTGCTTGATGTCGAACTCGGAGTTGACCGTGTGGCGCTTGGCCGGCAGGCGGAACCAGTACGACTTGCCTTCCACGACCATGCCCATCGGGCCCCAGGCGCTCTTGAACGCTTCGGTCTTGATGTTGACCGACTTGCTCACGTCACGACCCGACTGGATTTCGTCGTTCATGGTTACCAGCACACCCTTGCCCCGCGACTGCTTGTCGCCGGCCACGGCCACGGCGTTGTACAGGTTGAGCATGCCGTCGGCGGACATGGCAGTGCCCGGGCGCATCGAGCCGACTACCACGATCGGCTTGTCGGTTTTTTCTACCAGATTGAGGAAGTAGGCGGTTTCTTCCAGGGTGTCGGTGCCGTGGGTGATGACGATACCGTCGACGTCCTTGCTGTCCGCCAGTTCGGCGACGCGTTTGGCCAGCTTCAGCAGGTCGTCGTTGCTGATGCTTTCCGAGGCGATCTGCATCACCTGCTCGCCGCGCACGTTGGCGATGTCGGCCAGTTCCGGCACACCGGCGATCAGCTTGTCGACGCCCAGCTTGGCGGCCTGGTAGGTGGCGCTGTTGGCGGCGCTGGCACCGGCGCCGGCAATGGTGCCGCCGGTGGCGAGGATGACCACATTGGCCAGCTTCTGCTGGGTTTCTGCTTCCTTGGCCGAGGCGGTGGCTGGCAGGATCAGCAGCAGTGCGAGTGCGCTGGGGGCGAAGGTTTTCAGTGCGGCATTCATCGTTATTGTTCTCTCTCTTCCTAGTGAGATGGTTTTTGAATCGCGCAGGCTTGCAGGCATCTTTCATACCAGCCTGCGCGTACGGCTTTTTGTGGGAGCGGCCTTGCGTCGCGAAAGGGGTGCGAAGCACCCCCAAAAATGGGTGCCTTGACACACATTCCGGGGCTGCTGCGCACCCCATCGCGACACAAGGCCGCCCCCACAAAGGGCAAGTACTCCATTCGTGATTCCGAACAAGCATAGGAAAAGGTGTTCGGTTTTTCGGAAAAATTCTGGATAATCAACGCCAGCAGATTTTGGCCTCCGACAGCCAAACGGATTTGACAAACCCCGGTCCTGTTTCCATAGTTAGGTACCGCAAACGTTTGCGATCCGATAAAAAAACAAGATTCGGAGTCATCGTCCATGAAGCTGCCGTTCCCCGGTCGTCTGCTGGCCCTCGCTGTCGTTTCCTCACTGTCCTTCGCCCTGCCGTTGTCGGTTGCCCATGCCGAGGACAAGCCCAAGGTCGCCCTGGTCATGAAGTCACTGGCCAACGAGTTCTTCCGCACCATGGAAGACGGCGCCAAGGACTACCAGAAAACCCACGCCAATGAGTTCGAGCTGATCGCCAACGGCATCAAGAACGAAACCGACACCGGCGAACAGATCCGCATCGTCGAGCAAATGGTCAACTCCGGCGCCAAGGCCCTGGTAATCGCCCCGGCCGATTCCAAGGCGCTGGTGTCTGCGGTGAAGAAGGCCATGGACAAAGGCGTGGTGGTGATAAACATCGACAACCGCCTGGACCCAGAACTGCTCAAGAGCAAAGGCATCAGCGTACCTTTCGTCGGCCCCGACAACCGCAAGGGCGCACGCCTGGTCGGCGATTACCTGGCCAGCCAGAAGCTCAAGGCCGGCGACCAGGTCGGCATCATCGAAGGCGTGCCGACCACCACCAACGCCCAGCAGCGCACCGCCGGTTTCAAGGACGCCATGCAAGCCGCGCAAATGAAGATCGTCTCGGTGCAAAGCGGCAATTGGGAAATCGACAAAGGCAACGCCGTCGCCGCCTCCATGCTCAACGAATACCCCGACCTGAAAGCCCTGCTGGCCGGTAACGACAGCATGGCCCTGGGCGCCGTGTCGGCCGTGCGCGCTGCTGGCAAGACCGGCCAGGTGCAGGTGGTGGGTTACGACAACATCAACGCCATCAAGCCAATGCTTGCCGATGGCCGCGTGCTCGCCACCCTCGACCAGGCCGCCAGCCAGCAAGCCGTATTCGGCATCCAGGCCGCACTGAAAATGGTCAACGGCGAAAAGCCTGACGTGGATGCCGACAACGTCATCCAGACCCCGGTCGAACTCATCACCAAAAAGCCCTGACGCCCAGGAGAAACGGCCATGCCTGCATCGGCCAATGAAGTGGTGCTTGCCGCCAGCGGCTTGGGCAAGACCTACGCCCTGCCGGTGCTGGGCGAGGTCAGCCTGACCCTGCGGGCCGGCGAAGTGCTGGCCCTGACCGGCGAAAACGGCGCCGGCAAGAGCACCCTGTCCAAGCTGATCAGCGGCCTGGAAAACCCTACCACCGGGCACATGACCTACCGTGGCCAGGCCTACGCGCCGGCCAGCCGCCGCGAGGCCGAGCGCTTGGGCGTGCGCATGGTCATGCAGGAACTGAACCTGCTGCCGACCCTGACCGTGGCCGAAAACCTGTTCCTGGGCAACCTGCCCAGCCGCTGCGGCTGGATCAGCCACAAGCGCCTGCGCCAGTTGGCCAGCGCCGCCATGGCCCAGGTCGGGCTGGATGCCATCGACCCGGGCACCCCGGTCGGCGAGTTGGGTATCGGCCACCAGCAGATGGTCGAGATTGCCCGCAACCTGATCGGCGACTGCCATGTACTGATCTTTGACGAGCCCACCGCCATGCTCACCGCGCGCGAGGTGGAATTGCTGTTCACCCAGATCGAGCGCCTGCGCGAGCGCGGGGTGGCCATCGTCTACATCTCGCACCGCCTGGAAGAACTGCAACGCGTGGCCCAGCGCATCGTCGTGCTGCGCGACGGCAAGCTGGTGTGCGACGAGCCGATCCAGCGCTACAGCAGCGCCGAGCTGGTCAACCTGATGGTCGGCCGCGAACTGGGCGAGCACATCGACCTGGGCCGCCGGCAGATCGGCGCGCCGTTGCTCAAGGTGGACAAGCTCAGCCGCAGCGACAAGGTGCGCGAGGTGTCGTTCGAAGTCAGGGCAGGGGAGATCTTTGGTATCTCCGGGCTGATCGGCGCCGGCCGTACCGAGCTGCTGCGCCTGATCTACGGCGCCGACCGTGCCGACAGCGGCAGCATTGCGCTCGGCCAGCCGCCGCAACCCGTCACCATCGATTCGCCCAAGGCCGCCGTGCGCGCCGGCATAGCGCTGATTACCGAAGACCGCAAAGGCGAAGGCCTGCTGCTGACCCAATCGATCAGCGCCAATATCGCCCTGGGTAACCTGGGCGCCGTGTCGCGCGCCGGCGTGCTCGACGGCGAGGCGGAAAGGGCCTTGGCCGAACGGCAGATCCAGGCCATGCGTATTCGCAGCGCCGGCGCCCAGCAGGTGGTTGGCGAGCTGTCTGGCGGCAACCAGCAGAAGGTGGTGATCGGCCGCTGGCTGGAGCGCGACTGCCAGGTGCTGCTGTTCGACGAACCTACCCGTGGCATCGACGTCGGCGCCAAGTTCGACATCTATGGCCTGCTGGCCGAGCTGGCCCGCCAGGGCAAGGCCTTGGTGGTGGTGTCCAGCGACCTGCGCGAGCTGATGCTGATCTGCGACCGCATCGCCGTGCTGTCGGCCGGGCGCCTGATCGACACCTTCGACCGCGAGCATTGGACCCAGGACCAACTGCTGGCCGCCGCCTTTGCCGGTTATCAGAAACGTGACGCGCTGCTGCATGAGGCAGCCCCCAGGATGGACGCATGAAAACCACTCCGCTCGACAGCCAGGGCACCGCCCCCATGCGCCGCACTGGCACCTACTTTGGCCTGGGCACCTACCTGGGCCTGGCCGGCGCGTTGTTGGCGATGATCGTGCTGTTCTCGTTCCTCAGCAGCCACTTCTGGTCTTACAACACCTTCAGCACCCTGGCCAACCAGATCCCCGACCTGATGGTGCTGGCGGTGGGCATGACCTTCGTGCTGATCATCGGCGGCATCGACCTGTCGGTGGGCTCGGTGCTGGCGCTGGCGGCCTCTGCGGTGAGTGTGGCGATTCTCGGCTGGGGCTGGGGCGTGCTGCCCTCGGCGCTGCTGGGCATGGCCGTGGCCGCGCTGGCGGGCAGCATCACCGGGGGCGTCACCGTGGCCTGGCGCATCCCGTCGTTCATCGTCTCGCTCGGCGTGCTGGAAATGGCCCGCGGCCTGGCCTACCAGTTCACCGACTCGCGCACCGCCTATATCGGCGATGCCTATGCCTGGTTCTCCGACCCGGTGGCCTTTGGCATCTCGCCGGCATTCATCATCGCCTTGCTGGTGATTGTGCTGGCCCACCTGGTGCTGACCCGCACGGTATTTGGCCGCTACCTGATCGGCATCGGCACCAACGAAGAGGCCGTGCGCCTGGCCGGCATCGACCCGCGCCCGTACAAAGTGCTGGTGTTCGCCCTGATGGGCCTGCTCGCCGGCCTGGCCGCGCTGTTTCAGATTTCCCGCCTGGAAGCGGCCGACCCCAATGCTGGCTCCGGCCTGGAGCTTCAGGTGATCGCCGCCGTGGTGATCGGCGGCACCAGCCTGATGGGCGGGCGCGGCTCGGTCATCAGCACTTTCTTTGGCGTACTGATCATTTCCGTGCTGGCCGCAGGGTTGGCGCAGATCGGTGCCAGCGAACCGACCAAACGCATCATCACCGGGGCGGTGATCGTCATCGCCGTGGTGCTCGACACTTACCGCAGCCGGCGTGCAGGCCGGCGGAACTGACCACATGGCAACCATTAAAGATGTCGCGGCACTGGCGGGTATTTCCTACACCACCGTGTCCCATGTATTGAACAAGACCCGACCGGTCAGCGAGCAAGTGCGGCTGAAAGTGGAGGCCGCCATCGTCGAGCTGGATTACGTGCCCAGTGCGGTCGCGCGCTCGCTGAAGGCGCGCAGCACGGCCACCATCGGCCTGCTGGTGCCCAACAGCGTCAACCCGTACTTTGCCGAGCTGGCGCGGGGCATCGAGGACGCCTGTGAACGCAACGGCTATTGCGTGATCCTGTGCAACTCCGACGACAACCCGCAGAAGCAGCGCAGCTACCTGCGCGTGCTGCTGGAAAAGCGCATCGACGGCCTGGTGGTGGCCTCGGTGGGCCAGGACAGCGACCTGCTGCAAAGCCTGGCCAGCGTGCGCACGCCCATGGTCATTGTCGACCGCGAACTGGAAGGCGTGGATGCCGACCTGGTGCGCATCGACCACGAGCAGGGCGCCTACCTGGCCACCCAGCACTTGCTGGAGCTGGGCCACCGCGACATCGCCTACATTGGCGGCCCTGCCGAAACCGGGGTTACCCAGCTGCGCCTGAGCGGCTTCCGCCGGGCCATGGCCGAGGTGCAGGCGCCCGTGCAGGGCAACCGCGTGCTGCACTGCGACTTCACCAGCCCCGGCGGGCATGCGGCAGCGGCGCTGGTGCTGGAGGGCCAGCGGCCTACGGCGATTTTTGCCGGCAACGACATGATCGGTTTTGGCGTGCTGCGTGCGGCTGCCGAACGCAATATCAACGTGCCCGGCGAGCTGTCGGTGATCGGCTTTGACGACATCGAACTCAGCCGCTACGTGTACCCACCGCTGACCACGGTCGGCCAGTCGATTCGCGAGCTGGGCGAGAGCGCCGCCTCGCTGCTGCTGACGCGTATCGGCACGCCCCGGCAAGGTGCGGCGGAGCAGCGCATTGTGGCCCCGCGCATCGT
This sequence comes from Pseudomonas sp. S37, assembly GCF_016658545.1. GTDB lineage: Bacteria > Pseudomonadota > Gammaproteobacteria > Pseudomonadales > Pseudomonadaceae > Aquipseudomonas. Next base: position 29,120 of record NZ_JACVZC010000054.1, on the reverse strand, counting down.
CCTGCGCGAATCCACCGGGCCCCGCCCGGACCTGTTCAACGATTACCGCTAACGCTAAGGAAATGTCATGAAAGCCAAGGTTGTGGTGGTCGGCAGCCTCAATATGGACCTGGTGGCCCGCGCCCAGCGCCTGCCCCGGGCCGGCGAAACACTCCCCGGCGAAAGCTTTTTTACGGTGCCGGGCGGCAAGGGCGCCAACCAGGCGGTTGCGGTAGCGCGCCTGGGCGGCAGTGTGGCGATGATCGGCAATGTCGGCGACGATGATTATGGCCGGCAACTGCACCGGGCCTTGTATGTAGAGGGTATCGACTGCCAGGGCGTCAGTACCTGCCCTGGGGTGTCCAGCGGCATCGCCCTGATCACCGTGGATGCCGCCAGCCAGAACTGCATTGTCATCATCCCGGGTGGCAATGGCCTGCTGACGCCGCAATCGGTGCAACGTTTCGATGCGCTGTTGCAGGCGGCCGAGGTGATTATCTGCCAGCTGGAAGTGCCGGCTGAGACCGTGGCCTGGACCTTGGCCAGGGGGCGCGAGCTGGGCAAACAGGTGATCCTGAACCCGGCGCCCGCCACCGGCCCGCTGCCGGCGGGCTGGTTTGCGCACATCGATTACCTGACGCCTAACGAAAGCGAGGCCGAGGCCCTGACCGGCATCCCGGTCACCGACCAAGGCAGCGCCCAACGCGCGGGCGAGCGCTTGCTGCAACTGGGCGCGGGTAAAGTGATCATCACCCTGGGCGCGCAAGGGGCGTTGCTGGTGACTGCCCAGGGCCATGTGCATTTTCCGGCACCCGTGGTGCAGCCGCTAGACACCACCGCGGCGGGCGACACCTTCATTGGCGGCTTTGCCGCTGGCCTGGTGCGTGGGCTGGAGGAGGGCGAGGCCATTGCCTTCGGCCAGCGTGCGGCAGCGCTGTCGGTTACCCGCGCGGGTGCGCAGCCATCGATCCCCTACCTGGCGGAGCTTGCGCCATGAAGAAAACCCCGCTGCTGAACGTTGCCCTGTCGCGGACCATTGCCGGCATGGGCCATGGCGACATCCTGGTGATCGGCGATGCCGGGTTGCCAGTGCCGCCGGGTGTCGAGCTGATCGACCTGGCGATCACGCCAGGTTTGCCGGACTTTGCCAGCGTGTTGCGGGTGGTGTTGAGCGAGTTGCAGGTAGAGCGGCATGTGCTGGCCGAAGAAATGCAGAAAGTGGTGCCGCCGGCGCTGGTCGAGATCGAACGGTTGAAAGGCAAGCTGGGCAAGCGTGAATGGCTGAGCCATGAGGACTTCAAGGTGCTGTCGCGCAGTGCGCGTGCGGTGGTGCGTACCGGAGAGTGCCAGCCGTATAGCAACATTGCCCTGATTTCCGGTGTCACGTTCTGATCCACTGCTCAGCAAGCGGCAGTGCCTACCCTGTGGGAGCGGGTTCACCCGCGAAGAAGGCGACGCGGTGGATGGCACCGGCTTTGCCGGTGTTCGCGGGTGAACCCGCTCCCACAGGGGGCTGTGGCTCTGCAAGAATTTTCACCCAGGCAAGGCTGCGGCTCTGCAAGAATTTTCGCCCAGGCAACAAGGAGTGCCCACCCCATGCTCAAACCCCTGCTACAAGGACTCGCCTTCATGGCCACCGCCACCACCCTGCAGGCCGCCCCGATCGACCTGATCATCGACACCGACCCCGGCGCCGACGACGTGGTCGCGCTGTTCCTGGCCATGGCCTCACCCGACGAGCTCAACATCCGCGCCATCACCACCGTAGCCGGCAACGTGCGCCTGGATAAAACCTCGCGCAACGCCCGCCTGGCCCGCGAATGGGCCGGCCGCGAAGACATTCCCGTTTACGCCGGCGCAGGCCGCCCGCTGGTGCGCGCGCCCATTTACGCCGCCGACGTGCACGGCGAAGAGGGCCTGGCCGGTGTTCAAGTCCACGAACCGAAAGCCCCGCTGGCCCAGGGCAACGCCGTGCAATACCTGGTCGACACCCTTGGGTCTGCCAAGCCGCACAGCATCACCATCGCCATGCTCGGCCCACAGACCAACCTGGCGCTGGCGCTGATCCAGCGCCCGGAAATCGCCAAAGGCATCAAGCAAGTGGTGGTCATGGGCGGCGCCCACTTCAACGGCGGCAATATTACCCCGGTGGCGGAATTCAACCTCTACGCCGACCCGCATGCTGCAGAAGTGGTACTGGCCAGCGGCGTGCAGCTGACCTACCTGCCGCTGGACGTCACCCACAAACTGCTGACCAGCGAAGCCCGCCTGAAACAACTGGCAGCGGTAAACAACCAGGCCAGCAAGCGCGTGGTGGACATTCTCAACGTCTACGTCACCCACGACATGGACCTGTACGGCATGCCCGGTGGCCCGGTGCACGACGCCAGCGTCATCGCCTACCTGCTAAAACCCGAGCTGTTCAGCGGCCGGCGCATCCATATGAGCATCGACAGCCGCGAAGGCCCGACTTTTGGCCAGACCATCGCCGACTGGTACGGCGTGCTCAAGCAGCCGGCCAACGTGCTGTGGGTGGAGCAGGGCGATGCCCAGGGCCTGTTCGACCTGCTCAGCGACCGGTTGGCGCGATTGCAATAGCCGCGTGCGGTGCGTAGCGCTCCAGCACTTGCTCGATGAAGCTGCGCGCCGCCTCGGCGCCGCGATCGCGCACCAGCAGGTCGATGCCAATCAACAGCAACTCCTCTGGCGTGCCAGGGCTGTACGCGCTCTGGCCCTCGGCCCACTTGACCTTGATATCGGCATCGATGCTGTGGCTGCTCATGAAAAGCTCTCGCTAGGGGCCCGGAACGAAGGGATGAACACTGACCCTGGTGTTCGATGGAGGCGGGATGCGCTCCACTTCTTGCAGCAAATCATGGCTTTGCGCCAGTGAGCCTGCGCGCTAAGCATATGGCAAACGCAGCGGGTTGTGCAAAATCCGGTCACGATTGCTTTTCGCCTCGGTGCTACAGTTCAGGCAGACTTGACCGGTTTTGCAACAAATGATGAGCGGAACTGTCCGATCAGGCAGTTCCCAGACCGATTTAGGAGGCTTCATGTTCCGTACCCGTGCTTACCTGGCAACCCTGGCGGTGGCTGCTGTCCTGGCTGGTTGCAGCACTGGTGGCAACGCTGGCGGTGGCGCAGCACCGGCCACCCCGGCAGGCAACGATGGCCGCTGCGAAGCCAGCGGCGCCGACTTTGCCATTGGCAAGCCGGGCAGTGCCGACCTGCTGGAGCAGGCGCGCAAGGCCAGCGGCTCGCAGATGGCGCGCATTCTCAAGCCGCACGACGTGGTTACCCTGGAGTACCGTTCCGAGCGCCTGAACCTGAATGTGGATGAGCAAGGTGTGGTGACCCGCGTCAACTGCGGTTGATGCCGTGCCGGCCCATTCGCGGGTAAACCCGCTCCCACAGGGATAGCGCCAACCTTCAGGCCTGCGCCGCCGCCCTCTGTGGGAGCGGGTTTACCCGCGAAGAGGCCGGCACAGGCTAGAAATGCCTGGCAAATCAAGGTCACACCCATAAAAAAACCCGCCACAAGGGCGGGTTTTTTTACAGCTATCCGAATTACTCCGGACGAACCTGTGCAGCCTGCATGCCCTTCTGGCCGCGCTCGGCGACGAAGGAAACAGTCTGGCCTTCTTTCAGGCTCTTGAAGCCGTCAGATTCGATGGCTTTGAAGTGTACGAACAGGTCGTCGCCGCCGCCTTGTGGGGTGATGAAGCCGAAGCCTTTCTCATCATTGAACCATTTGACGGTGCCGGTTTGGCGATTGGACATGGGGTGAATCTCCAGACATTTAATTTTTCAGAGGTGCAATTGCAGCGGTCGCTGCCCAGCACGGAGTACATCATAGTCTAATTCTGCGCATCTAGCCCCTATTACCTTCGCCGGATCTTGATTCAGCTCAAGAAATCGTCAACCCGGCCCGGCTTTAAGGTTTCAGCTCTTCGGCGCGCAGGCCTGTTGCACAACGGTTTGCGCCTTCTGCATCAGCTTGGCGTCCACGCCATCCTGGCTGTCCAGGTCGGCAATCTCGGCGTCGGTGAAATTCTTCTTGATGGCTTGGGCGCCACAGTCGCAGTGTTTTTTCGCAGTCGCAGCGTCAACGCCCTGGCCGCTGGCCACCTGCGTGCACTGGGCCATGTAGCCAGCCTCCTTCCCGGGTGGGAAGTTACCGGCGTTCGCCGCCATGGGCAGCAGCAGGGCGCCAGCGGCCGCCAGGGCCAGAAGAGACGGAACTCGCATAACCAGTTACTCCTTGGGTTAAGGTCTCATCAAGAGTAGGTTGCTTCCCAAAGTCTGATAGGACTTTTTCCGCGTTAGTTCACCCAAAAGATGTAATTGCCAAATATTTCTGCCTGGGGTGCAACCCGCGTGCTAGCATGCTCGGCTTGTGGTCGCGCCGTTTCCGGCCGCCGCTATCTTTATTTCTTTCCAGTCACTCTGGTTCGTCCCTGGCAAGCCGAAAGGCTTCTGCCACTGTGAGGCAGGCTTCCTTCAAAGGAAGGCAGGTCGGATCTTGTACTGGCTCATCCCAACCCACGTGACCTTTGGTAGGGGTCACCACTAGGAGAGGAGGCGCCATGCCCGTTATTACTCTTCCCGATGGCAGTCAACGTTCGTTTGATCACGCCGTATCCGTAGCCGACGTAGCCGCATCCATCGGCGCCGGCCTGGCCAAGGCCACCGTGGCCGGCAAGGTCGACGGCAAGCTGGTCGACGCCTGCGACCTGATCAGCCACGACGCCACCCTGCAGATCATCACCCCTAAAGATGCAGAGGGACTGGAGATCATCCGTCACTCGTGCGCCCACCTGGTTGGCCACGCCGTGAAGCAGCTGTACCCGACCGCCAAGATGGTGATCGGCCCGGTTATCGACGAAGGCTTCTATTACGACATCGCCTACGAGCGCCCCTTCACCCCAGAAGACATGGCCGCCATCGAAAAGCGCATGATGGAGCTGATCGAAAAAGACTACGACGTGGTCAAGAAGGTCACCCCGCGCGCCGAAGTCATCGACGTGTTCACCGCCCGTGGCGAAGACTACAAGCTGCGCCTGGTCGAAGACATGCCGGATGAACAGGCCATGGGCCTGTACTACCACGAAGAATACGTCGACATGTGCCGTGGCCCGCACGTGCCGAACACCCGCTTCCTCAAGGCATTCAAGCTGACCAAGCTGTCCGGCGCCTACTGGCGTGGCGATGCCAAGAACGAGCAGCTGCAGCGCGTGTACGGCACCGCCTGGGCTGACAAGAAGCAGCTGGCCGCCTACATCCAGCGCATCGAAGAAGCCGAAAAACGCGACCACCGCAAGATCGGCAAGCAGCTCGACCTGTTCCACCTGCAGGAAGAAGCCCCGGGCATGGTGTTCTGGCACGCCAATGGCTGGACCGTCTACCAGGTACTCGAGCAGTACATGCGTGGTGTGCAGCGCGAAAACGGCTACCAGGAAATCAAGACCCCGCAGGTTGTCGACCGCATCCTCTGGGAGCGTTCCGGCCACTGGTCCAACTACGCCGAGAACATGTTCACCACTTCGTCGGAAAGCCGTGACTACGCGGTAAAACCGATGAACTGCCCGTGCCACGTGCAGGTGTTCAACCAGGGCCTGAAAAGCTACCGCGACCTGCCGCTGCGCCTGGCCGAGTTCGGTGCCTGCCACCGTAACGAGCCGTCCGGCGCCCTGCACGGCATCATGCGCGTGCGTGGCTTTGTGCAGGACGACGCGCACATCTTCTGCACCGAAGAACAGGTGAAGAAAGAAGCCGCCGACTTCATCAAGCTGACCCTGGACGTGTACAAGGACTTCGGTTTCAGCGATATCGCCATGAAACTGTCGACCCGTCCGGCCAAGCGTGTCGGCTCCGAAGAGCTGTGGGACCGTGCCGAAGGTGCACTGGCCGACGCCCTGAACGAATCCGGCCTTGAGTGGGAATACCAGCCAGGCGAGGGCGCCTTCTACGGCCCGAAAATCGAGTTCACCCTGCGCGACTGCCTCGGCCGTAACTGGCAGTGCGGTACCCTGCAGTACGACCCGAACCTGCCAGAGCGCCTGGATGCCAGCTATATCGCCGAAGATAACAGCCGTGTGCGCCCGGTCATGCTGCACCGCGCCATCCTCGGTTCGTTCGAGCGCTTCATCGGCATGCTGATCGAGCACTACGCGGGCGTGTTCCCGGCGTGGCTGGCCCCGACTCAGGCGGTGATCATGAACATCACCGACAAACAGGCCGATTTCGCCCTTGAGGTTGAGAAATCTCTGAACGGTAGCGGTTTCCGTGCCAAGTCGGACTTGAGAAATGAGAAGATCGGCTTTAAAATCCGCGAGCATACTTTGCTCAAGGTCCCGTACCTTTTGGTTATAGGGGACCGCGAAGTCGAAACGCAAACCGTCGCTGTGCGCACTCGCGAAGGTGCAGACCTGGGCTCCATGCCCGTCGCCCAGTTCGCTGAGCTGCTGACACAAGCGGTTTCCCGGCGTGGTCGCCAAGAATCGGAGTAATGACTATTAAGCGTGAAATGAGAAACGATAAGCGTGCTGTACCGAAGGCCCCGATCAACGAGAATATCTCGGCCCGCGAGGTTCGGTTAATTGGCGCAGACGGCGAGCAGGTTGGCATCGTCTCGATTGATGAAGCGCTGCGTATCGCTGATGAAGCGAAGCTGGACCTGGTAGAAATCTCTGCAGACGCGGTACCACCGGTCTGCAAGGTCATGGACTACGGCAAGCACCTCTTCGAAAAGAAGAAGCAGGCTAACGAAGCCAAGAAAAACCAGAAACAGATCCAGATCAAAGAAATCAAGTTTCGTCCAGGGACGGAGGATGGGGATTACCAGGTAAAACTACGCAACCTGGTACGTTTCCTTACCGATGGGGACAAGGCCAAGATCTCTCTGAGATTCCGCGGCCGTGAGATGGCCCACCAGGAGCTGGGCATGGAGCTGTTGAAGCGGGTCGAAGCCGACCTCGCCGAATACGGCACCGTTGAGCAGCATCCGAAGATGGAAGGACGCCAGCTTATGATGGTCATCGCCCCCAAAAAGAAGAAGTAATCTCCCGGGCACGGCAGGCCTGATGATTATTGTGTAATTTTTTTCGAATGCGGAGTTCAACATGCCAAAAATGAAAACCAAGAGCGGTGCTGCGAAGCGCTTCCTGAAGACAGCTTCGGGCTTCAAGCACAAGCACGCTTTCAAAAGCCACATCCTGACCAAAATGTCGACCAAGCGTAAGCGTCAACTGCGCGGTGCCAGCTTGCTGCACCCGTCCGACGTGGCAAAAGTCGAGCGCATGCTGCGCGTTCGTTAATTCTGGTTAAGATAGAGGAAGTTACTCATGGCTCGTGTTAAGCGCGGCGTTATCGCTCGTAAGCGTCACAAAAAAATTCTGAAACTGGCTAAAGGTTACTACGGTGCTCGTTCGCGCGTATTCCGTGTAGCCAAGCAAGCGGTCATCAAGGCAGGCCAATACGCCTACCGCGACCGTCGCCAGAAGAAGCGTCAGTTCCGCGCACTGTGGATCGCTCGTATCAACGCCGGTGCCCGCACCAACGGTCTGTCGTACAGCCGTCTGATTGCTGGCCTGAAAAAGGCTTCGATCGAAATCGACCGTAAGGTTCTGGCCGATCTGGCAGTGAACGAAAAAGCGGCGTTTGCTGCGATTGTCGAGAAAGCTAAAGCCGTTCTGGCTTAAGTACCCGCGACAATCACCCGGCGGCGCTTGCGGCGCCGGGCATTGAACGTCATCGATAGGGGAAGAGCCTTCAAAGCTCTTCCCCTATTTTCGTATCTGGAGTCTGTACATGGAAAACCTGGATGCGCTGGTCTCCCAAGCCCTTGAGGCCGTAGAGCGCGCTGAAGACATCACTACCCTGGAACAGATCCGGGTTAACTATCTCGGCAAGAAAGGCGAGCTGACCCAGGTGATGAAGACCCTGGGCAACCTGCCAGCCGAAGAGCGGCCGAAAGTCGGCGCGCTGATCAACGACGCCAAAGAGCGCGTTACCGTTGTGCTCAATGCCCGCAAGGCCGCCTTTGAAGAAGCCGAGCTCAGCGCTCGCCTGGCTGCCGAATGCATTGACGTCACCCTGCCAGGCCGCGGCCAGGCCACCGGTGGCCTGCACCCGATCACCCGTACCCTCGAGCGCATCGAGCAGTTCTTCACCCACATTGGCTACGGCATTGCCGAAGGCCCAGAGGTCGAAGACGACTACCACAACTTCGAAGCGCTCAACATCCCCGGCCACCACCCGGCCCGGGCGATGCACGACACCTTCTACTTCAATGCCAACATGCTGCTGCGTACCCACACCTCGCCGGTGCAGGTGCGGACCATGGAGTCCACCCAGCCGCCCATCCGCATTGTCTGCCCGGGCCGCGTATACCGCTGCGACTCGGATATCACCCACTCGCCGATGTTCCACCAGGTCGAAGGCCTGCTGATCGATCGCGATATCAACTTCGCCGACCTCAAGGGCACCATCGAAGAATTCCTGCGCGTGTTCTTCGAAAAAGAACTGGCGGTACGTTTCCGCCCATCGTTCTTCCCCTTCACCGAGCCGTCCGCCGAAGTCGACATCCAGTGCGTGATGTGTTCCGGCAACGGCTGCCGCGTGTGCAAGCAAACCGGCTGGCTGGAAGTGATGGGCTGCGGCATGGTGCACCCAAGCGTGCTGCGCATGTCTGGCATCGACCCTGAAGAGTTCCAGGGCTTCGCCTTCGGCATGGGCGCCGAGCGCCTGGCCATGCTGCGCTATGGCGTCAACGATTTGCGTCTGTTCTTCGACAACGACCTGCGGTTCCTGGCGCAATTCCGCTAGGCCCAATCGACGCAACTTTCAGGAGAACAGCATGAAATTCAGTGAACAGTGGCTGCGCGGTTGGGTAAACCCGCAAGTCTCCCGTGACGAACTGGTCGCCCGCCTGTCCATGGCCGGCCTCGAAGTCGACAGCGTTACCCCTGCTGCCGGCCAGTTCAGCGGCATCGTCGTGGGCGAAATCCTCGCCACCGAACAACACCCGGACGCCGACAAGCTGCGCGTGTGCCAGGTGACCAACGGCCAGGAAACCTTCCAGGTCGTGTGCGGCGCGCCTAACGCCCGCCCAGGCATCAAGGTGCCATTCGCCATGATCGGCGCCGAGCTGTCTGGCGACTTCAAGATCAAAAAGGCCAAGCTGCGCGGCGTCGAGTCCTTCGGCATGCTGTGCTCGGCTGCCGAGCTGGAAATCAGCGAAGAAAACGACGGCCTGCTGGAACTGGCCGCCGACGCCCCGGTTGGCGAAAACATTCGCACCTACCTGAGCCTGGACGACGCCAGCATCGAAATCGGCCTTACGCCGAACCGCGGTGACTGCCTGTCCATCGCCGGCCTTGCCCGCGACGTCAGCGCCCTGTACGACACCCCGGTCACCCGCCCGGTGGTGCCTGCCGTACAGCCGGCCCACGACGAAGTGCGCCCGGTTGAAGTCAGTGCCCCGGCCGCCTGCCCACGCTACCTCGGCCGCGTTATCCGTAACGTCGACCTGAGCAAGCCGACCCCCCTGTGGATGGTCGAGCGCCTGCGCCGCAGCGACGTACGCAGCATCGACGCCGCCGTCGACATCACCAACTACCTGATGCTCGAACTCGGCCAGCCGATGCACGCCTTCGACCTGGCAGAAATCAACGGCGGCATTCGTGTACGCATGGCCGAAGAGGGCGAAAAACTCGTCCTGCTCGACGGCCAGGAAGTCGCCCTGCGCGCCGACACCCTGGTGATCGCCGACCACACCCGCGCCCTGGCCATCGCCGGCGTCATGGGTGGCGAGCACAGCGGTGTAAACACCGAAAAAACCCGCGACCTGTTCCTGGAAAGCGCCTTCTTCGAGCCGATTTCCGTTGCCGGTAAAGCCCGTTCCTACGGCCTGCACACCGATGCCTCGCACCGCTACGAGCGCGGCGTCGACTCGCAGCTGGCCCGCGAAGCCATGGAGCGCGCCACCCAGCTGCTGCTGGACATCGTTGGCGGCGAAGCCGGCCCGATTGTCGAAGCCGTCAGCGAACAGCACCTGCCGCAAGTGGCCCCGGTTACCCTGCGCGCCGAACGCATCACCCAGATGCTCGGCATGGAAATGGACCCAGCCCAGGTCGAGCAACTGCTCAACGCCCTGGAACTGACCACCAGCAAGGCAGCGGAAGGGGAGTGGACCGTCACCGTGCCAAGCCACCGCTTCGACATCAGCCTGGAAGTGGACCTGATCGAAGAGCTGGCCCGCCTGTACGGCTACAACAACCTGCCGGTGCGCTACCCACAAGCGCGCCTGGCGCCACAGGGCAAGCCGGAAACCCGCGGTGACCTGCCGACCCTGCGCCGCCTGCTGGTTGCCCGCGGCTACCAGGAAGCCATCACCTACAGCTTCATCGACCCGAAACTGTTCGAACTGTTCAGCCCGGGCGTAGAGCCGCTGCTGCTGGCCAACCCCATCTCCAGCGACATGGCCGCCATGCGTGCATCGCTGTGGCCAGGCCTGGTCAAAGCCCTGCAGCACAACCTGAACCGCCAGCAAGACCGCGTGCGCCTGTTCGAAAGCGGCCTGCGCTTTGTCGGCCAGCTGGGTGACCTGCAGCAGCAGCCAATGATTGCTGGTGTAATCACCGGCAGCCGCCTGCCAGAAGGCTGGGCCAACGGCCGCGACGGCGTCGACTTCTTCGACGTTAAGGCCGACGTAGAAGCCCTGCTGGGCTACTCCGGCGCCCTGAGCGACTTCACCTTCAGCGCCGGCAAACACCCAGCCCTGCACCCAGGCCAAACCGCCGCCATCGAGCGCGACGGCAAACTGGTCGGCTACCTTGGCGCCATCCACCCAGAGCTGGCCAAAGCCCTGGACCTGGACCGCCCGGTGTTCCTGTTCGAGCTGGTACTCGGCGACGTGGTCGAAGGCCGCCTGCCAAAATTCAGCGAATTGTCCAAGTTCCCGGAAACCCGTCGTGACCTGGCGTTGATCGCAGGCCGTGATGTAGCGGCCAGCGCGGTGCTTGAATTAATTCGTGACAATGCAGGCGAATGGCTCACAGACCTCAGGCTGTTTGATGTCTACCAAGGTAAAGGCATTGATCCTGATAGAAAAAGCCTTGCCGTTGGCTTGACCTGGCAGCATCCATCGCGCACTCTTAACGACGATGAGGTGAACACTACCCTGCAAAACATCCTCACCTCGCTCGAACAAAGGTTGAACACCACGTTAAGGAAATAACGGCATGGGTGCTCTGACGAAAGCTGAGATGGCCGAAAGGCTGTACGAGGAGCTGGGGCTTAACAAGCGTGAGGCCAAGGAGCTGGTCGAGCTGTTTTTCGAAGAAATTCGGCACGCACTTGAAGAGAACGAGCAGGTCAAGCTGTCCGGTTTCGGCAACTTTGACCTTCGCGACAAACGCCAGCGGCCGGGCCGCAACCCCAAGACTGGGGAAGAGATCCCGATCACCGCACGGCGCGTCGTCACCTTTCGTCCAGGGCAGAAGTTGAAGGCCCGGGTTGAGGCCTATGCTGGAACCAAGCCATAACGACGAACTGCCCCCCATACCGGGCAAACGCTACTTCACCATTGGTGAAGTGAGCGAGTTGTGTGCCGTAAAGCCACACGTGCTGCGGTATTGGGAGCAGGAGTTCGACCAGCTTAACCCTGTGAAGCGGCGGGGCAATCGGCGGTATTATCAGCGCCAAGACGTGCTGATGATCCGCCAGATTCGTGGCCTGCTTTATGACCAGGGGTTCACCATTGGCGGGGCGCGGCTGCGGCTGTCCAGTGATGAGGTTAAGGATGAGTCTAGCCAGTACAAGCAGCTGATTCGGCAGATGATTGTTGAATTGGAGGATGTGCTGGTGGTGTTGAAGAAGTGAGGCTGGGCTTTTCTGATGAGTGGAAAATTTTTTGAGAAAAAGCTTCCATTTATCAGGGGCTTAGGGTACATTCTTCAACGTTCTCGGCAGGATTGAGAACATGCTTCAAGCCCAGTCGGGGCGTAGCGCAGCCCGGTAGCGCACTTGCATGGGGTGCAAGGGGTCGAGTGTTCGAATCACTCCGTCCCGACCATTATTGAAACGAAAAAGCCCAGTCGGAAACGATTGGGCTTTTTTGTATTTGAATTTTTATTCGCTTTGGATAAGTTGGCAGTAGCAGCTGATTGATTACAATGGTTTGGTATAGCCCTGAAGTTTTATCCCCTATTCAGGATCCAAGCCTTTCTGCTGCTCCGGTAACGCAACCGTGGTTGGAGTTATGCAGGGACGTGTAGGGTATTTTCTATACTTTCTAAAATGGTGAGTGACTTGTTCGAGAAGTTAAAGGACGTTTTTGCTGCCGCAGCGCTGAAGTACCTGAAACCTGTAGATGCGAATCCGAAAAAGTCCAACCAGCACGAAATTGGTGGATTGATCAAGGCTGGCCTGGGGGAGCATTTGCCCTGTCCGAGAGATGGTAGCAAAGCGTTCTTGCAGGCTACGATGTTCTACCTCGACGATTATTGTGATGAACCCGTTCTAGTTGAGGATGAGCTCTCGTGGTATGACTGTCGTTACAAAGACGTCAATCGAGATCCGGAGTGGCGTCTTTATTACAAAAGAAACGCAGTGACCGAAAAAATTCGGGAAACTGATTTCATGCTGGTTGCAGTGACCCATAAGGGGGATCTGCTTATCATGTTCTGCCCTCAGCACAGTCACACAGAAGTTCAGTTGCGCAGCATCTTTGGAGTCATCGGCATTGAGGTTGGAACCGAACTGACTTCGGCTAACCTTGATACTTCTCACATTGTAGCTCCCGTTCGGCTCATGCTTGCCCGGTATGGGGTCGAGCTTGATATTTGTAGGCTGAAAGATGAGTCACTACAGAAGAGAGTGATCAAGAAATTTGGTTCTGAATTTCCATCTACTCGGAAGTTCTCCGATTTCGCTCGAACTTTGAGTAAGGATCTATCTGCAGTCGAGGCTCCGGATGAGACATTGCTGCAATGGATGAACGATGAAGAGCATGTCTTTCGCATGCTCGAGCGGCATATCGTAAAGCAGAGGCTGCTGGAAGGCTTTGGCGAAGACGTGGATGCTTTCATACGTGTATCACTCAGTGTTCAGAATCGCCGTAAGTCTCGCGTGGGCCATGCCTTCGAAAATCATATTGAAGAGTGCCTTAGATTGAATGGTGTCGCATATGAGCGGGGAGTATGCACAGAAGGAAAGCAGAAACCTGACTTTCTGTTTCCTGGTCGTGTCGCCTACCTTGACTCGGATTACCCTGAATCGGAGCTGCGAATCCTGGGGGCGAAGACGACCTGCAAGGAGCGATGGAGGCAGGTGCTAGCGGAAGCCGCACGAGTGAAGCAAAAGCACTTGATCACGATGGAACCATCTGTTTCGGTTGATCAGACAGCGGAGATGAAGAAACAGGGAGTACAGTTGGTAGTGCCGTTACCTATCCAGGTGACCTATAAGGCTGAACAACAAGAGGACTTGATGTCATTCAAGCAATTCGTTTCGTTGCTGAGGAAGGCTGGGTAATCTTGGTGTGCCAGACGGCGCTTTTGCGATGAATTCCTTGGTGAGCTACATATATTCGAATGCGCTATGTCGAGTTCGGGCCGCGACCCGGCTGCCAGCATTGGCTTCATTGGTGTCAGTAGCGTAACCGTTTGGCTGGGTGGCTTAGTGCCAGTTGTCAATGGGGGCTGGTTCTAGTTATCCTGTCGATCTTTCGACTTGCATAGGGATTTACGCAGGATGGGAAGCCTCCGTCAGCATTTTACGGGAGTAGCTGCCAAGCATTTGTCAGCTGTTGACGCCACCCCTCGATCCCATCAGCATGAGATCGGCTCGAATGCCTTCGTACAGATTCTAGGAAACCCGGGAGATCAGAGGGTTGCTTTCGAAGGTACTTTTCTATACTTCGACGATGAAAGTGATACCCCGCTAAAAGCTACCGGTGGACTTACCTGGTACGATACTCGGCTACGTCAGGCTCACCGGAGGCCGGAGTACCGTTTGTACTATCGAGAAAACGCGGTTACAAATCGGATGTCAGAAGGAGACTTTTGTGTTCTCGCTGTGCGTCCAGACAACACTCTAATGTTAGTGGTTAGTCCGCGTGGTTCTACCAGTGAGCAACAAATTCGCTGGCTTTTTGATATTGATCACTTGCCTGTGAAGGGGTTTGAGGTTCACGAAGTCGGAGATGGAAGGCAAGTAAGCGTTATTGAGATGATGGTACTTGAAGAGCTGGGTATTGAGGTTCGTAATTATAATGATGGCTGGCTTGGTAAGATTGTCGATCGATTTGGGGAGGGTTTTCCGGTAACGGCTGAGTTCAGCTCTTTCGTTCGTGAGACCTGCAGGATGGCGGAGCCGGTCAAAACGGATCCTGATTCCGCACTGCTCGCTTGGATGGAGCATGAGGAGATGCTCTTTAGAACGCTTGAACGGAAAATTGTTCAAGCTCAGTTGGATAAAGGGTTTTCTGATGTTGAACACTTTATCCGATTCTCGCTGAGTGTACAGAATAGGCGTAAATCACGGGTTGGGCATGCATTGGAGCATCATTTAGCCGCCGTTTTTGAAGCTCATGGTTTGCCCTTCGGTCGGCAAGTGATTACCGAGAATCGAGCGACTGCAGACTTTTTATTTCCGGGGCAGAAGCAATATAGTGATTTAGAGTACCCGGGCGAGCGGCTAGTGATGCTTGCTTCGAAGTCTACATGCAAAGATCGTTGGAGGCAGGTGTTGGCAGAGGCGTGTCGAATAAAGGAAAAGCATCTCTTTACATTGGAGCCGGCGATAAGCTTGAATCAGACTAATGAAATGAAATCCCATAATTTGCAACTGGTCGTCCCGTCAGCACTGTTTGGAACTTATGGCAGCGAGCAGAAAGAATGGCTGCTAAATTTGGCTGCGTATCTGGAGCGTGTGAAATTTATTATTTCTTGAGCTCTATGGTGTGGGCTGGCAGCGTTGTTGATTTGAACGCATCTGAGGGTGGTGGCTACTGTGTGTTGGCTGGTTGATTTTGCTGACGAGTTTTTCTGATTTGAAAGCTAATAGCCTATGTGTTCTGTTCGTCAAGTTCGTGAAAGGTTGAATTTTGAAATAGCCATGCTGCCACAGTGTCGATCAAAGTGATGGAGTTTTCACGCTTCATCTTCCGAATTGCACACTCCCATATGATTAGGGTTCGCCAGCCAGCCTCATTGAGTTTGGTTATTTGAATTGCGTCTCGTATTTTGTTTTTCTCGATTTTGCCCATCCAAAACTCTGCGCGAGTTTTGGGGGGCTTGAAATATCGACAATCATGGCCGTGCCAGAAGCAACCATGAACAAAAATTGCTGCTTTGAACTTGGGAAGGATCAGGTCGGGTTTACCCGGCAGGTGAGTTGTGTGTATGCGAAAGCGAAAGCCTCGAGCATGGAGGGCCTTGCGAATGACGAGTTCGGGAGAGGTGTTTTTCCCCTTTATCCCGGACATCATGCGAGATCGCGTCACAGGATCAACAATATCAACCAAAATGAACCCCACTCAAGGTGCGGCGCACCCTGAGTGGTCAGGGGTTACGCAGGCAAGCTGAACTCCAGCTGCGTTTGATTCTGATCCGTTTTAGTCTTGGCTGCAAGGATTCGATCTTTCATCAGTCGAGCAACTGCTTCGAAAACAGGTACGGCGACCGAGTTGCCAAACTGTCGATAAGCCTGAGTGTCAGATACTGGGATAACGAAATTACTTTCACCAGGCTTGTCGAAGCCCATCAGCCTGGCGCACTCGTGAGGTGTGAGTCGGCGAGGGCGATTGATCTGATTCAATTCTCCGTAGAAATCTAGCTTTTCATTAAAACCACGATCAACGAGAATTTCAGATCCGTCCTTGTGATATCGTGCAGACAATGTACGCGCTACGTCGTTTGATCGAGTCAGGCCAAACCCGAATCCATTTCCTTTCTGGCGATGTTTTTCAGCATATTTATAAAGGTATTCCCACAGCTTTGGCGTCAAGATGTATTTGGCATCAACCTTTTCGTCGAGAAGGTCGCCGAATGTCGGTCGAGCTGATGGATATAGCTTTTCGATGTCTTTAAGGGTGAAGCCGCCGTGAACGTTAAGATCCCGTCGGAATCCTACGAGCACAATGCGCTCCCGGTGTTGGGGCACGAAGTGCCGGGCATCAATTACTTTAGGGTCCTGGCCTTTAGGGGCTTCGACATCTGCCACCTCATAGCCCAGCTCATTCAATGTCTCGCAAATAATGCGGAAAGTCTTACCTTTGTCATGACTCTTGAGGTTCTTCACATTTTCAAGAAGAAATGCTGCGGGCTTTTTTGCCGCTAGAATACGGGCGACATCAAAGAAAAGTGTGCCTTGGGTCTCGCACTCAAAGCCATGCTTGCGCCCCAGAGAATTTTTCTTGGATACACCAGCTAGTGAAAAAGGCTGGCAGGGAAAACCTGCGAGTAGCACATCGTGATCAGGGATTTCTTGATTGATGTGGCGGTAAGCCTCTTCTTCGCTTATGTCTGGCTGATCGGAAAGGGTAACAGTGCGGATATCCTGATTGAATCGGTGCCGGGCGGGATCACAGTAGTGATTAGCTTTATAGGTGCGGACAGCATGCTCGTTCCATTCGGATGTGAACACGCATTCACCGCCGATCGCCTCAAAACCTTTTCGGATGCCACCAATCCCCGCAAACAGGTCTATGAAACGGAAGGAGGTCTTACCTTCAGGGCGCTTGGGCAGAAAAGATTGCAGGTACACGAACTCACGGTGGGTAAGCCTAGGGACAGCTTTTCCCTTCATCCAGCGATTCACGGTTTCTCGGCAATGGGTGGAGCCAATCTCATTCAGCTTTGAGGCGATTTGTCCTTGGTCGTAGATCTCCAGCAATTGGCGAAGCAGCGCCAGGTCTTGCTGCGGCTGTAGCTCCTGAGAGCTTTGTGATTCGGCCTCTGCGGACTCGAGAGCGTGAGGTTCGAAAAGGTTCATGAGTCCGTATTCCTCTGGGTCAAACGTGTGATTTTCTGTCACCATTTTATTCCTAATCAGGATTTTGTAAACCGCCCGTTTGTTACGGCCGTGGGCCTTGCACATCTCAAGAATACTGTATATCTAGACAGTATAATGGGCGGCTTCCTTTGTGTCTCCTGAGATTTCAATCATTCGTAATGGCACTCTGATTCACGTGAAGCGGCACTGAGCCTTCGTGCTTTAAAACTGCCTCAGATCTCAAGGGGGCAAGCTTCTTTCAATAGGAAACCCGAAAACGAGTGGCCAGGGGCTATAAGCGCTCACCGCAACCTGGGCATGGGCAGCACATCTGTGAGGTTTGTGGTGTCGGCCGGAATCCCCGGGGTCTATCCAGGGCTTGCTGCGGGTTGTTTAACCGGAATTAGAGATGGGCGGAATGCCTTCAGAGGCTGAGATCATGAATGTGGTCCTTCGGCTCGGAATAACCGTCATGACCATCCGTCTTTATGATGTGCTGACACAGCTATCGACCCATTGGTCCGGGAAATTTTTGAGTTGTTGTAGCGCAGGTGATGCGCTGCCGAGACACAGGCCGAGTCGGCCGGGCGCTTGAGATTGGGGCCCCGGCAGAGATGTATCAGCAGATGGTATAAAGGGTATTGATATTACTGTGCTACCAGCCGATGCTTGCAGGTGCGCTGAGGGCTCGCGACAAGCCCTGTTCAGTTAGCATGCAGACCCCGTCCTTGACGGTGAACCGAATTACGATAATGGGCCGACCATTCGCCAAGGATGTCAGGAGCTCGACCTTGCCGAATTGGCCTGAGGAATTGCAGGAAGCTTATGATGACCTCACAGATTGATATCTTCGAGAAGCAGATCCGCGAAAAGCTTCCGACACATGAAAGCCCCGCCACGGCTGCAGAAGCCATCAAACGAGAGGCTTCTGTTTTTGGCATTACGTTTTCCGCCGACATGGACCAAAACCTCGCGATCGCCCTCGCGCGCGTTGTCGCATCATTGGGCAGTGTGGAAGTTCTGCGCCATTCTTCGCTTATCAAATCGAGGGAGGAGTGGTACACAGGGCCAACTGCCAGCGATGTTCACTGGCCAGCGCTCGAGGGCTACTTGACCAACGTAAAGGGCTGGGACAAGGACGCTGTTAAATCGATAAACAAAAGCTCGTCGGAGGTGGTCTCGCTGTTGGCAAACCCCTCTGCGGCCAAATTTCGTCACCGCGGGCTTGTGGTGGGTTACGTCCAGTCAGGCAAAACTGCCAATATGACTGCCGTCATCGCCAAGGCCGTGGATGCAGGCTACAACCTCATTGTTCTTCTCGCAGGTGTTACCAATAAGCTCAGGGCGCAGACACAACGACGAATTGAAAGTGACGTCGTGATGCGCCACAGCCACCTATGGCAGCTGTGGACGGAGAGCGATGAGAGCCGTGACTTTGAGATCCCCGCCAGTCGGCACTTCGCGCTTCCCGTGCCCGGTCGCGCTCAGTTGGTAGTGATGAAAAAAGTTGCCTCACGGCTGCAAGCCTTTCGCCGAACAATCGTCGACGACAAGGGGCGTAGCACCTCGACGAAAGTCCAGGCGCAACTCAAGGTACTCATCATTGATGATGAGTGCGATCAGGCGTCAGTAAATGCTGCGAACAATGATGAGGACATGACTCGAATCAACGAAGAGATTCGGAAGATCATCCGGGCTCTTCCTGCGGTTTCTTACGTGGGCTACACCGCGACGCCGTTTGCCAACGTCTTTATCGATCCGTATCCGCGCAACAAGGACGAACTCGACGATCTTTACCCTGAAGATTTCATTACAGCGCTACCTCGGTCCGACAATTATTTCGGGGCGAGGGAGGTATTCGGTTTCGATCCTAAGGACGCCGACAACGAAAGTACAGAAGAAGCCGGCCGGGACATGATACGGACCATACCGGTGGAGAAACTGAACACGTTGCGTCCTGCTCGCGCAACCGATAGAAACTTCAAGCCGCAGATGACAGAGGAGCTGGAGGAAGCGCTCCTCTGGTTCCTCATCTCGTGTTCCGTACGTCGGGCGCGAGGCCAAGGACACGAGCACATGTCGATGCTCATCCACACATCACCGCTTATTTCTCAGCACGAAGGTATGGACGCGGTCATTTGTGGGTGGCTGAAGAAGCACGCTACCGATCTGGCTACAGGTAACGGAGAGATTTCTGCAAGACTGGGTACGCTCTTCAGCCGTGAAATTTCTGCGGTTCCATTTGAGGGCGATGTAAGTCCACCGACATTGCAACAGCTTCTTCCGCATCTCCAGCAGACGCTCGCAGCGCTGGAGGTTGCCATCGAAAACGGGGTCAGTGAGAAGCGACTGGATTACACGAAGGGTCCAAAAACTTATGTAGTGATCGGCGGGGCAGTGCTAGCTCGGGGGCTGACGATTGAGGGGCTCTGCGTCTCCTTTTTCCTTCGCACTTCGATGCAGTACGACACTCTTCTGCAGATGGGCCGCTGGTTTGGCTATCGAAATGGGTACGAGGATCTTCCCCGTCTCTGGACTACGGCAGAGCTGATTTCAAGCTTCAGGGCGCTTGCGCGCATCGAGGAGGAGATTCGCGACGACATCGCGCGGTACAGCGAATACAAGACCACTCCTGCCGAGTTCGCAGTGAAAGTACGGGCCATTCCCGGGATGGCAATTACTTCGGCGGCGAAAATGCGCCACGCGTTCCGTACCAGCATCAGCTTTGAAGGGCGTCATGTACAGACCATTCGCTTTGACCATCAAAGTGAACGAGTGGTCAGCGCTAACTGGTCTGCTGCAAGTTGCCTCGTGGATGATATTGGCGCTGACAACATCAAGGATTTGGGAAATCGAAAACTCGCACAAGACATACCGCTGGCGTTGATCAGAAAGTTTTTGAAGACCTACGAGATCTGCGACCAGCATATGGATCTGAAAAGAGAAATGCTGCTGGCTTACATTGACAAGGCAGGACAACAGCTGCAGACTTGGAACGTGGGGTTCATCACACCAGGATCCAGTCTGTCTCGCAAGCCGCTAGGGGCGTTAGGTCAAATCCCTAGCAACCGACGCGCGCAGTTGAGCGCTTCGGAGCGAAACTATGCCGACATCAAGGCCTTGATGTCGAAGAACGATATTCTCATTGACGCGTTAAGTCCCTCCAGCGACGAAGATGATGACTCGTGGGCATCCTTCAAAAGCCGAAGACCCGCTAAGCCGTTGTTGCTGCTGTACGCGATTGACCAAAAGTCCCCGCCAATGGCGAGCACGAAGAATCGCGTCATGCTGGATGCCACCGATGACCTCATCGGCATCGGTATCGTGTTTCCCGGTGCCAAAGATCACGCTGGCGCATACTACGCGGTGGAGTTGGATGTTCCATCAGAAGAAAAGATTGACGAAGCGTTGGAAGAGCTGACTGCAGAGGAAGAGGCGCAGACTGCCGATGTTTAATCCTCTTCATCGGTGGTTGCAACTTCGCTCCAGTGATAGTGGAGATGGCGTCGTCGAGATTCCGACTTTGGATTCCGGCATCGACACTGGCTTCGGTGTTGTACGGTACGCAATCGGCCTGCATGGTGAACCCCGTCTATTGGTCCCAACCAGCGGGTATCATCCCGCAGGGCTCACCTCTACCAGCAAACTCTCGATATCCATCGTCAGTCTTGCAGTCGCGGGTAAGAGCGTCCGCTTCATTGACATCATGTGCCTCGAAAAAACGCTGAATGCAGTGTTTGCAGAGCTGACGGAGGCAATTCTCAGACGCTTGGAAAACGGAGACTCGCCTCACACAGCAGTCGCAAGCGCGATTCACGATTTCCGCGTATTGCTGGGGGACACATCGGTCCCGCAAACTCCGGAAAGCGCCATACTGGGACTTGTTGGCGAACTGCTGGTACTTCATGAACTGGTGAGGATTGACCCTGGCGCTCTGGATGCGTGGTCGGGGCCGCTGGGGCAGCGCCACGATTTTCGCAGGGGTGTTCACGCTCTTGAAGTGAAGACTTCCGGTCGCCTGGACACGATGCAGATAGGTATCAATGGCATAGACCAACTAGAGCTGCCAGAGGACGGTACCCTTGTCCTGGCGCATGTCAACCTTGAAAAGGCAAGGGACGGCAAGTTGTCCGTCGCGGAATTGGTAAAACTGTTGCAAGCCTGTGGGGTGAACGCCTCAACGCTCCATGAGCGGTTGGCTGCGATCGGTTGCCAAAGCCCCGACGCTCCGGAATGGAATCGTATTGCGTATTCCGACTGGTCGATCAAGACCTATCAGGTCGGTTCCGGTTTCCCCAGAATCACCCGTTCGGCACTCGAGTCGAAATCACTCCCGGCCGGCGTGAGCAATCTGTCGTACGCCGTAGACCTGACCCATGCTACTGCATACGAGCTCTCTGAAAGTGAGCAGATGTGCGCCTTCGAGAGAATCTCGAAATGAGCCTGTTGGAACTCTTTAGCGAACCATTCGCACGTACCGGTAACATCGCCGCTGATGGCTTCAAGAAGTTGCTTGGTTGCCCTGCGCAGGATCTTTTGCAGACAGTGCTGCGCGAGTCGATACAGAACAGCATAGATGCGGGCCGCCTGGGAAAAGGCCCCACCATCCATGTACGCTATCGCACTCTGACATCGGAACAGCTGAGGTACCTCGTGAGCCGCGTGCTATGCGATCAAATCGCGTGCGACGAGACTGCGGGGGCCATCCAGGAGACCCTCGGGAAGACCGATCTGAAAGTCTTGGAGATCTGTGACTTCAATACTACCGGATTAGGCGGTCCGACGTCAGGTGATGCGGTGGCGGAAGGTGACGAAGCATTGGATTTCGTGAATTTCCTGCGCAATGTCGGCGTTGCGCGGGATACCCATAATGGGGGAGGTACATACGGGTATGGCAAAAGCTCCCTTTATGCGATGAGCGCCTGCTCCACCATTCTTGTCGATACACAAACGACCGCCAGCGGCATCCCGACGAGACGGTTCATGGGCTGTCACCTCGGCAGTGCTTTTGATGCCATAGCATCGGACGGCAAGAGAAAACGTTTCACTGGGCGCCACTGGTGGGGTATCAATGATAACGAAGGCGGTATCGACCCAGCCACAGATGGAACAGCTGAAGAGCTTGCGGCATG
This sequence comes from Pseudomonas sp. S37, assembly GCF_016658545.1. Lineage (GTDB taxonomy): Bacteria > Pseudomonadota > Gammaproteobacteria > Pseudomonadales > Pseudomonadaceae > Aquipseudomonas. Next base: position 7,008 of record NZ_JACVZC010000054.1, on the reverse strand, counting down.
CTTAGGCATGCCGGCACGTGCGCACGTTCTGACCGGCACGACAGTCATGATCCTTGACCCCTACGTAGCCGAGGGGGGACGAACGGTCGCTGATGAGATCATCGAGACGATACTCTGGAACTTCTGGCCTCGACTTACGCAGACCACCCCAGTGGAGAGGAAGCTGGACATTCGGTTATTCATAGAGCAAACCGAAGTACCCATTCCTCTTCCCGAACAGTTTCCACCGCTAGACTTATTTTCTGCTGCCATTGCCGAGCATCGCAATATTGACGGCGAAGTCATTCGGATACAGCGAGACAGGCCGTATAAATCTCTAGGGACTCTTGCGCTCAAGAGGGGGATGCGTGCGACCCGCTCAGCAGTAGCCCTTCACGACGACTCCAAGGTACCTCATCAGGCGAGTCACATCGCGGTAATGCGGCCTGTGGAGCTCGTCGTCAAATATATAAGCGGTGCGCCGTTCCCGGATGCGCGCTACGAGTGGGCGGGCGTTTTCATCTGTTCGGATGAGAAGCTGGTAGAAGAAGCCTTCGCAAAGGCAGAGCCCCCCGCGCATGATGATTGGGTGCCTGACATGCTCCCTGGCTCTGACGCGAAGTCAATGGTCAGGATTGCACTGAAACGTCTAGAACATCATGCCCAAACCTATGCCTCCCCGACCTCGACGATTGTTGCGAGCGAAGGAACCAAAGGTCCCTCGCTGGCAAAGACTGCAGCAAAACTGGGAAATCTTCTGGATGCTGTTTCGGGTAAAGGACCAGGCAAACCAGCCACAGCAAGTTCTCGTACACCTCGCAAGCGTGATGACCTATCCGTCTCTGTGCCTAGGTTCTTGCGACTTGAAATTGACGAAAATGATCAGCCATGTGCTGTTTTTCAAGCTGAACTGCGTAACGACGAGAGAGATGACCATCTCAAATTGATTGCTGAAGCAAGACTCATCGCCGATGGTGGGATGACAGACAGCAAGGACCTTCCGCCAGGATTTGGATCCAGGGTTTTGAAGATGGATTTGGACGGTTCGCAGAAAGAAGCATGTGGAGATACTCTGGAGGTGGGCAAGCAAAGTGGTGTTGTGACTATTCGGGTGTTGCGTCCGGATCACGCCGCCGTCGGGGTGCGCTTGGCTTTTGTAAAGGAGGGGGATGAATGAGAAGAGTAGCGCTGCCATTCCTCACACTCTCCGATGACTCTGTTGTGCTGAGTGACTGGACGATCGGCGAACCTGGTGAGCCGCGGTTCCCTCTTGGCGAAATTCTGGAGGACTGGGACTACGAGAAAGATCTGGAGGTCGGAGTGGACATCACTATTGACCTTGACCAAGCTGCATTGGATCTGGCACTAGACGCCACTTCACTCAAGCTCGCCGCAGTGCTCGTGGTTGGGACCGGCGCTGGGTCGCTTCCTCGCGTAACTCACAATGCGTGCATAAAAATTCTTGATAGGGACGAAACCTCCGTACGTCTTGAAACAGCACTTGCAGGGCATACTCTCTCATCCCAGCTTTATCTTGAAGTCAGGATTCTCCTCGACGGGCCCACTGCATCAGGAAACCAGTTATCACCCCGGTTCAAAGGGGCGAAACTTTGGCATACAGACCTACGTGTCCTCATCGAGGATAGTGGCGGATCGCGCTTTCCGATCGAGCTCACGAGTTTCACTGATAGCTTTCAGGGCATGCCTGAGCAGAATGCTCCTTGGTACGTACAGTGGGACCCGTCAAACTTTCATGCCGACTTCGGTGGCAATGTGCGGCTCTACGTGAACGCCGACATAGAGGAAATTGCTCAGCGCTTTGTGGACGGTGACAGGCTTTTGCTTCAAGCGATCGTAGCTGATGTCATGACACAGATGATTACGACCGCACTTGATCAAGAGAATGAGGATGATTTTTTGGTCAGTTTCGAAGAGGGATCCATTGGGCAGCAGACCCGCATCTGGATCGAAACCGCTTTTAGTGGGCAGAATCGACAAAGCATCAGCGTTTTGCGTCGAAGCTACCCCGGCCGCTTTCATGCATCGATTTTGGCAGCCGCCGAATTAGGGGACGAAGAATAATGTCTGTCGCACTATTACCTCGCCTGAAGCCAATAGGTGTGGATACCGCCCTCGGACGATTTCATGAAACAGGCGCAAATACTCGATCTACTCTGAATATCCTGTCGGATTTTTCGGACGTATTGTCGTTTGCTCCCAGCGGTGGTTACAAATCGGGCAAGGCTGCTGTGGATCTCGGGCAGGGCCTCAAAGAGATTGCACAAAGAGCAGGGTTCCCACGGATAGGGAGTCAAAGCGCCAAGGCCGAGTTTGATCAGCAGGCGGCGATTTACCTTGCGCAGGTACCAGCACTGTCCAGTGGTGAAGCGCTCAGGAATGATGTCTGGGCATTTCTTGCGACTGTCATTGTTCCTGATCTGGTGGTGTGGCGCTTCCCTGGTGAAAGTCGTAGCCGATTTGACGGTGGAAACCGAAATACGTTCCAACGGCTGTGGATGCGCGGTAAAAGGCTCGATCGTGGAGAAAGTCATGCTGACCGCTGGGGCTTGGTTAAAGCACTGTCCGAAGATGCGATGGTGCAGATATTCGAAAGGCCCTCCATTGCCTGCTCCCAGCGACTTGCGACAGCTGTGGCGGAGGGCTGGATGAAGGCGGCAATCGAAATAGAAAAAGGCGCGATGGAGGACATCATGCGCAGGGCTGTAAAGATGCTTCGTATTCGAAACGAAGTTATCGATCTGTCTTACTTGGATGCTGAACAGCTTGAGAAAACTGTGGCGAAGATTTTCGAAGAAGCAATGTCCGTTTGACCTGCTCAATAAAGTGCGCAGCGGCATATCACAGGTGGCGGCCTTAGGGCACCACATGACAGGTAATGGGCTAACGGCAGCAGAAGTTGCGCTGAGTCTTGGATTGCGGGGGCCGCATTGCGGCCCTTTCGCGACTCAAGTGCCCCTATAGAGACTGCGTAAGTCATGGCAGGTGGGATGTTACAGGGGCGGCGCTGTTCCTATGAGTCAGAGAGTTTTCAAGGGTTTTTCATCATTCCAAGCTCGGCATCATCCATCAGCGCCTTGGCCAATGCGCAGAGGTAGTGCGAAGCCCAGATCAGCTGCGGCTTGTCTTCCATCAAGCCGTCCAAGGTCATATCCCGTGCATAGCCCATCAGTTCCGAAGCCTGTTCACGAGCGCTCTGGCAAGGAATACCGGCTTCGATGCGGAAGAGGGGATGGGTCTGGTTTGCACCTTGGTAGAAGGTAGTTTTGCCCACGGTGAATTTGGTTTCTTCTGTAGACATTGTTCAATCTCCCCGAAATCTCAAATACCTAGGCTGGCGTCCAAGCCAGCAATCCCCCACAGCTGCTCACAAGTGCTAAGGCTTGTGACATAGGTCATTTCACTGTCGGGGCCTGGCTTGCCGGTGATGAGCCATCCCAGGCGACACAATCAGTAAGGCCTCAGTGCGAAGTCCTGGGCTCGGTGGGCACCTGTAGCTGAACCAGCGCGGACTCAAGCAAAGCTCGCAGCGTCTCCAGTTCATGCATCGAGGTCATCATCAGAATCGACACAGGCGACTTGGGCTGCAGCAGTATGGCCTGATGCACAACGGTCGCAGCGCATAGCGCGTATTCCGTTGCCTGGATCAACGTGTCTTCAAGGCATAGAGTTTTATGGGGTGGATCAGGAACGATCTTCAGCATCATTTGGTCCTCAATGGAGCGACCAGCGCTTGCTGTCAAACAAGTGGTGGCAGCCGTGTATGGGTTGACAGACCGGTGAAGACCAAACCGGCGCACACGAGGTGCCCCACACACAGCCGCCATAGGCAAAGCCGCGTGTTTGGTCGTCAGTCAGCCTGTCAAAGCTAGTCGTTGATATGCAACGACGAACCGAGACTAAAACGCTGAAAAGTCGACCGCAACGGAAATCAGGCGCAGGGAGTATCTTTGGGAAATGCCCTACAAGGAAGTTCTTTTTTCTGATTATCTCCCCGCGTTTGCCGTCGATTTCTGCAGCGTTCGCCGCTCGGCCAACCCTTCAGACCTCTCAAAAAGCAAACCACCCACCCATCCCTGTATCCAGCCATGTCCCGATGATGTCAAACGGTCACCATGGACTTCCGCCCTCGAATCCCCCGAAACTGCCCCCCATCGCCCCCAGACCAAGGCAGGTCATGACCAACCTCAAACGCGCCACCTCCCTCCTGCTGTTATTGGCCACAGCCTCACTCACCGCGTGCCTCCCGTGGAAGCGCGAACGCGCCGCCTACGCGGACCTCTGCGAATCCGAGTTCCAGTTCAAAGTGCCAGGCCCGCAGGGCGAAACCACCCTCTACCTGGAAACCTACCTCTACGACCACGCGGCTCAGTGGGGTGAAAAGCGCTACGAGCAAGGCCTGCACGTGCAGTACCCGGGCGAGCAGTACCCGCGGCCGGAATTCTTCGTGCAGATGATTGCCTACAACAAGGACCGCCAGCGCCCGTCGACCGACTCCAAGCGTGGCGAGCCGTCGATCCCGGTGCTGTACGACAGCCGCCAGGCCTACATCACTTTTGAAGACGGCTCGCGCCTGAATGCGCGGCCTGAGGTGTACGTGGGCCTCAACGATATCTACGACTATCCGTCTGTGAATGAGCGGGCTGCCAGGCCATCGCCGTACGACATCAACAGCGATGAAGTGCACCGGATGATCCCCAAGCTCACCAACAACAAGCGCTACGGCTCGGCTTATGTGATCTTCCAGACGGACAAGCTGAACGCTGATTCCAAGTGGACTATTCACCTAGGCAGCCTGCAGGTGCAGGGGCGCGAGGTAGAGGTTCCGCCGCTGCAGCTGTGCTATCACCCGGTGAAGAAATGGATTGGCATTGAGCCGCTGATGAAGCCTTGATACGTGGGATTGAAGGCGGTGAGTGTCTTTCGGGGTTCTCGAGCTGGGCTAGGCGCGGTGGTTTGATGGTTGCTCGCACTGCTTTCCTTTGATTTTTCGCGCTGGCGTGGAGATTTTCTTCACTGGGCCGTGAAAATCTTCAGATTTGCCACGAATGCAGATTTTTTCTTGAGTTTGGCTTTGCTGATCCTGGCTTGGAAAGCTGGGACCGCTTTGCGGTCCTTTCGCGACGCAAGGCCGCTCCCACAGAGGCGAGGGCGTGCTTCATGGCGGGTGTCTGGGAAATGAGCTGCAAGGAATGGGGGATTTCCGGCTTCTTTATTCGGGCCATTCCCTGCAGGCCGAAAGAGAAATCGCAGGCAAAAGAAAGCCCGCCGAAGCGGGCAAGGTCTATCACGTAGGGATGGCGCGATTGTCGCTGAAGCTTTGTGAAAACCAGGTGAAAGAAAAGTCTTCAGGTTGTGATCATGCTGATCGCAAATGCGGAAATCCGCCCTTCAAGCCATGCCAAGCTCTGGCAATTGTCGTCACTTCACTATCGCTTTGAGCGCTGAAACCGGCTGACCACGATCTGCACGGTGGCTGCCACCAGGCAAAGCAGGCCGATCTTCCAGCTACCCTGCAGGCCAAAATTATCGGCTATCGTGCCGACGATCAGGACGGTGAAGAAAATGGCGAAAGGCAGGATCAATTTGTTCATCAGGGCTTCCAGCAGGCTGCATTGGCCTGGGTAGCGCGCAGCGTACCCGGCAGAAATGAGCGCGGATCATAGCAAACCTGATTTCGCATAGGGGGGCAGTGTCTTGCTCGGGCCGATTCCGCCGTATCGGGACAAACCCGCAGCTGAAAAATAAATGGAGCAAACCCTCGCAGCCAACTGTCGATCCAGTTGTATCGGGTTAATCCGAAAGTAATGGCTTAACCCGCGTGGCTCTGGACACTGCCAATTCCGGTTGCTTGGAGGCTCTATGCGAATGAGGGGTAACGTGTACTGGACGTGGGTCGACCCGACACTTCACCACCGCAGCCATGAAGAAACGTTGCACGGTGGCGTGTGTATTGATGTGCAGGTAAGGCTTTCGCGCCGTGGTATCGCGCAGATGTTCGTAGGCGTGTATGCGCGTTCCGGCATGGCGTTGCACGAGGAGGCCTTTTACGCCTGCCCAAAGCAGTCGCTGGTCCGGGCGCTGGCCTGGGGTGTTTTACGGGCGCGCCAAATAGCAGAGGCGGGCTTGCCTGCCGCTAGCTCCACTGCTACGTGGAGTGGGGCGCAGGGCAGTCAGCCGGGTTCCGCCACTTGTACCGGGTAACCCTCAGCTAGTCGGGTCTTGCCCCAACACTTTGCTCAACGCCACGCGTGCATCTTCAAGCTGTACCAGCGATGCATGCCGCGCGCCGAGGGCGTCGCCGTTCTGGATAGCCGTGAGAATCGCCTTGTGCCGGGGCAGGGCGAGTTGGTCGAAGTTTGGCCGCTGGTTGGAGTAGCGCACCGATTCGCGCAGGGCCATCGACAGCATGTTGCACAGGTAGGCCAACAGGTCGTTGTGGGTGGCGTCGGCGATGCGGGCGTGGAAGTCCAGGTCGGGTTGCAGGCGCTCTTCGTGGGTGCGCGCGGCTTCCATGCGCTGGTAGGCCTCGCCGATCGACTCGACATCGTCGGGGGTGGCGTTGGTGGCGGCCAGTGCGGCGGCGGCGGGTTCGATGACCCAGCGTACGCTGGACAGGGTGTTGAAGAAGTCTTTTTGCGGGGTGGCCTGCATCAGCCAGTGCAGCACGTCGGGGTCGAGCATGTGCCAGTCATGGCGGGGCCGCACCAGGGTGCCGACCCGTGGGCGGGCTTCGACCAGGCCCTTGGCGGTGAGGGCGCGCATCGCTTCGCGGAACACCGGCCGGCTGATCGCGTAGCTTTCGCACAGGCTGGCCTCGGAGGGCAGCTTTTGCCCGGGTGCGAGTTGGCCAGAAACGATTTGCAGGCCGAGGTCCTGGACCAGGGTGGCGTGCATGCTTTTGCGCGTGGTGGGCTGGCGGTAGTTCATGGGGGGCGCGGGTGGTCCTTCGGGCGGGGCGGGCGCGGCAGCCAGCAGGTGGGTGCTCAGCAGGCAGCCGAGCAGCAGGGT
>NZ_JACVZC010000053.1 GCF_016658545.1 Pseudomonas sp. S37 | reverse complement strand
GGCCTTGCGTCGCGAAAGGGCTGCAAAGCAGCCCCGACAATCTTGCAGGAGTGCTCAGATTCTGGGGCCGCTACGCGCCCCTTTCGCGACGCAAGGCCGCTCCCACAAAGACCGCATCGGAACTGGAGGAACGGGCGCTATTGAAGACGGTACGGTCGCTAACACCAGTAAGCGTCACTGCAACGCACTTAGAAAAACTGGACGCAGAAACGAAAAAGCCCCGCAGACGTTAACCTGCGGGGCTTCATCTTGTATGGCGGAGAGATAGGGATTTGAACCCTAGGTACTGTTGCCAGTACAACGGATTTCGAATCCGTCCCGTTCGACCACTCCGGCATCTCTCCAATGCCGCGCATCATACCAGCGTTCTTTTAAAACGCAAACCTTTTTTTAAAAAAAATCGCGTGGTATCAGGCGCTTGCGTGAACGTACCGCTTACAGCGGCACGCCCAGGCGTTTGGCAACTTCTTCGTAGGCTTCGATCACGTCGCCCAGGCCCTGGCGGAAGCGGTCCTTGTCCATCTTCTTGCGGGTTTCTTTGTCCCACAGGCGGCAACCGTCCGGGCTGAACTCGTCGCCCAGCACGATCTGGCCGTGGAACACGCCAAACTCCAGCTTGAAGTCGACCAGCAGCAGGCCGGCGTCATCGAACAGCTTGCTCAGCACTTCGTTGACCTTCAGCGACAGCTTCTTCATTTCCACCAGCTGCTCGGCGGTGCCCCAGCCGAACGCGACAACGTGGGATTCGTTGATGAAGGGGTCGCCCTTCTCGTCGTTCTTCAGGAACAGCTCGAAGGTGGACGGCTCCAGCTTGATGCCCTCCTCCACGCCCAGGCGCTTGACCAGGCTGCCGGCCGCGTAGTTACGCACTACGCATTCGACCGGGATCATGTCCAGCTTCTTCACCAGGCACTCGTTGTCGCCCAGCAGCTTGTCGAACTGGGTCGGCACGCCGGCTTCTTCCAGCTTTTGCATGATGAAGGCGTTGAACTTGTTGTTCACCATGCCTTTGCGGTCGAGCTGTTCGATGCGCTTGCCGTCGAACGCCGAAGTGTCGTTACGGAACAGCAGGATCAAGCGGTCGGCGTCATCGGTCTTGTAAACCGATTTGGCCTTGCCGCGGTAGAGTTCGTCGCGTTTTTCCATGATTGGGCTCCGCTTGCTTGAGGTGTTGGGCTAGGCGATTTCGCGCCAGTCGAGCCCGTGTTCCTGATTCGCCACCTGGAGCCAGTCCGGGTCGCACCCAAGGGTGTCGACGAAGCACTGGCGGGCCAAGTGTGGCAGGTTGTTCTTGCTGCTGAGGTGGGCCAGCACCAGGTGTTGCAGGTTGTTCCAGCCCAACTCGTGCACCAGGCGCGCGGCCTGGTGATTGTTCAAATGCCCTTGCATGCCACCTACCCGCTGCTTCAAAAAGGCCGGGTAGTGACCGCGTGCCAGCAGGTCGCGGCAGTGGTTGGCCTCGATCAGCAGTGCATCCAGGCCCTGGTAACGTTCCAGCAGCAGCGCGTCGTACGAGCCCAGGTCGGTGAGCATGCCGAAGCGCCGCTTGCCGTCACTCAGTACGTACTGCAATGGCTCGTAGGCGTCGTGCTCGACCCGCGCTGCGGTCACTTCCAGGCTGCCGATGCGCAGGCTTTCGCCACAAGCGAGAAAACCGGCCACCTCCACCGGCTTGCGCATGCCGCGCAAGGTCCCTTGGCTGAGGTAGACCGGTACATTGTAGCGCCGTGACAGCAAGCCGACCCCATGCACGTGGTCGGCATGTTCGTGGGTGACCAGTACCGCACTGAGCTGGGCCGCCGAAACACCGAGCAGCGCCAGGCGCCGCTCGGTTTCACGCAGGGAAAAGCCGCAATCAACCAGGATGAACGTGTCACCACTGGCGATCAGCGTGCCGTTCCCTTGGCTGCCGCTTCCGAGTACCGCGAAGCGCACTTAGCCCAGGTGGTCCTGAATGGCGCTCAGCACGCGGCGGGCGACATCGGCCGGGGCCACGGTGTTGATGTTTTTCTCGACCGTGACCTGCACGCTGTCACCCACCTTGCTCAGGCGTACCTGGTAGCGCTCGGCACGGGCTTCACGTTCTTCCTTGGTCGGCTCGCTGCCGAACATGCGGCTGAAGAAGCCCGACTGGTTCTGCTTGTCGTCAGGCTTTTCCGACAGGTTGATGTAGTACAGGCCCAGGCTGCGGTTGATGTCTTCGACACGCCACTCGCCACCCTGCTCCAGGGCACGGCCAACGCCAGACCAGGCGCGGTCCAGGTCGGAGCCCAGGTACAGCACCGGGTTGCCGCTGCCGTCTTCGCTCAGGCTGACGCGGCTTGGCGCGTCGAAATCGCGCGCGGCCAGCAGCGATACCGAACCGCCCTTCTCGGCGCTGCGGTTCATGCTGGCAAGCATTTCGTCGACCAGCAGGGCGTCGGCGCCGGTGTTGGCGGACGAGGACGGGAACGCAGGCTCGGCAGTGCTGCCGGCCGGGCGCTCGACGCTGACCACGTACACTTCGGAGGTGTTGCGCTGCACGCCTGGCTCCATGCGTACACGCACGCGCACTTCGCTGTCACCGCTGCTGACGGTGCTGGCCAGGCGCTGGCCGAGCGATGCCGACAGCTCGTCGAAACGCTGCCAGGTGGTGTTGAATTCACCGGTTTGCGGGCGCTCTTCAGCGATGCGAAAACCGTTGTCCTCGAAGAACTGGCGCGCCACCGGCCACACTTCGGCAGGCGAATGCTGGGCCAGTACCCAACGGCTGCTGCCGCTGCGCTGCAGGCTGTAGTCGGTTACCTGGCCGGCGCCACCGGTCAACGGTTGCGGGCGCGGCACTTCGAACTCGCCGGTGGCGGTGTCGTCAGCAACGTTACGCGGAATCGGCAGCAGCGGGTCAAGGCGCTTGACGTTGCTGGCGTCCGGTGGCAGCTGCATCGGTGCGGTCGGGTGCGCCTGCAGGTAATCGCTGCCGCGGTCGCGGAAATAGCCATCCTCGCCCCACAGCCAGCCACACCCACTGGTGCTGGAGATAATCAGGGCAAGGGCGGAAAGACCAGCCAGTCGCTTCATGCGGTGTACTTCCTCTTAAACCAGTACGCCGGACTGGCGCAAGGCAGTACGGACTTTGTCGTGGCAGCCTTCGCTCAGCCAGGTCAGTGGCAGGCGAATACCTTTTTGCATCAGGCCCATTTCAACGAGCGCCCATTTCACCGGGATCGGGTTGGCTTCGCAGAACAGGTCTTTGTGCAGCGGCATGAGTTTTTCGTTGATCGCGCGGGCCTTCTCGGCATCGCCCGCAAGGGCGGCCTCGCACAGATCAGCCATTTCGCGCGGGGCGACGTTTGCAGTCACGGAGATGTTGCCCTTGCCACCCATCAGGATCAGCTCGACGGCAGTCGGGTCATCGCCGGACATGACGATGAAGTCGCTGCTGACGCCATCCAGGATGGCCTTGGCACGGGCCAGGTCGCCAGTGGCTTCCTTGATACCGATGATGTTCGGCACAGTCGACAGGCGGATTACGGTTTCGGCCTGCATGTCGCAGGAGGTGCGGCCGGGAACGTTGTACAAGATCTGCGGGATGTCGACGGCTTCGGCAATGTGCTTGAAGTGCTGGTACAGGCCTTCTTGGGTCGGCTTGTTGTAGTACGGCACCACCAGCAGGCAGGCGTCAGCACCGGCATTCTTGGCGTTCTGGGTCAGGTGCACGGCTTCGGCAGTGGCGTTGGCACCGGTGCCGGCGATGACCGGGATCGGCTTGTTGCTGCGCTTGACGCGCTCCACCACGTGCTTGATGACCAGGATGTGTTCTTCGACATCCAGCGTGGCCGACTCACCGGTGGTACCGACGGCGACGATCGCATGGGTGCCGTTTTCCAGGTGGAAGTCTACAAGTTTGTCGAGGCTGCCCCAGTCAACACGCCCTTGTGCATCCATGGGTGTGACCAATGCCACCATACTGCCCGCAATCATGTAACTGCTCCTGCCGGAAAAAGAGAGCGGTAATGGTACTGGGGGCATCGGCCTTGCACAAGCGAAGCAGGCGGGCGGAGCATTCCCCTCGGCGCCTTATTTCGCTACCCTTGATGCTTTGATCGGTGCAGCGCGGCCCGCCGGGCCGTCGACCTTGCTCCCCGCCAGCGTCCACGACCTCGCATGCGAGCCCCGGGCCCTGCCGACAGGAGGCTTTCGCCCGTCCTGTGCCGACCGCTCATCGCTTTAGGAATGCTGCATGTCCACCCCCACCGTCCGCGAACAATTCCTTGTCATCAGTGCCCTGGGGCCAAACCCCATGGAACTGGCCAACGTCCTCAGCCGCGCTGCCTTCGAGAACCGCTGCGCGGTGGTTACCTCGCGCCTGAGCCGCCACGGCGAGACCAGCGCCCTGGTGCTGCAAGTGGGCGGCAGCTGGGACGCCCTGGCGCGCCTTGAATCCACCCTGCCGGGCCTGGGCAAGAAGCACGGCCTGACCCTCGATGTGGTGCGCAGTGCCGACCAGGAAGTGCGCCCGCAGGCCCTGCCTTATGTAGCCTACGTCAGCGCCGCCTACCGCCCGGACATCATCAACGAACTGTGCCAGTTCTTCCTCGACCACCGTGTCGAGCTGGAAGCCATGACCTGCGACACCTACCTGGCGCCGCAGACCGGCAGCAGCATGCTCAACGCCCAGTTCACCGTGATTTTGCCGGCCGGCACCCAGATCAGCTGGCTGCGTGACCAGTTCCTGGACTTTGCCGATGCCCTGAACCTCGATGCGCTGATCGAGCCGTGGCGTCCACAGAACCCAATGTAAGGAAACCGACCATGGCTGTAGCACTCGACCAACCTGTTGCCGACTTCCAGGCCCAGGCCACCAGCGGGCAAACCGTCAGCCTGGCCGAACTCAAGGGCCGCCAGGTGGTGGTGTACTTCTACCCGAAGGACAGCACCCCGGGCTGCACCACCGAAGGCCAGGGCTTCCGCGACCAGCATGACGCCTTTGCCGCCGCCAACACCGTGGTGTTCGGCGTGTCGCGTGACGGCATCAAGTCGCATGAGAACTTCAAGGCCAAGCAAGGCTTCCCGTTCGAGCTGATCAGCGACAAGGACGAGGCCCTGTGCCAGCTGTTCGACGTGATCAAGCTGAAGAAGCTGTATGGCAAGGAATACATGGGCGTTGACCGCAGCACCTTCCTGATCGACAAGGACGGTGTGTTGCGCCAGGAATGGCGTGGGGTGAAGGTGCCTGGGCATGTGGATGCCGTGTTGGCGGCTGCTCAGGGCCTGAACAAGGCTTGAGATTGATTGGGGCTGCTTTGCAGCCCTTCGCGGGTAAACCCGCTCCTACAAAAGGATCGCGTTTCCCTTGCAGGAGCGGGTTTATCGGGGCGCCGAACCGCCGCGAAGGGCCGCAAAGCGGCCCCAATTACATCAAAGCATCGGCGAAACACTAGGCTCCTGCCGCGGCCAGGCATCCAGCACGGCCTTGATCAAGGTCGCCAGCGGGATGGCAAAGAAGATCCCCCAGAACCCCCACAACCCGCCAAACAGCAGCACCGCGCAGATGATCGCCACCGGGTGCAGGCTGACCGCCTCGGAAAACAGCAGCGGCACCAGCACGTTGCCATCCAGCGCCTGGATGATCGCGTACACCGTCATCAGGTAGATGAACTGGTCGCCCCAGCCCCACTGAAACAGCGCAATCAGGGTCACCGGCACGGTCACCACCACCGCGCCCACGTAAGGCACCACCACCGACAGCCCCACCAGCAACGCCAACAGCGCGGCGTAGTTGAGCCCCAGGCTGATGAAGGCGATGTAGGTGGCAATGCCGCAGATCAGAATCTCGATGCCCTTGCCGCGGATATAGTTGGCAATCTGCCGGTTCATCTCGCTGCCTACCCGGTTCAGCAGGGTGCGCTGGCGCGGCAGGTAGCCGCTGACCCAGCGGCCAATCAGCTCGCGGTCCTTGAGGAAGAAGAACACCAGGATCGGCACCAGCACCAGGTAGATCATGGCATTGACCAATAGCGGCAGGCTGGACAGCGAGAAGGTCAGCGCCCACTGGCCAAATTTGCCGATTTCACCGCGTACCGATTCGATGGCATGCAGCACCTGCTCGTCCGACACCAGGTGCGGGTAACGCTCGGGCAACAGCAACAGCAGTGACTGCCATTTGCCGAGCATGCCCGGCAGTTCGTTGAACAGGGTGATCAACTGGTGCCACAGCAGCGGCACCAGCACCAGCATGAACAGCGCCAGCGCCCCCATGAACAGGGCAAACACCAGCATTACCGCCAGCCGCGTCGGCACCCGCAGACGCTCCAGGGCGTTGACCAGGCCCTGCATCAGGAACGCCAGCACCATACCCGCCAACACCGGCGCGAGCATGCCGCCCAGGGTGAGCACGGCCGTGAAAGCCAGAAACAACAGAACCGCCAGCACCACGGCTTCTTCATCGGAGAAGTAGCGCTGCATCCAGTCGCGAAGCACTTTGAACATTGACGATCCTTGGAAAAGACTCAGGCCTTGCGCAGCCAGTAGGTGTAGGTACCGGCCTCGGCCGTTTCCTGCAGCAGGGTATGACCGGCCAGTTGGGCGAAAGTGCGGAAGTCACGCTGCGACCCGGCGTCGGTGGCGATCACCTTGAGCACTGCGCCGCTGGCCAGGCGATTGAGTTCCATCTTGGCCTTGAGCAGCGGCAAAGGGCAATTCAGCCCACTGGCGTCCAGTTCGGCGTCGCAGGTCGGGGTGTCACTCATCGCAGGGTCTCCAAAGGCATTGCCAGACTGCTTGTTGGCAGGGCTGGCTAGGATAGCGCCACTGGTCGCCAACGTGTGAGCCCGCTACAGTAGGTATCTTTGATCCGACGCGAGCTTCATGCATGAATCTACTGCGCCCTACCCTGCTGACGCTGGCCTGCCTGTTGGCCCTCCCCGGCCATGCTGACGACCTGCCATCGCTGGGTGACGCCAGTTCCGCGATCGTCTCGCCGCAGCAGGAACACCAGCTTGGCCGTGCCTGGCTGAGCCTGCTGCGTGGCCAGGTCAACCAGCTCAACGACCCGCAGCTCAAAGACTTTGTCGAAATCAGCGTTTACAAGCTGGCCGAAACCAGCCAGCTGCAGGACCGGCGCCTGGAGTTCATCCTCATCGACAGCCGCGAGCTCAACGCCTTTGCCGCCCCGGGCGGCATTGTCGGGGTCAACGGCGGGCTGTTCCTCAACGCCCAGACCGAAGGCGAGTACGCGTCGGTACTGGCGCACGAACTGGCGCACTTGTCGCAACGCCACTTTGCCCGTGGCGTCGAGGCCCAGCAGCGCATGCAGCTGCCGATGATGGCCGCGCTGCTTGCCGGTATCGTACTGGCGGCCGGCGGTGCAGGCGATGCCGGTATCGGCATGATCGCCGGCACCCAGGCGGCGGCCATCCAGGAACAACGGCGCTTCTCGCGGCAGAACGAGCAGGAAGCCGACCGCATCGGCATCCAGAACCTGGAAAAGGCCGGTTACGATCCACGCAACATGCCGACCATGTTCGAGCGCCTGGCGCGCCAGTACCGCTATGACGCCAAGCCACCGGAATTCCTCCTCACTCACCCGGTGACCGAATCGCGTATCGCCGACACCCGCAACCGCGCCGACCAGGCGCCCAAGGGTGGCGTGGAAGACAGCATGCGCTACCAGTTGATCCGCGCCCGCGTGGCACTGACCTACGAAGGCACCCCGGGGCTTGCCGCCAAGCGCTTCCGCGCCCAGCTGGACGAAGACCCCAAGCTCGACGCCGCGCGTTACGGCCTGGCTCTGGCGCAGATCAAGGGTGGCCAGCTGAACGAAGCACGGGAAATGCTCAAGCCGCTGCTGGCCAAGGCGCCCAACGACATCACCTACAACCTGGCGCAGATCGACCTGGACATCACCAACAACCGCCTGGCCGATGCCCAGCAACGGGCCGAGCGGATGCAGGGGCTGTACCCGGGCAACTACCCACTGAAACAGGTGCGCGCCGATTTGCTGGTGAAGCAGAACAAGCCGGCCGAGGCTGAGAAGGTGTTGAACGAGCTGGTGAAGAGCCGGCCGGATGACCCGGACGTTTGGTACGACATGGCTGAAGTGCGGGGCTTGTCGGGCAATACCATTGGCTTGCACCGGGCGCGGGCGGAATACTTCACCCTGGTCGGCGACTTTGACCAGGCGATCCAGCAGCTGGACTATGCCAAGCGCCGGGCGGGCGGCAATTTCCCGCTGGCTTCACAGATTGACCAGCGCCAGCGGGAGATCATGGAGCAGCAGCGGATGGTTCGGGAAATGATGGGGCGTTGAGGGCCATTCGCGGGTGAACCCGCTCCCACAGGGACCGCACCGCCCGTGAGCGCTGCGCTGTACCTGTGGGAGCGGGTTTACCCGCGAAGAATGCGACGCGGTCTACAGTCAGGCGTTCCCGGAAAGCTTCAGCCGCGCCGCCTGGGTAAAGTCCAACATCCGGTTCAACGGTTTGATCGCCTTGGGCACCAGCGCCGGGTCGACAAAAATCTCATCACCGCCATTGCGCAGGCAATGCAGTACCCGCTCCAGGGTATTCATCGCCATCCACGGGCAGTGTGCGCAGCTGCGGCACGCCGCGCCATTACCGGCAGTCGGCGCCTCGACAAACTCTTTATCCGGGCACAGCTGCTGCATCTTGTAGAAGATGCCGCGGTCGGTGGCGACGATGAAGGTCTTGTTCGGCAGGGTCTGCGCCGCCTTGATCAGCTGGCTGGTGGAACCCACCGCGTCGGCCTGCTCGATCACCGCTTCCGGCGACTCAGGGTGCACCAGGATCGCAGCGTCCGGGTACAGCGCTTTCATGTCGGCCAACTGGCGCGACTTGAACTCTTCGTGAACGATGCAGGCACCGTCCCACAGCAGCATGTCGGCACCGGTTTGCTTCTGGATGTAACGGCCCAGGTGCTGGTCCGGGCCCCAGATGATGGTTTCGCCGTTGTCCATCAGGCTTTCGACGATTTCCAGCGCGCAGCTCGATGTCACTACCCAGTCGGCGCGGGCCTTAACGGCAGCAGAAGTGTTGGCGTAGACCACCACGGTACGCTCCGGGTGCTTGTCGCAGAACGCCGAGAACTCTTCCACCGGGCAACCGAGGTCAAGCGAGCAGGTGGCCTCCAGCGTCGGCATCAGCACGCGCTTTTCCGGGGTGAGGATTTTCGCCGTTTCGCCCATGAAGCGCACACCGGCAACAATCACCGTTTCGGCCGGGTGGTTCTTGCCGAAGCGGGCCATTTCCAGCGAGTCGGACACGCAGCCGCCGGTTTCTTCGGCCAGCGCCTGGATAACCGGGTCGCAGTAGTAGTGGGCGACCAGAACAGCGTTCTGCGCCTTCAGCTCGGCAGCGATGGCCGCACGGTATTCGGCCTCCTGCTCGGCTGTCAGCGGGTTGGGCTGCTTGGCGTCGAGGTGGGCCTGAACCAACAGGCGTTCGGAAATCTGGGTCATGATCGCTGGACCTGCAGGCGCGCGTGCGCGTCAAATCGAGTGTATCACCCGGCCCTGGCAGATCGGCTAAGGGTGCCGGACGGCATACAGGCCGCCACGGCCCTCTGCGGGCACGGATTATTATCGGAGGCCGAAGGCTACAGATAATCCAGCGATTACTAAAGGGGTTTTTGTGTTGCCTGTGCGGGCCCCTTCGCGGGTAAACCCGCTCCTACATAGATCACCGCAGCCTGTGGCATCTGTGCGATCGTTGTAGGAGCGGGTTTACCCGCGAAGGGGCCGCAACAGGAGAAACCATCAGCCCTGCGGCGACAAGGCCGCCAGGTGCGCCGCCATAAGCATGGCAAACTCTTCCACGGTCATCTTCTTACCATTGAAATCGACCATGCCATCGGCATAGTGCAGGCTGCTGACCACATCATTGCCCTGCACGGTGGCCATGCCGCTCTGCAGCGCCATCATGCCGACCATCTCACCCGCCTGCCCCGACTGCATGGCAATCGCCTGGGCGTCGGTCTGGCCCTCCAGCAGTGCCTGCAAGGTCGCCAGGTCACCGATCATGGGCTTGGACAGCGACAGCTTGCTCTTCACCTCAGTGATCACCTGCTTGCTCAGCTGGTCCGGCGGCAGGTCGAAGCTGGCCGGGGCGGCGAAGTCCATCGACAGGTTGAAGCGGCTCTCGCCGTTGGCGGTCTTGAACGACAGGTTTTCCACCGCCACCTTGGGCTTGGCGGCCAGCAGCTTCTGCAGGTCGCCCTGGAAACGGGCCTTTTCGGCATCGTCCATCTGGATTTGCGGCACCGGCTGGCCAGCGGCCGCGGCGGCTTCGAACTCCGCCAGGTGCGACTGGTACCACTTCGACAAGGCCTGCAGCGCCGGGGCATTGACCGATGTGATGCTCACGGCCATCTGCGCCTTGCCCACCGCACGGCCGTCCCAGCTGATGTCGCCGACTTTGTAGTCTACGCGCCCGCCCACGGTATCCGGGCCTTCGAGGGTTTGCAGGGCGTTCTGCTCCACCCCCTTCACCAGCAGCACCTGCTGTTTAGGCCCCAGGGTGACCTTGGCCTCGGCCAACAGCAGGTCGACATTACCCACATAGATGGCATCGTGTGCAGTGGCCGCCAGGTTGCCACCAAGCTTCAGGCCCTGCAGCTCAAAAGTGGCCGGTGGCTGGTCGTCACTCACCAGTTTCATCAGCAAGCGGTCGGCATGGCCGTGGAACTTCGAGGCTTTGCCGTCCTTGTCGCCACTCACCTCCAACTGCATGCCCGAGAAGTCGAGGCTGTTGCCGTCCGCCTTGTCAAGCTTGAGCGGCGCCAGTTGAATCTGGCTGACCACATCGCCGCCGTAGCCCAGGGCGGTCTGCGCGCTGATGGGGGCCTTGTCGCCTGCGGCAGCGAACCACGGCGCGACGGCATCGTCCTTCTGCAGTGAGCTGTTGCTGACGGCCAGCACCGGCATCAGCTTAAGCGCCTTGACCCGCGACCAGGGGAACGGGCCATGCTCGATCTGGTCGGTCACGCCCACGTCGAAGTTGATCACCTCACCTTCACCCACGTTGATGTCGCGGGCCTTGAGCCGGTATTGGGCGGTGCTGCTGAAGAAATGCTGCTCCAGCGACACCCGCTCGATGCTCATGCTGCCGCCGGTGGTGACCAGGGCCTTTTGCAGCTCGGCGTTGCTGCGGGCAACAGCGTTGTCCAGCTCGGCCGGCAGCTGCTTGCCGGTGTACCAGGCGCCAACTGTGGTTGCGACGGCGATGGCGATAGCCAGGCCGGAAAGGATGCCAACTGATTTCTTCATGAATTGAACCGATCGCTGTCCGTAAGGGCTGGGTAGGCGGCCAGGGGCCACACAGAGTGCGAAGAATATCACCCTCGCCAGGGCGGGACGCGGCCCAAAGCCGAGAAATCCTGCTTTTCGGAAGCGTCCGACACACCCATTAACCAAACTGCAGGTTCGTTAATTTTTACGAACACGCAAATTGATCATAACCGCAAAAAAACGCGCAAAAACCGAACAAACTGGCCGTTAAATCGATAAATATTTCAATTACGTAACATCTTGTCATGTTTAACTTGACACCCACCTACCCATCGTTTTTATTTTCACCACTTAGCGCACCCCCACCGCGCCTTCCGCCGCTCCAACATAAAAGGTGAACAACATGGAGCCCACCCGCTCGCCCTTGCCGCATGCGCAATACCCCGTGCCCGCCGTTTACGCCCAGCAGCAGGAGCCATGCCAGCATGCCGCATGACCACAGCGCTGCCGGTAACGGCCAACTCCGCAAAACCCTGCGCCTCTGGCACGTGATCATCATCGGTCTGGCCTACCTGACGCCGATGACCGTGTTCGACACCTTCGGCATCGTCAGCGGGATTACTGCCGGCCATGTACCCAGCGCCTACATCCTGGCACTGGCCGGGATCCTGTTCACCGCCGTGAGCTACGGCACCCTGGTAAAACGCTTCCCGCAATCGGGCTCGGCCTATACCTACACCCAGCGCGCGATCAACCCGCACGTGGGCTTCCTGGTCGGCTGGTCGTCGCTGCTGGACTACCTGCTGCTGCCGATGGTCAATGCGCTGCTGGCCAAGCTGTACCTGTCGGCCATGTTCCCGGAAGTGCCGGAGTGGATCTGGGTGGCCGGCTTCGTCACCCTGATCAGCCTGATCAACATGCGCAGCGTGAACCTGGTGGCGCACTTCAACCTGCTGTTCGTGGGCGTGCAGGTAGCGATCATCGCCGTGTTCATCTACCTGTGCGTGCGCGGCCTGGACCACGGCGAGGGGCTGGGAACGGCCTGGAGCCTGATGCCGTTTGCCGACAGCCAGACCCAGTTCAGCGCCCTGGCCGCCGGTGCGACCATCCTGTGCTTCTCGTTCCTGGGCTTTGACGCGGTCACCTGCCTGTCCGAGGAAACCCGTGACCCGGCCAAGACCATCCCGCGGGCGATCTTCCTCACCGCCCTGATCGGTGGCGTGGTGTTCATCACCGTGTCGTACTTCATCCAGGCCTACTTCCCGACCATGGCACGCTTCCATGACCAGGAAGCCGCCCTGCCGGAAATTGCCCTGTACGTCGGCGGCAAGCTGTTCCAGTCGGTCTTCATTGCCTGCACCGTGATCAACACCATCGCCTCGGGCCTGGCCTCGCAGACCAGCGTCTCGCGCCTGCTGTACGTGATGGGCCGCGACAACGTGATCCCGGCCAGCGTCTTCGCCCGCCTGCATTCGCGCTACAAGACGCCGGTGCTGAACATTGCCGTGGTCGGCGTCATTTCGCTGTCGGCGATCTTCTTCGACCTGGTGACCGCCACCTCCATCATCAACTTCGGCGCCCTGGTCGCGTTCAGCTTCGTCAACCTGTCGGTGATCAACCACTGCTACCTGCGCGAAGGCAACCGCAAGGGCCTGGGCAACCAGTTGAAGTACCTGGTGCTGCCGACCATCGGTTTCTGCATCATCGTCTCGCTGTGGCTGGACCTGAACGCGCATTCGCTGATGTTTGGCGGCATCTGGGCGGCCCTCGGGCTGGTTTACCTGGGCTGGCTGACCAAAGCCTTCCGCGCGGCGCCGCCCAACTACGTCGCCGAATGACCCACGCTGCCAACAACGCCCGCGCCTGATCGCGGGCGTTGTACTTGATCGAAAAGGAAAGCCCTCATGCCGCTGCGTCGCCTCTCCATCCAGTGGAAGATCACCCTCCTCGCCGGCCTGTGCCTGCTGGCCATCGTCGCCTTGCTGGTGGCCACCTCACTGACCCAGGCGCAGCGCAGCGCCGCCCTGGTCAACCAGGCCAACACCGCCATGCTCGACAGCAGCGCCCGCCAGCGCCTGCAGGCCCACGCCGAGACCCAGGCCCTGCGCATCCAGCGTTACTTCATGGACGCCTACCAGTACGGCAATGGCTTTGCCCGCCTGGTGCAGGTGCTGAAGGCCCGTGGCGGCAGCGACCTGCGTGCCGAGCTGACCCAGCAGGCGCGGGCCAGCCTGGCCGGCAACCCGGACGTGATCGGCCTGTACCTGGTGTTCCTGCCCAATGCCCTGGACCAGCATGACAACCAGTACCTCGGCCAGGACACCATGGGCAGCAACGAGAGCGGGCGTTTTTCGCTGTACTGGTCACAGCCAAGCCCCGGCAACCTGGAACGTGAAGCCATGCCCGAATCGATGCTCGGCGATGCCAGCATCGGCAGCAACGGCGCTGCGAAGAACCGCTGGCTGACCTGCCCGCAGGACACCGGCAGAACCTGCATGCTCGAACCGTATCTAGACGAGGTCAACGGCCGCCAGGTATTGATGACCAGCATTGCCCTGCCCCTGCTGGAGCGCGGCAAGGTGGTCGGCGTGGTTGGCCTGGACATCGGCCTGGCCAACCTCCAGCAACTGAGCGTGGACGGCCGCCGCGAGCTGTTCGATGGCCAGGGCCAGGTGAGTATCGCCAGCGCCGCCGGCCTGCTGGCTGGCAACAGCCGCGACGATAGCTCGCTGGGCAAGCCCATGGACCAGGCGGTCGCCGACGGTTTGCTGCGCGTAGCCCACCCGTTCACGCCCATTCCAGGCGCTGCCCCCTGGCAGGTCTTGCTGGAGCTGCCGGAAAGCGTGCTGCAGGCGCCCGCCGTGGCCCTCAACCAGCGCCTGGATGCACATAACCAAAGCGCCAACCTCACCAGCTTGCTGATCGGCCTGGGCGCAGCGGTAATCGGTTTGCTGCTGGTGTGGCTGACCGCACGCGGCGTTACCCGGCCGATCCTGGCCGTGGCCGCCCGGCTGGAAGACATCGCCAGTGGCGAAGGCGACCTCACCCGTCGCCTGGACTACGCCCGGCAGGACGAACTGGGCCAGCTCACCGGCTGGTTCAACCGCTTCCTCGACAAGCTGCAGCCGGTCATCGCCCAGGTCAAAGGCTCGCTGCATGAGGCCCGCGGCACTGCTGACCAGTCGGCCGCCATCGCCAGCCAGACCAGCAACGGCATGCAACAGCAGCACCGGGAAATCGAACAGGTGGCCACCGCCGCCAACGAAATGAGTGCCACCGCCCTGGACGTTGCCCACAACGCTTCGCAGGCGGCGCAGGCCGCGCGGGCCGCAGACCAGGCCAGCCAAGAGGGCCTGCAGCTGATCGACAGCACGCGCCAGGGCATCGACCGCCTGGCTGCCGGCATGAACACCGCCATGGACGAGGCACGCGCCCTGGAAGGCCGCAGCGGGCAGATCGGCTCGGTACTGGAGGTGATTCGCACCATCGCCGAGCAAACCAACCTGCTGGCGCTCAATGCCGCCATCGAAGCGGCCCGCGCTGGCGAAGCCGGGCGTGGCTTTGCCGTGGTCGCCGACGAGGTGCGCGGGCTTGCCCAACGTACCCAGGTGTCGGTGGAAGAAATCCGCCAGGTCATCGAAGGCTTGCAGCAAGGCACGCAGGATGTGGTGGGCGCCATGCATGAAGGCCAGCGCCAGGCACAGGAAAGTGCCACGCGGATGGAGCAGGCATTGCCAGCGCTGCAACGCATTGGCGAGGCGGTGGCGGTAATCAGCGACATGAACCTGCAAATTGCCTCGGCCGCCGAAGAGCAGAGCGCAGTGGCAGAGGAAGTGAACCGCAACGTGGCCGGCATTCGCGATGTGACAGAATCGCTGGCGGACCAGGCCGATGAATCGGCACGCATCAGCCAGGCCCTGAACCGGCTGGCCAACCAGCAGCAGGCGTTGATGGCGCAGTTTCGCGTCTAACCTGTCAGGGCCCTTTCGCGGGTAAACCCGCTCCTACAGGGTTGCGCGCCAGACCTTGTAGGAGCGGGTTTACCCGCGAAGAGGCCCGCCCAGGCACTACAGCACTATCGATTTTACCGAGCACATTTATGCAAACCGCAACCCGCTCCACCTTCTTCGACATCACCAGCGAACAGGGCCTGTTACGCACCTCGATCGCCGTCACCCTGTTCATCGCCAGCATCGGCATCGCCTTCGGTGTGGCCTCCGGCTCCTACTCCATCGTCTTCGACGGCGTCTACTCGCTGGTCGACGCCAGCATGAGCGGCCTGTCGCTGGTGGTGGTCAAGCTGATTACCTCGCACACCACCAGCGTGCAGATGTCCCGCAAACTGCGCGAGCGCTTCACCATGGGCTTCTGGCACCTGGAGCCGATGGTGTTGGCACTCAACGGCATCCTGCTCAGCGGCGTGGCCATCTACGCGCTGATCAACGCCGTCAGCAGCCTGCTGCAAGGCGGCCGCCACCTGGAGTTCGGCATTGCCATGGTCTATGCCGTGCTGACCGTGATCACCTGCGTGACCATCGCCGTGATCGAGGCCCGCGCCAACCGGCAGCTGAAATCGGACTTCGTGGCCATGGACGTCAAGGGCTGGGTGATGTCGGCCAGTATTACCGCCGCGCTGCTGGTCGCCTTCTGCTTTGGTTACGCGGTGCAGGGCACGTCGCTGGAATGGGTCTCGCCCTACATCGACCCGGCAGTGTTGGCGCTGGTGTGCCTGGTGATCGTGCCACTGCCGATGTCGGTGGTGCGCCAGGCGCTGTCGGAAATTCTCCTGGTAACGCCAAGTGACCTTAAGGAACACGTCGACGAAGTGGCAAAGGCGTTCGTCAAAAAGCACGGTTTGCAGTCGTATCGGGCCTACGTGGCCAAGGTCGGGCGTTCACGGGAGATCGAGTTGTATTTCATCGTGCCACCAGAAATGGGGGCGAAAAATATCGACGAGTGGGACGCGCTACGCAATGAGGTGGGCGATGCCGTAGGGGGTGAAGGGCCGGACCGCTGGATTACAGTGGTCTTTACCGGGGATAAGGAATGGGCAGAATAGATGGCTAGTATGGAAGGCTTCACTATCGAACTGGCTACAGAGGACCAGGAATGAAGGAACATACCTATAGCGTTACCGTGAACTGGGTCGGCAATACCGGTAAGGGAACAACCGATTACACGTCCTACCAGCGCGACTTCGATATAAAAGCCGATAGCAAAATTACCATTGCCGGCTCTGCAGACCCTGCATTTCGTGGCGACGCCTCGCGCTGGAACCCTGAGGATCTTCTGGTCGCCTCGCTCTCGGCCTGCCATAAGCTGTGGTACTTGCACCTGTGTGCCGTCAATGATGTGAACGTATTGGAGTACGTAGATCGCTCGCTGGGTCGCATGTCTGAGGGCGATAATCAGAGTAAGGGACATTTCACGCAGGTCACCTTGCGCCCTCGAATCGTGGTCGCCAGCGGGGCGGATATCGACCTTGCCATGCGCCTGCATGAACAGGCCCATCATGAATGCTTCATTGCCAACTCGGTAAATTTCCCGGTGGTATGTGAAGCGGTTATAGAGCATCAGCGCTGAATCGTCTGCGTTGATTATGCCGTTCAGGGCACGTCGCTGGTATGCCTGGTGATCGCGCTACTGCCGATGTCGGCGGTGGCTGAATAGCCAACCTGAAGCCTGTGCAATCCCTGTAGGAGCGGCCTTGTGTCGCGATCGGGCTGCAAAGCAGCCCCGGCAATGTGTGCATCGACGCTGAAACCCTTGGGGCTGCTCCGCAGCCCGATCGCGACTCAAGGCCGCTCCTACACGGGACCGCGCAACCCGAACATCTGGGCCAAACCTGTGGAAAACGAAAAAGCCCGCGACCATTTCTGGTAGCGGGCTTTGACGTACTGAGTATGGTGGGTCGTGTAGGATTCGAACCTACGACCAATTGGTTAAAAGCCAACTGCTCTACCAACTGAGCTAACGACCCGTTGGATGGCGCGTATAATACTGATTTCTAACGGGAAATCAATACCCCATCACAATTTTTCAAGCGTATCGCGTCGGGTCTTGCACACCGGCGGCCTTGAAACCGTCGGCGCGCAGGCGGCAACTGTCGCATTTGCCACAGGCACGGCCATCGTCGTCGGCCTGGTAGCAAGACACGGTCAAACTGTAGTCCACACCACGGGCCATGCCGGCCTGCACGATCTGCGCCTTGCTCATGTTCTGCAGCGGCGCCTGAATGCGGAAGCCCTGCCCTTCTACCCCGGCCTTGGTCGCCAGGTTGGCCATGCGCTCGAAGGCTTCGACGAACTCGGGGCGGCAATCCGGGTAACCGGAATAGTCCACGGCATTGACGCCAATGAAGATGTCGCGTGCTTCCAGCACTTCTGCCCAGCCCAGGGCCAGCGACAGGAACACGGTGTTACGCGCCGGCACGTAGGTGACCGGGATGCCTTCGCCCGGGGTTTCCGGCACGTCGATGCTGCTGTCGGTCAACGCCGAGCCGCCAATGCCGTCAAGGCTCAGGCCAATCACCTTGTGCTCCACCACGCCCAGGTCGCGGGCTACGCGGGCGGCAGCGTTCAGCTCGGCGCGATGGCGCTGGCCATAATCGAAACTCATGGTATAGCAGCTGTAGCCTTCGGCCTTGGCCATGGCTACCACGGTGGCCGAGTCCAGGCCGCCCGACAACAGGATTACTGCGCGTTTTTCGGTCATGTGTGCTTGCTCCTCAATCAACGTCCGGGTTCGTCGTTCCACAGCAGCTTGTGCAGCTGCAGCTGGAAGCGCACGGGCAGGTTGTCGGCAACGATCCAGTCGGCCAGGTCGCTGGCCTTCACCTGGTGGTGGCTGGGCGAGAACAACACCTCACCGGCTCGCTCGGCCAGGTTGTACTGGATCAGCTTGGAAACCGCCCAGTCATAGTCCTCGCGGGAACAGATGACGAACTTGACCTGGTCATTGCGGGTCAGCTGCTCGATGTTCGAGTAGAGGTTACGGTGCGACTCCTCCGAACCCGGAGTCTTCAGGTCGACCACGCGGCTGACGCGGGTGTCGGTACCGGCGATATCCAGCGCGCCGCTGGTTTCCAGCGACACCTCGTAACCGGCATCGCACAAGCGCTGCAACAACGGCAAGGCGTTGGGCTGGGCCAGTGGCTCACCACCGGTGACGCAGACATAGCGCGGCTTGAAGCCGGCCACTTGCTCAAGGATCGAATCGAGGGTGCGAACGGTACCGCCACTGAAGGCATAGGCACTGTCGCAGTACTGGCAGCGCAGGGGACAACCGGTGAGGCGCACGAATACCGTGGGCAGCCCAGCCGTTCGCGTTTCACCCTGCAAAGAGTAAAAGACTTCGGTGATGCGTAATGTGTCTTGCATGCTCGCCACGGGCGTGACAGCTAAACAGGCTGTCCGCCTCCGTCAGGCACTGTCGCGGACTCGACATGGCGTTATCCGCAGCAGCGTGTTTATGAAAAAAGGGCACAGATTCTAACGAAAAAACCCGCGACTGGCGCGGGTTTCTTTTAAACGGTACTGCTACAACGCTTAGAGCTTTTGCAGGTCACGCTGGGCCAGTTGCGCGGCAGAGGTGCCGGGGTACTGGGTGATGACCTGTTGCAGGATGCCCTTGACCTTGTCGGTGTGGCCCATGCGGCGCTCGACATCGGCCAGTTTGTACAGCGAATCTGGCACCTTGCTGTGCTTCGGGTACTTCTGGCTGACCTGGGCAAAGGCCTGGCTGGCGCCTGGCAGGTCACCCTTGGCCAGGTTCACTTCACCCAACCAGTACTGGGCGTTGCCGGCATACTGGCTGTTCGGGTACTTGCGCAGGAACGCGTTGAACGCCTGGCTGGCCTTGTCGAAGTCTTTCTGCTTGATCAGGTCGAAAGCAGCATCGTAATAGAGCTTTTCTTTCGCCGGATCACCGGGCTCGCTACTGGCGGCCGGTTGTTGCGCAGCAGCACCTGCTGCTGCACCGGAGGCGGCATTGGATGCACCACCGGAGGAATTGTCAGGGGTTGCGGCAGGCGCAGCGCCACTGTTGATGCGACGGTCCAGGTCCTGGTATCGCTCCAGGTTTTCCTGCTTCATGCGCGACACATCGTTCTGCAGCTCTTCGATGATGCCTTGCTGGCGGGAAAGCTGGTCCTGCATCTGTTGCAGCTGCATGAACAGCTGACCCTGTGCAGAGGCAGGGGCCGAAGCCCCCGACCCGGCATAGGCGCCGCTCGTGCCATAACCCGCAGGCGGATAACTGCCTGCGTTGTCATCTACTACAGGGACCTCAGCCCAGGCCGCGAGCGGCAGGCTGAGTGCGAGGACGGTTACTACACGGCGGCACATACGCATAAGAACTTACTTACGCAGTTCTACGCGACGGTTCTGAGCCCAGGACTGCTCGTCGTTGCCGGTAGCAACTGGACGCTCTTCGCCGTAGGAAACCAGTTCCAGCTGAGCAGGGGAAACGCCCTGCAGAACCAGGTAGCGCTGAACGGCTTTCGCACGACGCTCACCCAGAGCCATGTTGTACTCGCGGGTGCCGCGCTCGTCGGTGTTGCCTTCCAGGACAACGCGGTTGCCGTTGGACTTCAGGTCCTTGGCGTGAACGTCCAGAGCGCGCATGGCTTCTGGCTTCAGGTCCGAGCTGTCGTATTCGAAGTAGAAGGTGGTGATTGCGCGCAGGGCGGCTTCTTCGCTCAGGGAGCCGTCGACCGCGCCAGTGTTGGCACCGTAGCCAGCGTTAGGATCTACAGCAGCGCCTTCGCCTGCGTTGTCACCGCCCTTCGAGGAGCAACCTACAGCTACGGCCATGGCCAGTGCCAGCGCAGCAAATTTACCAAACTTCAGCATTTCCATCGTGAAACTCCTAATGAAACCCCAGTGTGTTAAGGCAAAACGTATTACGCCGCAATCAGTTCAGGTAAGGGGACCAGGACGGTTCTCTGACTTCGCCTTGAGCGGTAGGAAGTGGGAGCCTCACGCGGCCATTAAGCGACACGAGCATCAAGACTCCCCGGCCCTGCTGGCGGGTGGCGTAGATTAGCATGGTGCCGTTAGGCGCAACAGTGGGAGACTCATCAAGACTTGTTTCAGACAGAATCTTTACACTTCCGCGTTGCAAGTCCTGTGCCGCCACTTTGAAGTTGGTAAAGCCCTGTTGGCGATGGATCATCACCAGGGTTTTTTCGTCCGCCGAAAGTTTCGGGTTGGCGTTGTAGTTACCCACGAATGTTACACGCTCGGCACCACCACCACTGACCGACTGTTTGTAGATCTGCGGTTTGCCGCCACGGTCGGAAGTGAAGTAAAGGGTGTTGCCATCCTTACCCCAGAACGGTTCGGTATTGATACCCGGGCCTGCGGTGACGCGGCTGATCTGGCGCGAAGCCACGTTCATCACGTAAATGTCCGGGTTGCCGTCTTTCGACAGTACGAACGCCAGGCGCGAACCGTCGGGCGACCAGGCTGGCGCGCCGTTCAGGCCTTCGAAGTTGGTCACCTGCTCGCGGCGGCCGGTATCGATGTTCTGCACGAAGATGCGTGGGCGCTTCTGCTCGAACGACACGTAGGCAATACGCTTGCCATCCGGTGCAAAGCGCGGCGACAGGATCGGCTCACGCGATTGCAGCAGGGTCACTGCGCGCGCACCGTCGTAGTCCGAACGCTGCAGGGTGTAGCGGGTGTTGTTGACGGAGAAACGCTCGGCCGTCACGTACAGCATGCGGGTAGAGAACGCACCCTTGATGCCGGTGAGCTTCTCGAACGACTGGTCGGCAATGTAGTGCGCCATGTCGCGCAGCTGGTCGGTGCTGCCCGCCACGCTACCGGTCAGCACTTGCTGCTCGGTGGCGACGTTGAACAGCGCGTACTGCACCTGCAGGCGACCACCCGACGGCACGATGCTGCCAACCATCACGTACTGGGCACCCAGGGCTTTCCAGTCACGGAAGATCACTTCGCTGGCCTGCGACGGCTGGCTGATCATGTTCTGCCGCGGAATCGGCGAGTAGTAGCCGGAGTTGCGCAGGTCGTTGCCGATGATATCGGCGATGTCTTCGGGCAGCACGCTGCCGCCCTGCATACCGAAGGGTACGACCGCAATGGGTGTGGCCCGGTCGCTGCCGCTGGTGACCAGGATGTTCTTTTCCTCTGCCACCGCCATGCCTGCCACGCAGCAGAGCATGACCAGCAGTCCTCTCAGACGTTTAATCACAACGCTAGATCCTCAGGTGTAAATGTCATCTTGAACGAACGATAACGGTTGAAATCGCTCGGCTTCATACCCTGCATTTCGGTCAGACGACCAATGTTCTTGACCGCAGCCACCGCCGAACTGTCGTACGGGCCGTCACCACTGGAACGGGCCACGCTGACACTGGTAATGGTACCGTCCGGCAACATGCTTACCTGCAGGGTCACCGTCATGCCCTTGCGCGCGGAAGGTGGGCGCGCCCAGCCCTCGGCTGCGCGCATGCGGATCAGGTCGTCGAAATCGCCGGCCACCTGGTCCCCTTGCTCGTCAGCCAGTGCCTGCTGCCGCTCGGTGGTGTCAGACAACAGCTCGGCCAGGGCCTGGGCTTTCTTGTCTTCTGCCGCCTTGCGGGCCGCTTCCTGTGCCTTCTTCTTCTGGGCGTCTGCAGCGGCCTTTTTCTTGGCCTCTTCAGCTGCCTTCTTCTTCGCATCCTCGGCCGCCGCTTTCTTCTTGGCGTCCTCGGCTGCTTTCTTCTTGGCCTCTTCGGCTGCCTTTTTCTTGGCATCCTCGGCGGCTTGTTTCTTCGCCTCTTCAGCGGCCGCTTTCTTGGCCTCTTCTTCGGCTTTTTTCTTGGCTTCTTCCTCGGCCTTCTTCTTGGCGATGTCAGCCTGCTGTTTCTCGGCGGCTTTCTTCGCCTCTTCGGCCTTCTTGGCTTCGGCGGTTTTCTTGGCCTCGGCGGCTTCGGCTGCCTTGGCAGCATCCTCGGCTTTTTTCGCCTCGGCGGCTTCGCGGGCCTCTTCGGCCTTTTGAGCGGCGTCGGCTTTCTTTTGTTCCGCGGCCTTGATGGCTTCCTGCTCGACCTTCTTCTGCTCCAGCTGCTCGACTTCGGTCTGGCGCGACGCGGTTTTCTTCGCTTCCCCGGCAATCTTCTGATTGGTCTGGGTAGTCGCCTGGCTCTTGGACTTGAGCTGGTACAGGGTAGCCTGAACAATCGGCTTGGATGGCGGCAGCTCAGGCGTCATGGCAAAACTGACGAACAGCAGGGCGAACACCAGCACATGCAGGCCGATGGCCCAGACACTGGGCCAGAAGTAGCTTTCCGAGGCGGATGGCTCTCGCTGTTGCATCAGGGCGCCTCGGTAATCAGGCCAACGTTACCGACACCGGCCTTCTGCAACCCGCCCATGGCGCCCATGACGGCGCCGTAGTCGACAGCCTTGTCGCCCCGGATGAACACCTGGGTCTGCTTGCCCTGGTCACGGCCGGCGGCAATGATCTTGGTCACTGCGCTGGTCATGTCGGGCAAGGTCATGGCCTTGTCCATCTGCTTGTCGGTATCGACTTCGCTGCCGAGGTTCCAGTAGTAGGTTTTATCGGCCTTGATGGAAATGGTGAGGATCTGGACGTTGTTGTCCTGCGGCAAGGCTTCGCTGGAAACCTTGGGCAGGTCGACCTTCACGCCCTGGTTGAGCATGGGCGCCGTCACCATGAAGATGACCAGCAGCACCAGCATCACGTCGATGTAGGGCACCACGTTCATCTCGGCGACGGGCTTGCGTTTGTGGCGAACTCGGGCCATGGGCTTCTACCTGATTACTCTTCGCTGGTGTGCACTTTGCGGTGCAGGATCGCCTGGAACTCGTCGGCGAAGGTGTAGTAACGGCCGATCAGCACTTCGCTGCGCGCGGCGAAACGGTTGTAGGCAATAACGGCCGGGATTGCCGCGAACAGGCCGATGGCGGTGGCGATCAGCGCTTCGGCGATACCTGGGGCGACCGTGGCCAGGGTGGCCTGTTGGGCGCTGGCCAGGCCGCGGAAGGAGTTCATGATGCCCCACACGGTACCGAACAGGCCGATGTACGGGCTGGTCGAACCGACGGTGGCCAGGAACGGCAGGCTCTGCTCGAGCTTTTCTTCCTCGCGCGAAATGGCCACGCGCATGGCACGGCCTACGCCTTCCATGACCGCGTCCGGGTCAACACCCGGCTGCTGGCGCAGGCGCGAGAATTCCTTGAAACCGGCACGGAATACCTGCTCTACGCCGGAATCCGGGTCGGGGTTGCTGCCTGCCTGACGGTACAGCTTGGACAGGTCGATGCCCGACCAGAAGCGCTCCTCGAAGGCATCCAGCGCACGACGACCGGCGCGCAGCATGGTGCTGCGCTGGAAGATCATGATCCATGAGGTGACCGAGGCGGCCACCAGGGTCAGCATTACCAGCTGAACCACCACGCTGGCATTGCTGACCAGACTCCACATGGAGGTATGGTCGACGACGTTAGCTTCCACGCTTATTCTCCTGCGTTCGATTGATTACCCGAGCCGTCCGCCGCAAAGGCGTCGCGCAGCTGGGGGGGTATGGCTCGGGGTTTGAAAGTGTCGGCACGCACTGCGGCCACCAGGAACTGCCCTTCGCAGAGCAGCGTTTCATCCTTTTCCCGCCAGACCTGCTGCACAAAACGCAGGCTGGCGCGATTGAGTTCAAGTACTTGCGCGGTGACTCGCAGTTCGTCGTCCAGCCGCGCCGGCGCGTGATAGCGCGCTTCGCTGGAATGGACCACGAACAGCAGGTTGTCTTCGGCCAGCAGCGACTGGGAAAAACCCAGGTGCCGCAGGCGTTCGGTGCGCGCGCGCTCCATGAATTTCAGGTAGTTGACGTAATACACCACGCCACCGGCATCGGTATCTTCGTAATAGACGCGACAACGGTGTGCGAACGGTTCCAGGCCATTTTGCGCGCGCATACTCTAGTGCTTACTCCTCAGCTTGCCAATCCGCTGTGGCAACTGTTTTTTCTTCATTAATGTCTTATTGCCAGCGCACCTTCGGCATGCCAGCGGTAGGACCACGAAAAGTCGCTTTTGATCTGTCATTCATCGGCCGGCTCGGAAAAATCACCACCCTCCCCCATGCGCCCGGGAATATTCAGGCCGAAGTGCAGGTAGGCATGCCGGGTTACCACGCGGCCACGTGGCGTGCGCATGATGTAACCCTGCTGGATCAGGTACGGCTCCAGCACGTCCTCGATGGTGTGGCGTTCTTCACTGACGGCTGCAGCCAGGTTGTCGACGCCCACCGGGCCACCGTCGAACTTCTCAATCATGGTCAGCAGCAGGCGGCGGTCGGAATGGTCAAAGCCGCGCTCGTCGACGTCCAGCAGGTTCAGCGCCATGTCGGCCACGGCCTTGGTGATGTGGCCCTTGCCGCGCACCTCGGCGTAGTCGCGCACGCGGCGCAGCAGGCGGTTGGCGATACGTGGCGTGCCGCGGGCCCGGCGGGCGATCTCGTAGGC
The DNA here is from genome assembly GCF_016658545.1 of Pseudomonas sp. S37. Classification (GTDB taxonomy): domain Bacteria; phylum Pseudomonadota; class Gammaproteobacteria; order Pseudomonadales; family Pseudomonadaceae; genus Aquipseudomonas. The sequence goes on along the minus strand of NZ_JACVZC010000053.1, from coordinate 12,620 downwards.
GCCCTGGTCTTCGATGGCCAGGCCCAGGATGTTGGCCGAGCGGCTGACGATGGTGGACAGGTCCTTGTCGCTGTAGAACTCCAGGCGCTGGACGATACCGAAGCGGTCACGCAACGGGTTGGTGAGCATGCCGGCGCGGGTGGTCGCCCCGACCAGGGTGAACGGTGGCAGGTCGAGCTTGATCGAACGGGCCGCAGGGCCTTCGCCGATCATGATGTCGAGCTGGAAGTCTTCCATGGCCGGGTACAGCACCTCTTCGACAACCGGCGACAGCCGGTGGATCTCGTCGATGAACAGCACGTCGTGCGGTTCGAGGTTGGTCAGCATGGCCGCGAGGTCGCCCGGGCGCTCGAGGATAGGCCCCGAGGTGCTCTTCACCGACACGCCCATTTCATGGGCGATGATGTTGGCCAGGGTGGTCTTGCCCAGGCCTGGCGGGCCAAAGATCAAGGTGTGGTCGAGCGACTCGCTACGGCCACGGGCGGCCTGGATGAACAGCGCCATCTGCTCGCGCACCACCGGCTGGCCGATGTATTCATCCAGGCTCAGCGGGCGGATTGCACGGTCCTGGACTTCTTCACGGTCGCGGCCACTGGCGGCGATCAGGCGGTCGGCTTCGATCACTTGGTAATCATCCCTTTCAGGCTGCGGCGGATCAGCTCTTCACTGCTCAGGCCGGCCTTGTCCTTGATCGCGGCGATGGCCTTGCTCGCTTCCTGCGGCTTGTAGCCCAGCGAAACCAGGGCGCTGACCGCATCGGCCTCGGCGCTGGACTCGCTGGCGACCGGCAACGGCCCATCGGACACCAACGTGAACATGGCCGGGGAGGTTTCCCAGGCCTTGAAGCGGTCCTTGAGCTCGACCAGCAGGCGTTCGGCGGTCTTTTTGCCGACGCCGGGCACGCGCACCAGCGCCGAAGTGTCCTGGGCCTGCACGCAGCGCACCAACTCGTCCACTTCCAGCCCGGACATCAGCGCCAGGGCCAGCTTGGGCCCCACGCCGTTCAGGCGGATCAGCTCGCGGAACAGTTCGCGCTCGCGCTTTTCGGCAAAACCGTAGAGCAGGTGGGCGTCTTCGCGCACCACCAGGTGGGTGTGCACGGTGACGCTTTCGCCCACTTTGGGCAGACGGTACAGCGTGGTCATGGGAACTTCCAGTTCGTAGCCCACGCCGTTGACGTCGATAATCAGGTGCGGCGGCTGTTTCTCCGCCAGGGTGCCACGCAAACGTCCAATCACGTTCCGATCCTTCCTCTCGGGGAGCCGGTCAAAGACCGCTCAACCCTATCAGCAAATGCAGCGGGTGAATGCTTCACCCGGACAAATTTTGTATCTGCGCATGAAGCGCTCAAAGACGCAAGCGCCCACCGCGCCGCCGCGCCGTGGCCAGGCCATGCGGCACAAGGCTGGAACGGGTATGGGCGTGGCACAGGGCAATCGCCAGTGCGTCGGAGGCGTCGATCTGCGGCTTTTGCGTCAGCTTCAGCAGGTGCATGACCATCATCATCACCTGCTCCTTGTTGGCGCCACCGGTGCCGGCCACGGCTTGCTTGACCTGGGTGGCGCTGTATTCGGCGATTTCCAGGCCGGCTTCCGCGGCGGCGACGATGGCCGCGCCACGGGCCTGGCCGAGCTTGAGCGCCGAGTCGGCGTTGCGGGCCATGAACACCCGCTCGATGCCCATGGTTACCGGGCCGTGCTGGGTGATGATTTCACTGACACCACGAAAAACGATCTGCAGCCGCTCGTGCAGCTCGCCGCTGCCGGTGCGGATACAGCCCGACGCCACGTACTCGCAACCACGGGCGGTCTGGCGGACCACGCCATAGCCGGTGATGCGCGAGCCGGGGTCGATACCTAGAATCAGAGTCATAGTGCCTGTTTGTTCAAAATGTACCGGCCTATTCGCGGGCAAGCCCGCTCCCACAGGGACCGCACCAAACCTGAACCTGGTGCAATACCTGTGGGAGCGGGCTTGCCCGCGAAGAGGCCCTCAAGGCCAACGAAACAACCTTAGCCGAGGTTTTCCATGATCTCATCGGAAATCTGGGCATTGGAGTAGACGTTCTGCACGTCATCCAGGTCTTCGAGCATGTCGATCAGCTTGAGCACCTTCTCGGCACCCTCTTGGTCGAGTTCGGCACTGGTGGTCGGCTGCATGACGATTTCCGCGTCAGCGGCCTTGAAGCCGGCCTCTTCCAGGGCGTTACGCACGGCATAGAAACTGTTGAACGAGGTGAATACCTCGAACGAACCGTCGTCGTTGGCTACCACGTCGTCGGCATCGGCCTCCATCGCCGCCTCCATCAACGCGTCTTCGTCCACGCCCGGCGCAAAGCTGAGCTGCCCCTTGCGCTCGAACAGGTAGGCCACCGAGCCGTCGGTACCGAGGTTGCCGCCACACTTGGTGAAGGCATGGCGCACGGCGGCGGCGGTACGGTTGCGGTTGTCAGTCATGGCTTCGACCATGATCGCCACGCCACCCGGGCCGTAACCTTCGTAGCTGAGCTCTTCGACGTTGTCGCTTTCGTTGGTGCCAGCACCACGGGCCACGGCGCGGTCGATGATGTCGCGGCTCATGTTGGCGCCCAGGGCCTTGTCCAGCGCCAGGCGCAGGCGCGGGTTGGAGGCCGGGTCAGGGCCGCCCTGCTTGGCAGCAACCGTCAGTTCGCGGATCCACTTGGTGAAGACCTTGCCTCTCTTGGCATCCTGGCGCTCTTTGCGGTGCTTGATGTTCGCCCACTTGGAATGACCAGCCATAACGACTCCGATTTCCTTGAATCACAAACAGCCCCGCCCCATGACGGGGCGGGACGGGAAAATGCCTGCGCCGAAACGCAAAGGCGCATCCATGTGGATGCGCCCGGGGACTGCTTACTCGACCTTGGTCTGTTCGCGCAGTCGGATGTGCAGCTCGCGCAGGGCCTTGGCGTCGACCAGGCCTGGGGCCTGGGTCATGACGCACGCGGCGCTCTGGGTTTTCGGGAAGGCAATCACTTCACGAATCGACTGGGCGCCGGTCATCAGCATGACCAGGCGGTCCAGGCCGAAGGCCAGGCCACCGTGAGGCGGTGCACCGAACTTCAGGGCGTCGAGCAGGAAGCCGAATTTCTCTTCCTGTTCTTCGGCTTCGATACCCAGCAAGCGGAACACGGCCTGCTGCATCTCTTTGCGGTGGATACGGATCGAACCGCCACCCAGCTCGGTACCGTTCAGGACCATGTCGTAGGCACGCGACAGCGCGGTGGCCGGGTTGGCCTCGAGCTCCTCCGGGGTGCACTTCGGCGCAGTGAACGGGTGGTGCAGCGCAGTGAAGCTGCCGTCTTCGTTCTCTTCGAACATCGGGAAGTCGACGACCCACATCGGCGCCCACTCGCAGGTCAGCAGCTCGAAGTCGTGGCCCAGGCGGATACGCAGCGCGCCCAGCGCTTCGCTGACCACCTTGAACTTGTCGGCACCGAAGAACACGATGTCGCCGTCTACGGCACCAACGCGGTCGAGGATGTTGTTGAGGTTGGCCTCAGGGATGTTCTTGACGATCGGCGATTGCAGGCCTTCGACGCCCTTGGCGCGCTCGTTGACCTTGATGTAGGCCAGGCCCTTGGCACCGTAGATGCCGACGAACTTGGTGTACTCGTCGATCTTGCTGCGCGGCATGCTGGCGCCGCCTGGCAGGCGCAGGGCGGTTACGCGGCACTTCGGATCGTTGGCCGGGCCGGCGAATACCTTGAAGTCGACATCTTTCAGCTGATCGGCAACGTCAACCAGTTCCAGCGGGTTACGCAGGTCTGGCTTGTCGGAACCGTAGCGGCGCATGGCTTCTTCGAAGGTCATGTGCGGGAATTCGCCGAATTCCAGGTCGAGCACTTCCTTGAACAGCTTGCGGATCATGCTTTCGGTCAGGCCCATGATCTCGCTTTCATCGAGGAAGCTGGTCTCGATGTCGATCTGGGTGAACTCCGGCTGGCGGTCGGCACGCAGGTCTTCGTCACGGAAGCACTTGGCGATCTGGTAGTAACGGTCGAAGCCGGCGACCATCAGCAGCTGCTTGAACAGCTGTGGCGACTGCGGCAGGGCGAAGAAGCTACCGGCGTGGGTACGGCTAGGTACCAGGTAGTCGCGCGCGCCTTCCGGGGTAGCACGGGTGAGGATCGGGGTTTCGACGTCGAGGAAGCCGTTGTCGTCCATGAAGCGACGGATGCTGCTGGTAATGCGCGAACGCAGGCGCAGCTTTTCGGCCATTTCCGGGCGACGCAGATCAATGAAGCGGTAACGCAGGCGGGTTTCCTCGCCGACGTCGGAGTATTCGTTCAGCGGGAACGGTGGGGTTTCCGCTTCGTTGAGTACGGTCAACTGGTAGCCGAGGATCTCGATGGCACCGGAAGCCATGTTGGCGTTCACTGCACCTTCAGGGCGCTTGCGGACCTTGCCGGTGACCTGCACGACGTACTCGCTGCGCACGCGGTCGGCGGCGGCGAAGGTTTCGGCGCGATCCGGGTCGAACACGACCTGGGCCATGCCTTCGCGGTCACGGATGTCGAGGAAGATCACCCCGCCGTGGTCGCGGCGACGATGGACCCAGCCGCAAAGGGTGACTTCCTGGCCGTCCAGGCTCTCGTTCAGTTGGCCGCAATAATGGCTGCGCATCATGATGGTGGTTTCGCTTCTCGTGATTCGTGTATTCGGTGGAGGCCTTGGCCGCCCGGAGGGCTAATACTGCAAGACCCGGTCACAGCATTCAACTCAGTCGGCCTTGTCGCCGCCTGCCAGATTCTTTTTCGCCCCGGTCTTGAAGTCGGTTTCGTACCAACCGTTACCGCTCAGGCGGAAGCCTGGCACCGACAGCTGCTTCTTCAGCGCTGGCGCCTGACAGGCCGGGCAATCGGTCAGCGGCGCGGCGCTGATCTTCTGCAGCGCTTCCATGCGGTGATCGCAGGCTGCACATTGATAGTCGTAAAGGGGCATGGGTGTCTCTCGTCAACCATAACGCTGGCTGCCGGGGCAGCAAAAAGCGGGATTATATATGGTTAGCAAGCACTGCGCAGCCCGCCAGGCGATCAGCGCACACTTGGCGGGTCTTGCAACCACGCCACGCAGATGACCCGGATCAGCCCGCTGAAGTTGCGCACCCCGCCCTGGCGCAGGTGGACTTCGCGGTCGACATAGGACAATACCGCGCTGACCGAGCAGTGGTTGGCGGCGGCGATGCGCTCAAGGATGCCCCAGTAGACGGCCTCCAGGCGCAGGCAGGTGGAAAAACCGTTGAGCCGTACCGAGCGCGACACTGGCTGGGTCTGCAACATGTCGAAATCCGCCTTGAACGGATCGATGCACTGTTTTCCCGGCCAACGCCCCTGGCCAATAACACGCTTGCTCGCTTGCATCATGCGCCACACTTCCTCGTCACAGGTACCAGGTGGCCTATGAAGCGCTGATGGACGAGCTTAAAGCAGCGGCAAAGTGTTCCTGCACAAAATGCAAAGTCCGCCGGTTTTCATTCTATGATCTCCGGCGCCGGACCACTGTGGGAGCGGCTTTAGCCGCGAACACCGGCAAAGCCGGTGCCATGCACCGCGATGCCTCCTTCGCGGGTAAACCCGCTCCCACAGGGGCCGTTGTCCGCCTCAGGCAATCAATTACCGTCGAGCAGCACCCGCAGCATCCACGCGGTCTTCTCGTGCACCTGCATGCGTTGGGTCAGCAGGTCGGCGGTCGGTTCGTCACTGACCTTGTCCACCACCGGGAAAATGCTGCGCGCGGTGCGCACCACGGCTTCCTGGCCCTGCACCAACTGGCGGATCATCTCTTCCGCAGGTGGCACCCCTTCCTCCTCCTTGATCGACGAGTGCCGTGCATAGAATGCATACGACCCCGGCGCCGGGAAGCCCAGGGCGCGGATGCGCTCGGCGATCGAGTCGACCGCCAGTGCCAGTTCGTTGTACTGCTCTTCGAACATCAGGTGCAGGGTACGGAACGACGGACCCGTGACGTTCCAGTGAAAGTTATGGGTTTTCAGATACAGCACGTAGGTATCCGACAACAGGCGGGACAGCCCATCGACGATGGACTTGCGATCTTCTTCACTGATACCGATATCGATTGCCATGAAGTTCCCCTTTCCTTAAGGCTTGAGACTCAAGCGGGCGCCGACCACTGTAGCAACACTTGGCGCCTGCCGCATGTGACATGGCGCAACACTTCGCCCGCCGGGCGGCCTGCGGTTTGAGTAGCCTGCGGCTTTACTGTTAAATAGGCACGGTGCCACCCGTGCGGACTGTCATTGCCGGGTGCATAGGCTGGCCTGCCACGTGTTCGCGCTTTACACCTCATGCGCACCGTGCTGCCAGCTCTTCCTGTGATCGGCCTTATCAACTGTGAGCCAACCCCATGTTCAAGATCGTCCATCTGGTGACGGGCGTGGCAGCTTTGCTGCTATCGCTCATGCCCAGCCTGAAAACCGATGCAACACCCTTCCTGCAACAACCCGACGCGGTCTACCTGGCCCTGCTCGGTCTGCTCAATCTGGTCCTGGCGCCCGTCGTGCCACTGTATTACCGCGGTGCACGCCAGCAACTGCAACACCTGGCCTGCGCCTTGCTGGTAGTCGCCGTGGTGCTGCAGACCCTGACCCTGCTGGCCCGCCCGGAAATGGGCAACCTGGCAGCCCTGGTCTGCGCCACGCTGGCCGTGGCCCTGCACCTGGCCGTGGGCTTTGCCCGCAGCCCGCGCAAGGCACGCAACAGCCAGCATACGGTGCAAGATGGCGGCAATCGCGATACGGGCACCGTCAAATGGTTCAACACGTCGAAAGGCTTTGGTTTCATCTCCCGCGATTCGGGTGACGATATCTTTGTGCACTTTCGCGCCATTCGTGGCGAAGGCCACCGCATCCTGGTCGAAGGCCAGCGTGTGGAGTTTTCGGTGATGCACCGCGACAAGGGCCTGCAGGCCGAGGACGTGGTGGCGGTTACCCGCCGCTGATCGCCGCATGCGCCTTACCAGGCGAATGCGCGATCCTTGTAGGAGCGGCCTTGCAGCCCATCGCGACGCAAGGCCGCTCCTACAGGGGCGCGCGGTGGTTTCAAGATCAATAATGCGGCGGCGGCGCCTCTTCCCCTTCGCTGCCGTACTGGCCGACCATCTCTTCATAGCGCTTGATCAGCTCGGCCACCTGCAGCTGCAGGCGTTCGATCACCCGCCCCTGTTCGACCACCACATCATTCAGCGCCTGGATAGTGTCATCCTGGAACGCCTGACGGGTTTCCAGTTCGACCATACGCATTTCCAGCGACATTTCAGGCCTCCTGGTAGCCGGCAAGCTGCAGCCCGCGCAAACGCTCGCGCACGGCCTGCACCTGGTCATCGGTATAAGCCACTGCCGGGCACTTGCCCCACACCGGTGCAGGCCAGGCAGCGTCGTCGCGCTGGCGCACAATCACATGCATGTGCAACTGGCTGACCACATTGCCCAGCGTTGCCACGTTCATCTTGTCCGCGCCGTAGCTGGCCTTCAGCGCTTGCGCCAGCTGGGTGGTTTCCTGCCACAGCTGCTGCTGATCCGCCGTATCCAGCTCGAACAGCTCACTGATGTCGGCGCGCTTGGGCACCAGGATGAACCATGGGTAGTTGGCATCCTTGCTCAGCAGCAGCTGGCACAGCGCAAATTCCCCCAGCACCAGGGAATCCTGCTGCAAACGCGAATCGAGGACGAACACGGCATATCTCCTTAAGGCAAAACCAACCCGCTTCAAGCGGTAAACAGACCTGCAAGGATACCTTGCACATTCCCGGTAACACAGCGCTACTTTTCGCACCAAAATGAGGCCGGTTACCCGCCCCCACCACACTTGCCACACCACAAACGACTCTGGATGAACAAGTTGCGGTAACACATTGACTTTAATGACAGCTTTTTAAATTTTAATGATTCTCGACTCCAACATGCCGGCAAAGCCGCTTCGCCCCGTATTTACGGCACTTTCCGACCCTCGGTAGCAGGTTTTGTGAAAATTTCATGAAGTGTTGCGAATTTTGAGCACGCTTGTTGCATTCTCTTCACGCAAAGTCGGCACGACATCTGCAGTGGCAGGTGAACGCGACAAATAACAACAGCGGCATTGGTTACCAGGGAGTTTCCCCAACCGGGATCGATAGTTACCTATTAATTACGGTTACAGAAACAGCGCTGGGGTTGTACGGCCCTTAACCCGGGGCGTGATTTGCGACATGGAAATACCTAAAAGCGACATGGTGAAAAAGTTCCGAAAAGAGTGTTTATCGCCATATCGCCAACAACAGTCAGCGTGCTATACCTTTTCGCCGACATAACAAGAAAGAGCTGCCCCATATAACTAAAACACTTGGACGCAGCGGTACTCTTCCTAAAAACCAAAGGAGCAAATCACGATGCGCGTGATGAAGTGGAGCATGATCGCCCTGGCCGTTGCGGCAGGGACCTCGCAGTTGGCAATGGCCTCGGCACAAGACGAGTCCAAAGGTTTTGTTGAAGACAGCAAGCTGAACGTCAAGACCCGCATGCTGTATTTCAGCCGTGACTTCCGCAACGTGCCGTCTGGCGCCCAGAGCCGCGTTGAAGAAACCGGCCTTGGCTTCCTCGGCACCTTCGAGTCGGGCTTCACCCAAGGTACTGTAGGTTTCGGTGTCGACGCCATTGGCATGCTCGGCATCAAACTGGACAGCGGCCGCGGCCGTGCAGGCACCGGTCTGTTCCCGGAAGGCTCCGACGGTCGCTCGCAGGATGAATACTCCGAAGGCGGCGGCGCAGTGAAAATGCGCATCTCCAACACCGTACTCAAGTTCGGCGACCAGTTCACCGCACTGCCAGTGCTGGCCACCGACGACAGCCGACTGCTGCCGGAAGTTGCCGAAGGTGGTTTGATCACCAGCAACGAAATCGATGGCCTGACCCTGCACGCCGGTCACTTCACCGCGCTGAACGCCCAGGCTCAGACTTACCACGACAGCCTGAACCTGACTGAGGCCAACGTCTTCGGTGGCACCTACGCCTTTACCGATAACCTTAGCACCAGCGTTTACTACTCGCACATCGAAGATCACTTCCGCAAGTGGTACGGCAACATCAACTGGGCACTGCCGATCAGCGACAAGCAAGGCCTGGTATTCGACTTCAACATCTATGACACCAAGTCGATCGGCAACAACCTGACCGGTGCGTTCGTCAGCAAGTCCGACGGCAGCAACGAGCTGGACAACATTGCCGCCAGCCTGTCGGCCGCCTACAACATCGGCGCCCACACCTTCACCCTGGCTTACCAGAAAGTCAGCGGCGACGGCGACTACGCCTACGGCGTGGACGGTGGCGGTACGGTCTTCCTGGCCAACTCCGTGGCCCGTTCCGACTTCAACGCCGAAGACGAAAAATCCTGGCAGGCGCGCTACGACCTGAACTTCGCTGAATTCGGCGTACCAGGCCTGACCTTCATGACCCGTTATGTTCGTGGTACCGGTGCAACCACCCGCACTACCGACAGCGGCAAGGAATGGGAACGCGACATCGACGTCAAGTACGTGATGCAGAGCGGCCCGGCCAAGGACCTGAGCTTCCGCGTGCGTCAGGCCACCTACCGTTCGGGCGATGGCGTGTACTACGGTTCCCCATCGATCGACGAACTGCGCCTGATCGTGGAGTACCCGCTGAGCATCCTGTAAGCCTGGCTTGCAGTGCCCCGCACCTGAAAAAGCCCGGCGATCACGCCGGGCTTTTTCTTGGCTGACAAGTGTCACGCCCTGGGGCATCCTGTACGCCTTCGTTTCACCCCCGTACAATGCGGGGCTATTTCAACGTCTTAGGCAATCGACACGGCTAACCATGCGCACCAGTCAATATTTGCTCGCCACCCAGAAAGAAACCCCTGCTGACGCAGTGGTCATCAGCCACCAGCTCATGCTGCGTGCCGGCATGATCCGCAAACTGGCCTCCGGCCTGTACACCTGGCTGCCGATGGGCCTGCGGGTAATGCGCAAGGTCGAAGCCGTGGTGCGCGAGGAAATGAACGCCGCCGGCGCCCTGGAAGTGCTGATGCCCAGCATCCAGCCTGCCGAACTGTGGCAGGAATCCGGCCGCTGGGAGCAGTACGGCCCGGAACTGCTACGCCTGAAGGACCGCCACCAGCGCGACTTCTGTGTCGGCCCCACCCACGAAGAAGTGATCACCGACCTGGCCCGTAACGAGCTGTCCAGCTATAAACAGCTGCCGCTCAACATGTACCAGATCCAGACCAAGTTCCGTGACGAGATCCGCCCGCGCTTCGGCCTGATGCGTGGCCGCGAGTTCATCATGAAGGACGCCTACTCGTTCCATGCCGACCAGGCTTCCCTGCAGGAAACCTACGACCGCATGCACCAGGCGTACAGCAACGTGTTCACCCGCCTGGGCCTGGACTTCCGCCCAGTGCAAGCCGACACCGGCTCGATCGGTGGCAGCTACTCGCACGAATTCCACGTACTGGCCGAGTCCGGCGAAGACGACGTGATTTTCAGCGACAGCTCCGACTACGCCGCCAACATCGAGAAGGCCGAGGCCATCCCGCGTGAAACCGTGCGCCCTGCCCCTACCGAGGAGCTGCGCCTGGTTGACACCCCGGACGCCAAGACTATCGCCCAGTTGGTGGAAAACCACGGCCTGGCGATCGAAAAGACCGTCAAGACCCTGATCGTGCGTGGCGCCGAAGAGGGCAAGCTGATTGCCCTGGTGGTACGTGGCGACCACGAACTGAACGAAATCAAGGCCACCAAACTGGAACAGGTTGCCGAGCCACTGGTCATGGCCACCGAAGCCGAGCTGCGTGACGCCATTGGCGCCGGCGCTGGCTCGCTCGGCCCGCTGAACCTGCCACTGGAAGTGGTGATCGACCGTTCGGTTGCCCTGATGAGCGACTTCGGCATCGGCGCCAACATCGACGACAAGCACTACTTCGGCGTCAACTGGGAGCGTGACCTGCCAGTACCACAGGTCGCCGACCTGCGTAACGTGGTAGAAGGCGACCCGAGCCCGGACGGCAAGGGCACCCTGGTGATCAAGCGCGGCATCGAGGTTGGCCATATCTTCCAGTTGGGCACCAAGTACAGCGAGGCACTGAAGTGCCAGGTACTGGGTGAGAACGGCAAGCCGGTGGTGCTGTCGATGGGTTGCTACGGTATCGGTGTATCTCGCGTGGTCGCTGCTGCCATCGAACAGAGCTACGACGACAAAGGCATCATCTGGAATGACGCCCTGGCCCCGTTCCAGATCGCCCTGGTTCCACTGCGCTACGAAACCGAGGTGGTACGCGAGGCGACCGACAAGCTGTACGCCGAACTGACCGCCGCCGGCTTCGAAGTCCTGCTGGACGACCGCGACAAGAAAACCAGCCCAGGCATCAAGTTTGCCGACATGGAGCTGATCGGCATCCCGCACCGCATCGTGGTCAGCGATCGCGGCCTGGCCGACGGCAACCTGGAGTACAAGCACCGCACCGAGCAGGACGCCCAGGCGTTGCCGCTCAATGAAGTGCTGACCTTCCTGCAGGCCCGCGTTCGCCGCTGATAACCAATGCACGAGTGATCATGTACAAGCGAAGTACCTTTACCCTGGGGGGCGCCGCACTGTGCGGCGCCCTGCTCGTCAGCGGTTGCGCCAACCAGATGTCCCAGCGCAGCGACCATGAGGAGCGCGTCGAGCGCAAACTGCTCGAGCACACCCTGCAGATCGATGTCGGCGAGCCGAAGGTGATGGAGCTTCCGCAGCGACGTGTGCGCGTGCATGAGCAGAAGCGCTTCGAAGTCACCGAGTTCGAAGTCACCCGGCGCTATGACCGCTACACGCCTTACCAACCCTGGCGGGAGATCTACGAGATCCCGCTGGGTGCGGTGGCCGTGGTGGCGGGCGTTGGCGCCAACGTGGTCAACGTCTTCGCCTTGGGCAACCTGCCGCAAAGCATCACCCACGATTGGCTGGTCTACGGCGTGGACGGGCTCAACCCGTTCATGAACGTGGCCTCCAATGGCCGTGCCCAGCAGAACCTGGCCGGCATCAGCGAGGTGCAGAAAGGCCAGCGCGAGGAAGCCACCAGCGTGCCTTGGAGCGAGCGGCTGGTAGAGGTCAAGGCTGGCAAGATGAACCATGAGCTGACCACCGACCGTAACGGCGTACTGCGCCTGAACCTGCTCGACAGCCCGTTTTCCGAGCAGAACCTCAACCACGTCGGCACCCTGCACCTGCAAGTGCTCGACGAGGACAACGCGGTACGTGGCGATGCCAGCCTGCTGGTCAGCGCCACCCTGCGCAACAAGCTGCTGGAAGCCCATGAGCTGATCTTCGATGACCTTGAAGATGACGATGTCGGCCAGTGGGTACACCGGGTGAAGCGCCTGTCCGAGCTGGGCCTTGAAGAAGAAGCCAGCGAAATGGAGCAGAGCCTGATCGAACTGACCCGCAACGACCCGGAACTGCAACAGGAGTTTCTGCAGTCGCTGACCAAGGCTACTGGGCGGTTGGTGGCTGATCCGGGGGTGCAATAACCCGATATCTACCCTCGCCAGCCTTGCGCGGTCGATGTAGGAGCGGCCTTGTGCCGCGAATGGGCTGCAAAGCAGCCCCAG
>NZ_JACVZC010000052.1 GCF_016658545.1 Pseudomonas sp. S37 | reverse complement strand
CCCCCCCCCCCCCCCCCCCCCCCCCCCCCCCCCCCCGCTCCTACAAGGGGACGCGCAGGGCATCAGGTCATGGCATTACCGGTGGCACGTACTGCAACGTGGTACCCAACGCCCACAACAACACCAGCACCAATGGCACATGCACCAGCAACTGCACAAACGAGAAGCCGATCAGGTCGCGCGCCTTGAGCCCCAGCACGCCCAGCAGCGGCAGCATGTAGAACGGGTTGATCAGGTTCGGCAAGGCTTCGGCAGCGTTGTAGATCTGCACTGCCCAGCCCAGGTGGTACTGCAGGTCGTTGGCGACCAGCATCACGTAGGGCGCCTCGATGATCCACTTGCCCCCGCCCGACGGGATGAAGAAGCCCAGCACCGCCGAATACACGCCCATCAGCAAGGCATAGGTGTCATGGGTGGCGATCTGGGTGAAGAACAGCGAGATGTGGTGCGCCAAGGTCTGCTCGTCGACGCCCTTCACCTGAGTGAGGATGGCCGCGATCGAACCGTACAGCGGGAACTGGATCAGTACACCCGTGGTGGTCGGTACCGCACGTGCCACCGCGTCAAGGAAGCTGCGCGGGCGCCAGTGCAGCAAGGCTCCGAGCATGATGAACAGCAGGTTGTAGGTGTTCAGCCCGGAGATCGCGGTAATCGCCGGCTTGGTGGCGAATTCCTGGTACAGCCAGCCGGCAGCCAGGGCCACCAGCAGCAGGATCAGGATCGGGCTGTGTTCCAGCCACTCACCAGGGCGGGTGCGCTGCGGCGCTGGCGGTGCAGTGAAGCTGGGGTCGACACCGCAGTCTTCAGCGCTGCGCGCGCTGTTCGGGCCAGGTGCCGTGGCGTAGGCAATCACCAGCGAAACAATCACCAGCGCCGCCAGCATCACGCCGGACTGCCAGAGGAAGATGGTTTCGGTGAACGGGATGACCCCGGTAATCGACAGGATCGACGGCGGCAAGCTGGCCGGGTTGGCCTGCAGCTGCGCTGCCGACGAAGACAGGCCCAATGCCCAGACGGCGCCCAGGCCCAGGTAGGCGGCGGCACCGGCAGCGCGGTAATCCATTTTCAGGTCGGTACGCCGCGCCAGGGCGCGTACCAGCAAGCCACCAAACACCAGCGATAGGCCCCAGTTGAGCAAGGAGGCCAGCATCGAGATAAGCGCCACCCAGCACACGGCCGAACGGCCATTGGCCGGGATGCGCGCCAGGCGGTCGATCAACCGTGCCGCAGGTGGCGAGCTGGCGACCACATAGCCGCCGATGACCACGAAGGCCATCTGCATGGTGAACGGGATCAGGCTCCAGAAGCCATCGCCAAAGGCCTTGGCGGTGTCGGTCGGCTTGGCGCCCATGGCCAGGGCGCCGATGCACACCAGCAGCACCGCCAGTGCGGCGAATACCCACGAGTCGGGGAACCAGCGTTCGGCCCAGTTGGAGCAGCGCAAGGCAAAGCGCGCGGAACGGCTGTCTTGGATTTCAGCGGCCACAGTGGCATTCCTTTTATTGGTTTTATGAGGTGCAACGGTATTACCAGAAAAACAAAAAACCTGTGGGAGCGTGTGGTGTCTTAGAAGGTCATTTCCTTAACATCATCCGGCACGATCAGTTTACCGGCGGTTTTCTCGATGATTTCCTCAACGCTCACACCCGGCGCGGTCTCGCGCAGGATGAACGCGCCGTCTTCGATTTCCAGGTAGGCCAGGTCTGTCAGTACCTTGCGGATGCAGCCGGCACCGGTGAGCGGCAGGCTGCATTGCGCCAGCAGCTTGGACTCGCCGTCCTTGGACGCGTGGGTCATGGTGACGATGATGTTGTCGGCGCCGGCCACCAGGTCCATGGCACCGCCCATGCCCTTGACCAGCTTGCCCGGGATCATCCACGAGGCGATGTTGCCCTGTACGTCCACCTCGAACGCACCCAGCACGGTCAGGTCGACATGGCCGCCACGAATCATCGCGAACGACTGCGCCGAATCGAAGATCGAGGCGCCGCGGCGGGCGGTGACGGTTTGCTTGCCGGCGTTGATCATGTCGGCATCAAGGGTGCTTTCGGTGGGGAATTCGCCCATGCCGAGCAGGCCGTTTTCCGATTGCAGCATTACATCCATGTCGGCGGGTACGTAGTTGGCCACCAGGGTCGGAATGCCGATGCCCAGGTTGACGTAGTAGCCGTCCTTCAGTTCACGGGCGACGCGTTGTGCCATCTGTTCGCGGGTCAGTGCCATGGTCAGGATCTCTTTGTTGTTCTGGTGGATGGCGCTCAGGCCTTGACGGTGCGCTTTTCGATACGCTTTTCAAAGGTGCCGACGATGACGCGGTCCACATAGATGCCCGGGGTGTGGATTTCGCTGGGCAGCAGCACGCCGGGCTCGACGATCTCCTCCACTTCAACCACGGTGATCTTGCCGGCAGTGGCCGCCAGCGGGTTGAAGTTTTGCGCGGTGTTGCGGTACACCACGTTGCCGTAGTGGTCGGCCTTCCAGCCCTTGACGATGGCAAAGTCACCGGTGATGGATTCTTCGAGGATGTACTTGCGGCCCTTGAACTCGCGCACTTCCTTGCCCTCGGCAACCGGGGTGCCGTAACCGGTGGCGGTGAAGAAGGCCGGGATGCCGGCACCGCCCGCGCGCATTTTTTCGGCCAGGGTACCTTGCGGGGTCAGTTCCACCTCCAGCTCGCCACTGAGCAGTTGGCGTTCGAACTCGGCGTTTTCGCCCACGTAGGAGGCAATCATCTTGCGGATCTGCCGGTCTTCCAGCAGTACGCCCAGGCCGAAGCCGTCGACACCGCAGTTGTTGGAGACCACGGTCAAACCCTTGACGCCACGGCGCTTGATTTCGCTGATGAGGTTTTCCGGGATGCCGCACAGGCCGAAGCCGCCGGCCAGTACCGTCATGTTGTCGGTCAGGCCTTCGAGGGCCTGTTCATAGGTTGCAACGCGCTTGTCCAGTCCGGCCATGCTGATCCGCCTTTTGTAGTTGTTGAACCGACGAGGCTGTCGGTGAGCGTGTGTAGACATCTTCACCGCAAGCGACTGATTTGTTAATTTTGTTTTCATCATCGATTGATAACTTTTACAAAACAAACGATAGGCCCGACATGAACGTCAAGCAACTGCGCGCCTTTGTCGCCGTGGCCAAGTACCAGAGCTTCGCCCAGGCGGGCGAGCACCTGCATGTTTCTCAACCGGCCCTGAGCCTGACCATCAAGGCGCTGGAGGAGAATCTCGGCGGTGCCCTGCTCAGCCGCACCACCCGCAGCGTCAGCCTGACTGCCGAAGGCGAAGTGTTGCTGCCACTGGCGCGGCGCCTGCTGGCCGACTGGGACGACACCGAAGAAATGCTGCGCCAGCGCTTCACCTTGCAATTGGGGCGGGTTTCGGTGGCGGCCATGCCGGCGTTTGCCGGTAACCTGCTGCCGCATTCGCTCAAGGTGTTTCGCCAACGCTACCCCAAGGTCAACGTCACCGTGCATGATGTGATCAACGAACAGGTACAGGAACTGGTGCGCCATCGCCGCGTCGAACTGGGCATCGGCTTTGAGCCGGACAACATCGACGGCCTGGACTTTCGGCCACTGTACATGGACCGTTTCGTCGCGGTGGTACCCGCCGATTCGCCCTTGGCGCTGCTGCCGCAGGTCAGCTGGGCGCAGCTGATGGCCGAAGATTTCGTCGCCCTGCAACGCCCCTCGGCAGTGCGCCTGCTGATGGAGCAGAATGTGGCCGCCCACCACGGCAAGCTGACCGTGGCGTTCGAGAGCCACCAGCTGGCAACCATTGGCCGCATGGTCGCCAGCGGCCTGGGGGTCAGTGCCGTACCGGCGTTGTGCATCAACCAGATGCAGGAACTGGGAGCCCGCTGCGTGACCCTGGTCGAGCCCACCGTCGAGCGGCGCATTGGCGTGATTGCCCTCAGCGAACACAAGCTTTCCACTGCAGCGCAAGCGCTGCTTGAGGTTCTGCTTTCCAACACCCGGATCCCGGAGGTGACATGCGTTACGTAAAACTGGCAGGCTCGAACGTTCCGGCCATCGGCCAGGGCACCTGGTACATGGGCGAAGACCCTGGTTGCAAGGCGGCAGAAGTGGCGGCCCTGCAACAGGGCATCGAGCTGGGCCTGAGCCTGATCGACACTGCCGAAATGTACGCAGAAGGCGGTGCGGAAGAAGTTGTTGGCCAGGCCATTGCCGGGCGCCGCGACCAGGTGTTCCTGGTCAGCAAGGTCTACCCGCACAATGCCAGCCAGCGCGGCATGGCGGCGGCCTGCGAACGCAGCCTGGCGCGGCTGGGCACTGACTGCATCGACCTGTACCTGCTGCACTGGCGTGGCCAGCACCCGCTGGAAGAAACCGTCGAAGCGTTCGAGCGCTTGCGCGAGCAAGGCAAGATCAAGCGTTGGGGGGTGTCCAATTTTGACGTCGACGACCTGCGCGAACTGCACAACCCGGACTGTGCCACCAACCAGGTGCTGTACAACCCGACCCAGCGCGGCATCGAGTTCGACCTGCTGCCGTGGTGCGAACAGCGTGCGCTGCCAACCATGGCCTACTGCCCGCTGGCCCAGGCCGGGCGCTTGCTGCAGCACCCGGTGCTGACACAAATCGCCGAACGCCATGGCGCCACACCGGCCCAGGTCTGCCTGGCCTGGGTGACCCGCGATGACGGGGTTATTGCCATTCCCAAAGCCGTGGCACCTGAGCATGTGCGGCTGAATGCGGCAGCGGGCGTGCTGACCTTGAACAAAGAGGACCTGCGCGCGATCGACCGGGCGTTTCCGGCGCCGACGCGCAAGCAGCGGTTGGCGATGGTCTAGCGACTGGCGCGGTTTTCTTCTTGCTGACTTGAATCAGGAGCTACCAAATATCCTGTGGGAGCGGGTTCACCCGCGAAGAAGGCAACGCGGTGGATGGCACGGGCGTTGCCCGTGTTCGCGGGTGAACCCGCTCCCACAAGGGCATAGTTGGCATCTGATTAGTGGAAATCCCGGCTACGCACATCCAGCCCCTGCAACAGCGGGCTCACATCTTCCAACCGCCGCGCAATCAGGTGCCGCACGCCATTCTCCTGCTCCAGCCGCCCACTGACCTTGAGCAGCTGCGAACCCACCAGCGCCCGCCTTTGCCGCTCGGCAAGCTCGCGCCACACCACCACGTTGAGCATGCCGTGTTCGTCCTCCAGGGTCACGAAGGTCACCCCACTGGCGGTCTGTGGCCGCTGCCGCCCCACCACCAGCCCGGCCACGGCAATGCTGTCGCCATGCTCCACACCGTGCAACTCGGCTGAGCTGCGGCAACCCAGCGCCCGCAGGCGCGAGCGCAACAAGGCCAACGGGTGCGGCCCCAGGGTGGTGCCCAAGGTCTGGTAATCAGCCACCAGGTCCTCACCCACGGTCGGCACCGGCAATGCCACCGCCACTTCAGGCAAGGTTTGCACCTCGGCAAACAGAGGCAGTTGCGCCTGCACCGCCGCCACCTGCCAGCGGGCCTGGTGCCGATTGCTGGCCAGGGCGCGCAGCGCGCCAGCATCTGCCAGGCAGGCGCGGGCGCGGGTGTCGAGCCCGGTGCGCAGGCACAGGTCTTCGACGTCGCGCCACGGCCGCTGCGCCCTCGCCTGCTCCAGGCGCCGGGCATCGGCTTCGGCCAGGCCGCGTACCAGGCGCAAGCCCATGCGAATGGCCAAGGCACCCTGCGCATCAGGCGCGAGGGTGCAGTCCCATTCGCTGTGGCAGACATCTACCGGCTGTACTTCGATGCCTTGGCGGCGTGCCTCCTGCAGCAACTGGTCCGGGCTGTAGAAACCCATGGGCCAGCTGTTGACCAGCGCGCAGGTGAAGACCGCCGGTTCATGGCACTTTAACCAACTGCTGGCATAACACAGCAAGGCGAAGCTGGCAGCGTGCGACTCCGGGAAGCCATAACTGCCAAAGCCCTTGATCTGCTCGAAGATGCGCTCGGCAAACGCCAGCTCGTAGCCATTGCGCAACATGCCCTGCACCAGCCGCTCGCGGTGCGGTTCCAGGCCACCGTGGCGCTTCCAGGCGGCCATGCTGCGGCGCAGTTGGTCGGCCTCGCCGGGGCTGTAGTCGGCCGCGACCATGGCCAGCTCCATGACCTGCTCCTGGAACAGCGGCACACCCAAGGTGCGCTCGAACACCTCCTGCAGTTGCGGCGACGGGTAGGTAACCGGCTCCTGCTTCAGGCGCCTGCGCAGGTAAGGGTGGACCATGTCGCCCTGGATCGGCCCGGGGCGAACGATGGCCACTTCGATCACCAGGTCGTAGAACGTGTTGGGCCGCAGCCGGGGCAACATGGCCATTTGCGCACGCGACTCGATCTGGAATACGCCCATGGTCTCGGCGCGGCTGATCATCGCGTAGGTGGCCGGGTCTTCACTGGGGATGGTCGCCAGGGTCAGCTGCCGGCCACGGTGGCGCTGCAACAGGTCGAAGCAACGGCGCAAGGCGCTGAGCATGCCCAGCGCCAGCACGTCGACCTTGAGCAGGCCGACCATGTCCAGGTCGTCCTTGTCCCACTGGATCACGGTGCGCTCGGCCATGGCGGCATTCTCCACCGGCACCAACTGGTCGAGCGGTTGCTGCGAGATGACGAAACCACCCGGGTGCTGCGACAGGTGCCGGGGGAAACCGATGAGTTCCCCGGCCAGTACCAGCACCCGCCGCAGCGACGGGCTGCCCGCCTCGAAACCGGCTTCGGCCAGGCGCTGGTCATCAGGAATGCGGTCGCTCCAGCGGCCACAGCATTTGGCCAGGGCATCTACCTGGTCAATCGGCAAACCCAGCACCCGCGCCACATCGCGCACCGCGCCGGCAGCATGGTAGGTGTTGACCACTGCAGTGAGCGCCGCACGGTGCCGACCATAGCGGCGGAATACATACTGGATCACTTCTTCGCGCCGGTCGTGCTCGAAGTCCACGTCGATATCGGGCGGCTCGTTGCGCTCCCGTGAGAGGAAACGCTCGAACAGCAAGCGGTGTTCCATGGGGTCGAGCTCGGTGATGCCCAGCACGAAACACACCACCGAGTTGGCCGCCGAGCCACGGCCCTGGCACAGAATGCGCTGGCTGCGGGCGAAGGCGACAATGTCGTGCACGGTCAGGAAGTAGCTTTCGTAACCCAGCTCTTCGATCAGCGCCAGCTCCTTGGCCAGCACTTCCCGTACCTTGTCACTCGGCCCGCCCGGCCAACGCAATGGCAAACCCTGCTCGCACAGGTCACGTAGCCAGCTTGCCGGGGTATGGCCCTCGGGTACCAGTTCGCGTGGGTATTGGTAGTTCAGTTCGCTCAGATCAAACTGGCAGCGCTCGGCAATGGCCAGCGTCTCGGCCAGCAGGTCTGGCGGATAAAGCTCGGCCAGCTGCGCCTGGCTGCGCAGGTGGCGCTCGCCATTGGCAAACAGAAAGCGCCCGGCTGCGGTCACCTGGCAATGCTGGCGGATGGCGGTCATGCAGTCCTGCAAGGCTCGCCGGCCACGCACGTGCATGTGCACATCGCCACAGGCCACGGCGCGGATGCCCAGGCCCACTGCCAACGCTTGCAGGCGGTGCAGGCGCTGGGCATCGTCACTGCCCCGGTGCAGGTGCACGGCCAGCCACAGGCGTTCAACGAACACACTGCGCAACCACTCGCCGGTGGCTGTATCGCTGCTGTCTTCTGCCACCCACAAGGCCAGCAAGCCTTGATGGTGCAGCTGCAGGTCATCACGAAACAGCTGGTAGTCACCCTTTTCTGCCCGCCGCCGGGCACGGGTGATCAGTGCGCAGAGGTTCTGGTAGCCGGTCAGGTTCTCAACCAACAGCACCAGCTTGGGGCCGTCGTGCAACTGCACCTCGCTGCCCACGATGAGCCGCAGCTGATGCTGCCTGGCAGCCTGCCACGCGCGCACGATTCCGGCCAAGGTGCATTCGTCAGTGATCGCCAAGGCCTGATAGCCCTGCTCATGCGCACGCCGGAACAGCTCGTCGGCGCTCGATGCGCCACGCTGGAAGCTGAAGTTGGACAGGCAATGCAGCTCGGCATAACCCGGGCCGTTCATGCAAACCAGCCTTGCAGCCACAGCGGGCCGGGCTGGCTCAGGTCGCGGTAGGCCCAGCCACGCAGGCCGTCTCGGGTTTGAATATGGTAGTAGTCGCGGCGTACATCACCGCCATCCCACCAGCCCGACTCGATGCGTTCGGCCTGGGTTTGCACATGGTAGGCGCTGTCCTCCAGCGCCACCGGGGCCGGCAGCAGCCAGCCGGGGCGGCTGCCCGGGGCAACCGGCAGGCTGCCCTGGGCGCCCTGCTCGGCCAACTGCCAGGCGCATTCGGGGCGGTGATCGGCTGCCGCGCTCAGCCCCTTCACGGCTTCATCACCCAGGCGCGCACGCAGCCGCTCGCGCAATTGCGCCCAGGGTTGCGCCTGTTGCGCGCGCGGGTCGAACAACGCCTGGTGCTGCGGCACGAAGGCTGGCAGGTCTTCGGCAACCAACCGCAGGTTGCGTACCGGAGCGCGAATGCGTAGCGGCTCCAGCCGCCCACGGGCCAGCTCGAACAGCATTGCGGCATCGCGTTCAGCCGCCAGCAGGCCTACCTGCAGCAGAGTGTCTGGCCCTTCGACGTGCTCCAGGTGAAGGCAGAAACGCTGCACGCCACAATCGCGCCCGGCCAGGAAGGCCGCCAGGTCGTTGAGCATGCGCCGCAGCGGGAACAGCAGTGCCTGGTGCGACTCGACGTCAAAGTTAAGTTCCAGCCGGGTCTCGAAGCGGTCCGGTGGCTGGTAAAAGTCCAGCCCCAGGTTGCGCAGGCCAAGCAACTGGTCCAGGTGCAACTGCACCTGCAAGGGAAAGCGCCTGGCCAGGGTATCGCGTGGCAAGGCCAGCACCTGGCCCAGTTGGCGCAGGCCCATGCGGGCAAAGGCTTCTGCGGCGTCTGCGGGCAGCCCGACACGGCTGATGGGCATACCCAGCAGCGCAGCACGGGTGGCATCGGCGTCGCTCACGGCCAGGCCATCATGGGCATTGGCGAGCATGCGTGCCGCCACCGGGTTACTGGCCAGGACGATGCGTTGACGCAGGCCCAGTTCCGCCAGCTCCTGGCGCAAGCGTGCCTCGAACAACGGCCATGGGCCGAACAATTGCAGGCTCGAACCCACTTCCAGCAGCAGCGCCCGTGGGTAATGCAGGCTGACCTGGGCACTGAAGCGGTAGGCCCAGGCTGCCAATAATTGCTGCACCTGGTCGATGCGCTTGGCGTCTGCTTCGACGCAGGTAAAGCCATCCGCCAGCGCACGCGCTGCGGTCAGCGTCTGCCCGGCACGCAGGCCAAGTGCCGCTGCGGCCGGGTTGACGGCTTGCAACACGCGCCGCTGGGTTGGCCCGCCAATCAGTGCCAGGGGGGTATCGGGGTCGTCGCGTTCACGCAGGACGGTGTCCAGCGCCAGCTGCGGCAGCAGAATGCAGGCCCAGAGCATGGCGCATCAGCCCCGCCCCGGGCAGGCGATGGGCAACGCCGGCGGCATGCCGCCGCGGCTTTTCAGCACGCGCCATTGTGCCGGGCGAGTATCCACGGCGATGCGCAGTGCTGCCGGTGAAGGGTTGTGCGCCGCCTGCTGCGGCCGGCAGGCAAAGGCCAGCGCCTGGCCGGTTTCGGCGGCCACCTGCAAGCGCCGCAGGGCGCGGTCATCGGCACGCTCCGGCCAGCACAGCACCGCCGCGCAACTGCCTGAGCGCAGGCACTGTTCGGCGGCCCACAGGGCATCGGCAGGTTCGGCGTCTACCTGTACCAGCCAGCGTAAGTCCACCCCTGCGGCCTGCCAGGCTGGTGCATACGGAATGAACGGCGGCGCCACCAGGACGATGCGGGTGGCTTCAACGCTCAGCCGCGCCAGGGTTGGCCACAGCAACTGCAATTCGCCGCAGCCAGGGCTGGCCAGCAACAGTTCGCTCAGTGCTGCCGCCGGCCAACCGCCTTCCGGTAAGCGCTCGTCGAGGGCCGCATGGCCGGTCGGCTGCAAACCGAGTGGCCGCGCCTGGGCCTGCCGGCCACGCCATACCCGGCGCTGGTCGAGCAGCCGGTCAAGGTCGACCACCGCGCCCATCAGTCGCGCCTCAGCAGGCCACAGAACACGCCTTCGATGAAAAACTCCTGCCCTGGCTGCACATCGATGGGCGCATAGGCCGGGTTGCGCGGCAACAGCCGGTATTGTTTGCCCTGACGTTGCAGGCGCTTGATGGTGACTTCACCGTCCAGGCGCGCCACCACGATCTGCCCGTCGCGGGCGTCGGCCTGCTGCAGGATGCCGACCAGGTCACCGTCGAAGATGCCGTCGTCGATCATCGAATCGCCACGCACCTTAAGCAGGTAATCGGGGGTACGGCGGAACAGGCTGGGGTCAAGCAGCAACTGCTCGTGAATGTCGAGGTCCGGACCGATGGGGGCACCTGCCGCCACTTGGCCCAGCACTGGCACTTCGAGGATTTCCGGGCGGCGCAGCGGCTCGGCCAGGCGAATGCCCCGCGCCTGGTTGGGCGTGACATCGATATAGCCGGCCTGGCACAGGGCGGTAATGTGCTTGCGCGCGACGCTGCGCGAGGCGAAACCGAAGCGCGTGGCGATGTCGGCCAGGCTCGGTGGCTGGCCATGGTCGGCAATACGCTCGCGGATGAACTCGAAAATCGCGCGGCGTTTGGGGGTAAGGTTGTCCATGGAGCACATTTGTACTCTCTTTGGCACACGCTGAACAGCCCCCTTTGTCGTCGGCTTTGGTTATGATCCCCTGGCTTGTGTTTTCTTGATCTGGATATCCCATGCTGACCGCCCTGCTGTTCGACCTAGACGGAACCCTTACCGACACAGATACCCTGCACCTGCAGGCCTTTCGCCAACTGCTGCGTGATCACGACGGCCGCGAGCTGAGCCAGGCGCAATTCGACGCCCAGGTCAGTGGCCGCGCCAATGGCGAGCTGTTCGCCGAACTGTTTGCCGGTGCCAGTACCGAACAGTGCCAGGTGCTGGCTGATCGCAAGGAAGCCTTGTTCCGTGAAATGTCGCCGTCGCTGAAGCCCATGCCGGGCCTGTTGCGCCTGCTGGAGCATGCCCGGGAGCGTGATATCGGCATGTGCGTGGTCACCAACGCACCGCGGCTGAACGCCGAGCACATGCTCAACGCCATGGGCCTTGGCCAGCAGTTCGAGCATGTGCTGGTGGCCGAAGAACTGGCGCGACCCAAGCCGGATCCGCTGCCCTACCTCACCGGGCTGCAGCGGCTGGGCGCCGAGGCCGGGCAGGCGCTGGCGTTCGAGGATTCATTGCCGGGGGTGGCGGCGGCCAGTGGTGCGGGGATCTTCACCGTGGGCGTGGCTACCACGCAGACACCGGAGCGGTTGCTGGCCGCGGGGGCGCAGCTGGTGATAAATGACTTCAACGACCCTGCGCTATGGGCGTTGATCGAGTCCATGCAATGACTTGACGCGGTCGCTGTAAGGAGCGGCCTTGTGTCGCGATGGGCCGCAACGCGGCCCCAGGATGTCCGCATTGATGCAAACATTGTTGGGGCCGCGTTGCGGCCCATCGCGACACAAGGCCGCTCCTACAGGCAAGCGTCATAAGGTTTCAGGCTATCTAAACATGCTGATCGACGAAGAACTGACCCTCAAAAAGCTGGAAACCTTCCTCGCCTTCATGCGCACCGGCAACCTCGGCCGCGCTGCCGCCGAACTGTCCACCAGCGCAGTCAGCGTGCACCGCGCCATTCACTCACTGGAAAGCGCCCTGCGCTGCCCGCTGTTCAAGCACGAAGGCCGCCAGCTGATTCCGCTGGAAAGCGCCTACGTACTGGAAAAGAAAGCCCGCCAGTTGATCCAGGACGCTGAACAGATGGTGCGCCAGACCCGCGAAGCCGCCGGCTTCTATGCCGAGCGTTTCCGCCTGGGCGCGCTCTACTCGCTGACGGTGAAAACCGTGCCCAAGCTGGTCATGGGCCTGAAGCTGCGCCGCAGCGAACTGAACATCGACCTGACCCTTGGCTCCAACGTCGACCTGCTGCAGCGCCTGAAAAACCACGAACTGGAGGCCGTTCTCGTCTCCCTCGACGAAAGCGTCAGCGACCCGGCCTGCGAACAGCTGCCGCTGTTCTCCGATGACATTTTCCTCGCCGTGCCCACCGACTCACCCTTCGCCGAACAGGCCGAGGTGGACCTGGCCGACCTCGCCGACTCCACCTTCATCACCCTGACCCAGGGCTTCGCCACCCACCGCGATGGTGCCCGGGTGTTCCAGCAGGCCGGCTTCGAGCCGAAGGTGGCCATGCAGGTGAACGATATCTTCACCCTGCTGAGCATGGTCAGTTCGGGGGTGGGCTTTGCCCTGCTGCCCGGGCGCATCGCCGCGGTGTACGAGAACCGCGTCAGGTTGATTGCCTTGAAGCCGCAATACCGCCTGCAGCAGCACATTGGTGTGGTGTTCCTGAAGGCGCGGGAGCGCGAGCCCAACTTGCTGGCGCTACTGGCTGAGTGCCGCATGTACAGCCGCGACAATTGAGCCCGCACCGGCATCGGCGCAGGCTCGCCTCCCCTTAGAGGTCGTACCGTAACGCAAGGCCCACGGTACGCGGCGCACCCACATCCAGAATGTCGCCGCTGCGGTTGTTGGTGATGTACTCCTTGTCGAAGGCGTTCTTCACAAAACCGGACACGGCGATATTGCGGGTGAGCTTGTACTCGGTGTTGAAGTTGGCCAGCCAGTAATTGTCACTACGGCGCTCGTCTGTGACCTGCCCGGCGTCATCGAACTCATATTCCGAGGGCGAAGTGCTCTGGTAGATAAGGTCGGTGTTAAGGGTCAGGCGCTCGTTCCAGCGGTAGGTCGCGCCCAACGACATCTTGTACTTGGGCGAATAGAGGAAGTCTTCGCCACTCATGTCACGGCCATCGCCGGTGACAAAGTCCTTGTACTTGCCGTCGGTAACCGAAGCAGCGGCGTTGAGGGTCAGTTGTTCGCCGAAGTCTTTCTCCACCGACACTTCCAGGCCCTTGATATCGCTGCTGCCGGCGTTGAATACATGGACGAACTCGGTCCTCGGGTCCAGCACGCTGACCTGCTGGTCCTTCCAGTCGGTGTAGTACAGGTTGGCCCGGGTGCGCAGCGTATCGTCGTAGAACGAGCCGCGGTAGGACAACTCGTAGTTGGTGGTGTATTCCGGGTCATAGGCTTCGTGCCCGCCACCGGCGCGCATGTTCACGCCGCCGCCGCGATAACCTTTCTGCACCATGAAGCCCAGGTACTGCCCCTCGGCAAACTGGTAATCGAGGCCAAGCTTGGGCAGTACGGCATTGAACGACTTGCTGACCTTGCCGGGGCTGGAGAAGTCGTCCTGGTCGATGTCGGTATCGTTGGTTTCGTGGTCGTAGCGCAGGCCGGTGATCAGCGTCCAGCGCGGGGCGAACGTCCAGTTTATTTCACCGAACAGCGCCTGGTTTTCAATCGTGGTGTCGCCTTTGGCGGTACCAAACAGGCGCTCGTTGAACAGCAGGCGGTCATGGAAATCGTTGGTGTTGTGGCCGTAGTAGGCACCGACGAAGCTCTTTATGGTGTCACCGTTGTAATTCAGGCGCAGCTCCTGGCTGAACAAATTGCCCTCCTGCTGGCGCAATACGACCTGGTTGGCATCAGCCGACTGGTCGAAGTCCAGGCGGGCGTCGTAGTCCGAGCTGGTGTTGGCCGTCAGGCTGGTCAGCGACCAATAGTCGTCAAGGCGGTAGTCGACCTTGGCGCTGACGGTGTCCTGCTCCAGCTTGTCGAAAGCCTTGGTGTTGGAGGTCATCTTGTAATAGCGGACCTTGCCGTTCTCGCGCATTACCGTGTTATCGCCCTTGCGGCTTTCACCGTGGGCATAGGTCAGCAGGATATCGAGGTCGTCGCTGGGCAGGATCAACAGCTTGCCACGGGCGTTGGCAGTACGGGTGGGGTTGGCGTCGTCGTGCAAAGTGGTGTTGTCGATGTAGCCATCGCCTTCCTGGTAGTCCACGGCAATGCGGCCGGCGATCTTGTTGTCGACCAGTGCCCCGCCACCGGCCACTGCGGCACCACGCTCGCCATAGTTGCCCATGTTGGTCTGGGCAGAAAAGCTTGGGTCAAAGGTTGGGTTGCGGGTCTGGATCACCACCGCGCCAGCCAGCGAGTTACGCCCCTGGGTGGTGGACTGCGGGCCGAGGAAGACCTCGACCTGCTCGGTGTCCCATAGCTGCATGGGGCTCAAGGTAAGGGCGCGGTTGGGCTGTACGGCGCCGTCGACGAACACCGACACTGCGCCGTTGAGGGTGGCCGGGCCCTGGTCATCGAAACCGGATACCGGTACAAGGTAATGGGAAGTAAATACTATTGATAATGTATCGCATTTGTGACAGTCGAAGCCCTGTTCGCATGCCATCCTTGCAGCAGCACCGCCAGCGCCGCCAGCCCGGCAGGGATCAACAACGACGCAAACACCTGTGCAAAGCTCCAGCCCAGCGCCAGCATTTGCGCCCCGGCAAAGGCACTGAGCACGGCGCCGATACGCCCGATGCCACTCATCCAGCTGGCCCCGGTTGCCCGTGCCTCAGTCGGGTAGAACGCCGCCGCCAATGCGTTCATGCCTACGCTCGCCCCATTCAGGCCAAAACCCACGGCACAGGCGATGGCGCACAACCAGGCGAAATCCCCGGCCACCTGGCCGATGGTGAAGATGACCGCGCCGCTGAACAGAAAGGTCAACATCAGCACGCGCTGCGGGTTGCAACGGTCCATGGCCCAGCCTACTGAAATCGCCCCTACCGGCCCGCCGATCTGGAAACAGGCAGTGACAATGGCCGCCTGCGACACCGAGAACCCGCCGCCCTCCTTCACCAGTGTCGGCAGCCAGCCGCTGAACAGGTACACCAGGAACAGCGCCAGCACATAGCCGGCCCAGAGCATGCAGGTACCAAAGCGGTAGCGCGGCGAGAGGATGGTGGCGATCGCACCTGTCGATGCCTGGGTTTTGCCGGGGACCACAAAGGTTGTGTCGGCGTTGACCTGCTCAGGGGCCAGATGGCGGACAATGGCCAGGATGCGCTGGCGGTTCGCTCCTTTGCTGACCAGGAAGGTCACTGATTCCGGCAGGCGCCAGTACAGCAGCGGCAAGACCAGCAGCGGCAACACCCCGCCCAGCGCCAGCACACTGCGCCAGCCCAGGTTGGGGATCATCCAGGCGCTGACGAAACCACCCAGCGCCGCCCCGAGTGAGAACCCGCAAAAGGCCAGGGTGATCAGCAGCGAGCGGCTGCGCGCCGGGGCATATTCGCTGACCAGCGTGCTGGCATTGGGCATGGCCGCGCCCAGGCCCAGCCCGGTGAGAAAGCGCAACGCGACCAGGGTTTCCAGGTCAGGGGAAAAGGCCGAGGCCAGGGTAAAGATGCCGAACAGCAGTACGCTGCACAGCAACACCGCCTTGCGCCCATAGCGGTCAGCCAGGGGGCCGGCGATCAGCGCGCCGAGGGCCAGGCCGATCAGCGCAGCGCTCAGCACCGGCCCCAGGCTTTGCGCACCCAGGTGCCAGTCGCTTTTCAGTTGTGGGGCAATGAATCCGATGATGGCGACGTCCAGGCCGTCGAGGGCAATGATCAGGAAGCCAAGGAACACCACCCATTTCTGGTAGCGGCCGATGGGTTGCTGGTCGATCAGTTGGCGCACGTCGAGCGTGTTGTTCATGGGTATCACCTGTTGTTGTTTTTATGACGGTGTTTCTGCCTGAGCACGGTCAATGTAGGAGCGGCTTTAGCCGCGAACACCGGCGCAGCCGGTGCCATGCACCGCGTTGGATTCTTCGCGGCTAAAGCCGCTCCCACAGGGTATGCGGACCGCTTGCGAACTATTTCTCTGCGCGACAGCGCAGCCCAAAGGGCTGGGCGATCTCCTACAAAGACCGCGCCTCAAGCCAGGCTGGGTAAGTGCACGGGCCTTATGATCCGCGTTTCCTGCGCCACCACCAGGTCGCGGGTGGCATGCAGGTACGCGGCAAAGTCCGGGTCGGCGTCCCGCGCCGCACTGCGCTTTTCGAAGTCATCGAGGCTGTCATAGCCCCACAGGTGCACCACCTGGTTCAGCGGCCCGATGCTGCTGGTGTAGAAGGCCAGTGGCGCGCCAAGGTGGCGCAGCAGGATCGGCATCGCCAACTGGTCGAAGGCTTCGAGAAACGCCGCCATGCAGCGCGGGCGGATGGTGTAGATACGGTGATCGACCACGGGCTTGTCCATCACGCCACCTCCCGTGCATTGCCTGCTGTTGCCAGCCCTTGCTCGACACCGGCGAGGTGGCGGCCGGTGATGTAGCCGAAGGTCATGATCGGCCCCAGGGTGATGCCGGCACCGGGGTAGTTGCCACCCATGATGCTGGCGCGGTCGTTGCCCACCGCATACAGGCCGTCGATGGCCTGGCCGTCAGCTGCCAGCACTTCGCCAACCACGCTGGTACGCAGCCCGTCGAACGTGCCCAGGTCGCCCATGATCACCTTCACGGCAAAGTACGGCCCCTCGCCCACAGGCGCCACACAGGGGTTGGGCCGCTGCTGCGGGTCGGCCAGGTAGCGGTTGAAGCTGGTGCTGCCACGGCCGAACTGGCGGTCCTCGCCCTGCACCGCACCCAGGTTGTACTCGCGTACGGCCTGCTCCAGCCCTTGCGCATCGATCCCGGCCCTGGCGGCCAACTCTGCCAGGGTCTGGCCCTTGAGCAGGTAGCCGTTACGCAGCAATGGCCCCAGTGGCATCGGCGCAGGCTTTGCAAAGCCCAGGCCGTACTTGGCCAGGGTGCGGCGGTCGCACACCAGCCACATGGCGGTTTCCGCCTGCCCGGCACAGGCCTCGATCAGCGCCGCACCCACGTCATGGTAGGAATTCGACTCATTGGTGAAGCGTCGGCCCGAACGCAGTACACCGATCACGCCTGGTTTGTAACGGTCAAGCAAATGCGGAAAGGCGATGAAGCGTGCGCCAGCCACCGGCACCTTCGACACCGGCATCCACGCGGCGGCGGCCTGCAGGCGGATATCCACCTTGGCCCCCAACGCCTCGGCCATGCGCGCGCCATCACCGGTATTGCCCGCCGGCACCGGCGAAAAGTGCTCGCCGCCACGCCGCACATGCGGGTAGGCCTGGCGCAGCCGTTGCAGGTCATGAGAGAAACCGCCACAGGCCAGCACCACCCCACGCCGGGCCTGGATGTGCAGTTCGCTGTCGGCCTGCCCGGCCAGTGCGCCCACTACCCGCCCACCTTCGTGCAGCAACTGCCGCGCCGGCGTACCGGTAAGGATGGGTATACCCAGGTCCAGCGCCGAGCGCACCAGCCGCGCCGCCAGGGCATTGCCGCTGGTCACCTGGGTGCCGCGCCGGTACAACGCCAGCTCCTTCAAATGGGTCATCAGGCGCTTGGCCACGTAAATGAACGAGGTCAGCGAACGGGTAGCATTGAAGAAATGCTTGAGGTCGGCATTCGATGAATTGAACATCATGCCGATGAAGGTGATGGTTTTCAGCGGCGGGCGCAGGCGTGCCATATCCGCGCCCAGGCCGCGAATGTCGTAAGGCGCTGCCAGGATCGAACGGCCAACGTCAACGCCACCGTCGATGTGCGGATGGTAGTCGGGGTACAGCGTGGGCACGAACTTCACCGCTGTCTCGCGCTCGAAAAACTCGACCATCTGTGGCGCGTACCGCAAGAATGCCTCGACGCCCGCTGCATCGAAGCAGGCACCGGCCTCGTTACGCAGGTAGGTCATGGCCGCAGCATGGCTGTCGTTACTGCCGTGTTTGTTGCCTGGTACCCACAGCACCCCGCCGGAAAACGCCGTGGTGCCGCCGAAGCAGTCGTCCTTTTCGATGACGACTACCTCCAGGCCAAGCTTTTTTGCCGTGATCGCTGTCGCCAGGCCGCCAGCACCGGCGCCAATCACCAGCACGTCGCAATTGCGCGTATTCATTGGCCGGCCCCCTCGAAACCCGGGCGTGGTATGAGTGCCATGGGCATGCTCTCCAGCCCGCCATCCACCGTCAGCTCGGCGCCGTTGATGTAGTCGGCGCGGCGGCTGGCCAGAAACAGCACAGCCTCGGCAATGTCCTGCGGCTCACCGATGCGCTGGTTGGCGGTCATGGCGCTACGCCGCCGTTCCACCTCGGGGTCGGCATAGAACGCCGCCGACAACGGCGTGCGGATCAAGCCCGGGCACACCGCATTGCTGCGCACACCGCGTGGCCCCCACTCCACGGCAATCTGCCGCGACAACATGCTGACCCCCGCCTTGGCCGCGCTGTAGGCACCGCTGTTGGGTTGCGGGTAATGTGCGGCAATCGAGGCCACGTGCACCATGCGCCCCTGGCCGCGGGCCAGCATCGAACGGCCGAAGGCCTGGGCACACAGCAGATAGCCGCTGAGGTTCACCGCCAGTACCTGGTTCCATAGCTCCAGGCTCAGCGTATCCAAGGCGCCGGGGCGCAGCACGCTGGCATTGTTGACCAGCACATCGCAGCGCCCGTGCAGCGCCTGTACCTGGGCTGCGGCTTGCTCCACGCTGGCCGGGTCGGCTATGTCGCAAGCCAGGGCGCTGACTTCGCCGGCACTGTGTTCACCGAGGGTAGCCGCCAGTTCGCGGCATTTGTCCAGGTCGCGGTCCAGCAGCACCACATGGGCCTGCTGCTCGACCAGGGCGACAGCCAGCGCCGCGCCAATGCCACCGGCCGCGCCGGTCACCACGCATACGGCCGAATCCAGGCCCAGCCACTGAGAGGGGATCTTGTTGTTGTGCATGCTGCTCTCCAGAATGTCGCTTGTTCTGGGCCACAGCCTAGGGCCGACGGGCACGCCGGCAGAATGGACAAAACCTGCAACCCGCCCCACATTCCCGTCAATTTTTCCCCCGCGCCCTCATGCCGGCTTGCAGCTGTGGCACAGTAGCCCGGTAGCGAACAGAACAATTACAACAACATGAACAAGATCCCCAATTACGCCCTGTACGGTGAAACCGCGCAGCCGGTATGGCACGCAGCCTTGCATGTGGAGCAGATCTCCAAGCGCTCTGGCGCGTACAACTGGGAGATTGCCGCGCACCGCCACGAAGGCCTGCTGCAGTTGCTGTACCTGCAAAGCGGTGGCGGCGAGGTGCTGTTCGACAGCGAACGGCTGCAGGTGCAGGCGCCCTGTGTGGTGTATGTGCCGGCCCAGGTGGTGCATGGTTTTCATTGGGCCGGGCAGGTCGAGGGCCAGGTCATCACGGCGGCCCAGCACCCGCTGGAGAGCATTGCCCAGGTGCTGGCCCCCGGCCTGTTGATGCAGTTGCGCAGGCCGCAGGTGATCGCCCTGCCACAATGGCCAGCCGACGAAGACCCGTTGCTGCCGCTGTGCCGTGCCCTGCGTGAGGAGTACCACAACCGCGCCCGCGAGCATGTGGCCAGCAGCATGGCGCTGTTGCTGACGCTGGTGATCCAGGTGCTGCGCCATGAACCGCGGTTGCCCCAGGCTGAAGCGCGGCCGGTGTCGAGGCGCAGCCAGCAGCTGACCACATTTCGTGAGCTGGTCGACATGCACTACCGCGTGCACTGGCCACTGGCGGAGTATGCCGCCGAACTGGGCATGACCCTGACGACGCTGGGGCGGCTGTGCCAGGAACACCTGGGCATGACGCCGATGAACGTGATCAATGCCCGGCTGGTGCTGGAGGCCAAACGCATGCTTGGGCATTCGAGCCTGAGTGTGAAAGAGATTGCCCATGAGCTGGGGTTTGTCGATGTGGGGTATTTCAGCCGGTTCTTTCGCAAGCAGGCGGGGGTGAGCCCTAGTGGGTTTCGGGAGGGGCAATGACACCTTTAAAGCATTGTGCTGGCCTGTGCTGGCCTATTCGCGGGTGAACCCGCTCCCACAGGTACGGTACAGATTTCAGGCAATGCACTCACCCTGTGGGAGCGGGTTCACCCGCGAAGAGGCCAGCACAGGCTGACTCAGCCCAACGCCCGCTGCACCTCGCCCACGGTGTTTGCCAGGCTGCTCAGGTGCAGGTTCAGCACCCGCTCAACCGGCGCCTGGTCCAGCGGCCAGTGCAAGGCAATGCTCCCGGCAAGTCGCCCCTCGGCATGCACCGGCAAGGCAATGGCGCGGATCAGGTGTGGCAGGCGTACCGGGTACTCCCAATGCCCTTCGGTGCGCTGGCCAAAGCCCTTGTGCGCTTCTTCCTCGATATCGCGCAGCAACGTGTCATCACCCACCCGCTCATGACTGGCCAGGCGCTGCACCTCGTCCACCGCCAACTCACCCAGGCACGCCCGGCCCATGGCCGAATGGAACAGGCTGGCATGATGCCCGACGATCTGACAGGTATGCGGGTAGCGCTTGCGCAGGATCTGCGGAATGGCGCTTTCCATCACTTCCAGCCGCTGGCCATCGAAACAAGACAAATCCACCACCAAGCCGGTGCGTTCGCTCAGCTCCAGCAGCATCGGTGCGGCGCTTTCCACCAGGCGGCGCTTGAAGCGCAAGTGGCGGTCACCATACAGGCGCCGCGCACACAACCGGTAGCGCCGGTCGCTCAGACCGCGGTACACCCAGCCCTGCTCCTGCAGGGTGGCGAGCATGCGCGACACCGTGGCCTTGGGCAACGCTGTCAGGTAATGCAGTTCTTCCAGGCCCAGTGCCTGGTGTTCGCCCAGCAGGTCGACGATGGCCAGCGCCCGCTCCACCGAACGCACGCCGCCACTGTCTGCCGTGATGCCCATGGTTATGACCTCCTTGTAGCGGGATGGTCAGCATAGCCAGCAAGAACCGCGCCTGGCCAGCGCCTTATGGCGCCTGCAGGCTGGCCGGCGGACAACGCTGCACCCAGCGGGTGAGCTGTTCATGCGCATAGGCCAGCTGCAACACGGCATGGTCAGCCTGGGCCGGGCCTATGATCTGCAGGCCCATGGGCAACCCGGCAGCGTTGAAACCTACCGGCACGCTGATGCTGGGCAAGCCCGCCAGGGTCGGCCCGACTACCACCTCCATCCAGCGGTGGTAGGTGTCCATCGCCCGGCCCCCGACCACCTTCGGCCAGGCCTGCTGTGCATCGAAAGGGAACACCTGGGCCGACGGCAACAGCAGGAAATCGTAACGTTCGAACAGGCTGGCCAAGGCGCGGTACCAGTCACTGCGGTCCAGCGAAGCCTGGTACAGCGCGGCCGCGCCGAGCTGCAAGCCACCTTCTACTTCCCACTGCGCCTCGGGCTTGAGCAATGCTCGTTTGCCTGGGTCGGCATAGGCCGCGCCAAGGTTGCCGTGCACCAGGAAGTGGCGATGCGTCAGCCAGCATTGCCACAGGCGCGCCAGGTCGAATGCCGGCTGGCACGCCTCGACCCGGCAGCCTAGTTCGGCGAAGTCGGCCAGCGCCGCCTCGCACAGGCTCATCACTCCATCGTCCATCGGCAGATAGCCGTTGTAGTCACCCAGCCAGCCGACCCGTACGCCGCGCAAGTCACGTTGCAACCCGGCGGCAAAATCGCGCCGCCCTTCGCTGATAGACAAGGGCACCCGCGCGTCAACGCCGGCCTGGATCGACAGCAACCGCGCCACATCGGTGACACTGCGGCCCATTGGCCCCTCGGTGGCCAGCTGCTGCACGAACAGCTCTGGCGCCGGACCATGTGGCACGCGGCCCTGCGACGGGCGCAAGCCGTACACATTGTTGAACGCCGCCGGGTTGCGCAGCGAGCCCATCATGTCGCTGCCGTCGGCCACCGGCAGCAAACGCATCGCCAGCGCCGCTGCCGCCCCACCGCTGCTGCCTCCCGCCACTCGCGTTGTGTCATAAGCGTTGGTGGTAGTGCCGAACAGGCTGTTGTAGGTCTGCGAACCCAGGCCGAACTCAGGCACATTGCTCTTGCCGACGATCAGCGCCCCGCTCGCCCGTACCCGCGCCACGCTGATCGCGTCGTGCGCGGGAACTTGCTCGGCAAACAGTGGCGAGCCCATTGTGGTGCGCAGCCCGGCAGTGGCGGCCAGGTCCTTGATCGCCTGGGGCATGCCATGCATCCAGCCACGCGAATGGCCCCGGGCCAGTTCGCGGTCGCGCTCGTCGGCTTCGGCCAGCATCACGTCGGCCGGGCGCAGCGACACCAGGGCATTGACCTGCGGGTTACAGCGCTCGATGTGCGCCAGGTAGGCCTGCATCACCTCCCTGCAGGACAGCTGGCGGGCATGGATGGCCTGGGACAATGCCTCGGCGTCGAGGGCCACGATGGGGTCGATGGCTAGCGGCTTCACGGTTTTACTCCAAGGTTGAAGGCGGCAGGCTTGCCCGCCCGGGGTGCTTCTTTCAGGCAATAGGTACCCAACAGCGTCAGCAGGCAGGCGAACAACACGTAGAACGAGGGCGCCACCGGGGTGCCGAGCACCTTGGTCAGCCAGGTCACGATCAACGGGGCGAAGCCGCCGAACACCATCACCGCCACGTTGTAGGCCACCGAAACACCGGTGGAACGTACCTCGACCGGGAACTGCTCGGCCAGGGCGGTAGGTGCCGGGCCGAAGAAGCCGCCAATGGCCGTGCACAGCAGCAGTTGCATGACCAGCAGGCGTTCCAGTGAGGGCGCAGCGGCCACCCACACATACAGCGGGTAAACCATCACAAAGAACGCCAGGGTGAAAGCCATCAGCACCGGGCGCCGCCCCAGCCGGTCAGACAACGCCCCGGCCAAAGGAATCACGAGGGTCATCAACCCCACTGCAAGCATCTGCACCAGCAGCACCTGGTCCAGCGGCAGGCCAAGGCTTTTGTGGGCAAAGGTCGGCATGTTCACCAGCACCACGTAGAACGAAACCGTTGCGCCACAGGCCAGGCCCATCGACACCAGCAGGCTGCGCCGGTGTTCACGCAGTACCTGCAGCAGGCTCGGCGACGGGCCTTTGGCCTGGCGGCGTGCTTCGACAAACTCCTCGGGTTCTTCCATGTGCTTGCGAATCCACAGTCCCACCGGGCCGATCAGCAGGCCCAGTACGAACGGGATACGCCAGCCCCAGGTGTCCAGCGCCGCAGGCGAGCACAGGTGGGTAACCAGCGCCACCATGGCCGCACCAGAAAACACCGCCAGGCATTGCCCCACCAGTTGCCACGAACCGTACAAGCCCTTGCGGTGGGCCGGCGCGCTCTCCACCAGGAAGGCCGTGGCGCTGGCGTACTCGCCGCCGGTGGCAAAGCCCTGCAGCATGCGCGCCACCACGATCAGCATCGGCGCGGCCATGCCAATGGCCAGGTAGTCCGGGGCAAAGGCGATCATGGCAATCGACACGGTCATCAGGCGGATGATCAGCTGCATTGCCGCCTTGCGGCCCTTGCGATCGGAATACATGCCCAGCAACACACCGCCCACCGGGCGCATGAAAAAGCCGACGCCAAAGGTGGCCAGGGCCATCAGCAGCGAGGCGTATTCGTCGTCGGACGGGAAGAATTGCCGGGCGATGATGCTGGCCAGAAAGCCGTACACGATAAAGTCATACCACTCCAGGGCGTTGCCGATAACGGCAGCCACCACTTGCCGGGTACGCGACACGCCAGTACTCGAAGTCTGCATTGGGAACACTCCACACAAGGATTGGGTGATCGCCCACGCGCGGTCGCGCCCGGGTTCCAGCGGCAGTCGTCAAAAAGGCAGGTCAGGCGGGCGCGAGCCAGCGCTCTGCCAGCGCGCCCCAGTAGGCGGCGCCGGTCAGCAGGATGTCGTCGTTGAAGTCATAGGCGGGGTTGTGCACCATCGGCCGCGAAACGCCGTTGCCGATGAACAGGTAGGCACCCGGGCAACGTTGCAGCATCCAGGCGAAGTCTTCGCTGCCCATCAGCTTGCGGGTGTTGGCATCCACTGCGTCGGCGCCGAGCAGCTCGACCCCGACTTGGGTGGCAAAGGCGTTTTCCGCGGCATGGTTGACCAGCACCGGGTAGGCCGGGCGGTGCTCGATGCTGGCGCGGCAGCCGAAGCTTTCGGCCTGGCTGACGATGATCGCCCGCACCCGTTCAAGGGTCTGAGCGCGTACCTCGGCATTTAGCGCACGCAGGCTCAGGCGCAGCAACGCCTGTTGCGGGATCACGTTGGCGGCTTCGCCGGCTTGTAAGGCACCGACCGTGACCACCGCCGCTTCCTGCGCATCGATATTGCGCGCCACCACGGTTTGCAGCGCCATCACCACACTGGCCGCCGCCACCAGCGGGTCCACGGTCAAGTGTGGCATCGAGCCGTGCCCACCGACCCCGTCGAGCGTGACGGTGAGCAGGTCTTGCGAGGCCATCATCGGCCCCTCGCGAAAGCCCAGGTGCCCGGCCGGCAACCCCGGCATGTTGTGCATGCCAAACAGCGCATCGCAAGGGAAGCGCTCCAGCAGGCCGTCGGCCAGCATGGCCTCGGCACCGCCCTGGCCCTCCTCGGCTGGTTGGAAGATCAGCGTCAGCATGCCATCGAACTGCCGGGTTGCCGCCAGGTAACGGGCGGCGCCCAGCAACATGGTGGTATGCCCGTCATGGCCGCAGGCGTGCATGCAGCCCTGGTGCTGGCTGCTGTAGGCCGCGCCGGTGGCTTCGTGAATGGGCAGCGCGTCCATGTCGGCGCGCAGGCCCAGGCGGCGCTGGCTGCTGCCGTTGCGCAGCACTCCGACCACACCGGTCTTGCCGATGCCAGTGTGCACCTCGTAGCCCCACGCTTCAAGCAACCGGGCCACCAGGGCCGAGGTGCGGCTTTCTTCGAAGCCCAGCTCCGGGTGAGCGTGAATATCATGACGGATTGCGTGCAGGTCGCTGGCCACATCGTTCAGCCAGGCCAGGATGTGCTGATGTCGGGACATGTAGAGTCTCCTCGCGCGGGTGGTTTCCCGGTCTTGTTGTTTGCCTTGAGGTCACGACGGGTGAGGCAGGTCGTGCTGGGTGACAGATTTACGCGAGTGGCACGGGAGCACAATTGAATGTGGTTCCGTAGGGTGGAACCAGTTTGTGGTTGGCGCTGGGCTTGGATTCTTCGCCGCCTGGGAGATCGAGCGCCGCCCGCGCGGCGCTTCGCGGGGCAAGCCCGCTCCCACATTTGTTTCGGGCCAGTCACTCCTGTTGCAAGTTCGCGCGCCCCCTTGGCGCATGGCTGAATATCAAGTCATACAAACAAAGCGGTCGCGCGCCTTTGGCATAGGAATAATTGGCCCTAAACAAATGTGGGAGCGGGCTTGCCCCGCGAAGCGCCGCGCGGGCGGCGCTCGATCTCCCGGGCGCCAACAAAAACCAAGCCATACCCTGGCGCCCCCACCGCACTTTGCTGTTACCTTCACCACCTCCCCCAGCCAAGGATTGCAG
Organism: Pseudomonas sp. S37; assembly: GCF_016658545.1. Taxonomy (GTDB): domain Bacteria; phylum Pseudomonadota; class Gammaproteobacteria; order Pseudomonadales; family Pseudomonadaceae; genus Aquipseudomonas. Next base: position 12,492 of record NZ_JACVZC010000052.1, on the reverse strand, counting down.
CATGCCTTCACGCCCAACCACTCCAGACGGCTTCGTCCGCGTCCGTGGCGCACGCGAGCACAACCTGAAGAACATCGACGTCGATATCCCCCGTGATGCACTGGTGGTGTTTACCGGCGTGTCCGGCTCGGGCAAGTCCTCGCTGGCCTTTTCCACGATTTATGCCGAAGCCCAGCGCCGCTACTTCGAGTCAGTGGCGCCCTATGCCCGGCGCCTGATCGACCAGGTCGGCGTGCCGGATGTGGACGCCATCGAGGGCCTGCCGCCTGCGGTTGCGCTGCAGCAACAACGAGGTACACCGAGCGCGCGCTCCTCGGTGGGCAGCGTGACCACCTTGTCCAGCTCGATCCGTATGCTCTATTCGCGTGCCGGCCACTACCCTGCCGGGCAAGCGATGCTGTACGCCGAGGACTTTTCGCCGAACACGCCTCAAGGGGCCTGCCCGGAATGCCACGGCATGGGGCGGGTCTATGAAGTGACGGAAGCGACCATGGTCCCCGACCCGTCGCTGACCATCCGCGAGCGCGCGGTGGCGGCATGGCCGATGGCCTGGCAGGGGCAGAACCAGCGCGATATCCTGGTCACGCTGGGCTATGACGTCGACATTCCCTGGCGTGACCTGCCTCAGGCGCAGCGCGACTGGATCCTGTTCACCGAAGAAACGCCCACCGCCCCGGTGTATGCCGGCCTGACGCCGGCGCAAACCCGCGAAGCACTCAAGCGCAAGCAGGAACCCAGCTACCAGGGCACGTTCATGGGCGCCCGGCGTTACGTGCTGCATACCTTCATGCACTCGCAGAGCGCGCAGATGCGCAAGCGCGTAGCCCAGTACATGCGCCCCAGCCCCTGCCCGCTGTGCCAGGGCAAGCGCCTGAAGCGCGAGGCGCTGAATGTGACCTTTGCCGGCCTGGATATTGCCCAACTGTCGCAACTGTCGTTGCAGGCGCTAGCCGAGGTGTTCCGCAACGTGGCGAAAGCGGATTACCTTTCGCAACAGCAGGATGACCTGACCCTGGAAAAGCGCCTGGCGGCGCAACGCATCGCCAACGAACTGCTGGAGCGCATCGATACGTTGCTCGACCTCGGCCTCGGTTACCTGGCCCTGGAGCGCAGCACCCCGACTTTGTCTTCCGGCGAACTGCAACGCCTGCGCCTGGCCACCCAGTTGAACTCGCAGCTGTTCGGCGTAATCTACGTGCTCGACGAACCCTCGGCCGGCTTGCACCCGGCCGACAGCGAAGCCCTGTTCGAAGCCCTGCAACGCCTGAAGCACGCGGGCAACTCGGTGTACGTGGTGGAGCACGACCTGGACACCATGCGCCGCGCCGACTGGCTGGTGGATGTCGGGCCGGCGGCTGGTGAGCATGGCGGCACCATCCTTTACAGCGGGCCGCCGGCGGGCCTGGCTGATGTCGAGCAGTCTTCTACCCGCACCTATCTGTTCAGCGCCCCCGACCAGGCAACGAAGGCGCCACGCCAGCCCCGTGACTGGCTGAAGCTTGAGGGTGTCAGCCGCAACAACCTCGATAACCTCAGCGCCGCCTTTCCGCTGGGCTGCTTCACTGCGGTCACCGGTATTTCCGGCTCGGGCAAGTCGAGCCTGGTCAGCCAGGCCCTGCTGGAGCTGGTGGGCGCGCATCTGGGCTATGCCGAACAACGTAGCGAACCCGAAGAGCAGAGCCTGGAAGACCAATCGGAACAGGCCAGCAGCGGCCATGTCAGCGCCGGCCTTGCCGCCATCAAACGCCTGGTGCAGGTGGACCAGAAACCGATCGGCCGCACGCCGCGCTCCAACCTGGCCACCTACACCGGTTTGTTCGACCACGTGCGCAAGCTGTTTGCCGCCACCGAACAGGCCAAGGCGCAAGGCTTCGATGCCGGGCGCTTCTCGTTCAACGTGGCCAAGGGCCGCTGCGCCAACTGCGAGGGCGAAGGTTTCGTCAGCGTCGAGTTGCTGTTCATGCCCAGCGTCTACGCGCCCTGCCCGACCTGCCAGGGTGCCCGCTACAACCCCGAAACCCTGGCGGTGAGCTGGCAGGGCATGAACATCGCGCAAGTGCTGCAGTTGACCGTCGACCAGGCCCTGGCAGTATTTGCCGAACAGCCCCCGGCGCGCCGTTGCCTGCAAGTGCTGCAGGATATCGGCCTGGGTTACCTGCGCCTGGGCCAGCCGGCCACCGAACTGTCCGGTGGCGAGGCGCAGCGCATCAAACTTGCCACCGAACTGCAACGCATGGCTCGTGGGGCCACGCTGTATGTGCTGGATGAGCCTACCAATGGCCTGCACCCGCAGGACATCGACCGGCTGCTGGTGCAGTTGAACCGCCTGGTCGAGGCTGGGCACAGCGTGGTGGTGGTCGAGCATGACATGCGCGTGGTGGCGCAGAGTGACTGGGTGATCGACATCGGGCCGGGGGCTGGGGATGCCGGGGGCAAGGTGGTGGTCAGTGGTACGCCGCAGGAGGTGGCGGGGTGCAAGGCAAGCCGCACAGCGGCGTTTTTGGGCAAAGCCTTGTAGCGTCTGTGCGGGCCTATTCGCGGGTAAACCCGCCCCCACAACAATCTGCGTGACCTTGTAGGAGCGGGTTTACCCGCGAAGAGGCCCGCACAGGCAACACAAGATTGCGCATTGCCAGCTCCGCAGCCCGGCGCATAGAATGCGATCAATTCCTAATTGCACCTCTTTCCCGGAACCTCGCGCCCGCCCATGCCGCCCGCCGACCCTACCCTCAACCTGCAGGTCCAGACGCTGTACACCGAGCACCACAGCTGGCTGCAGGGCTGGCTGGGGCGCAAGCTGGGCAATGCCTGCGATGCCGCCGACCTGGCCCATGACACCTTCGTGCGCCTGCTCAGCCGCCAAGGCAACAGCTATTTCGGCAGCGAACCCCGGGCCTTGCTGACCCACATTGCCAAGGGCCTGGTGGTCGACCGCTGGCGCCGGCAGGATGTCGAACGCGCCTACCTGGAAGCCATCGCCCACTTGCCGGAACCCGAAGCGCCCTCGCCAGAAACCCGCTGGCTGATCCTCGAAACCCTCTACCGTATCGACGCCATGCTGCGCGAGATGCCGGCACGGGTGCGCCAGGTGTTCCTGCTGTCGCAACTGGACGGGCTGACCTACGCACAAATTGCCGAGCAACTGCAGGTTTCGCTGATCACCATCAAACGTGACATGCGTACGGCGTTCCTCGCCTGCCTGAGCATCGACTGATGGTGCAGCGTATCGACCCCTTGATTCTCGGCGAGGCAGCCGACTGGCTGGTGGAGTTGCAATCGGGCACCGCCACCGAGGCTGACCACCGTGCGGTACAGGCCTGGTGCCAGCGCAGCACCGAGCACGCTCAGGCCTGGCAACGTGCCCAAGCCGTGCTCGGCGACTTCAGCCGCCTGCCGGCACCGGTTACCGGCGAAACCCTGCGCCGCCTCAGCCGCAACGGCGCGGTCAGCCGCCGCCAGGCCCTGCAGCGCCTGGGCTTGTGGTTGCTGGCGGCGCCGACGGCCTGGCTGGCCTGGCGCGAAACACCATGGCAGCAATGGACGGCCGATGCGCGCACGGCTGTCGGCGAGCAACGCCCATTGACGCTGGCCGACGGTAGCCAGCTACTGCTGAATACCGATACATCCATCAATATCAGCTTCGACGCCCGAGAGCGCCGCATCGACCTGTTGGCCGGTGAAATCCTGCTCACCAGCGCCAAGGACCCTGCCACCCCGGCGCGCCCCCTGCTGGTGCGCACCCTGCATGGCCAGGCGACTGCACGGGGTACGCGCTTCAGCGTGCGTATCGAGGGGGCGCTGACGCGAGTGGCCGTGCTTGAAGGTGCCGTCGATACCCGCCCGTTGCATGCCGCCGGCAGCCTGTTGCTCAGGGCTGGCGAACGCAGCGCCTTCGATGCCGACCGGGTGCTGCCCGCCTCGCCCCTGGACGTTGGCGACCTGGCTTGGGAAAACGGCATGCTGCTGGCGCGGGACTCGCGCCTGGCCGACCTGCTGCAGGAACTGGGCCGCTACCGCCCCGGCGTGCTGCGTTGCCACCCGGCAGTCAGCGAGCTGAAAGTGTCCGGCGCCTTCCCGCTGGCTGACACCGATGCCAGCCTGCGGTTGCTGGGCGACACCCTGCCAGTGACCATCCAGGGCCTGACACGTTATTGGGTGACTGTGGAACCGTTGGGCTGACGCGGCCCCTGTAGGAGCGGCCTTGTGTCGCGATGGAGCGCGAAGCGGTCCCAAATTCTGTGTCTTGTCACAAGAATGTCGGGGCTGCTCTGCAGCCCATCGCGACACAAGGCCGCTCCTACAAGGGAACGCGACAACTTGAGTGATACCTTTTCCTGCGTCGTCCGGTGATGAGTGCAGAACCGTCATTTTCTGCACCTACAGGACCCTCGCACCATGCCCCGTTTGCCCCTCAAGGCCTTGAGCCTTGCCATCGCCATGGCCGCCCTGGCCCCCATGGCGATGGCCGCCGACGCCACCCCGCGCACCTATCACCTGGCAGCCGGCCCGCTGGCCGACGTGCTGGCGCGCTTTGCCGCCAGTGCCGGGGTGCCACTGTCGTTCGACCCGGCCCTGCTCAAGGGCGTGCAAAGCCAGGGCCTGGAGGGTAGCTACAGCGTGCCGGAAGGCTTCACCCACCTGCTGGCCGGCAGCGGCTACAGCCTGATCACTACCGACAGCGGCGGCTACACCCTGGTGCCCACGGTCGACGTGGGCAATGCCCTTGAGCTGGGCGCGACCACCATCAACAGCGACCTTGCCGCCAGCAGCGACACCTGGCAAGGCGGCCAGGTAGCCCGCAGCGCGCGTCTCGGCGTACTCGGTGACCAGGCAATCAGCGACGTGCCGTTCAGTGTCACCAGCTTCACCGCCAAGACCATTGCCGACCAACAGGCGCGCACGCTGGGCGATGTCCTGCTCAACGACGCTGCCGTCCGCCAGTCGGCGGGCTTCGGCAACTTCTCGCAGGTATTCACCATCCGTGGCCTGCCGCTTAACAGCGATGACATCAGCTACAACGGCCTGTACGGCGTGCTGCCACGGCAAATCATCACCACCGAAGCCCTGGAGCGGGTCGAAGTGTTCAAGGGGCCCAATGCCTTCCTCAACGGCGTCGCCCCCCAGGGCAGCGGCATTGGCGGTGCGGTCAACCTGGTGCCCAAGCGCGCCGAAGACACCCCGACTCGCCATGTCACCCTTGACTACGCCACCGGTGCCAACGTCGGTGGCCACCTCGACCTGGGCAAGCGCTTCGGCGAGGACAACCGTTTCGGCGCACGCATCAACCTGGCCCAGCACGACGGCGGTACCGGTGTGCATGAAGAGGCGCAGCATTCCACCCTGGTGGCCGTGGCCCTGGACTACCGCGGCGAGCGCCTGCGCCTGTCCACCGACCTTGGCTACCAGAAGGAGCGCATCAACCAGGGCCGTGCGGTGATCTACCCGACCGGCACCAAAGTGCCTCATGCCCCCTCGGCACGCGACAACTATTCCCAGGACTGGACCTGGTCGCAGCTCGAGGACACCTATGGCATGGTCAACGGCGAGTACGACCTCAACGACAACTGGATGTTGTACGCTGGCGCCGGGGCCAAGCACACCCGCGAAAACGGCGAGTACTCATCGCTTTATGTCAGTGATGAAGACGGCACGGCACGCGGCGGTTACCTGTACCCGCCGCACGATGAGGACAACAAGAGCGCCATGGCCGGGCTCAATGGCCGCTTCGCCACGGGGCCGGTCAGCCACCGGGTCAACTTCGGCCTTTCTGGCATGTGGGGCGAGCAGCGCTCGGCTTACGCCGCAATCACCTCCGCCAACCGTTTTGACAGCAACCTCTACCACCCGGTCAAGGTGCCGCGGCCAACCAATACCTACACCGGCAGCGACCTGCACGACCCACGCATCGTTGGCAAGAACCGGGTCAAGAGCGCGGCGGTGTCCGATACCCTGGGCCTGTTCGATGATCGCCTGTTGCTGACCGTGGGTGTGCGCAGGCAAACGATCGAGGTGGATGGGTGGGCCACCGCCTCGGGGGCGCGCAACGCCAATTACGAGGAGTCGGTGACAACGCCCGTGTACGGCCTGGTGTTAAAGCCTTGGGAGCACGTGTCGTTCTATGCAAACCGCATCGAAGGCCTGGCCCAGGGGCCGACCGCACCGTCGAGCGTGAGCAACGCCAATGAAGTGTTCCCGCCCAAGCGCAGCAAGCAGTTGGAAGCGGGTGTCAAACTGGACTGGAACACCTTTGGCGCCACCCTCGGCGTATACCGCATCGAACAGCCCAGCAGCACCACCTTCCGCGCCCCGGGCGCCGAAAAAGACACCTTCAGCATGGATGGCGAGCAGATCAACAAAGGCGTCGAGCTGAATCTGTTCGGCGAGCCGGTGGCGGGTTTGCGCCTGCTGACAGGCGCGGTGTTCATGCACACTGAGTTGAAGAACACCGCCAACGGCAGCAACGACGGCAACCGTGCGCCTGGGGTGCCACGCTTCCAGTACAACCTGGGTGCGGACTGGGATGTACCCGGCATTCAAGGTGCGGCGCTTAGTGCACGCGTGCTGCGCACCGGTGGCCAGTATGTGAATACGGCCAACAGCCTGAGCATTCCGGCCTGGACCCGGGTCGACCTGGGTGGGCGCTACAGCTTCAAGGTCGATGACAAGCAGGTGACGTTGCGGGCCAGTGTCGAGAACGTGGCGAACAAGGCGTACTGGGCGTCGGCTTCGACCTCGAACAATTACCTGACCCAGGGGACACCGCGAGTGTTGCGGTTGTCGGCCAGTGTAGATTTCTGAGCCTGGACGCCGACATTTTCAACCTGCAACGGCCTCTTCGCGGGTGAACCCGCTCCCACAGGATTGATGCCACCCTCAAGGCTTGTGCAGACCTCTGTGGGAGCGGGTTTACCCGCGAAGAGGCCGGCACAGGCTTTAGACTGTTTTCTTTGCCACTGCCGCTCAAGTACAGTCTGCCCATGGACAAATACGCCCCCCGCCAGTGGCTCCCCCACGAAAAGCCCAGCCTGCCGGGCTCTCCTTCCACGCCCCTGCATTCGCCAGGCAAACGCCTGGCCTACGGCGTGGTCGGCCTGCTGGTGGCGATTACCGGTGGCCTGGGCAACGCACTGGTCACCGCCAACCTGGTGTTCCTGCAGGGCGCACTGGGCGCGACCACGGCGGAAATGGCCTGGCTACCGGCCGCGTATGTGATGACCAACGTGTCCATCAACCTGCTACTGGTAAAATTCCGCCAACAGTTCGGCCTGCGGGCATTCACCGAGGTGTTCCTGGTGCTTTATGCCCTGGTCACCTTCGCCCACCTGCTGGTCAACGACCTCAACTCGGCCATCGCCGTGCGCGCGGCCCACGGCATGGTCGGCGCGGCGCTCAGCTCGCTGGGGCTGTACTACATGATCCAGGCCTTCCCGGCGCAATGGCGGTTGAAGGCCATGGTGCTTGGCCTGGGTGCCTCGCAGCTGGCATTGCCGCTGGCGCGGATCTTTTCCGAAGACCTGCTGCAGATCGCCGAATGGCGGGGGCTGTACCTGTTCGAGCTGGGCCTGGCACTGGCGGCGCTGGGGTGTGTGCTGATGCTCAAGCTACCGCCCGGCGACCGTTTCAAAACCTTCGAGCCACTGGACTTCCTGACCTTCACGCTGATGGCCAGCGGTACCGCCCTGCTCTGCGCCGTGCTGTCGCTGGGGCGCATTGACTGGTGGCTGGAGGCGCCGTGGATCGGCATGGCGCTGGCGGCCTCGATCGCGCTGGTCTTCAGCGGCCTGGCCATCGAACACAACCGCCGCAACCCGTTGCTGATGACCCATTGGCTGGGCAGCGGCGCCATCATTCGCCTGGCCTTGTGCGTGATACTGATCCGCATGGTCACCTCGGAGCAGTCCACCGGCGCAGTCGGTTTCCTGCAAGCGCTGAACATGGGCAGCGAGCAGATGCGCACGCTGTACGGGATCATGTTGCTGGGCGCGGTGGCGGGTTTGGCCAGCAGTGCCCTGACCATCAACCCCAACCATCTGGTGATTCCGCTGTTCGTCTCATTGCTGGCCATGGCCGCCGGTGCGTTCATGGACAGCAGCTCCAGCAACCTCACGCGCCCGGCACAGATGTACTTCAGCCAGTTTCTGCTGGCCTTTGGCAGCACGTTCTTCCTTGGCCCGTCGATGGCCTTGGGCATCAGCCACGTGCGCGCCAACCCGCGCAACCTGGTGAGCTTTTCGGTGCTGTTCGGCATCTGCAACAACCTCGGCGGCCTGATTGGCGCCGCGCTGCTGGGCACCTTCCAGACCTGGCGGGAGAAGTTTCACTCCAGCCACCTGATGGACCGCCTCAGTTACCTCGAGCCCCTGGTCAATGCCCGCGTGCAAAGCGGCGGGGCCGGTTACGGCGGCCTGCTTGCCGACCCGGCCCTGCGCAGTGAAGCCGGCATGCGCCTGCTGGCCAGCGCCGCCACCCGCGAAGCCAATATCATGGCCTACAACGATGTGTTCGTGCTGATCGGCAGCATCGCCGTCCTGACCATGGTCTGGATCTGTATCCGTAGCAGCTGGCTCTGGTACGCGAAACGCCAGGCCACCTTAACTGACTCCACCCCCGGCGCGCCCACCCGATGACCGACGACACCCGTACCACGACCACCACCGCCATTGCCGAAACCCCGGAAGGCGCCACACCACCCAGCGAACCGACCAGCCCGGTTCGCACGCGGCGGGTGCGCATCCTGTCCACGGTCAGCTTCGCCGCCGTGGCCCTGGCCGGTATCCTGCTGGTGCTGTATGCCTGGCGCCTGCCGCCATTCAGCAGTGCCATCGAAAGCACTGAAAATGCCCTGGTCCGCGGCCAGGTGACCATCATCGGCCCGCAACTCAGTGGTTACATCGTCGATGTACCGGTGCACGACTTCCAGTTCGTCAAGGCGGGCGACCTGCTGGTGCAACTGGACGACCGCATCTACAAGCAGCGCCTGGCCCAGGCCATTGCCCAGCTGCAGCAACAACAGGCAGCCCTGGCCAACAACCTGCAGCAGCGCAACAGTGCCGAAGCCACCATTGCCCAGCGCCAGGCAGCCATCGGCGATGCCCAGGCGCAGGCAGCCAAGGCCAAAGCCGACCTTGGCCGCAATCAGGCACTGGTGGCCGATGGCTCGGTATCACGCCGCGAACTGGACCTGGCCCGCGCCAGCGACGCCGCCGCCATCGCCAACCTGGCCCAGGCCAGGGCAGCACTGGAAATCGCCCGCCAGGACCGTGAAACCGTGGTGGTCAACCGGGCCGCACTGGAGGCCTCGGTGGAGAACGCCAAGGCGGCCGTGGAGCTGGCCCGTATCGACCTCGACAACACCCGCGTCACCGCCCCGCGCGATGGCCAGCTTGGGCAGATCGGCACGCGCCTGGGTGCCTATGTCAATTCCGGCGCGCAGTTGATGGCCCTGGTGCCCGACACCCTGTGGGTGATTGCCAACATGAAGGAAACGCAGATGGCCGATGTGCGCATCGGCCAACCCGTGAGCTTTACCGTGGATGCGCTGAACCACCTGAAGCTACAGGGCCATGTACAACAGATTTCGCCGGCCACCGGTTCGGAATTCGCCTTGTTGCAGGCGGACAACGCCACCGGCAACTTCGTCAAGATTGCCCAGCGGATACCGGTGCGCATCACCGTGGATGCCGGCCAGCCAGAGGCCAAGCGCTTGCGGCCGGGGATGTCGGTGGTGGTCAGTATCGATACCCGTCGTCAAGATTGATGGTGTTGCTGCTGGCCTCTTCGCGGCGGTACAGGCTTACATCCACCAGGCCAGCACCACCGGCAACCAGGCGAACGACAGCACGGTCGAACACATCACAAGGTTCGCCACCTGCTCCGGCTCACGGTTGGCCCGCACTGCCATCAGGTAGTTGAAAACCGCCACCGGCATCGCCGACTGCACCACCAGCACTGCGCGCTCCAGGCTGTCCATGCCCAGCGCCGCACCCACCGCCCACCCCACGCCAGCACCCAGGCCAATGCGCAAGCCGCCCAGCAACATGCCGCTGCCAACATGGCGCAGGCGAATGCGCGCCAGCGACACGCCCAAGGTCAGCAGCATCAGCGGGATGGTCATGCCGCCCAGCAAGTCTGCAGTGTTGGCCAGCCAGCGCGGTAGTTCGAAGTCCAGGAAAATGATCGGCATGGCGCCGGCCAGGCTGATCACGATGGGGTTGTGCAGCAACGCCTTGAACGAGGCCGCCGTGCCGGAGATGGCCATGCCGAGGGTGAACTGCACGATCGACAGGGTCAGGAAAAACGCCACCGCCAGCGCCAGGCCGTGCTCACCGAAGGCGTACAGGCTGATCGGCAGGCCCATGTTGCCGGTGTTGGGGAACATGAACGCCGGCAGCAACACCCGCCAGTGCATGCCCGAGGCGCGACATACCAGCAAACCGGCCAGGGCCATGCCCAAGGTGCACAGCAAACAGGCGATGGCCATGCTGGTGAAGGCGTTCGGGTCCAGTTCGGTACGGCTGAGGGTAGACAGGACCAACGACGGGGTGCCGACAGTCATCACTACCCGGGCGATGAAATCGGTGGGGTAATCCAGGCCTTTGCGGGCCCAGGCATAGCCGATGCCGGCGACGATGAAAACCGGGGCCAGGACTGCGAACAGCGACGCGAACATGGAGGCCTTCCTTGGTGTTGGGCCTGCATTATGCCGCAGTCTGCACGATGGCCGGGGCTGCTTTGCGGCCCCAAGATGTCTGCCCAAGACACCTGCATGTCGCCCCCAGACTGCGGCGTCTCGTCGCACACCCAAGCCCCTTGGGCAAATCCACGCAACCCCGTAGAATCGCGCTTCCTTTTCGCCCGTCGCCTTGAACGGTGGCAACCGGCAGCAATGACAGAGTCCGTGCCTGAACACATGAACGCACATGTGAAATAGGCTCAACCCTCCCCGCCCGGCCCATTTCCCAAAGGGTCCAGCGGTTGAGTCTTGCCCAGGTCGCATCCGTATGACCACTCGCCCCTTGTCGGGTCGAGCCGGTGTGCGCGTCCGAGAAGGCGCTCATTCCGCTCATCCAACTAGAGGTACGTATGTCTCCGCGTTTGCTGGCCATGGCGCTGGCGCCCCTGCTCGGGCTGTTCATCATCGCCCTGGGCAACGGCTTCATGTCTTCCCTGACCACCCTGCGCCTGGGCGCTGCCGGTGAGTCTGCCACCACCATCGGTATCGTCTCGTCGACCTATTTCATCGGCCTGACCCTCGGTGCCATCTTCAACGACCGGCTGATCCTGCGCATCGGCCACATCCGCGCCTACACCAGCTTTGCCTCGCTGATCGCCGTGACCATCCTGTTGCAGGGGCTGTTCTACGACGTGACCTGGTGGTCGGTGCTGCGCCTGATCAACGGCTGGGCCGCGGTGGGCGTGTTTCTGGTGATCGAAAGCTGGCTGCTGCTGGCCGGTGATGCAAAAATCCGCGGCCGCCTGCTGGCGCTGTACATGATCGCCTTCTATGGCGCCGGGGTCATCGCCCAGGCCGGCCTCGGCGAAATCACCCAGTTGGGCGACACGGCACCGTTCATGCTGGCCGGCGTGCTGGCAGCACTGTCGGTGCTGCCCATCGTGATCCTGCCACGGGTGTCGCCACTGCTTGATCAGGTCGAACCCCTCAAACCCCGCCAGCTGCTGGGGGTGGCACCCTCGGGCCTGGTTGGCTGCTTCGGCTCGGGCGTGGCAATTGCCGGCATCTATGCCCTGCTGCCGTTGTACCTGCAGCGCATTGGCCTGGCGGTAGGCGAAGTCGGCAACATGATGGCCTGGGTGATCCTCGGCGCCATGCTGCTGCAATACCCGGTCGGGCGCTGGTCCGACCGCAAGGACCGCCAGGATGTACTGATTGCCCTGGCTGCGCTGTGCGTGGTGCTGTCGCTGGTTACCGTGTTCCTGCCGTCGGACTCGTTCCTGCTGCCGGCCATGCTGTTCCTGCTCGGGGGTGGCGTGTTCACCCTGTACCCGGTAGCGGTCAGCCATGCGGCCGACCGCGCGCCTTCCGATGCGCTGGTGCCGATGATCCAGGGCCTGCTGCTGATCAACTCGCTGGGTTCGGCCATGGCACCGCTGGCCATTTCGCCGATGATGACCGAATTTGGCGAGGCTGGGTTGTTCTGGGCCTTTGCCGTGGTCAACCTGGCCATGGTGTGCTTCTTCATGTGGCGCCGCGGCAAGCGCCCGGCGGCAGAGCACCCGGCCCCGTTCGCCGCTTCGACCACCTTCTCGCCGACCGGCGCCGAGTTGCGGGTAACGGAAGACCTGATGCAGGCGGCGCAGGAGCATCCGCCGCTGGAGCCGGTGGAAAACCCGGCGCCGGTGCAGCGTTCAGAGGCGCAATGATTCCTGGGGCCGCTTTGCGGCCCAATCGCGACACAAGGCCGCTCCCACAGAAGATCGCATTCCATTGTGGGAGCGGCCTTGTGTCGCGATTGGGCTGCGCAGCAGCCCCAG
>NZ_JACVZC010000051.1 GCF_016658545.1 Pseudomonas sp. S37 | reverse complement strand
CCCCCCCCCCCCCCCCCCCCCCCCCCCCCCCCCCCCCCCCCGCTCCTACAGTGTGCTGTGTTGCTGCATTGATCTACAGCCCAAAAAAAGGGCCCGCAAGGGCCCCGTAGAGGTAACTGGCTAGCGCCCTCAGGCGCTTTCAACCTTGCGCGGTGCCATGAAGTACATCCATACCAGCGCCAGGAAGTACATGGCCGGGATCATGGTGAACAACACGGCATAGTTGTTGTTGGTCGCGGTCAGCACGCTGCCGACAATCTGCGTCATGAACATCCCGCCAATCGCCGCACACATGCTGCCGAAGCCGAACACCGTGCTCACCAGATGCTTGGGCGTGTAGTCCATCACCAGGCTCCAGATATTCGCCGTCCACGCCTGGTGCGCACCCACCGCCAGCGAGATGGCCGCCACCGCGACCCACAGGCCACTGGCGTTGGCGGCAAAGACCACGCTGACCATGGTGCAGGCGAAGATCAGCATCGACACCAGCCGCGCCGTCGTGGCGCGCACGCCACGGCCAATCAGCCACGACGACAGGATGCCGCCACCGATGCTGCCAAAGTCCGCCGTCAGCCAGATGATGATCAGCGGGATACCCATCTGGGTCACGTTGATGCCCAGGCTGTATTGCTGGTTGAGGAACGGCGGCAGCCAGTACAGGTAGAACCAGAACACCGGCGCGGTAATCGCATAGGCCACCGCAAACGCCCAGGTGCCACGCAAACGCAGGATACGGCTGAACGGCACACGGGTCGGCTCGGGCTCGTCATCCTGCTGGATGTACTGCACCTCGCTCTGGCGTACGCTGGGGTGGTCTTCAGGGTTGTAGTACTTCAGCAGCCACAGCACCACCCACACCAGGCCCAGGCTGCCCATGGCAATGAACGCGGCCTGCCAGCCCCACACCGCCAGAATCAGCGGCAACAATGCCGGGGTGACCATGGCGCCGACGTTGGTGCCGGCATTGAACAGCCCGGTGGCAATGGCCCGCTCACCGGCCGGGAACCACAGGCGCACGGTCTTCACGCACGCCGGGTAGTTGGCGGCCTCGGTCAGGCCGAGGATGAAGCGGCAGACCATGAAACCGGCGGCCGAAGTGGCCAGGCCATGGGCACCGGTGGCCAGGCTCCACAACAGTACGGCGAAGAAGAACGCGCGCTTGACCCCGACCTTGTCGATCAGCCTGCCTTGCAGCAGGAAGCCGATTGCATAGCCGACCTGGAACCAGAAGTTGATGTTGGCGTAGTCCATCGCCGTCCAGCTCATTTCCTTGGCCAGCACGGGTTGCATGATGCCAAGGGCGGCGCGGTCGATGTAGTTCAGGGTGGTGGCGAAGAACACCAGGGCCAGCATGCCCCAACGGGTCTTGCCGACGCCAAAGGCGCCGCGAAGCTTGTCGCCGATCGTACCCTGAGGCATCCGGGTAGCGGCGGGGGTGATCTTGGAGTGGTTCATAAACTGCTCGTTTCTTGAAATTGTATTCAGCTGCGGTGCAACGGTACGTGACCGGGTCCCAGGCAGGGGGGCACGCAAGGCCGGTGCATGGTGAGCAGTGAAGGCGGCAGCGTCAATTCAAGAGACGGGCAACTGTTCGGTTATCGAACGGTTGCGGTGGTCTGTGGGCGCGGCGGGGATTCACGTCTATCAAGGGTAGAAGGCATTGAGCCTGGTTGCTGGTTGATGGGGTACGGGAAGCACAGGTGGGCGCTATTCCGCGCAAGGTATGGGCTGTCTACAGATCGGGCTTGCTGGTATAGACAGACCACGCCGTTGCCCAGCTTTCGACCTCGGTGCGGCCATATTGCCCGATCCACGCGCGGACGGTTTTGTGCAGGGTGCTTTTGGCTTCTACGACTTCACCCGTGTGCGGGTTTTTATAGTATTTGCTTTGTCGCGTTCTATAACGAGGGGGCGCAGCGAGCGGGCGTTGCTGCTGATCGATAGCGTCGAGCGCCGTCTGGATTTCGCGTTCGAGCATGCTCAATACATACCAGCGGCTGAGTTGGTATTCGGCAAGCAAGTCGTGGAGTTTGCTTTCAAATTCGAGTTCGCGCTTTAGGCGGGGGTCGATTTTAATGAAATGGAGTTCAGTTTTTTTGCTGGCGAGCAGCCATTCGAGGGCGCGATATTCGGCTAGACGGGACATGGGTTTTCTCCGTTGCTTGGTGAGATCAGTGTTAGCGCCCACAGCGTGGTAAATCAAGTGGAGAAACAATTTGATAGATTTTTATGGGTTGAGCCTGATGGCTTGGTCGCGTGTCGGGTTGTTTGGGTTTAAGTTGTTTGTGTGGGAAATTTCCTACACTGTTTGTTTCATTGATTTCAGTAAGTTTCTTTGGACGTCGTACCGGTGAAAACTGGTTCGCGATTCGGACCGCGATACGACCCAAATCGCTAGCGGACAAAGCTTGAAATAAAGGTGTCCTTCTTGTTTTTATGCTTGCGCTTAACTGTCCTTGGCCGCGTGGCCGAGATGGGTTGTTAATTTACAAGCCAGCCAGGTTCGCCTTCAATCAGTGTTCCTCCGTGGTTGGTGGTGTCTCCCTCCCGTGCTGCGGCTTGGCCCTCGATGATTGTGCCGGCGGCGCCTGTTTCGATGACGGCGCCGCAACTGATGCGGTCGCCCACACGCGCAACGGCCCTGCCACCCACGAATGTTGTACTCGCCCCGGTTTCAACGGTCCCCTCTCCATGGATCGGGCAGCTGTGACGATGGCCTACAAGTACGATGGGTTTCATTTGCGCTTCCTTTTGCCTGGTTGAACAGGTGCCACTTCGAAGGCTGCTGGCGGGGGCGAGGCCGGGCGAATGTTGAACAGTCGGCAGACTCCGTACCAACAGATGGCGAGGGTGAGGTTGTACGGGAACAGCACGGCCCAGAACGGCAGTTGCCAGTTCTTCTTGCCCTGCATTTCACCGGGTTCGCCGGTGCGCCAGGGGGCATAGTGGCGCCAGGCTTCTGCCGGGGTCAGGCAGATGGCATGCAGTGGCCTGTGCCACCAGTTGGGTTCGCCGGGCGGCGGGAGTTTGTCCGGGCCGTGATCCATGAAATGCCGGAGGTACTCCCAGACTTCGGCGACGTGTTTGACGCCGGACTCGGTGGGTTCGTTGCTGTCGACCCAAAGGCAGTCTTTCTGGTGGAGGGTGCCGTCAGCTCGGCGCGGGGCGAAGGCGAGGGCGTAGCTGGTGCTGAATGATGAGCCGCCGAATTCGGTGCGTTTGAAGATGCCCCCGCCTGTATTGTTCCAGTCAAAGACGAATGTCTTGCTCAAACGTTGGTAATAAATTTTTTTGGATGTTCGGTTGAGGCAGATGCTTGATAAGCCTTTTATGAAATATATTCGGTACGCTAGGAAGGGTGTGAATACAAAGGGTGATATTAAAAATAGTAGCATTAATAGAATGTCTTCATTGTATATGTCCAGAATGTGTGGAGAAAGTTGGGGGTATGTGAATGTCAATAAGGCGATCGTCATCGCGCAGTACAGCTTTCCCATGAATACCGAGTCGGTTACCCATGGGTTCCGCAGACATAAGGTGCTTTCAGATACTTGTGCCAATTGCCCGCTAATGGCCGGTTTATGCCCTGAGCTTGAAGTTGTATTGAATAGCCAGATGGTTGACATGGTTAACGCTCAAAAGGAAAAGTGACTTGAATTATTGAATTTGATCTGACGTTGCCGATAGAGGCCTATATAATGGCTACTTTCTTTTGAGTGAGTGTGCTGAGGTATCCTCAAACGCTTCTGGAGGCGGCAGGGCTGCTCGGACGTTAAAGAGCCGGCAGATGCCGTACCAACAGATGGCGACCGTAATGTTGTATGGGAACAGCACAGCCCAGAACGGCAGCTGCCAGTTCTTCTTGCCCTGCATTTCACCGGGTTCGCCGGTACGCCAGGGGGCGTAATGGCGCCAGGCTTCAGCTGGGGTCAGGCAGATGGCGTGAAGTGGCCGGTGCCACCAGTTGGGTTCGCCGGGCGGCGGGAGTTTGTCCGGGCCGTGATCCATGAAATGCCGGAGGTATTCCCAGACCTCGGCGACGTGTTTGACGCCGGGCTCGGTAGGTTCGTTGCTGTCGACCCAAAGGCAGTCTTTCTGGTGGAGGCTGCCATCTTCACGGCGTGGTGCGAAGGCGAGGGCGTAGCTAGTGCTAAATGATGAGCCTCCGAATTCAGTGCGTTTGAAGATGCCTCCGCCGGTATTGTTCCAGTCAAAGACTAATGTCTTGCTTAAACATTGGTAGTAGATTTTTTTTGTTAACCGGTTCAGGCATAGGCTAGATAACCGTTTAATAAAATATATTCGATAAATCAGGAATGGAGTGAAGATGAACGGTCCAAGCGCTGTTGCGGTGATCAAGGCAGGGTTAAAGGTAGATGGATGCCAAGCTTTTTCGGTCAATAGAACAGGGTAAAAGCCAATCATTAATACGATTGTCAGTGCGCAGTATAGCTTTCCCATGAAAACGGAATCTGATACCCAAGGGTTTCGCAGGCACAGGGTATTGTTGGATACGTCTAATAGTTGTCCGCCAATAGCCGGTTTATGACCTGGACAGGATGCTGTATTGAATAGCCAAATAGTTGTCATAATCAACGCTCAAGACGAAAAAATGAGTGGATTTCATTGTCTTCTTCTAGCCCTTGGTTGGCACTGTAGGCTAGATGTAGTGAGACATGGTTTTGGTGGGATAGCGTGTTCTCGAAGTGCAGAACTAATCCGGCACCCACCATTTTTCCGGTTGGAGCGATGGGGAATACATCCAGTCCTTGGTCATCACGGAAGGTGCTCAAACTTCCAGACCACTGACTTGCTCCAATTACAAACCCTGGTAGAAGTACCGTGAACTCAACGGTTGGTCGGGACGTTGCTACTTCGTTGTGGGTGATGGCTGTCCAGTTTGGCGGAGCCCAGTGATTATTCTGATGCCATCGGGTATCGGCTTTAGCTACGCCAAGTGTGAGGGCCTGTTCGGCTGATAGCAGCTTTGGCCCGTAATACTCGTTGTGCCAAGCTTTGATTTCCGCGTGCAGCGAAGGGAATAGCGGTAGCTTTTTTTCATGATCCAAGGTGATACCTGGGTGGATCTCGCCATCGTTATTGCGATTGCCAAAGATGCTGCGTGCTGCCCAGAGCTCAATTGGGCTGTGCAGGTGTTCATGGGCTTTTGCATGTAGGTAGAGTCCGCCTGCAATGATTGCGACCCCTACAAGAACAAGTGCTGCTGCAGCCCATCCGGCAAAGGGCACTAGCGAGGTTGCGCCTGCAACTGCAAGTCCAGCCTCAAGGACGACAGCAGAACCAACAGCCATGGTAAGGCCGCCCGTCACCGTGTATAAGGCGGCAGCTTGGTTTCCGCTCTCGCTCTGGCGCCACGATTTGACGAAATCTGAAAATAGGCTAAATGCAATTGCCGGATATCCTGCTAATCGCGCGTAAAGATTACTGCTCAAGAACTTGACAACCCCATTGCCAAAGGCCATCCCCGGCGCTGTTGAACTCAACCTCAGCACCACGGATTTTTGCGTTGCGCGGACGCTTACCAGTGTTGCCGATGCTGCACCAATCACCCCAAAAATCGATGAAGCAAACCCCATCGTGTATTCCGGTGCATCGCTCTTCTGCAGGCTGTTGTAAGCCGCCTTGAGCGAGATCACGTTGAACCACAGCATGCCCGCGTTCAGACCACCACCTACCCCCGTGGTAAGCAACCCGAGGAAGTTGGGTTTCACCCGTGCGGTAGTGGTCAGTTCGATCGACACTGTCCGGCTACCGGAAAGGCGGATTTGCTTCATCTCCTCAACCTGCGCCATGCCGCTCTTCAAGTACTTGTGTACCTCCTCGCTGAAGGGGTTCTCCGCGATGGCCTGGCCGGTGATGCGGTAGCGCGCGGCCAGCAACCCGAGGGCTTTCTCGGCATTGCCCTCACGCGCGGCCAGCAACACCTGCTGACGCAGGCCATGACTGGCATCCCACCTCGTCTGCCCGCGCAGGCGCTTGAGCACCACGGTGTTTACTGTCTGGGCGGTGAGGTCGGTAATGCCGGCCATGGCCGGAAAGCGGCCGGCCAACCCTTCGATCACGTTGTCGCTGGCGCCGAACAGGCTGCCGATCGCATCGGCCTTGTCCTTGAACGGGTTGAACGGCGCCAGGGCGGTGTACAGCGGGCTGTCGTGCTGATCCAGCCACTGTTCGAGGCGCTTGAACCGCTGATCCTGTTCTTCGGTGCCGGGCGTCGGCTGGCCCATCGGCTGAATCAGCAGTGCCAGTGAGATCTCCAGCCCGCGAGCCGAAGCAATTTCGTTTCGGTCGTAACAGGACAGCGCCGCCGCGAGGCTGTAGTAGTTATCGACATGCTGGGGTTCGGCGGTCCCGAGCCAGGCGTCATGGTCGTTGCTGGCTTGCAGGGCCTGGTTGCGCAACGCGATGATCCGCCGTTCCAGTACATCGCGTTCACTGTTGAAACGCTGGTACTTGGCGAGGTCCAGGCGCTGTGCCAGGCGCGCGCCGTGGGGGGAGTAGTCTTCGTGGGTGAGGGCCTGGAAGCGTGACTCGGACGGCGACAGGGCGGGGCCGCGGCGCTCGATGCCGAGCCGGAACTCGGCCAGCTCCACGGCAGGCGCATCGGCCGGGTACAGGCTTTCCAGGGTCTTGTTCAGCAGCATGGCCACCAGGTTGCGATGGTGGAAGTCGCGGCTTTGCACGCTCAGCTGTTCGGCGTCCAGCTTGAAGCACGCCGGCACGCGTTCCTGTTCAGGCGGTTGTGCGGGCTTCAGGTGTTCCAGCTGCTCGGCGGGTATCAGGTCGCGCAGTTGATGCTGGTAAGCCGACACCGTCAGGCTCAGGTCCAGGGCCATGCCCTCGGCGTCGGCGAGCGCCACCACGACCGGTACCTTCGGCTGGGTGTAGGGGTAGTGGCGGCTGACGGCGACGAGGTTGCCGATGGGCAAGGTTTCGTGGATCGGGTCGCTGCTCCAGGTCAGGGGCATGCGCCGGTCGGTGGGTTTGTAGTCTTCGACCCAGGTTTGCAGGGCACTGACCGGCAGCACATGGGCCTGGGTTGAGGGGGCCTGGTTGCCGGCGATCAGCTCGGCCATGTCGAGCTGGCGCATGTGCCGCTTGCGCAGGGCGGGCGAACCGGGTGAAATGCAGGGCAAGAAGAACTGGCAGCTGCCGTTCTGGGCCGTGCTGTTTCCCTACAACATCACGGTCGCCATCGCCTGGTACTTCGTCTGCAAGCTCTTCAATGTCCGCGCAGCTCCACCTCCCCCGGAAGCGTTTGAGGAAGCACCAGCAGGTACAGTCAAAAGGAAGCGGCCATGACAGATGCCCCCGTCAGCAGCGCCACCTCCGGCCCCGCCTGCAGCGCACGCATCCCCATCTTGCCAGTGCGCTACGCCATCGTGCCGCGCACCGGCGACATGCCCGCCTGCCGCTATGCCGATTCAGGTTTCAACCTCGAACAGCGCTTCGGGGCGCTGCAACATTCCGCCTACACCCTGCGCGCGCTGCGCCTGGGCTATGTCTATGTGTTCATGAAAGGCGCGCTGGGCGAACGGCTGGTCATTCACGAATACGTCGGCGCGGGCCGTTATAAAGAGTTGCTCTACCGCGGGCTGGAGGACTACCACCTGCGGGACCGTTACCTGTCCAGCGGCACCATGGGTTGGGTGTGGGCCGACACCTGCCCCGATACCGCCAGTGAAGTGTGGATCGGCTACAGCCCGCACCTGTGGACCAACGCCATGACCGCCCGCATCACCGGCTCGCCGGTGCGCCAGGGGGCGTAGTGGTGCCAGGCTTCTGCCGGGGTCAGGCAGATGGCATGCAGAGGCCGGTGCCACCAGTTGGGTTCGCCGGGCGGTGGGAGTTTGTCCGGGCCGTGATCCATGAAATGGCGGAGGTACTCCCAGACTTCGGCAACGTGTTTGACGCCGGGCTCGGTGGGTTCGTTGCTGTCGACCCACAGGCAGTCTTTCTGGTGGAGGGTGCCGTCAGCTCGGCGCGGGGCGAAGGCGAGGGCGTAACTGGTGCTGAAGGATGAACCTCCGAATTCAGTACGTTTGAAGATGCCTCCACCGGTATTGTTCCAGTCAAAAACGAATAATTTGCTCAATCGTTGGTAGTAAATTTTTTTGGATGTTCGGTTGGCGTATGCCGACACCGAACTGCCACAGTACAACCAGCGTATCGCTGAAGTGCAGCAGATTTTGCGCAAGCTACCGCTGCCAGAACGGGTTTATGCGAGCCTCAAACAGCAGGCCGCAAAGCAGTTGCATACAGGCCTGGACCTGCGTCATCAGGTCGGGCCGGCCTTCGATGTGGTGTATCAATCATCTGCCGGTGCCAGGCAGGTTGAAGGCGTATTGTTGGCGCCAATGCTTACGGCCAAGGGCTTCAAGGAGTACTTCGAACCCCATAGCCAGCGGTTCGCCGAACTGGCGATGGTTGATGAGTGGGCGTTGGGAGAGCGCGGCCAGCTGGATTACTCGGATGCCGACCGCGTGGCGCTGAGCGAACGGTTGCGTAATTTGTACAGCGCCGATTTCATCGACAGTTGGCGGCGTGCCCTGAATGCTTTTTCGGTGGCGGATTTCCGCGATCTTGATCATGGCGTTGCGGTCCTGCAGCAGTTCACCGGGCCTGCGGCCCCCTTGCATCGGCTGCTGGATACCGTGAAGGAAAACACTTCGCTGTCATCTGCTGTGGATGTTGATGCCCCCGAGGCGTCTGAAGTGCTGCGACCGACAACCGATAAGCCCGAGCAACAACAGGCGTGGGCCATTCAGCGTGCCTTTGCAGGGCTGAGCGCCATGCTGCGGGCAACCGGGGAGAAGCCCAGCTACTACGATGAAACCCTTGGCGCCATCGCCGCTGTTCATGATTACGCCAAGGCGGTGCAGGACAGCCCGGACAGAGGCAAAGCGGCACTCCAGGCTGTGCATCAACGTTTCTCGATGACGGGCCAGGATCCAATTGGCACTTTGCAGCGGGTGGCCAACGGCTTGCCAGAGCCGATCAACCACCACGTCAGGAAAGTGGCCGATCAAACGGCAAAAGTAATGAACGTCGAAGCCCTGCGCGAACTGGAGCGTCGCTGGGATGCTGAAGTTTACAGTTACTTCCAGCAGCGTCTGGCAGGTCGTTATCCCTTTGTGGTGAGAGCACCTGATGCGTCTCTGGACGACTTTGAGGCGTTCTTCGGACCAAAGGGCCGACTACAGCAGTTTCACGACCAGTACCTTAAGGTCTTCCTGAAGGACAACCTCGAAGCGCTGCAGGCCGGTCAGAAAGGGCAGTCGCTGATCCGCAGCGATGTGATCGAGCAGCTGGAACTGGCAGACCGCATCCGTGAAACCTTCTTTGATCAGCGCGGTAACCTCAGCGTGCAGTTCAGCATCGAACCCTTGGGGCTGAGCGCCAATCAACGTACCAGCCTGCTGGACCTCGACGGCCAGTTGATTTCGTACACCCACGGCCCGAGGCAGATCATTGGCATTGTCTGGCCCAACACGCTGGGGCAGCACGTGCGTAGCAACCTGACGCTGCTGAGGCAGAACGGCAACAGCAGCAGCCTGGAGTACCGGGGCCCGTGGTCGATGTTCCGCTTGCTCAGCCGTGGCTCGCTCAATGGCCGCACAGCGACCAGTGTGGACCTGAGCTTCAGGGCCGGCGATGGTGTGATGCGCTATCGGCTGAATGCAGAAAAGGCCTTCAATCCCATTACCCAGCAACCCTTCAAAGACTTCCGCTTGCCGCGAGGCTTGTTGCAACAGCCAGTCAATGGCATGCAGGTGGTGCTATCGGATGAACAGTCGTTATGAAACATGCAGCCTACAACCCACTCAACGCCCTGCCAGCCAGGTACCCGAATGTCATCCCCGGCCCCAAGGTAATACCACCACTCGGATAGTGCCCGCCCATCACGCTGTGCATGTCGTTGCCCACCGCATACAGCCCGGGAATCGGCTGCGCCGCGTGGTCCAGCACGCGGGCCGTAGGGTCTGTTGCCAGGCCGGCAAAGGTACCCAGGCTGCCGGGCAACAGCTTGACCGCGTAAAACGGCCCGTTCAGCAGTGGCCGCAATGATGGATTGGGCGCCTGCATCGGGTCGCCCTGCGCCCGGTTGTAAGCCGATGCGCCACGCTGGAAGTCGGGGTCTTCACCCTGTCTCGCCTGTTGGTTGAAGCCGTCCACCGTGCGTTGCAACTGCGCAGCATCAACTCCGCAACGCTGCGCCAGTTGCGCCAGGCTGGCGCCAACCTGCAGATAGCCGCAGCGTTGATAAAAGCGCGCCGGGAAGGGAAAGGGCTTGGCCCAGCCGATGCCATAGCGACGTTGCGCGACATGGTCGCAGATCAGCCACGCTTGCGGCGGCTCACCCGGCGGCGTGGTGGCAAACAGCGCATTCATGAAATCGTGATAGCAATCGGCTTCGTTGACGAAGCGTCGACCATCACTACGTACCGCAATAAAGCCGGGCTTGGCGCGGTCGATCAAGTGCGGAAAGTGGCCGACACTACCATCGCGGCGTGGCACCTGCGATACCGGCGCCCAGGCGCCAGCATGGGCGGCAGTCGTAGCAACCAGGCCGCCGGCCTGTTCGCCCAGGCGCAGGCCGTCACCGCTGTTTTCCCTGGGGGCAGCCGAGTAATGCTGGTCCCCCCCCGGCGCATGCGGCATCAGTTGCGCGATGCGCTGGCGGTCATGCGGGAAGCCGCCGCAAGCCAGCACCACGCCTCGGCGCGCATGGATCACCTGGCCGTCGGCAAACTGCGCGCCATTGACACGCCCTTCAGCCAGCAGGTGAGTGGCTGGTTTGTCGGTCAGCAAGGTCACACCAAGATCGAGCGCACTGCGCAGCAGGCGTGCCACCAGCGCGTTGCCATTGACCAACTGCTGGCCGCGACGGTGCAGCAGCAGGTCGCGGCCATGGCGCAGCAGGCGCTTGCCGACATGCTGCGCCGCCTTGGGCGAGCGGGTGGCGTTGAAGAACGCGGCCATGTCGGCGCCACCGGCGATGCCCATGCCGGCCAGGCTGACGATGTCCAGCGGTGGGCGCAGCTTGTGCAGCCAAGGGCCGAGCAAGCGCCCGTCGTAGGGCAGGGCGCAAAGTGACCGGCCACCGTGTGCGCTGCCGTCTCCCTCACGCATGTCGGGCATACGGCTACCGCTCTGGAACTGCACGGCCGTGTGCTGTTGGAAAAACGCCACCATTTCCGGGCCATGACGCAGGAACGCCTGTTGGCGCGGGTCCAGTGCGCGGGTGTGGGTTTGCGCACGCAGGTAACGCTCGGGGGCATCGTCGGCTTCGACGATGCCTTCGGCGATGGCCAGCGGGTTGCGCGGTATCCACAGCCAGCCCCCCGACCAGGCGCTGGTGCCGCCCAGCTGGCTGGCTTTTTCTGCAACGATCACGTGCAGGCCGTGATGTGCGGCGGTAACGGCGGCCGCCAGGCCGGAGGCGCCGGAGCCGATGACGAGTACGTCACATTCGAGGGGTTGCATGGAGGTGTTCCATCAGGGCGTTAGGAGAGGGGAAGCAAGGCTTACTGCAGCGGCGAAAAACCGGTCGGCCGCAGCAGCCGGGATTGCAGGCGCACGACCGCCCCCAAGTCGCGGTTGCGCCGCGAGAATTCCGCCCAGCGCGGGTCGGCCGCCATGGCTGCACGGCGTGCGATGCGCTCGTCGAGGCTGGCATAGCCCCAGATGTGCACCACCTGGTTGACGTCGCCGAACTCGCTGGTGAAAAAGCCCACCAGGTTGCCCAGGTGTTCGCTTTGCACCTCCAGTGCGTGGCTCTGGTACAGGGCCAGCCAGTCAGCCATTTTCAGTGGGTCGAGGGTGTAGGTTCTCAGTTCGTAGTACATGCCGGGGTCTCCATGTGGGTGGCCGGCGCCTGCAGGCGCGCGGTGATGTGGTTGGCAGCGAGCCAGCCAAAGGTGAGGGCAGGGCCCAGGGTGATGCCGGGACCGGGGTAGGTACCCTTCATCAGTGAATTCATGTCGTTGCCGACCGCGTACAAGCCGGCGATGGGCTGGCCGCTACGGTCAAGCACGTTGGCCTCGGCGTTGGTCACCAGGCCACGGGCCGAACCCAGGTCGCCGGTATGGATGCGGATGGCGTAGAACGGCCCGCTGGCCAGCGGCGCCAGGCAGGGGTTGGGCGTGTGCTGCGGGTCGCCCATGTAGCGGTTGTAGCTGTTGCCGCCTTTGCCAAACGCGCGGTCGGTGCCGCTGCGGGCATCGGCGTTGAACTGCTCGAGGGTTTGCGCCAATACCTGTGGGTCGGCACCGATGACCTGGGCCAGAGCCTGAACGGTAGCGGCCCGGTGCAGGTAACCGGCATCGATCAACGCCTGGTTGTTCACTGGCTTGGGTCGCGCAAGGCCCAGGCCGTAACGGTTCATCGCCTCGGCATCGCAGACCAGCCAACAGGTGGCAATGCCCTTGGCAAACATGGTTTGCACGAAATGGTGGTACGAGTCGGACTCGTTGACGAAGCGCCGCCCGGCTGGGTCTACAGCAATGACACCCGGTTTGGCGCGGTCGGTAACCAGGTGCGGAAAGCGCTCGCGCTGGCCACTGGCATGGCGCAGTTCGGAAACCGGTGCCCAGAAAAAGTTGGCTGCCAGGCCTTCGCCCGCCGCGGCGGCAACGGCCTCGCCAAGGCGCAGGGCGGCGCCGTCGTTGCCGGCAGGTGACATGCTCAGGTGCGGCGCCCCCTGGCCCGGGCGGTAGTCTGCGGCCAGAGCGCCTGCAGCGAACCCACCCATGGCGCACACCACGCCGCCGCGGGCCATTACCCGCTCGCGGCGGCCCTCGCGTTGCACGATCACGCCGGTGACCACGCCGCGTTCGACGATCAGTTCCACGGCCTCGCTGCGCAACCACAACTGGGTGCCGTGGGCGAAGGCGCTGCTGGCCAGGCGCGCGATCAAGGCGTTGCCGGTGGTCAGCCGGGTGCCACGCGGGTGCTGCAGGCGGTCGCGCGCATAGCGCGCCATCAGTTTCAGGCAATGCCACAGGGACCTGGGCGATTGGCGAATGCTGAGGAAATGCTGGATGTCCACGCGGTTGACCATCATGCCGCCGAACAGCAGCATGCCGGGCGGTGGCATCTGCAGGTCCTTGAAGCGCGCGCCGAGGTGCTTGCCGTCGTATTCGACCATTTCCAGGGCCCGGCCAAACTGGGTAGCGCCGGGGGCGTCCGGGTAGTAGTCCGGCGAGTGCGGGCGCAGGGCATAGCGCAGTTCGGTGTTCTGCTCCAACCAACGCAGGGCTTGATGGCCTTGTTCGATAAAGGCATCGGCCAAGGCGGGGTCGTAGCCGTCGCCGATGACGTGCTTGAGGTAGGTACGCATGGCCTCGGGGGAGTCTTTGGCCCCGGCGGCGCGGGCTTGGTCGGTGCCATACAGCCACACCGCACCGCCGGAGATCGCCGAGGTGCCGCCAAAATGACGGGCCTTTTCCACCACCAGCACTTTCAGCCCGCGGCGGGCCGCCGTGGCGGCAGCGGCAAAACCACCCGCGCCACTGCCCAGCACAACCAGGTCAAAGTTGTGTAGCGTGTGTTCATCAGTCGCCATGGCTTCAGATCTCCAGCGGCGTCACGCCCATGAAGGCGCCAAGGTGGCCAAGTTGGGCGAAGGCCATTTCCGGGCCGGTCTGTACCGTGCAGCCGACCTGCCGGGCACGGTTCAGCAGTGGCGTGATTTCGGGCGAGGTGACCACGTCGGCGACCAGGGTGTCGGGCTGCAAGGTGGCCAGCAGGGCGGCAGACAAGGGCAGCTCTGTGTTGCTGCCCATGCCGACCGGGGAGGCGTTGGCCACCAGGTCGAAGTCCTCCAGGCCGCTGAACTGCGTGCCTACCGTGAGCCCGGGGAAGGCGTTGCCGAGCAGCTCGCACACAGCGCCCATGCGCGCTGTGCTGGGGTCGTTGAGGGTGATGCTGGCGATACCGGCTTCGCCCAGGGCATAAGCGATGGCGCTGCCGACGCCGCCGCAACCGATCACCAGGGCGCGCTTGCCCATCGGCGCGAAGCCGTGCTTGCGCGCGGCACCCAGGAAGCCGGCGCCGTCCACGTTGTCGCCCAGCAAGCGCCCGTCGCGCTCACGGCGAATGACATTGACCGAGCCCAAGGCTGCTGCGCGTTCGCTCAGGCCGTCCAGACGGCTGGCCAGGGCCTGTTTGTACGGCACGGTGACCACGCAGCCGCGCAGGTTCTGCCAGCCGCGCAAGGCACTGGCAAAGCTGTCCAGCGCTGCCTCGTTCAGGTCGATGGGCAGCATGGCGAAGTTGCAGTTGTTGTTGGCGAACCAGGTGTTGAAGTTTTCCGGGGACTTCACCTGGGCGATGGGCGAACCGACGATGGCGACCAGTTCAGTGGAACCACGAATCATGCTGACCTCCTTATTGGCGTTGTTGTGGAGGCAAGGGTGGGGCAGGCGCGGGCGAGCAACAATGCGCGGGTCGGGCTTTTAGTGCGATAATCGCATTCATGATCCGGTTATCGCAGTAATCGGCTGTTTTGGTTCCCCTGCGCACGAGCCCACTGCATGAACACACCCGCTATTCATTCCCGTGACCTGATTGCCGGCTTGCAGAAGGGCCTGGCGCTGATGCAGCTGTTCAGCGCCGAGCAGCCGCGCCTGAGCGTGCCGCTGGCTGCCCGGTTATCCGGCCTCACACCCAGTGCCGCGCGGCGCTTTCTGCTGACCCTGGTACACGAGGGCTTTGCCGAAACGGACAGCCGAGAGTACTGGCTGACGCCCAAGGCCTTGCGCCTTGGCCAGGCCTATGTCGACTCGGCGCAATTGCCGCGCATGCTGCGGCCGATCATCGAGCAAGTGGCGCGGCAGACCCAGGAGCATGTGTCCGTAGGTACCCGCGATGGTGACGAGATCATTCACCTGGTGCGCAGCCGCTACAGCCATGTGGCGTCGTTGTCGATC
Source organism: Pseudomonas sp. S37 (assembly GCF_016658545.1). Taxonomy (GTDB): domain Bacteria; phylum Pseudomonadota; class Gammaproteobacteria; order Pseudomonadales; family Pseudomonadaceae; genus Aquipseudomonas. Next base: position 25,633 of record NZ_JACVZC010000051.1, on the reverse strand, counting down.
AGGCCGGGCTCGCGGGTGCCGATGTATTGCACGGCGGGTGGGCGGGTGTGGCTGGCCTGGCTGGATGAGGGGGCGCGGGATGAATACTTTGCGCGTAATCCGCTGCGGGCGCTGACGCCTTATACGCAGACCGACCGGGTGCAATTGGAGGGGGAGTTGCAGCGGGTGAAGGGTCAGGGGTTCTGCATCGTCGACCAGGAATATGAAATTGGCATGCGGGTGCTGGGTGTGCCGTTGCTGGACCGGGCGGGTCAGCTGAAGGCGACGCTGACCATCACTACCAGTGCTTCGCGGTTAAGCCTGGATGAAATACGTTTGCGCTACTTGCCGGCACTGTATGAGGCACAGGTGTTGTTGCGGCCTGTGTTGGGTTGAGGTAGCGCGTTACCTGCTTCGCGGGTGAACCCGCTCCCACAGGACCGCGCACACTGGCGCAGCCGGCGCCATACGGTCAGGCATTCGCCTGCACCCACTGTACCAACTGCTCGCCGTCATGGGCATTGTGCTGCCAGGCCAGTTCACCGGCCGTCTCGCTCTCACCCTTGAGAATCGCCTGCACAAACGCCTGGTGCTGCTCCAGGATGGTCTCGGGGCTGGTGTGCATCAGCAGGTTGGTGGTGTTGATCACCCAACGCACCTGCTGCTGCACCAGTGCGTACTGGCGGATCAGGCGCTGGTGACCGGTGCCTTCGATAATGGCCTGGTGCAGGGTGAAATCGCATTGGTTGATGGCCTTGCGCGTACCTTTGGCGCAGGCTTTCTGCAGCGCCATGAACGCCGCTTCGATCGCCTGCAATACCTGTGCATCGCCTGCCTTGGCCACCAGTGTCGCCGCCAGCCGCTCCAGACTGCCGCGCAGCGTCCAGATCTCCCAGATATCGTCGGCCGTCAATTCTGCCACCTGCCAGCCCACATAGGGCGTTTGCACCACGATCCCTTCCGTTGCCAGGCGGTTCAGGCCGGTGCGTAACGTACCGCGGGCGATGCCCAGCTGATCGGCAAGTGCCGTTTCGGTAATGCGCTCACCGGGCTTCAAGTGCCCGGACAATATCGATTCGCGAAGGCTCTCGGTGGCTTGCTGTTCGGCAGAAAGCTTCGATACCGGCCGAAGCTGGGTGGATTTCATAGATACAGGTCCTGATGGCGACGCGCCCACATATAGCACTCGATGCCGGTGGCTGTACACCAGGCGGCCATCATGACCCTGACAAAAACGCCAACTGCATGATAAACAACGAGTAAATTGTCGATTGTTGACAATCACCAATTTCCGCTCTAGCGTTTCACCTCAGCCAGGCCTGGCATGCAAGTCATAACAACAACGACAGCAGTACCTATTCATCAATGCCTAGAACTAAAACAAACGTGCATACAAGGTGAAAACATGAAAGAGGCCATCCTTGATGGGGCAGAGCGTGCGCCGGCCCATCAACTCGATTCGATTTACCGCAAGATGTCGCTGCGGCTGATTCCGTTCCTGTTTGTCTGCTATGTGCTGGCGTACTTCGCCCGGATCAACGTCAGCTTCGCCAAGCTGGACATGCTGGCCGACCTGCAAATCTCTGAAACCGCCTACGGCCTGGGGGCGGGCATTTTCTTCCTTGGCTACCTGGTGTTTGCGGTGCCCAGCAACATGATGCTGGAGCGCGTCGGTGCGCGGCGCTGGATCGGCTTCATCATGGTGGCCTGGGGCTGCCTGACTTCGCTCATGATGTTCATCGAGCAGGCCAGCACGTTCCATGTATTGCGTTTTCTGATTGGCGTGGCCGAAGCCGGGTTCTTCCCGGGCATCATCTTCTACTTCACCCGTTGGTTCCCCAGCGAGCGGCGCGGTCGGGTCATTGCCCTGTTCATGGCCGCGATCCCGCTGTCAGGGATCATTGGCGGGCCGCTGTCGGGGTGGATCATGTCGGCCATGCAGCACGCCCCCATGGGGGTGGCCAGCTGGCAGTGGCTGTTCTTGCTGTATGGCATGCCCACCGTGGTGGTTGGCCTGCTGGTCAAGCGTTGCCTGCCGGACAGCTACCAGGACGCGAGCTTCCTCAGCACCGCAGAAAAGCACCTGGTCGCTGAGGCGCTGGCCAGGGACGCCAGACACCGGCCGGCTTCCACGCAACGCAGTTCGTTGCGCAGCTTCCTGTTCTCGCCAGTGATCTGGTATTTCAGCCTGGTGTACTTCCTGATCGAAATGGGTGAGTACGCCCTCGGCTTCTGGATGCCGACCATCATCCGCAACGCCGGCTTTGCTGACCTGCAGTCGGTCGGCCTGTTGACCGCGATTCCATATCTGGTTGCCAGTGGCGTGATGATCTACGTCGGGCGTTCGGCCGACCTGCGCAACGAGCGCAAGTGGCACCTGGCGATCCCGCTGTTCATCGGCATGATCGGCCTGATCATCGCCGCGCACTTTTCCCACAGTGGCGTGCTGGCCATGCTCGGGCTGACCCTGGCGACCTGCGGGGTGATGGCCTCTTTCCCGATTTTCTGGACCGTGCCTACCGCGCTGCTGGGTGCCAATGCCGCTGCCGGCGTAGCGCTGATCAACTCGATCGGCAACCTGGCCGGTTTCTTCAGCCCGTTCCTGGTGGGCTGGACCGTGGACCTGACCCATAGCACCGACCTGTCGCTTTACGTAGTGGCGGGCTGTGCGTTCCTTGGCGCGGTGCTGTTCGTACTCGTGCCCAACCGTTTCGGCAGCAGCCAATAAGGAGAACCAACCGATGCAAGCCGTCCATAGCCTGGAACAAGACCTGTATAACCAACCCCAAGTGGCGCGGTTGCGCGAGCAGTTGGCGCTGGCCCTGCGCGCCGCCGCCCACCATGGCCTTGCCGAAGGTGTCTGCAACCATTTCAGCGTCACCTTGCCGGGCCGGCCCGATCTGTTCCTGCTCAACCCGCGGGGGCTGATGTGGGAGGAGGTACAGGCCGATGACATCGTCATGGTCGACGACGTTGGCAAGCGCCTGGCCGGGCGCCATGAAATCGAACCGACCGCGATGTTCATCCATGCCGCCATTCACCGGGTGGCGCGCAAGGCTTGCGTGCTGCACACGCACATGCCGCACGCCACGGCGTTGAGCCTGACCGAGGCTCGGGCGCTGGACACCACCTTGTCGCAGAACGCCATGCGCTTTCACAACCGCCTGGTAATCGACGACCAGTACAACGGCTTTGCCCTGGACCACGGCGAAGGCGAGCGGATTGCCAGGGCCATGAACGGGGCGGACATCGTGTTCCTTGGCAACCATGGTGTGGTGGTGTGTGCCGAGCGTATCGATTATGCCTACGACGACCTTTATTACCTGGAGCGGGCCTGTGAGGCAGAGGTGCTGGCGCGTTCGACCGGGTTGAAGCTGAAGCCGGCCGACCCGCGCATGGCACAGAAGGTGGCGGAGCAGGTCGAGAGCGAGCGGTTGCAGTCCGAGCTGTTCTTCCAGGCTTTGGGGCGCAAGTTGTAGGGGGCGCGAAGCAGGCAACGCGGTGGGTGGCACCGGCGTTGCTGTCACGCAGAGAACAGAGCTCGCAAGCGTGTCGCTGTCCTTGTGGGAGCGGGTTCACCCGCGAATGCGGCGGTAAAATCACCATCGCATTCGCGGGTAAACCCGCTCCTACATGGCCTCGGCCACGCCTTGGTCCTCACCCAGGAACCCGCCGCTCTGGTGCTGCCACAACCGCGCATAGGTACCCTTCCTCGCCAGCAGCTCGGCGTGGGTGCCTTGCTCGATGATGTGCCCTTCGTCCATCACGATCAGCCGGTCCATGGCCGCGATCGTCGACAACCGGTGGGCGATGGCGATGACGGTCTTGCCCTGCATCATTTCGTCCAGGCTCTCCTGAATGGCTACTTCAACTTCCGAATCCAGCGCACTGGTGGCTTCGTCCAGCAGCAGGATCGGTGCGTTTTTCAGCATCACCCGGGCAATGGCAATGCGCTGGCGCTGGCCACCCGACAGCTTGATACCACGCTCGCCCACCAGCGTGTCGTAACCGCTGTTGCCCTGGCGGTCACTGAGCTGGCTGATGAAACCATCGGCCTGGGCACTGGCCGCAGCGGCGCGAACCTGCGCATCGGTGGCATCGGGGCGACCATAGGCAATGTTGTCGCGAATCGAGCGGTGCAGCAGTGAGGTGTCCTGGGTGACCATGCCGATGGCGCTGCGCAGGCTGTCCTGGGTGACCTTGGCGACGTTCTGCCCGTCGATGCGGATTTCACCCCGGTCCACGTCATAAAAGCGCAGCAGCAGATTGATCAGGGTGGACTTGCCGGCGCCGGAGCGGCCGACCAGGCCGACCTTTTCTCCGGGGCGGATGTGCAGGTTCAGGTCGTTGAGCACCTGGCGCTCGTCGTTGTAGTTGAAGCTGACCTTCTCGAACGTCACCGCGCCACCTGTGGTCACCAACTGGGTAGCATCCGGCGCATCTTTTACCTTGGGGCCGCGGGTGAGGGTGGCCATACCGTCCTGCACGGTGCCGATGTTCTCGAACAGCGAGGTGATTTCCCACATGATCCAGTGCGACATGCCGTTGATACGCAAGGCCATGGCGGTAATCGCCGCCACTGCGCCAGTGCCGACCTGGCCTTGGTGCCACAGCCACAACGCATAGCCGCCGGCCCCCATGATCAAGCCCACCACCAGCGTCTGGTTGACGATTTCGAACTGGCTGACCAGGCGCATCTGGCGAAAACCGGTCTGCTTGAAGTCCTCCATGGCGGCACGTGCAAAGTGCGCTTCGCGGTTGGAGTGCGAGAACAGTTTCACCGTGGTGATATTGGTGTAGGCGTCGGAAACCCGCCCGGTCATGGACGAGCGGGCATTGGCCTGCTCCTGCCCGACTTTACCCAGGCGGGGTACGAAGTACAGCATGGCCAGGCCAAACAGCACGACCCAGGCAATGAACGGCAGCATCAGTTTCAGGGCAAAGCCACCGGCCAAGGCAATGATGGCGATGAAGTACACGCCAATGCCGGGCAGGATCTCGATCAGGGTGAACAACACATCGCGTACCGCCAGCGCTGTCTGCATCACCTTGGTGGTCACCCGGCCAGAAAACTCGTCAGAGAAGAACGACAAGCTCTGGCGCAGCATCAGCCGGTGAAAGTCCCAGCGCAGCCGCAGCGGCAAGTTGATTGCCAGTACCTGGTGCTGAACCATGGTACGTAGCGCCACCAGCCCGACGCTGACCAGCAGGACGATACCGATGCCCCATAGCACACGGGTTTCCTCGGGGCCAACGGTGCCGCCTGCCTGCCAGGCAGAGAGCAGGTCGACCACCTGGCCAAGGAAGGCGAACAGCCAGGCTTCGTAGATCGACACCCCGGCACTGAGCAGCGCCAGCGCCAGGATGTAGCCACGAGCACCGCGCGTGCAGGCCCACATGAAGCGCAACAACCCCATGGGGGGTGGCGGCACCTCGTCGGGCGGGAAGGGGTCGAGCCGGCGCTCAAAAATACGAAGCATGCTTGTCTCCGGAAAATCAGTTTCTGCTTAGCCGATAACCCTACAGCAAATCCGTTACGCGTGTCGTGATCGGGCATTAAATGATGGGTTTTGGGCAAGTATGAATCAGGCAATTACGAAACTTGCCGGGCGACGACATGGCCCTGCTGCTAAACGACAAAAAAATGCGCTTTCGGGGCAAATTTCTTTTGCCTTGGGCAAGCGTTGTGCCGCGTTTCAGAACCTTCTGCCAGCGCCGTATGAATGTCAAATTGCGCCATCAAATATTACTATTTCTTACATTTTTTCACAGCTCGACAGGGGCGGATACTTGACAGGTTTCACAGCCTGAATTTTGCCTTGATTACTCGCTTCTGCATGTTCGGGCTGCATCCATTTTCAGCGTTGACCCTGGCTGAAAGCCTCGCCTATCCTGTGTCTACACATAGTAGACAGTACGCCGTTCCGGTGCGTTGTACGCGGCTGATAGCGCCAGCGGACAGGTGCGCGCGCGCGCCGGCAAAGGGCGCAAAGTTCACTATGAAGTTCGAGTCGAACGTCTTCAGGTTCCAACAATAATTAAGACCATAAAGGGCTCTCGCGGTGACAAGTAATACAGTTTCCATTGAAGATGTACCATTAAACCGATTCCATCAATTAATGACCCTGCGCGCCGGCGGTGGCTGGATCCTCGACGGTTATATCCTGAGTATTATCGGGGTCGTGATCGTACAGTTTTCCGATTACTTGAAACTGGACTCGTTCTGGCAGGGCCTGGTGGCGGCTTCGGCCATGCTCGGCACCTTTTGCAGTGGCTTCCTGGGTGGCTGGCTGACCGACAGGATCGGGCGCAAACGCCTGTTTTTCGTCGGGCCGATACTGTTCATCGTGGGGTCTGTAGGCACCTTTTGGGTCGAGTCGGGCATTGCCTTGTTCGCGTTGCGCTTCCTGGTCGGGGTTGGCGTGGGGCTCGAGTATCCGGTGGCCGGCTCGCTGCTCACCGAGTTCCTGCCGCAAAAGCACCGTGGCCGGCGCCTGGCCGGCTTGACCATCTTGTGGTTTGCCGGCGCAGCGCTGTCGTACATGGTGGGCAACTTCATCCTCGCGCGCGGCGGTGACGATGCCTGGCGCTGGGTGCTGGCCAGCTCCGGGGTGTTGGGCGTGCTGCTGTTCATCATCCGCCTGAGAACCCCCGAGTCGCCACGCTGGCTGATGAGCAAGGGCCGCTTCGACGAGGCCGAGCGCATTATCAAGCAGGTGTACGGGCCGTCGTTCTCCCTGGCCAACATGCCTGAGCAGGCCGTGGAGCAGAAGGTCTCGCTGGGAGCACTGCTGCGCTCGGGTTACGGCAAGCGCATGCTGTTCGTCGCGGTGTTCTGGAGCGCTGCGGTGGTGCCGATGTTTGCGGTGTACTCGTTTGCACCGGTGGTGCTGCAGGCGCTTAACCTCAAAGGCGACTGGGCATCGTATGGCTCGGTACTGATCACCCTGTTGTTCGTGGTTGGCTGCGTTGTCGCAACCCGCATGATCGATACGCTTGGGCGACGCCCGTTGATCATCCACAGCTTCTTGTGGTCGACCTTGGCGCTGTTGGGCCTGGGGGTGTTCTCCAACGGTTCGGAGGTGCTGGTGCTGGTGCTGTTCGGCGCCTATGCACTGTTCATTGGCGGCGCGCAGGTGCTGGAACTGGTTTACCCCAACGAACTGTTCCCCACCGAAATCCGCGCATTTGCCGTGGGCATGGGCTCATCCATGTCGCGCATCGGCTCGGCGGCGGGTACCTGGCTGGTGCCGATCTCGCTGCAAGGCATCGGCATCGGCAACACCATGCTGGTGGCGGCGCTGGTATCGCTTGCCGGGCTGGTGGTGTCGGTGTGGCTGGCGCCTGAAACCCGTGGCATGAGCCTGGAGGCCGCAGCCTCGCTGGAGCGCTGAGGCAGGCCTTACCGTGCGGTGCGCGTGTGCTCCAGTTGGGTCTCGAACCACTGCAGCACCGCGTTGCACGCCGGGTGGGCAACACCGCTGTCGCGAAGCCACAGCGCGTAGACCCCACCGGTTTTCAACGGTTCGCCAAAGGGCACGATCAAGTCGCCCCGGGCCAGCGCATCATGGGCCAGCACCTGGTCGGTCATGGCCACGCCAAGGCCACGTGCTGCGGCATCCAGCGCCAGATCATCCAGGTTGAACATCAGGTGCTTGTAGGCCTGTTCGGGGCGGCCCTGATGAGCCTGCAACCACAAGTTCCACTCATGGCGCCCGGTCGAGCCATGGATCAGCGCATGCTCAGCCAGTGCCTTCAGTGAACCGGGTGGTCGCTGGCCTTCGCCCAGGCAAGGTGCACAGACCGGCACAAGGTACTCGTCGAACAATACCGTCAGCGGGCGCTCGTCTGCACCTTCGCGCAGGTACAGCACATACGCGTCGCAGTCCCCGCTGGTTTCCACCACGTCCCCGCTGACGGTTTCGATGGACAGGCACAACCCCGGGTTGAGCGCATAGAAGCTGCTCAGCCGAGGCAGCAGCCAACGCACGGCCAACGACACGAAGATACGGATGCGGAACGGCCGATCGAGCGGTGCCGGTGCCAGCCGTTGTTGCAGGGCCTGTAGCTCCTCCAGTGCCTGGCGCGCCACGGCATACACATCGCGGCCATGGCTGGTCAGCCCCACCTTGCGGCTGGTGCGCTCGAACAGCGCAACGGCGTAGTGCTCTTCCAGTTGCTGTATCTGCCGACTGATGGCGCTCTGGGTCAGGTGCAACTGCCGGGCAGCGGCGGTGAAGCTGCCGCTGTCGGCGACCTGGATCAATGCCTGAAGGGCCTGCAACGAAGGCGCGCGAAATGTTTTATCCATGCGTTCCGGGAATGGCTGAATGAAAAATCAACGTTAGAAACAAGGCTTCAGCCCTCGTAGATTAGGCCATGAAGGCGCGCGCCAGATTAATACCAATAAACCGTGCGCATTGATAATGGAGGAGCTGATGGCAATCGACAACCGCTGTGGATGGATCGCCCTGGCCGGCGAGCCCAGCCCGCATCCACGCCAGCGTGGCCGCCAGGCCTGTGACTGGCTGATTATCGGCGGCGGTATTACCGGCCTTGCGGCGGCGCATACATTGGCCGCGCGCTTTCCCGGCCAACGCGTCATCCTTGTTGAGCGCCAGCGCGTTGCCCAGGGTGCTTCGGCGCGTAACTCCGGTTTTGCCGTCAGCCATGAACTGCCAGGCGCCAACGAACTGCTTGGCAGCCCTGGCTTTGCAGGCTACGAGGTGGCTTCGCGGATCGGTGCGGCAGCGGGCAACGAGGTGCGTCAGCGTATCGCCGAGCTGGGGATCGCCTGTGAGTATGATGACGGCGGCTATCACTTCGCTGTCCACCACCCGGCACATCTACAGCAGATCGACGCCTTGCTGCACACGCTCGAAGCCGTGGGGGCGCGTGCCAGCTATGTGGAAGGCGAAGCCTTGCAGCAGCGCCTTGGTAGCGAGTTCTATCAACGTGCCATTCATTGCAGCGGTGGCAATGCCTTGCTACAGCCGGCCAGCTACGTGCGCGGCCTGGCTGAAACACTGCCCCAGGGGGTGGAGGTTTTTGAGCACAGTGCGGTGCTTGACCTGCGCAGGGCAGGGCAGGGCTGGCAGGCGCGCACCGACGGCGGCGAAATTACCGCCAGCCGTGTACTGGCTTGCGTCGGGGCTTTCCTGCCCAGGGTCGGGGTACATCGCAGCGGTACCTTTGCACTGGAGCTCAGCGCGAGCATTACCCGCCCGCTAAGCGAGGCGCACTGGCAGGGCCTGTTCGGCGAACGCCGCTGGGGCGTGCTCTCGACCTTGCCCGGTGGCGCTACCTTGCGCCTTCTGCCGGGCCGCCGCCTGCTGATTCGCAACACCGTGGAGTACCGCCGGCGGGACCTGAACATCAGCCAGCTGCAGGCCCGCCAACGGCAGCACCTGCAGGGCCTGGTGAAGCGCTTCCCTGGCCTGGTCGCGCAGGACTTGGAATACACCTGGACGGGCCACCTGAGCGCTACCCGCTCGGGCGAGCCGTGTTTTGCGCAAATCGACGAGGGGCTGTATGCCGTCGCGGGGTGCAATGGTTCGGGGGTTGCGCGCGGCACGTTGTGGGGGCGGCTGCTGGTCGAGATGGCCTGTGCCGAACCTTCGGCGCTGTTGACCGACGTGCTTGGCCAGTCGCGTCCCGGCTACCTGCCGCCGCGGCCGTTTTTCGACATTGGTGCGGCTTTGCGCATGGCCTGGGAAACCCGACGCGCAGCGCTGGAGCGTTGACCCGGCGGGGCACTTGCACACACTGATAACAATAGAGGGCAAGCACATGAAATTCACCCGCATGGCCGTGGTTCTGAGCGCATTGTTCAGCCTTGGCGCGCAAGCTGCAGGCACGGTGAACATCGCCAACTGGAGCGGCTACATTGCCGATGACACCTTGGCCGAGTTCACTCGCCGAACGGGCATCCAGCCCACCTACGACCTGATCGACAGCAACGAAACCACCGAAGCCAAGCTGATGACCGGGGGCAGTGGTTATGACCTGGTCAGCCCGTCCAACCACTTCTTGCCCAGGTTGATCAAGGCCGGGGCCATTCAGGAAATCGACCGCAGCAAGCTGCCGAACTGGCGCAACCTCGACCCGAAACTGATGCAGCTGCTGCAGGCCAGCGACCCAGGTAACCGCCATGCCATCCCCTACATGTGGGTGACCACGGGTATTGGCTACAACGTGGAAAAGATCAAGGCCATCTTTGGCACCACCGAGGTGACAAACTCCTGGCAACTGCTGTTCAACCCGGAAAACATCGCCAAATTGAGCGCCTGCGGCGTGGCGTTTCTCGACAACCCGACGCAAATCGTGCCGATCACACTCAAGGTACTGGGGCTGGACCCACACAGCGAGCGGCCGCAAGACCTGAAAAAGGTTGAGGACGCGCTGTTGGCCGTGCGCCCCTCGATCAGCTACTTCCATCAGTCCAAGTACGTCAGTGACCTGGCCAATGGCAATATCTGCGTGGCGATCGGCTTCAGTGGCGATGTTTTGCAGGCCATGACCAGTGCCCAGCAAGCCGGCAACGGCGTGCAGCTGGGCTACAGCATCCCGCGGGAAGGCTCGACTGTGGCCGTGGACATGGTGGTGATCCCCAAGGCAGCACCGCACCTTGATGCCGCCTATGCCTACCTTGACTATCTGCTCGACCCACAGGTGATGGCGCACATCAGCAATGCGGTGAAGTACCCCAATGGCAATGCGGCGGCATTGCAATACGTGGAGCCTTCGCTGCGCGACAACCCCGCGGTCTACCCGCCCCAGGCGGTACTCGATACGTTGTTCCCGATTCAGACACTGTCACCCGCCGGCATGCGTTTGAGCACGCGCTTGTGGACACGGGTGACCAGTGGCAGGTGAGGGCGTAACTGCCTCGTTCAAAATCTGAAAAGCATGAGCAGTGCTGATGTGGGAGCGGGTTTACCCGCGAAAGAGGCGACGCGGTGGGTGGCACCGGCTTTGCCGGTGTTCGCGGCTGAAGCCGCTCCTACAAGGGGTATTCGATTCATGTGAGTGCGGTGCGCTTGCGAAAAACGGCTTCGCCGGTGTTCACGACTAAAGTCGTAAGATAGGCGTGGTTGCTTACATATTTTTGCATTTCATTACATTTCTGGCTGATTCAATCTTTTTTCAGTGCTGTAGAATTGACGGTTTCGCGTGCCGCCCACCTTATTCGCCGGATTGTTGACATGGGTCATCACTCCCAAGCGCCTCAGGTGCCACGATCACCCCCGAAAACCGATTCTTTAATTTCTGCAGAGCCAGTGTTTTGACAAATGGAATGCCGTTGTTGGCAATTTCCGGCCTGGGCGCCGAAAGCAGCCAGCTTCATGAACAAGGACTGTACTGGTTAGCCTGTGACGCTGCCGAAGACGCCTCCTTGCTATGCCGCCAGGTGATTGAAGGTATGCCCGAGGATGCCCGGGCAGCCCTGATCGCCGACGCGCAAGCCATGCGTGATGTGCTGGGTGCGCTGGATGCCGCACAGGGCCCGGCCGAGCTGGCGCTGTTTGAAACCACCCCGCAGTCTATTCGCTACCTGCTGCAGGACTTGCCGCGTCTTGCCCCGCGTAAGCGTGTGCTGGTGCTGCTGGTGTCGGCCGATGCCTGGGCGGGCGACGCAGCCGAACAATGGTGCAATGCCCTGCGCCCGGCACTGTTGGCCGAGGCAGCATTGCTGCTGGTCATCAGTGGCGGGCAGGGCACCGCGCTGGTCGAGTGCCTGCGCACGTACAACCAGCACCTCGATGGCTTGGCCCAGGTGTACCGCGGCAAAGGCGGCGTGCGCTACCTGCAGCATTTCTGGAGCAACCCGCTTGGCAAGACGGCCACCCGCGACATGGAGCTTGTGCGGCTGGCTGGCGGCTTTGCAGTTGCCGCCATGGCGCCGGTACCCATCGACGCCGGTGGCGACGAGCTGTTATGCCTGGCCCAGCGCCCGGTACTGGAAGGGGCGCCTGCGTTCTCCGAACACTGGCAGGTCCATGAAAGCATTGAGGGCCTGAGCGCAAGTGCCAGCAGGGCGGTATCGGCCACGGTGATCTTCGCCATGGACGGTGGGCAGCGCCTGGACAACCTGGCGCGCCAGTTGCACCGCCTGCGGCAGCTGCGCGGCAACGCCCTGAAGCTGGTGGTGCGCGAGATGGCGCCTACCCTGCGGTACCAGGATGAGCAACTGCTGCTGGCCTGCGGCGCCACCCTGATCGTGCCGTTTGGCGCCAGCCTGTCGCGCTTCCTGACCATGGTCGAGAGTATCCAGGGTTACGTCTGGCGCCGGCACCTGCCAGGCGACTTCGATGCCTTGCTGGCCCGCCTGCGGCCGCAGGCCATCTGCGGCCTGGTGGCGCCACGGGCGTTTGCCGAAGCCGTGCAGAGCATGTGGCAAGGGCTGCGCAACGGCGAAATCGTCCATCAACTGCTGGTGATGCGCCCGGCACCCGGGCTGACCCCGCTGCAGGCTTGCTCGCGCACGGTGTTCCGCCGTGATGGGGACATCGCCTGCGTGGTGGGCGACGTTCTGTTCCTGTTCCTGTTCGCCTGCCGTTCTGAAGGGGTCGAGCAAGCGCTTGACCACATCTTCCAGCTGTCGTGGAAAGAGCTGTTCGTCAGTCAGGAGCTGCTGGTCGACATCGACAGCCTTACCAGCCCGGCCTTCCTCGACAGCAGCTTGCCGCAGCAACCGCGACCCGACCCGGCGGCGCAGGTGCCCGCACAGGCGTGGCCGACCCTGGCACCGCGCAAGGTCGCCTTGGCCAAGCGGGGTGGCGCATGAACTTCGCCCAACTGCTGCAGGTGATCAGCTTTACCGCGCTGGTCACGCTGGGCCTGGCCCTGCTGGTGATGCGCCTTGGCGGCGCATTGCGCGGCTGGCTGCGCCGTCGCCTTCCCCCTCGTTACCTGAAACCGCTGGGCGTACGCCACCGCGCTGCACGCCAGGAACCCCAGAATAATGACTAACACCACCGTCACCCTCCCGGTACTGGCCCGCTGGCCTGGACTGGGAGGGTGGAACCTCTATTTTTTTGCAAAATTCCTGCTGGTCGCCCTCGGCATGCTCGACTTCCAGGCGTTGCCGAACCTGTTGTTCGCAGCGTTCCTGCTGATCCCGTTGCCGGGCAGGTGGTTGCGTGTTGCCAGGCAGCTGGTGGCCGTACCGATCGGAATCGCGCTGTTCTACCAAGACACCTGGTTACCGCCGTTCAGCCGCCTGCTGGCGCAGCCCGGGGTGCTGGACTTTTCGTGGGCATACCTGGCCGAGCTGCTGGGCCGCTTCATCAACTGGAACCTGCTGGGCGCGCTGGCCTTGCTGCTGGTGGGCTACCTGTACCTGCGCCACTGGCTGCGCCTGAGCACCCTGAGCCTGTTGGGCCTGGCCTGGCTGGCCGTCGGCGGTTTGCCGCTGCTGGGCGCAGGCCCGGCAGCCAGTGGGGTGGCAGGCACCCGAGGCGAGCCGGTGCCTGCTGCGGCAACGGCTGACAATGCCACGCTCGACAGCTGGCTCGAGCGTTTCTTCAGCAGTGAGCGCGAACGGGTGACGGCGTTCCCGGCGGTGAACGCCGATGAGCAGCCGTTCGACCTGCTGGTGATCAACATCTGCTCGCTGGCGTGGGACGACCTGTCCGCCGTCGGGCTGCGCGAAAACCCCTTGTTGTCGCGCATGGACGTGATTTTTGACCAGTTCAATTCGGCGACCTCCTACAGCGGGCCTGCTGCCATCCGCGTGTTGCGTGCCAGCTGCGGGCAGTCGTCGCATGCCGACCTCTACCAGCCGGCACCGGAGCAGTGCCTGTTGTTCCAGAACCTGGCCCGGCTGGGTTTCCAGAGCAACACCTTGCTCAATCACAGCGGCCGGTTCGACAACTTCATCGGTGACATCACCCGGCAGAACATGCCGCAACCGGGCCTGCGCAACACCGATTTCCCGCGGGCCCTGGTGGGCTTCGACGGCTCGCCGATTGCCAGCGACCTGGAGGTGCTGCGCCGTTGGTGGGGGCAGCGCACCAGCAAACCGGCCGAACATGTATCGCTGTTCTACAACAGCATCAGCCTGCATGACGGCAACCGCATCGTCACCGCCGATGGCGGTACCCAAGTGGCCGACTATGCCACCCGCGCCAATCGCCTGTTCGGTGAGCTCGGCGCCTTCCTCGATGAGCTGGAGCACAGTGGCCGCCGCGTAGTCGTGGCGATCGTCCCGGAGCACGGCGCCGCCTTGCATGGCGACCGCATGCAGCTGTCCGGCATGCGCGAAATCCCCACGCCGTCGATCACCCATGTGCCGGTCGGCCTGAAATTCATCGGCATGGGCCAGCCAGCCCGCAGCGAAGCGCTGCATGTCACGGCTGCCAGCAGTTACCTGGCGTTGTCCGAGCTGATCTCGCGTGTTTATGCGGGGCTGGGCCAACAGCAAGTGCTGGATGTGCCCGCGCTGCTGAGCGACCTGCCAACCACCGAGCAGGTGGCTGAAACCGCCGGGGCGCAGGTACTCGACTATCAGGGGCGCGCCTACATGCGCCTGCAAGGCCAGCCTGACTGGCAGCCTATCCCCAAGGAGCGCCCATGAACACTGGCATGGCAGACCCGTCCGACCGTAGTGACGATATTGCCCAGCTGCGTCAGCACCTGGCCATGCCTGCGCTGAACTATCAGGACATCTCGTTGCTGGTCGGCGTACAGCAGGCCCTGCAACGCTGGCCATTGCTGGGTGAGAGCTGCCGGGCCGGCAGCCAGGGTACGTTGTACGCGGCGGCAACCCGGCGCGAAGGGATTACGTCATGACCAGCCTGGCGTTGCACGGGGTACGCGGTGGCCTGGGGCGCAGCGCCTTGCTGGCGGCGCTGGGCCATGCGCTGCAAGGCGTGGGGGAGCGGGTGCTGCTGATCGACTTGTGCCCCGGCAACCTGCTGGGGCTACACTTCAACCTGCCACTGGATACGGCCGAAGGCTGGGCGCTGGCAGAGCGGGAAGGGCGGCCGTTCAGCGATGCCGTGTATGAAGTGTTCGAAGGCCTGTGCGTGTTGCCATTCGGTGCCCTGCCGGGCGGCATGCAGCACACCGCGCCCGACGCGAAAGTATGGCGCACGCGCCAGAACGAGTTGGCCGAGCACTTCGACTGGTTGCTGTTCGACCTGCCGCAATTGCCGGCCGGCAGCGCGGGCCACAACCTTGAAACCGATGTACGGGTGCTGGTTGCCGAGGCCGAAATGGCCAGCCATTTGTTGCTTGGGCGTCAGCCGGTGGACCACTACGACCTGCTTTTGGTCAACCGCTATGACCCGGCCAGCCGCTTGCAGAGCGATGTGTTGATGGTGTGGCGTGACCTGTTCCGTGATCGCCTGCCGATCCAGGTGGTGCACCGCGACGAAGCGTTCCTCGAAGCCCTGGCATGCAAGGCACCGCTGGGTCATTACGCCCCCCAGAGCCTGGCCAGCCGAGACGTGCAGAGCCTGGCGGTGCGCTGCCTGACGAGGCGCCAGCCGTGACCCTGACGCCGCTGTCTGCCTATGCCTGGTTCACCACCCGTGGCGCGCGCCTGCCGGTTGCCTGGCTGTTTACCCTTGGCGTGTGGCTGGCGTATCTGTTGCTGCGCCTTGAGTCACCTGCCTGGCAGGCACTGCTGGCCGAGCGCCAGCGGCTGTACCCGCAACTGGCGGGCAAGCGCCCGAGCCTGGGTGACCCGGTACGCCTACTGATCCAGAGCCTGTGGCTGCTGTTGCGGCGCCAGTCGCAGGCGCGGGCGCCAAGGCCAGGCCGCCGCACCTGGGGCGCATTGCGGGCGCGGCTGCGCGGGGCAGGCCAGGTTGCAAAGCACTATCACGGCCGGTTGATTGCCAGGCTGCAACAGGTACCCGCGCGTTACCGCGCCAGCGCCTTCACCCACGCCGCCTCGGCGCGGCTGCGCGGCCTGAGCGTGCTGGCCCGGCGCGTGTTCTACAGCGTGCTGACGCTGTGTGCCGTCAGCCTGGCCCTGCTGTGCGTGACCGAACCGTTCGGCTACCTGGCGCAGCTGGTGTTCATCTGCCTGCTGTTGGCCATCGCCATGCTGGTGCGGCACATGCCTGGGCGTTTCCCGACGCTGATGCTGATCGTGCTGTCGACCATCATCTCTTGCCGCTACCTGTGGTGGCGCTACACCTCGACCCTGAACTGGAACGACACCACCGACCTGGTGTTCGGGGTGATCCTGCTGGCGGCTGAAACCTATTCATGGCTCGTGCTGATCCTGGGCTACATCCAGACCAGCTGGCCGTTGCAGCGCAAGCCGGCCAACCTGCCGGCCAACCCGCAGCACTGGCCGACCGTCGACCTGCTGATCCCCACCTACAACGAAGACCTGTCGGTGGTGCGCACCACGGTCCTGGCGGCTTTGGGCCTGGACTGGCCGCGTGAATGCCTGCGTATATACATTCTCGACGATGGCCGCCGCGATGCATTCCGCGTGTTTGCCGACGAAGTCGGGGTGGGCTACATCGTGCGCCCGGACAGCAAGCACGCCAAGGCCGGCAACCTCAACCACGCGCTGGGCGTAACCGACAGCGAGCTGATTGCCATCTTCGACTGCGACCACGTGCCGGTGCGTTCCTTCCTGCAACTGACCGTGGGCTGGTTCCTCAAAGACCCGAAACTGGCGCTGGTGCAAACCCCGCACCATTTCTTCTCGCCTGACCCGTTCGAGCGCAACCTTGGTTCGTTCCGCCGGCGCCCTAATGAAGGGGAGTTGTTCTACGGCCTGATCCAGGATGGCAACGACATGTGGAACGCGGCGTTCTTCTGCGGCTCATGTGCCGTGCTGCGCCGCACCGCGCTGGAAAGCATCGGTGGCTTTGCCGTCGAGACCGTGACCGAAGATGCCCACACCGCCTTGCGCATGCACCGCCAGGGCTGGTCGTCGGCCTACCTGAGCATCCCCCAGGCCGCAGGCCTGGCCACCGAAAGCCTGTCGGCGCACATTGGCCAGCGTATTCGCTGGGCCCGCGGCATGGTGCAGATCTTTCGCACCGACAACCCGCTGTTCGGCCGTGGGCTGAGCCTGTTCCAGCGGGTGTGCTATGCCAACGCGATGCTGCACTTCCTGGCCGGCCTGCCGCGGCTGGTGTTCCTGACTGCGCCGCTGGCGTTCCTGTTGCTGCATGCCTACATCATCTACGCACCGGCGTTGATGATTCTGCTGTACGTGCTGCCGCACATGATCCACGCCAGCCTGACCAACTCGCGCATGCAGGGCAAGTACCGGCAAACCTTCTGGGGCGAGGTCTACGAGACCGTGCTGGCCTGGTACATCGCCCGCCCGACCACGGTCGCGCTGTTCGCGCCGAAAAAGGGCACGTTCAACGTCACCGCCAAGGGCGGGCTGATGGAGCAGGGCCAGTTCGACTGGCGCATTGCCCAGCCGTACTTGTGCCTGGCAGCGCTCAACGTGGCCGGCCTGGGCTTTGCCGTGTGGCGCCTGTTCACCGGCCCCACGGCGGAGGTCGGCACGGTGATCGTCAGCTCGCTGTGGGTGATCTACAACCTGCTGATCATTGGCGCTGCGGTGGCCGTGGCAGCCGAAGTGCGCCAGGTGCGCCGTGCCCACCGGGTGCAGATGCGCCTGCCAGCGGCGCTGGTACTGGCCAGCGGGCATGCCTACCCCTGCACCTTGGTCGACTATTCCGACGGTGGTGTCGGCTTGCAGGTGCAGCCGGGCCTTGAACTGAAAGCGGGCGAACAGGTGCGCCTGTTGCTCAGCCGTGGCCAGCGCGAATTTGCCTTCCAGGCCTGTGTCACCCGCACCGTTGGCCAGCACGTGGGCCTGGTGTTCCATGCGCTCTCCCGGCAGCAGCGTATCGACCTGGTCCACTGCACCTTTGCCCGCGCCGATGCCTGGCTGGGCTGGAGCGACCAGCATGAGGTCGAGCGCCCGTTGCGCAGCCTGGTTGATGTGCTGAAGCTGGGCGGTGTCGGTTACCTGCGCCTGGTCGAGCACCTGCCACCGTGGCTGCTGCGGTGGGTGCGCCCACTGCGCACGCTGGCGCTGTGGCTGGCCAGCTATTGGCCCCGCACACCGCGGGCCATCCCTTCCATGAACCCTGTTGATCGAGACGCATGATGACTGGTTATCCCGCGCGTACCTGGGGCCTGGCGATGGCGCTGCTGGCTGCGTTGTCGCAAAACGCCGCTGCCGCGCCTGCCGTAGCCCCGCTTGCCGAGCCCGCACCATCTCCCGCAGTACCCACGGTACCGAACTGGCCGGTTGCGAAAACCTTCGAGCAGCTCGGGCATGCGTCCGACAGCCTGCTGCTGGGTGTGCGTAACAGCGAACAGATCGACTTCGGCCTGCGCCGCGACCGCCTGGCCACCGATGCCACCTTGCAGCTGGACTACACGCCTTCGCCAGCGCTGTTGCCGAACCTGTCGCACCTGCGTGTCTACCTCAATGACGAACTCATGGGCGTGGTGCCGGTCGAGAAAGACCAGTTGGGCCAGCGGGTACGGCGGCAACTGCCGTTAGACCCGAAGCTGCTCAGCGACTTCAACCGGGTGCGCCTGGAGTTTGTAGGGCATTACACCGACATCTGCGAAGACCCGGCGCACAGTGGCCTGTGGCTGAACCTGAACCGCAAGAGCCAGGTGCAGTTGCATGAACAGGCGCTGGTGCTGGACAACGACCTGGCATACTTCCCGCTGCCGTTCTTCGATGCCCGCGACACCGGCAAGGTCGAGCTGCCGGTGGTGTTCAGCGGCACGCCGAGCATGGGCGAGCAACGAGCGGCGGCGATCCTGGCCTCCTACTTCGGCAGCCAGGCGGGTTGGCGCAAGGCCAGCTTCCCTGTGCTGTACAACAGCCTGCCGGCGCGTGGCGCCAAACCTACGCCAAGTATTGTGTTCGCCAGCAACGACCGCCGCCCGGCGTTCCTCGCTGACCTGCAGCAGTTCCCCCTGGTCGACGGCCCGGTGCTGCAGATGATCGACCACCCGGATGACCGTTTCAGCAAAGTGCTGCTGGTGCTGGGGCGTAACGATGACGACCTGGTCAAGGCCGCTTCGGCATTGGCGGTGGGCAACAATCTGTTCCGTGGCGCGCGGGTGAAAGTGGAGCAGGTGACGCCGCTGCAACCGCGGCAACCCTACGATGCGCCGAACTGGACGCGCACCGACCGGCCGGTGCGTTTCGCCGAGCTGCTGGATTACCCCGAGCAGCTGCAAGTCAGTGGCCTGCAACCGCGGCCAGTCACGCTGGAGCTGAACTTGCCGCCCGACTTGTTCGTCTGGCGCAACCAGGGCATCCCACTGCGTACACTGTACCGTTACACGGCGCCGGCGGTAACCGACGAATCGCGCCTGAGCATCAGCGTCAACGACCAGTACATCACCAGCATGCCACTGGTGGGCAATGACCGGCGCAGCGGCACCCTCGAAGAAATGCGCCTGGCGGTGTTGTCCGGTGACAGTACCGCCTTGAGCGAGAAGTCGCTGGTACCGGCGCTGAAAATTGGCGACCGTAATCGCCTGCGCTTCGATTTCAGCTTTGCCAGCACCCTGGGCAGCGCCCAGCGCGACCGCTGCCAGACCTCGTTGCCGGTAGACGTGCGCGCCGCCATCGACGACAACTCCACCATCGACCTGTCCGGCTACCACCATTACATTGCCATGCCGGACCTGCGTGCCTTTGCCCGCAGCGGCTTCCCGTTCAGCCGCATGGCCGACCTTTCCGAAACCTTGGTCATGATGCCGGCCAAGCCTACGGCGATGCAGGTCGGCACCTTGCTCGACACCATTGGCGGGCTGGCCGGGCAGGTCGGTTACCCGGCGCTTGGCCTGCAGCTGATCGATGACTGGAAACAGGCCGCCACGGCCGATGCCGACCTGCTGTTGATTGGCAGCCTGCCGCAAGCCCTGAGCGATGCGCCCAACCTCGGCCTGCTGCTCAGCGCCCAGCGCGACTGGCTGTTGCAAGGCCGTACCACCGGGTTGCCCGGTACTCAGCGCTTCGATACCGGGGCGGTGGCAGCCAGTAGCCGGGTAGCCGTCAGCGCGCAGGCGCCGATTGCTGCCATTACCGGGCTGAAATCGCCGTTTCACGAGCAGCGCAGCGTAGTCGCCTTGCTGGCCAACAGCGACAGCGACTACGCGTTGCTGCGCGACGTGCTCGGTGATGTCGGCAAGCTGGATGCAGTGGCCGGGTCGGTCGCACTGGTACGCAGCAGTGGCGTGAGCAGCCAGTTCGTGGGCGAGCCTTACTTTGTTGGTGCGCTGCCGTGGTGGTTGCTGATGTGGTTCCACTTGTCCGAGCACCCGGTATTGCTGGCCGTGATCGCGGCGGTTTGCGTGGTGTTGTTCGCCTTCTTGCTGTGGCGTGCGTTGCGCTGGGCAAGCCAGCGTCGCCTGGGTGAGGGCAAGTGATGACGCGTCAGATGCTGGCAGGGTTGCTGGCCCTGGGCTTGCCCGTTTTCGCCAGTGCCAGCGCCGCGTGCCCGTGGCCGGCCTGGGAGCGCTTCAAGGCCGAGCTGGTCAGCGTGGACGGCCGGGTCATCGACCCAAGCGACAAGCGCCTGATTACCACGTCGGAAGGGCAGAGCTACGGGCTGTTCTTCGCCCTGGTGGGTAACGACCGCCAGGCCTTTGCCCAGTTGTTGCGCTGGACCGGCAACAACCTCGCCGAGGGCGACCTGGCCAGGCATCTGCCGGCCTGGCTGTGGGGGCGCAACGACCAGCAGCAGTGGCAGGTGCTGGACGCCAACAACGCCAGCGATGCAGACCTGTGGATTGCCTACAGCCTGCTGGAAGCCGGGCGCCTGTGGGACAAGCCGGAGTACACGCAGCTGGGCCAGCGCCTGCTGTGGCGCATCGCCGCGCAAACCGTGCGCAAGCTACCGGGCCTGGGGGTGATGCTGCTGCCCGGCGACTATGGCTTCGAGGGGGCTGATGGCACCCGGCTTAACCCCAGTTACCTGCCGCTGCAGTTGTTCGACCGCTTCAGCGAAGTAGATCCTTTGTGGGCAGAGCTTGCGGCCAACACCCGGCGCTTGTGGCTGGCTGCTTCGCCCAAGGGCTTTGCCCCGGACTGGTTGCTGTGGACGCCGGCCGGTGCGCCTGCGGCAGACCCCACGCACGGCAATGGCGGTGATTACGACGCCATTCGCGTGTACCTGTGGGTTGGCATGTTGGCCCCGGATGCGGCGCAGCGTAGCGAACTGGTGGCCCACTATGCGCCGATGGCGGCCTTGACCCAACGCCAGGGGCTGCCCCCCGAGCGCGTCGATGCGCGCAGTGGCCAAGCCAGTGGCCATGGCCCGGCCGGTTTCTCTGCCGCGTTGCTGCCATTGCTGGCGGCGTCGCCCGAACACGTCGCCGCGTTGGCCGCGCAGCGCCAGCGCTTGCGCGAGCAGCCCGTCGAAGCCAAGGCCTACTACAGCCAGGTACTGGCGCTGTTCGGCCAGGGCTGGGACGAGTCCCGCTACCGTTTTGCCCCCAATGGCCGCCTGTTACCAGCCTGGAGCACGTCATGCAGCGAATGATCGGTGTGCTGATGCTGGCGGCCGTTTCCTGCCAGGCGGCGGTGCAACCCAAGGATGCCAACGAACAACGCCAATGGCTGCTGGACCAGGTTCGTCGCGGCGAGGCATTGCACCGTGACGACTTGGTGCGTGACGCCCTGGGCCGCCTGCAACTGCTTGAACCGCGTAACCCGGATGTATTGCTGGCGGCCTTGAGCCTGGCCTTGCGCGAAAAGAACAGCAGCGAAGCCGAGCAGTTGAATGCCCGCATCAGTGCCGTGGCGCCTGGCAGCCAGCAGGCACGCCAGGCCAGCCGCCTGCTGGCGCTGCAGCAACCCGGGCAGGCGCAGCGTTTGCAGCAGGCACGCCTGCTGGCGGTGACCGGGCGCAACCAGGAAGCGCTGGCGGTGTACGAACAATTGTTCGCCGGCGAACCGCCCAGCCTGGAGCTGGCCCTCGACTACTGGCGAGTGCGCGGCAACCTGGCAGGCCAACGCCCAGAGGCGATCAGGCAATTGCAACGGCTGGACCTGCAATACCCGGGCAGTGCCGGGCTGCGTCAGACCCTGGCCGGTTGGTTGTTTGCCGAAAAGCGTGATCGCGAAGCCCTGGCCTTGCTCGACCAACTGTCTCGCGACCCCGCTGCACGGGATGCTGCGGCCCAGCGTGAATTCGATTACTTGTCCGGGCAAGCAGTGAGCGCGGCCAGCGCGGCGGCCTGGCAAGCTTTTCTGCTGCGCTACCCGGCCTCGCCATTGCAGGCCCAGGCCAGCGAAACCCTGCAACAGCAACGCAAGTTGTTGGCCGACCCGGCCTGGCAGGCCGGGCAGCGGGGCGTGGCCTTGCTCGACAAGGGCCGTAATGCCGAAGCCGAGGTGCAGTTGCGCCGGGCGCTGCGGCAGTACCCGGACGATGCGCGTTTACACGGCTCACTGGGTTATGCGCTGATGCGGCAAAGCCGTTACGAGGACGCCAATGCAGCGTTCCGCGCCGCGAGCGGCAAGGAACAGGACACCTACTGGATCAGCCAATGGAAGGACCTGGAGTCATCCAGCCGCTATTGGGCCACGCTGAACAAGGCCGAGCGGGCCTTGCAGGCCAATGACGTACGCGGTGCACGTGCCCTGTACCTGCAGGCCCGCCAGCAACGGCCGCAGGATGAATACGCCTTGTTGGGGCTGGCGGATGTGTCGCTGGCCGAGGGTGATGCAGCGGCCGCCGAACGGCAGTACTTGCAGGTACGGCGGATGGCGCCGGGCAACGAGAGCGCCGTACGTGGCCTGATACGTGTGTACCAGGCGCAGTCCCCCGACAAGGCGCAGGCCTACCTGGACAGCCTGCCGCCACGCCAGCAAGCACAGTTCGCCAACCTGCGCCGTAGCCTGCAACTGGCGCGCCTGCGCCAGCAAGGGGACGAGGCCCTGCAGCGGCAGGACTGGGCGACAGCCAGCAATGTGCTCGGCCAGGCTGCTGCGCTGGCCCCCGATGAGCCCTGGCTGGTTTATCAGTTGGCCAACAGCCTGCGTCAGCAAGGGCGCACCCGCGAAGCCGACACGGCATTTGCCCGGCTGGTGCAGCACCAGCCACGCGACCCGGCCAGCCGCTATGCCCATGGCCTGTACCTGGAGTCCAGCGACCGTGATGCGCTGGCGCTGGACAGCCTGAGCGCAGTACCGCAGGCCGGCTGGAATGCCGACATGCGCGCGCTGCAGCAGCGTATCCAGCGGCGCATGACCCTGGCCTCGGCGCAGCACCTGCAGGCCCAGGGCCGCAGCGCCGAGGCGACAGCCCTGCTGGAAGCCAGCCTGGCGCGTGGTGATGGCAGCCCGGACGACCTGATGCTGTTGGCCGACTGGGCAGCACAGCGCGGCGAGCCCGGCAAAGCCCGCGGCTATTACCAGCGTGTGCTTGCCGCACAGCCCGGGCGCCCGGATGCACGTTTAGGGGTGATGGAAAGTGCGGTGGCCGAAGGCAACCTGGCGCAGGCCCGGCACATGCTGGGCGTACGGGTACCGGCGTTCGCCGCTGATGACAGCGGTGCCCAGCGCCGCCTGGCGGCGCTGTGGGTCGCCTTGGGCGAGCACGACAAGGCGGCCAGGTTGCTCGACCGTATTGCCACACAGCAGGCTCGCCCCGATCCGTTGTTGCGCCGTGATGCCGCACGCCTGGTGGCGCAGCATGACCCGCAGCGGGCGCTGGACCTTTATGCAGCCGCAATGGCCGATGCGCAATTGCTCGACCGCGCTGGCGTGACGCCAAGGGACGACCGCGCGCTGACCTTTGCCAGCCGTGAGCAGGACGCTGACGACTGGCTGGCCCGCAGCCTGCGCAGTGACGTCGATGCGCTGTACCGCCAGCGCAATACCCATGTGACGCTGATGCACGACTACGGCTGGCGCGAGGATGACGGTACGCCTGGGACGTCCAGGCTCAGTACCCAGTCGACGCTGCTGCATGTCGACACCCCTTGGCAGGACGGCACCGCCTTTGCGCGGGTAGAGCGCATCGGCATGGATGCCGGGTCATTCGAGCAGAATGACGAGGGTGGCTATACGCCCGATTTCGGTAGTTGCCAGTTTGTCGGTCGGACGGCTGACGGTAGATCCCTGCCTGCCTGTGGGGGCGGCTCGCAGACCACAGACGGCAGCGTGCTGGCGCTGGGCTGGCAGAACAACCGCTGGGCCTTCGACCTGGGCACAACCCAGGGCTATGCGATCAACAACTGGCTGGGTGGTGCCACGCTGAACGGTGACCTTGGCCAGGTCGGCTGGTCGCTGACGGCCTCCCGCCGGCCGATGAGCAATTCGCTGCTGTCGTTTGCCGGGGCACGTGACCGCCCGACGGGTGTGCGCTGGGGCGGGGTCACGGCCAACGGTGCCACACTTGGCCTGAGCTGGGACCAAGGCGGCGACAACGGGGTCTGGGCCAGCCTGGGGCACCATTGGCTGTATGGCGAGAACGTCGCCGACAACCAGCGCACCCGAGCCATGGCTGGCGTTTACCATCGCCTGGTGGAAAGGGCGGACGAACGTGTGCGGGTGGGCCTGACGCTGATGCACTGGCGCCACGACAAGGACCTGGGTGGCTACAGCCTGGGGCAGGGTGGTTACTACAGCCCGCAGCGCTACAGCTCGGTGGGTGTGCCGGTCAGTTATGCCTGGCGCAACTACGACTGGTCGGTGCTGCTGGAAGGGTCGGTCAGCTGGTCCCAGGCCCACAGTGACAGTAGCCGCCTGTACCCGGACAAGCACCTCAACCGCAAGGTGCTGGGGCAGTACGACATCGAGTCCAACATTGATGCCATGCAGGCATCCAGCGACAGCAACGGGCTGGGCTACCGACTGCGCGGCCTGTTCGAACGGCGCCTGAGTGACCAGTGGGTATTGGGCGGCGGCTTCGACTGGCAGTACAGCGATGATTACGCGCCCAGCCATGCCATGCTCTACCTGCGCTACCTGTTCGAGCCGTGGCGCGGCAACCTGGCGCTGCCGGTGACACCCCTGGAGCCCTACAGCGAGTGGCGATGATAGGGGCTTCACATGGCCCGTTGTAGGAGCGGGTTCACCCGCGAATGCGCCGGTAAATCCACAGACGCATTCGCGGGTAAACCCGCTCCTACATCGACCGTATTGGCCTGAAGCCATGTGCAAGAGGCCGACGCGGCGTATGGCCCCGGTTGCCTTCACACGGCCCAGTGTAGGAGCGGGTTCACCCGCGAATGCGTCGTCAAATCCAGAGACGTATTCGCGGGTAAACCCGCTCCTACATCGAACGTATGGGCCTGAAGCCATATGCAAGAGGGCGATGCGGCGTATTGCCCCGGTTGCCTTTACACGGCCCAGTGTAGGAGCGGGTTCACCCGCGAATGCGCCGGCAAATCCACAGACGTATTCGCGGGTAAACCCGCTCCTACATCGAACGTATGGGCCAGGAAACCATGTGGAAGAGGCCGACGCGGCGTATGGCCCCGGTTGCCTTTACACGGCCCAGTGTAGGAGCGGGTTCACCCGCGAATGCGCCGGCAAATCCACAGACGTATTCGCGGGTAAACCCGCTCCTACATCGAACGTATGGGCCAGGAAACCATGTGGAAGAGGCCGACGCGGCGTATGGCCCCGGTTGCCTTTACACGGCCCAGTGTAGGAGCGGGTTCACCCGCGAAT
>NZ_JACVZC010000050.1 GCF_016658545.1 Pseudomonas sp. S37 | reverse complement strand
GCGGACCCTGTAGGAGCGGCCTTGTGTCGCGATGGGCTGCGCAGCAGCCCCGGGATTTCAGCGGCGCTGCACCATTTCTGGGGCTGCTGCGCAGCCCATCGCGACACAAGGCCGCTGCTACAGAGAACGGTGCAGGGCCTCAGGCCACGGGCTTGTCTTCCAGCTCCATCCATCCCGCCAGCACGCGGTAGGCATCTTCCACGCCCAGGCGCTTGGGCGCCGAGAACAGCTGGATGGTCACGCCATCACCCCAGCCCTTTCTGATTTCCGACTGCACCTTCAGCAGGGTGTTCTTGCCCGCGCCGTGGGTCAGCTTGTCGGCCTTGGTCAGCAGGATGTGCATCGGCATGCCGCTGGCCTTGGCCCAGTCGAGCATCATCTTGTCGAAGTCGGTCATCGGGTGGCGCACGTCCATCATCAGGATGATGCCGCGCAGGCACTCACGGCTGCCCAGGTAGGCTTCCAGGTGTTTCTGCCAGTGCTGCTTGAGCGGGATCGGCACTTTTGCATAACCGTAGCCCGGCAGGTCGACCAAACGCCGTTCATCGTCCAGACTGAAGAAATTCAACAGCTGGGTGCGCCCCGGGGTTTTCGAGGTACGCGCCAGGCTGGCATGAGTCAGGGTGTTGAGGGCACTGGATTTGCCGGCGTTGGAACGGCCGGCAAAGGCCACCTCGTAACCCTGGTCGTCCGGGCATTGTTCGACCTTGGCTGCGCTGAGGGCGAATTTGGCTTTCTGGCAGAGGCCGAGGATGGGGTTCTTGACTTGCATGGGATATCCGATGTGGGTGTTGCCAAAGCCTAGGCCGGCAAGCGGTGTCGTTTCCGTTTGGCTGACAGAAGTATATAATGCCCCAGTTTTTGTGTGCCCATTCTCCCAGCGAAGGGGAAAGGGCATGGGGTGCCGAACTATAGCTTGCGCATCAGAACGCAGCGCGTCCCCCAACCCTGTCAGGTCGTTTCGCCCGGCGAAATGGCTGCTAGCTGTCGGTATGTTCCTGCCGTATTTCAGCGCACAGGCTACACAGGATCCCGAGGTGTTGTACAACCGCACGTGTGCGGCGTGTCACACCGGGCAGTTGCCACAGGCACCCAGGCAGGGTGACCGGGCAGCTTGGGAGCCAAGGCTGGCGCAAGGCATGGATGTACTGGTAAAGCACGTGACCCAGGGTTTCAAGGCTATGCCGCCGCGTGGATTGTGCATGGACTGCAGTGCCGAGGACTACCGTTTGGTCATCCTTTGGATGAGCGGCAGTCCCGATACATAACATTTCACCCTTAGCCGTGTTGGATTAGCTGATGAACAAACTAGTCGTGAGTCTGCTGTTGACCCTGGGTGTCGCAGGTGCGGCCACTGCTGCGCAACCTATCAAAGGCGATGCCGCCGCTGGCCAGGCCAAAACCGCTGTCTGTGGCGCCTGCCACAACCCTGACGGCAACAGCCTGGCACCGAACTTCCCGAAACTGGCTGGCCAGGGCCAGCGCTACCTGGAAAAACAACTGCACGACATCAAGTCGGGCAAACGTACCGTGCTGGAAATGACCGGCATGCTGGCCGCGTTCAACGATCAGGACCTGGCCGACATCGCTGCCTATTTCGCCAGCCAGAAAGGCAGCGTGGGTGCTGCCGATCCCCAGCTGGTGGAGCGTGGCCGTGCGCTGTTCAACGGTGGCGACCTGGAGAAAGGCATGCCCGCCTGCACCGGCTGCCACTCACCGAATGGCGCGGGCATTGCCCTGGCCGGCTTCCCGCATCTAAGTGGGCAGCACTCGCAGTACGTGACCAAGCAGCTGACCGACTTCCGCGAAGGCAACCGCACTAACGATGGCGACGCCATGACCATGCGTACCATCGCCGGCAAGCTGAGCAACCACGACATCGAAGCGTTGGCCAGCTACATTCAGGGCCTGCACTGACCGGCGACCTGGGTCCTTGTGGGTGATTCTGTCTTGCTCTGAATTTGCAGAGCCAGCGCGATCCCTGTGGGAGCGGGCTTGCCCGCGAACACCGGCAAAGCCGGTGCCATCCACTGCGTTGCCTGTTTCGCGGGCACGCCCGCTCCCACAAGGATGGCTTCCGACAGCGAGTGCCATGGTCGTGTCAGATGGCGTATTAACTTTCAGTTAATGTTGTAGGCCAATGATGAAAGGGTGGCCGGGCCGCCCTTTTTTCAGCCTGCAGCCGTTACACTACAGAACTCGAGCCCTTCCCGGCCTGTCTCAGTACAGGTCGCGTCGTGGCGACCCATGAATGCTCAGGAGTAAAGCATGCGTAAACTGATTCTCAGCGCTGCGCTGGTCGCCGCCAGCGTATTCGGTATGACTGCCGTCCAGGCCGCCGAGCCTGTTGCCGGCAAGGAATATATCGAGCTGAGCAACCCTGTTCCGGTTTCCGTGCCTGGCAAGATCGAAGTGGTCGAGCTGTTCTGGTACGGCTGCCCACACTGCTACCACTTCGAGCCAACCATCAACCCTTGGGTCGACAAGCTGCCCAAGGACGTCAACTTCAAGCGCGTTCCAGCCATGTTCGGTGGCCCATGGGACGCCCACGGCCAGATGTTCCTGACCCTCGAAGCCATGGGCGTCGAGCACAAGGTGCACGCCGCAGTGTTCGATGCCATCCAGAACCAGCGCAAGCGCCTGACCGACCCGCAGGACATGGCCGACTTCCTCGCCACACAGGGCGTGGACAAGGACAAGTTCCTCGCCACCTTCAACTCGTTCGCCATCAAGGGCCAGGTCAACCAGGCCAAGGAACTGGCGAAGAAGTATGAAATTACCGGCGTACCGGCCATGGTGGTCAATGGCAAGTACCGCTTCGACCTGGGTACCGCTGGCGGGCCGGAAGGCGTGCTGAACGTTGCCGACCAGCTGATCGACAAGGAGCGCGCCGCTAAGTAAGCGGCGAAGCCCATGCCCCGCTTCAGAGCTACGCGTGGCATTGGCCTGCACCAGCCGCAGGTCAACGAGCATCACCTGCAGGCCACTGGCCTGCCCGAGGATGGTCGCCTGCGGCTGCTCAGTTTCAATATCCAGGTGGGCATCAGCACCGAGCGCTACCGGCATTACCTGACCCGTAGCTGGCAGCACTTGCTGCCGCATAACGGGCGTGCCGGAAACCTGCAGAAGATCGGCAAGCTGTTGGGCGACTTCGACCTGGTGGCCCTGCAGGAAGCCGATGGCGGTAGCCTGCGCTCGGGCTACATCAATCAGGTCGAACACCTGGCGCACCTGGGGGCCTTCCCCTACTGGTACCAGCAGCTCAACCGCAACCTTGGGCGCTTTGCCCAGCACAGCAATGGCGTGCTCAGCCGCCTGAAGCCGCAACTGCTCGAAGATCACCCCTTGCCAGGCCCTGCCGGGCGTGGGGCGATACTGGTGCGTTTTGGCGAAGGCGACGATGCGCTGATCGTGGTGATGATGCACCTGGCATTGGGTGCCAAGACCCGTGCCCTGCAACTGGGCTACATCCGCGAACTGATTGGCGGTTACCGCCACCAGGTGCTGATGGGTGACATGAACACCCATGCCACCGACCTGCTGGAGCATTCGCCGCTGCGCGACCTGGGCCTGGTTGCCCCGCAGGTCGAGGCCACCTTCCCCAGCTGGCGACCACAGCGTTGCCTGGACCATATCCTGCTCAGCCCAAGCCTCACCCTGGAGCGTGTCGAGGTGCTGGCGCAGCCCATCTCCGACCATCTTCCGGTCGCGGTAGAGATCCGATTGCCTGATGCATTGACTGTGGATACGCTGCCGGTCTTGAGCTGAAGCAGCGAAAGCATCGCACGCCCTCAAGAGTTGCAGGCGCGCGCCGACAGTGTGTAATCAGACAGCCCAGATGTATCACCCCTCGCGGATCCAGGCATGACCGAAGAAGCCGAGCGCTGGAAAGAAAAATACCTTAAAAGCATCGAGCAGCAGGAAAAGCTCGAACGCCGTTGGGACGCCCGCCTCGACCTGCTGCGCCGCGGCCTGGTGCGTAGCACCCTGGCTGCCGAAGGCAGTGACAAGGTAGTGGACGAGTGCATGAAAGAGATGCGCGAGGTCATCCGTAGCGACAACATGGATGCCGGCCTCGCCGGGTTGATCCCGCGCCTGGAAAAGGCCGTGCTGGATTCCGAGCAGCGTCGCGAAACGCGCATGAACCAGGTGGGCGATGCGCTGACTGCGCTGGTTGGCCAACTGCAAGGCTTGCCGCTACCTAGCGATATTTCGCGGCCTTTGAAGAAGCTGGCGAAGAAGCTCGATGGTGGTGTCGCGCAGTCACGCGACCTGCCGCCGCTGCTGGGTGAGCTGAGCGGTTTGCAGGGGCGCGCGCTGTCAGCCCTGGGCAAACCGGGTGAAGACGCCCGCCCTGGCTTCCTGCAGCGCTTGTTCGGTAGCCGTGAGGACGATGCCCAGGACGAGCCGGTGCTTGTGCCAGTGGCTGCGCCTGCTGGTGAGCCTCAGCCCCAAGCGGAGCCGGCCAGTGCCGAGGCCCCGCTACTCAATGATGTCGATGCGTTACTGCCGTTGCCAACCTCCGCTGAGCCCGTAGCCGAGGTGGCCGTAGCGCCCGAGCCAGAGCTGGAAGCATCAGGCCCGGCATTGATCGAAACGATCGAAACGACCGACATGCCGCCGGTATTGCAGCCACAGCAGAATGAAGCACCCCCCCCTGAAGACGCTGCCAGCGAGCCGTTGCCTGATGCCGCGCCATTACCGGCACTGGAAGAAACGTTCGGCGAAGACGGCCCCTATGCCCTGCCCTACGCGGTGGAGCCGCCTTACAGCCAGGTCGCCGCACACATCGAGCAAACCCTGATCGGCCTGCTTGATGACCTCAGCCTGCCCGAGCGGCACAAGGCCCAGGCGCTGGAAATGCGCGCGCGGGTTGCCCGCGGCCTGAACTGGTATGAGCTGATACCGGTGCTGGATGACCTGGCGGTGCTGATGCTGGCGATTACCGACAGCGGCCAGCACGAATTCGAGACTTACCTGCAGCAGCTCAACGAGCGCCTGGAAGGCTTCCAGAGCCACCTGCACGAGGCCAGCGCTGGCCACGCCGACAACAGCAGCGCTGCCCGTGCGCTGGATACCCAGTTGCGCGAGCACGTCGACGGGCTGCAAAGCAGTGTGCAAGGTGCCGCCGATGTAGACAGCCTCAAGCACATCCTCGAGAACCGCCTGGAAGGC
This sequence comes from Pseudomonas sp. S37, assembly GCF_016658545.1. Taxonomy (GTDB): domain Bacteria; phylum Pseudomonadota; class Gammaproteobacteria; order Pseudomonadales; family Pseudomonadaceae; genus Aquipseudomonas. The sequence goes on along the minus strand of NZ_JACVZC010000050.1, from coordinate 36,537 downwards.
TTGCTGGTGACCATGGACGAGCACAAGCACGAGCGTGATCGCCGCGAGCAGGAACTGGCCGGCCGCCTGCAAGGGTTATCGGAGCGCGTGGCAAACATGGAGCACGAGGCGCTTGGTTATCGCGAGCACCTGGAAGAACAGCGCCAGAAGGCCCTGCTCGACCCGCTCACCGGCCTGCCCAACCGGGCGGCCTGGAGCGAGCGGGTTGAGCGCGAAATGCTCGAATGGCAGGAAAACGGCGGTCACCTGGCGATGGCGATCCTCGACCTGGACCATTTCAAGCGCATCAACGACAGCTATGGGCACCTGGCCGGCGACAAAGTGCTGAAGATCGTTGCCGACCAACTGCACAAGCGCTTGCGTGGCCGTGACTTCATTGCCCGTTTTGGCGGTGAGGAATTCGTCCTGCTACTCCCGCAGACACCGCCGGCGGCAGCGGCACAGGTGGCCGAGGTGCTGCGGGCGACAGTAGAAGCCTGCCCGTTCCACTTCAAGGGCGAGCGGGTGGTGATCACCACCTCGATCGGCCTGGCGGCTTTCCGTTCTGGCGAGCGCGGCGACCAGGTGCTCAAGCGTGCCGATGCGGCGCTGTACCGGGCCAAGGAGCACGGGCGCAATCGCGTCGAGCAGGGGTAGATAGTTACCGCGCTCCGGCTGCCGAGTGGATCGAAACTGCAACCCTGGCCCGCAAGTGGCTGGCCAGCGTCGATCCACACAAGGAACAGGAACATGAAAATTCGAGCAGGCTGCGTGGCGCTCATGATCGGGCTGGCCTTCCAGGCCGGCGCCCACGCCAGGGAAAACGTACTGACAGCGCATGTAGCTGCAGATGGCACACTGCTGCAGCAGTCCCCTCAATGGATCAGTAGCGTCGAACTGCAGGCGCAGCCCAACTACTTCAACCAGTACAAGATCTTGCTCAAGCCTTCCGCGATGCAAGGCAACCCGCGTTTCTGCGTGGCATCACCTATCGACGCCAGTAGCTATGATCGACAACTGCATGGCCAGGCGAAAGTGATCGGTGCCCCGCGGGCCAGCCATGTGACCGTAATGACCCAGTTGGTGGATATGCCCGGCGCAAGCGGCGATAACGCGCTGGAGTTCATGCTGATGTGTAGCCGCTGACTCGCGGCAAGCACGGCCGTCGGGGAGCACGTTATACTGTAGCGCTCATACGCTGAGGCCACCGACGTGCTTTCCACGCTGAAAAAAAACCTGATTTGCATTTTGCTGTTGTCTGTCGCCGGTTGCTCGACGGGCCTGCGCATCGACCGCAGCCACCCTTCGGCCAACCAGGACAACCGCATTCAGTTCGTTGTCCTGCATTACACCAATGCGTCGCTGGAGCGCTCCCTGGCGTTGCTGACCCATGGTGAGGTCAGCAGCCATTACCTGATCGGTGATGGCCCGGCGACGGTGTATCAGCTGGTGGATGAGAACCGCCGCGCCTGGCATGCCGGTGACAGCCAGTGGCAGGGGCGCACCTGGCTGAACTCCTCGTCCATCGGTATCGAGATCGTCAACCCAGGCTTTACCGATACGCCGAACGGCCGGGTCTGGCACCCTTACAGCGAAGCGCAGATCCAGGCGCTGATTGCCCTGCTCAAGGATATTGTCAAACGCAACAACATCGAGCCACGCCATATTATCGGTCACAGCGATATTGCCCCGCTGCGCAAGCTTGACCCGGGGCCATTGTTCCCGTGGAAGCGCCTGGCCGAGGTCGGCCTGGGAATCTGGCCTGAGGCCAATGCAGTGGCACGGCAGCAGGCCTATTTCAGCGTCAACCCACCCAGCATTGGCTGGTACCAGCAGGAGCTGGCACGGTTCGGCTACCAGATCGAACAGACCGGCGTACTGGATGTGGCCACCCGCCATGTAATCGCCGCGTTCCAGATGCGTTTCCGCCCACAGCGTTTTGATGGCATGCCGGATGCGCAGACGGCGGCGATGCTGCAGGTGCTTAACCGCATGCGTTGAGCTTCATTGAGGATATGCGGCCTCTGTGGGAGCGGGTGCGCCCGCGAAGCAGGCACCGCGGTCACAATGGGATTGTGAAGGTTGCAGCGAAACGCCAAACGGCGCGGGTGATTATTGATTCAGTTGCTATACCTTAGTTATCAACTGGATGCCGTCGATGTCATCTTTAATTGCCCTGCTGCGCCAAATTTTTTACCGTCCCTGGATGCTGGCCACTTTGGCAGCGTTGGCCAGCGCCGCGCTGTTGCTGACTGCCAGCATCGGCATTGCCCTGCAACAGATGAAGCAAAGCGAGAGCGAACAGATGAACGCGCAGGGCGAGCGCTTTCTGGATCGCCTCGAGCAGGTATTCGGCCAGTTGCGCGAAGGGGTCGACCTGCTGCAAGCGCAGCCATTACGCGGCTGCAGCCCGGCGATGCTGGCTGCCTTGCAGCAGGTTGGCCTGAGTTCGCGGTTCATCTATGAAGCGGCTTATGTGGATAGTCACGTCGCCTGCTCCAACCGGGGTGATGAACGTGCGTTCGTGCCGCTGCGGGCACCGGACATCCAGGGCCCCACGTACAGCTACTGGCTCAACACCACCACCGAACCGAACGAGAACCTGGCCGCACTGATGCTGGGCCGGGGCAAGTTTCTGGTCTCCACCTCCCGGGGGCACCTGACCGATGTGGTCGACCTGCCCCCGGGCGGCAGCCTGGTGGTGGTACTCGACAACGGTGCACGCGCCATTCCGGTGCTCGGCCCACCACAGGTATGGCCCCCGCCCTCGGCCTGGACGAACAGCCACAACTCGCTGCTCGAACTCAGCGACCGGCTGATCTATCGCATGCCGACCAAATCGCCTGATTACCAGTTGGTGCTGATTGCTCCGCGCGCCAGCCTGCCGCTGCGCATGAACGGCATGCTGTGGTTGCTGTTCCCCGGGAGCGTGCTGGCCGCTTGCTGCATTGGCTGGCTGGTGCTGCAACTGATCCTGCAGCGGCGCTCGATGAGTTCGGAGTTGCAGCATGCCTTGCGCCGTGGCGAGCTGCAGGTGCTCTACCAGCCGATCATCGAGCTCGACAGCCGGCGCTGCGTGGGGGCTGAAGCGCTGGTGCGCTGGCGTCGTCCGGACGGCTCACTGACCAGCCCGGATCTGTTCATTCCGCTGGCGGAAAACACCGGGCAGATCCGCCAGATCACTGACTTTGTCCTGCAACGTGTGCTCGAACAGCTGGGGCAGTTGCTGCGCTCGCACCCCAAGCTGTACATCTCGATAAACCTGGCGGCCTGCGATGTGATGGTGCCGCGGATTGGCCGGGTGGCAGCACGGCTGCTGGCCTTGCATCGGGTGGCGCCCAGCCAGATTGCCTTTGAAGTGACCGAGCGCGGCCTGATCGACGTGGTGGTGGCCCGTGACAACCTGCAGGCGCTGCGCGCCGTCGGGCACCAGGTGCTGATCGACGATTTTGGTACCGGTTATTGCAGCCTGGCCTACCTGCAGACCTTGCCGGTGGACTGCCTGAAGATCGACAAGGCGTTCATCGATGCGCTGGGCCATGATGCTGCCAGCAGCGGCGTTGCCCCGCATATCATTCGCATGGCCCACGACCTGCACCTGCGGGTGATTGCCGAAGGTATCGAATGTGAAGACCAGGCGGTGTTGTTGAACAGTGAGGGTGTCAATTATGGCCAGGGCTGGCTGTTTGCCCGGCCGTTGAATGCGCGGCAGTTTGCCGAACTGGTGGCACGAGGGCATCTGCCACCACGCCCTCAGACCGGCAGGGCCATGTAGAACTGCGTCCCCTGCCCCGGCCGGGAGAACACGCCCATGCGCCCGCCGTGCAGCTGCACGATCTCCTTGCACAGCGCCAATCCTAGCCCGGCGCCACCTTTCTTGCGCCCTACCTGCACGAAGGGCTCGAAAATGCGCCCTTGCTGGCCATAGGCGATACCCTCGCCATTGTCTTCGACACTGATGATCACCCGCTCGGCGTGCCGCCGCGCATGCAGGCGTATACGCCCGCCGCTGGCGGTGTGGCGGATGGCGTTGTGCAACAGGTTGTCCAGCACCCGGTCGAGCTGTGGAGCGTCGGCCAGGATGCGCGGCAGTGGCAGTTCCAGTTCCTTGATCAGCTCGATCTGCTTGTGGTCGGCCTGGTCGGCAAAGCGCAGTTGCGCTCGCTCCAACAATTCGTCGAGGACGCACGGTGCCAATTCGAGTTTCTGCAACCCGCTTTGGTAGCGTGAGAAGTTGAGCAGATCGTTGATCAATTGGGTCAGGCGCTGCATTTCTTCGCCGATGGTTTCCAGCAAGTCGTTCTCGCGCGCCTCGGGCGGGAACTTGACCCGCTCGCGCAACAGGCCGAAAGCCATGTGCATGCCGGTCACAGGGGTGCGCAGTTCATGGGAAGCGCGCAGCACGAATTCACTGCGCACGCGCTCGAAGGCCCGTTGCTCGGTCACATCGTGCAGCACCATCACCGCGCCAAGGATCGGCCCTTGCGGGTGGCTGACCGGGGTCAGGCTGTAGGTGAGCAGGCGCGATTCCTCATCCACTTCCATGTTCAGGTCGTCTGGCGGGCGGTCGAGGCTGCCGCCGCGCAGTACCTGGCGCAGTTGCTGCTCCAGCTCCGGTCGTTGCAATGCCTCGGCCAGGCTGCTGCCGACCCGGCTGTCGTTCCAGCCCAACTGGCGCTGTGCTACCGGGTTGAGGTGTTCCAGGCGGCCCTGGCGGTCGATGATCAGCAAGCCGTCGTCGATGCTGTCGAGCACGGCTTGCAAACGCTGCTGGCCGGCCAGCAGTTCATCGACGTTGGTGGCCTGGTGCTTGCGCAAGGCATCGGCCATCAGGCCGAAGCGCCGGGTCAGCTGATTCAGTTCGGTGGCCTGGGTGACCGGCAGGGTGACGTCGAAGTTGCCCTTGCCCAACTGGTCTGCCGCTTTGGCCAAGGCCTCGATCGGTTGGCCGAAGCGCCGGGCAATGTTGTGTGCGGTAATGAAACCTAGCACCAGTACCACCAGGCCCATCAAACCCAGCACACCGCTGACCAGCAAGGCGCGGTCACGGCTGTGTTCCTCGCTGCGGGTGATCAGGTCCAGCGCCTGCTTGTGGGCGTCGATCAGGTCGGTGCGCACCTGGTTGAAAGCGGCCCCCAGTGGCTGCTCGACGCCCATGCTGCGGGCAGGTGCGGGGCTGTTGTGGTAGGCCTGGAGAAAGGCCTGGTAGTTGCTGCTGGCCTTGCTGAAGCCGGTGCGTTCACCGCCCTGCTCCAGACCCTGGTTGAGCAGACCCTGAAAGTTCTCTTGCAGCAGCCGCAGGTTTTGCGGGGCAGTGTCCTCATCGAGGATCAAGGTCAGCTGTTCGCCCAGGTTTTGCCGCAGTTTCAGCCCCACCTCCAGGGCATGGGTAGTATCACGCACCCGTTGTTGTTGCACCGTGGCCATCTGCAGCACGCTCACCAGGCCCAGCAGCAGCCCGAGCAAGGCCACGGTGACCAGTGCCGAGATGCTAAGGAAAAGCCGCGTGCGCAGCTTCATGGGCGGCCGCTTCATAGGTTGTACTGCTTGCGTTTGCGGTACAGGGTGGAGGCATCGATGCCCAAGGTCTTGGCCGCCTGGTCGAGGGTATCGCTGGCGGCCAGTACCGCACCGATATGCGCACGCTCCAGCTCATCCAGGCTAAGTGCGGCCCCCACCCGCGGGGCGTTGCCAGCCGGCTGTTCGCCCATGCCCAGGTGGCTGATTTCCACCCGCTCCTGCGGGCAGATGATACTGGCCCGTTCCACCACGTTGCGCAGCTCGCGAATATTGCCGGGCCAGCGGTAATTGAGCAGGGCGGCACGTGCTTCATCGCTGAAACCGCGGGCGGGGCGGGAGTATTCCTTGACGAAGCGGGCGAGGAAACGGTCAGCCAGGGTCAGGATGTCCTCACTGCGCTCGCGCAGCGGCGGCAGGTGCAGGGTGATGACGTTCAGGCGATAGAGCAGGTCCTCGCGAAAGCGGCTTTCGCGCACCATTTCTTCGAGGTTGAGGTTGGTCGCCGCCAGGATCCGCACATCGGCACGGCGGGTGACCGGGTCGCCGACGCGCTCGTATTCCTTGTCCTGGATGAAGCGCAGCAGCTTGGGCTGCAAGGTCAGTGGGAAATCGCCGATCTCGTCGAGGAACAGTGTGCCGCCGTCAGCCTGGCTGACCCGCCCCAGTGTGCTTTCGCTGGCACCGGTGAAGGCGCCGCGGGTATGGCCGAACAGCTCGCTTTCCATCAGCTCGGCGTTCAGTGACGGGCAGTTGATGGTCACGCAGGCTTTGCGCGCACGCTTGCTCCAGCCATGGATGGCCCGGGCCAGCTCGCCTTTACCGGTGCCGGATTCGCCAAGAATAAGGATGTTGGCGTCGGTGGTGGCAACCTGGCGGGCGGTTTCCAGCACCGCCATCATCGCCGGGCTGTGCGAGTCGAGGCCGTCCTTGGGTTTGCGCACTTCGCCTTCCAACGCTTCCAGGCGTGCAGAAAGCTGGCGCACTTCCAGTTGCTTGGCGGTGGCCAGGCGTAACTGGTCGGGGCTGCACGGCTTTACCAGGTAGTCAGCAGCGCCGGCCTGGATAGCGTCTACCGCCGTGTCGATCGCCGAATGCGCCGTGACGATTACCACACGCATCCAGGGGGCCTGGATGCGCATCTGCGCCAGCACATCGAGGCCGTTGTCTTCACCCAGGCGTAAATCGAGGAAACACAGGTCGAACACCTGGCGCTGCAGAAGGGTCTCGGCCTGGGCGGCGCTGTTGGCAGTGGCCACGCTGTAGCCTTCGTCTTCCAGGCAGTAGCGGAAAGTGCGCAGGATCGCGGACTCGTCATCCACCAGCAGAATGCGGCCTTGGTTGTCCTGGGCTGATTCCATTTCCTACGCTCCTTAGGGATAGATCTTTATTTAGTGTGGGAAAAATCGGGCAAGTTGCATGGTCAATTCTGAAGGATTCTGTCCTTTGCATGCTAGCCAATAGCCAAGCAACGCCTGCAGGCCGCGTTTTTCCGGTGCTTTGCTTAGAGGCACGCGATGGCACATTGGTTGCGACGATTTTAAGCTTTTGCCTACAAAAAGGAGGCTCTGCCATGACCTTTCCCCTACGCAGCGCTGTATTGGCCGCCGCTTTGTTGCCGGTTTTTACCCCGGCATTCGCCGACCCGGTGCAGGACGCGCGCCTGGAAGGCGCCCTGCAAACTGCATTGTCCCTGAACCGCATGCTCGACCCGTTCCGCATCAAGGTCGACGTGCAAGGCAAGCAGGCGCGGCTTTCCGGCGAAGTGGAGAACGCTGTCGAACGGCAGTTGGCCGAGGATGTAGCCCTGGCTACCCGGGGCATCGAGCAGGTGGATAACCAGTTGCAGGTCAATGCCCAGTTGGTGGAACGCCCGCTTGAGCTGCGTGCTTATGCCCAGCGCCTGGAGGACGCCACCCTGGCTGCAGTGATCCGAGCCCGGCTGTTGTGGAGCCGCACCACCGAGAAGGCACCTATAGAAGTACAAAGCAGCGAAGGCGTGGTGACGCTGCGCGGAAGGGTCGACAGTGCCGAAGCCAAGGAACTGGCCGGTGTGGTGGCGCGTACCACCGACGGTGTGCACCTGGTCAACAACCTGATCAGCCTCGATACCGCCGCCATGGCCAAGGCGCGCGAAACCCCGGTGGGGGTGCCCACCGGCCCGCAGCCAAGCGACAGCTGGATCATCGACAAGATCCAGAACAGCTACCGCTTCAGCCGCAACCTCGATGGGCTGAACCTGAAAGTCGCCAGCGAAGAAGGCATGGTGCGGTTGTCGGGCGAGGTGGTCAGCGCCGAGCAGAAAACCATCGCGGTGGAGATCGCCCGGCAGATCATTGGCGTGCGCGGGGTGGATGCCGACTTGCTGAAGGTGGCGACCAAGGTTGAAGGCTGATCGTGCAATTCGCACGACCGCAGGGGTGGCATCGTGCAGGATACGTCCTCCCCGGCTATTGAGTAACTACATAAGCTATTGATTTTAAAGGTTTTTATTATAAATCCAAGACTGGCATGCAGGCTGCAATTACCTGTTCAGGTTTGAACAAAAATTACAGCAGGAGAAGCCGGCATGAACCGCCAATCCGTCAACCGCTCGCAGAACGCCGTACTGCCCTTGCGCCAGTTGCTGTCACTCGGCATGGCGCTGCTGCTGACCTTGGCCGCTGGCCTGTTCTATTACAGCTGGCAGACCGCGCGCCTGAGCGAGCAGGTGGCGGCGCAGACCGCCCTGCTGACGCAGATTCAGGCAACCCGTGCCAACACCCTGGTCAAGGCTGCAGAGCCTCTGCGTGGCGACCACGCCACTGCTTCACCGGCCACTTTGGAAAATGTCGTACCCCAGGACCGCTGGGTGTTCTGACCCGTCGGACCGATCGATTCCGCAAAAGAAAGGAGAACCACCATGCTGAGCTGGGCTATCACTTTCCTCATCATCGCCATTGTCGCTGCCGTACTGGGCTTCGGTGGTATCGCGGGCGCTGCAACGGGTATCGCGAAGATCCTGTTCATTGTCTTCCTGGTGCTGTTCGTAGCCTCCTTCTTCTTTGGACGTGGACGAGGTTGAAGATGAGCAGGAAGCTTTGTTCAGCCCTGGCTGCCGCCCTGTTACTGGGTGGCAGTGCAGCGGCGATGGCGGCCAATGACGGCCAGGTCCGGGTCGACCAGTTGCTCGGCTCGGACCCGGAATACCGAGACACCTGGCAGGACACGATCAAGGGCGAGGAACGCCTGCCTGATTGGGTGGTCAATCTGTCCGGCAGTGCCCAGCAGCAGATGTCTGCCGTTACCGAAGACGGTGACAAGTACTTGGTCGGCCCGCTGTGCGAGGCCCAGGACAACTGCACCTACAAGCGCCTGATCGTGGCGTTCAGCTGGGACAAGGACGATGCCTACGGGATGCTCGTGGAGGTGCCCGAAGGTTTGCCGAGCGACAAGTCGCCTACCCGGCATGCGCAATATCGCTGGTTGGGCAAACCGGACGACGGCATGAAAGCCATGCTGCAGGAGCAGCTAAAGCGTGACCCCAACTGGTACTGAGCCTTGGTTGCCAGTGCCGATGAAAGGTCACCCACTGTCACGTAATAGAAGCTGAACCTTTCTATATTTCAGCCTTCTATGATGCGCCGCCCCGAGGAGGGGCAGCTCATGACCAAGGGGCCGGGCTGTTCTGATTGTTACAGGATCGGAGTGGCCTAGGGGTACAGGGAGTGCCTCCAGCATTGGGCCGGGTCAGGAAAGGCGGAATCGGAAGTATCAGGTCGGCGGTGTCACAGGGATGCCTTGCCAGACCTGACTTCCGAGGAGCCATGTAGGAAACGTCGCTTCTCTTGCGCGTTTTTTCCTCCGGGACACATTTTGTCTCGACCGTACATCAAGTTTTTTTCCAGCAACCTGGCACGTTCACAAGTGGCATTTCTGCCATTCGGATTGTCGAACAAGCCATTCGCTGCTTCCTCTTCATACCGTCAGATCTGCCTAAATATGGCCGTTTGGTCTTGTTCGGGATTCCGAACGTTATAAATCAATGACTTACAAACCTACCTTTTCGGTCGAAAACGTTATGCACATCACGCATAGGGTATGCGTTTCCGGCATTAGATTTCCCCCCCTGCCATCGCAATAGTTGCCGCCTTTTTCGCTGGCCAGAGCGCCCTGTCGCTCGCCTGCGGTGTCCTTACATGACGTCGCCGGACGGAAACCGTTAGTGCGTGTGACCTTGCCAAAGGCTCTGTCACGCCTGTTTCCACCCGCTGCCATGACCACTAGAACAAAGGGTAAAGACATGAAGAAGGCAAAACTGAGCCTCGCCTGGCAGATCGTGATCGGTCTGGTCCTGGGCGTTGCAATCGGCGCGCTGCTGAACCACTTCAGCGCAGAAAAGGCCTGGTGGATCAGCAACGTCCTCCAGCCCGCCGGTGACATCTTCATTCGCCTGATCAAGATGATCGTTGTCCCGATCGTGATTTCGTCGCTGATCGTGGGTATCGCCGGGGTTGGCGATGCGAAGAAACTGGGCAGCATCGGTCTGAAGACCATCATCTACTTCGAAGTGGTGACCACCATCGCCATCGTCGTCGGCCTGGTGTTGGCCAACCTGTTCCACCCGGGCGCCGGCATCGACATGAGCACCCTGGGTACCGTGGACATTTCCAAGTACCAGGCAACTGCGGCCGAAGTGCAGCATGAGCACGCGTTCATCGAAACCCTGCTCAACCTGATCCCGTCGAACATCTTCGCAGCGCTGATGCGTGGCGAAATGCTGCCGATCATCTTCTTCTCGGTACTGTTCGGCCTGGGCCTGTCGAGCCTGCAGGCCGACCTGCGCGACCCGCTGGTACGCACCTTCCAGGGCGTATCGGAAACCATGTTCAAGGTCACCCACATGATCATGAACTACGCCCCGATCGGCGTGTTCGCCCTGATCGCCGTGACCGTGGCCAACTTCGGCTTCAGCTCGCTGCTGCCGCTGGCCAAGCTGGTGCTGCTGGTGTACTTCGCCATCGCCTTCTTCGCCTTCATGGTGCTGGGCCTGGTTGCCCGCCTGTTCGGCTTCTCGGTGATCAAGATCATGCGCATCATGAAAGATGAGCTGATCCTGGCCTACTCCACCTCCAGCTCGGAAACCGTGCTGCCGCGCGTGATCGAGAAGATGGAGAAGTACGGTGCGCCGAAGTCGATCTGCTCGTTCGTGGTACCGACCGGCTACTCGTTCAACCTCGACGGCTCGACCCTGTACCAGAGCATTGCGGCCATCTTCATCGCCCAGCTGTACGGTATCGACCTGTCGTGGAGCCAGCAGTTGCTGCTGGTGCTGACCCTGATGGTCACCTCCAAAGGTATTGCCGGCGTGCCGGGCGTATCGTTCGTGGTGCTGCTGGCCACCCTGGGCAGTGTCGGTATTCCGCTGGAAGGCCTGGCCTTCATCGCCGGTGTCGACCGCATCATGGACATGGCCCGTACCGCACTGAACGTGATTGGTAACGCCCTGGCGGCACTGGTCATCTCCCGTTGGGAGGGCATGTACGATGCGGCCAAGGGCGAGAAGTACTACGCCTCGCTGATGGCCGACAAGCAGGGCGCCGCAGTGGTTGGCGAAGCTGCCAAGCGCTGAGCCTGATGCCTGATTGACCAAAGAGCCCCGACTTGTCGGGGCTTTTTGTTGTCTGTGAGGTTTTGGGGCCGAGTTGCGCCCTTTGTAGGAGCGGGTTCACCCGCGAACACCGGCGAAGCCGGTGCCATGCTCCGCGTTGTCAGATTCGCGGGTAAACCCGCTCCCACAGTGAGCTGTTCAGTGCCTGCAGTCAGGCCGCCCTATACGCTATCATTCGGGCATTTTTCAAGGGGAACACACGGATGCTCAACGGCCTTTGGCTCGGCTTTTTCCTGGTGGCGGCAGTGTCCGCCCTGGCCCAATGGCTGGTAGGCGGCAACGCGGGCATCTTTGCGGCCATGGTCGAAAGCATCTTCGCCATGGCCAAGCTGTCGGTCGAGGTGATGGTGCTGCTGTTCGGCACGCTGACCCTGTGGCTGGGCTTTCTCAAGATCGCGGAAAAGGCCGGCATCGTCGAATGGCTGGCCAAGGTGCTAGGCCCGCTGTTCGCTCGCCTGATGCCGGAGGTGCCGCCGGGCCACCCGGCCCTGGGCCTGATCACCATGAACTTCGCCGCCAACGGCCTGGGCCTGGACAACGCCGCCACACCGATTGGCCTTAAGGCCATGCGCGCACTGCAGGAGCTGAACCCCAGCAGTACCACGGCGAGCAATGCGCAGATCCTGTTCCTGGTGCTCAATGCCTCGTCGTTGACCCTGTTGCCGGTGACCATCTTCATGTACCGGGCCCAGCAAGGCGCACCCGACCCGACCATGGTGTTTCTGCCCATCCTGCTGGCGACCAGCGTGTCGACCCTGGTCGGCCTGTTGTCGGTGGCCGTGATGCAGCGCCTGCGCCTGTGGGATCCGGTCGTGCTTGCCTACTTCATCCCAGGCGCCTTGCTGCTGGGGGGCTTCATGGCTTTCCTGGGCACCTTGTCGGCGGCGGCCCTGGCCAGCCTGTCGTCAATCCTGGGCAACCTGACGTTGTTTGGCGTGATCATCCTGTTCCTGGTTATCGGTGCCTTGAAGCGGGTGAAGGTGTATGAAGCCTTTGTCGAAGGCGCCAAGGAAGGCTTTGACGTGGCCAAGAACCTGCTGCCCTACCTGGTGGCGATGCTGGTGGCGGTGGGAGTGCTACGCGCCTCGGGCGCGCTGGAGCTGGCACTGGACGGTATCCGCCATGCGGTGAACTGGATGGGCCTGGACACGCGCTTTGTCGAGGGCTTGCCGACAGCGTTGGTCAAGCCGTTTTCCGGCAGTGCGGCACGGGCGATGCTGATCGAGACCATGCAGACCCAAGGCGTGGACAGCTTCCCGGCGCTGGTGGCGGCGACCATCCAGGGCAGTACCGAGACCACCTTCTATGTGCTGGCGGTGTACTTTGGTGCGGTGGGTATCCAGCGTGTGCGGCATGCGGTGGGGTGTGCGCTGCTGGCCGAACTCTCGGGTGTGGTCGCGGCGATCTTCGTCTGCTACTGGTTCTTCGCCTGACGCTGCCACCTGTGGGAGCGGCCTTGCGTTATTGGGGCGCGCAGCGGCCCCCAGGTTTCAGCGTTCATGCATAAATTGCCGGGGCCGCTTTGCGGCCCTTTCGCGACACAAGGCCCCACAAAAGCGCCTCAGTTAGCGATAGTTTTCCCCGCCTGGGCAATCGTCCACCCCACCACCTGCCCGCTCAGCTGGTCACACGCCTGGCCAAACCCCGCCACCACCGCTGACACTTGCTTGTCAGCCAGCGGCTGGCGGATCTCGAAGCGCTTGCTGGCCAGAATACGCTGGGTACGACCCTGTACCAGCCGCGCGTCATAGCGGATCAGCACCTCCACTGCCCCGTCTGCGCGGTACTCCGTCTGGAACGCCTGCAGCTCGCCAGCCAGCTCGTAGTCAGCCTGCAGGTTGCTGTCATCGGCGCTCAGGCGCTGCACCTGGCCGTCACGCTGGAAACCGTCGAGCAGGCGGTTGCGCAGCAGCACCGGCACGGTATCGCTCCAGCGTGCGCCCTTGTAACTGCTGATTACATTGCCCTGGGGAATCACGGCTATCCGCGGCCCTGCCAGCACTTCACTGGCCAGCGGCTTGTTCAGGCGCAGCGACCAGTCCAGCGGCGCTGCCGTACGGCTGGCCTGGTTGACCGGCAGCCGATACAGGTCGACGGGTTCGCTCTTGGGCAGTATCGAGCAGGCACTGGCCAGGCTCAACGCGGCCGCCAGGGCCAGCAGGCGCAGCGACGGTTTCATGGCTGGAACTCCTTGTTGTTGTCGCGGCCGAGCAGGTAGCCGCTAGGGTCGGCCTCCAGTTGCCGGGAAATGCCTTTGAGGGCGTTGAGGGTTTCGCGCAGCTCGCGAATGGCCGGGGTCAGCTGGTTCAGGCCCTGGGCGCCGTCGCCGATGGCTTCGCTGTTGTTTTTCAGCAGGCTGTTGATGGTGGCAGTGCTTTCGGCCAGCGACTGCATGGCCTGTTCGGCGCTGCCAATGGCCTGCTTGCCCTGCGTGCCGAGCAGGCCGTTGGCATTGCGCATCAAGGTCTGGGTTTCGGCCAGGGTGGCGCTGGCCTGTTTGCCCACCTGCACCAATTGTTCGATGGCCTGGGCAATGCTGCCGTGCTGGCCGGCAAAGGCGCCGGTGGTCTTGTCGAGGTTGGCCAGGGTGTTGCTGAGGTGGCCGATATTGTCCTCGGAGAACATCTGGTTGGCGTTGTGCAGCAGCAGGTTGATGTTGGTTACCAGGTCACTGCTGTCGTTGAGCAGGCGCGAGATGGGCGACGGCGAGGCGATGATGACCGGCAGCTTGCCGTCCTTGCCTTTCAGCTCGGGGCTTTGCGGGGTACCGCCGCTGAGCTGGATGAAGGAGTTGCCGGTCACCCCGGCCAGGGTCAGCTTGGCCTGGGTGTCTTCCTTCACCGGGGTATCGCCGCTCAGGCGCACCCGCGCCAATACCCGGCGCGGGTCTTTCGGGTCCAGGCGCAGGGTGGACACGTCGCCCACTTTGATGCCGTTGTACTGCACCGGGCTGCCGCGCGACAGGCCGGATACCGCCTCATTGAACACGACTTCGTAATCCTTGAAGGCATCGTCGACGCTGGACTTGGTCAGCCACAGGCCGAACAGCATGGCGCCGGCGACCACCAGGACGGTGACCAGGCCGATAAGGACGTGATGGGCTCGGGTTTCCATGGTTTAGCGCTCCTGCCCGGCACGGTTGGCGGCCTGCTCGGCAGCACGCCCGCGTGGGCCGTGAAAGTATTCTTGAATCCAGGCGTCGTGGGTCTGCTCGACCTCGGCCAGCGGGCCGGCCACCAGGACCTTTTTCTGCGACAGCACGGCAATGCGGTCGGTGATGGTGTACAGGGTGTCGAGGTCGTGGGTGATCAGGAACACGGACAGGCCCAGGGCGTCGCGCAGGGTCAGGATCAACTGGTCGAAGGCGGCAGCGCCGATCGGGTCCAGGCCTGCGGTGGGTTCGTCGAGGAACAGGATGTCCGGGTCCAGGGCCAGGGCGCGGGCCAGCGCTGCGCGCTTGATCATGCCACCCGACAGCGATGACGGGTATTTGTCGGCGGCTGAAATCGGCAGCCCGGCGAGGGCCAGTTTCACCCCGGCCAGGTGCTCGGCATCAGCGCGGGACAGCCCGGCATGCTCGATCAGCGGCAAGGCCACGTTTTCGGTCACGGTCAGTGAAGAAAACAGCGCGCCCTTCTGGAACAGCACGCCAAAGCGCCGCTCGACCAGCGAGCGTTGCTCTTCACGCAAGCCGGCCAGGTCCTGGCCGAACACCTGGATCTGCCCTTCGTTGGGCCGGCGCAGGCCGATGATACTGCGCAGCAGCACCGACTTGCCGCTGCCCGAACCGCCAACCACGGCAAGGATCTCGCCGCGGTACAGGTCCAGGTCGAGGTTTTGATGCACCACCTGGCGGCCGAAGCGGTTGCAGATGCCGCGGGCTTCGATCACGCGTTCTTCACTACTCACCAGCCCATCTCCATGAAGAACAGTGCGGCCACCGCGTCCAGCACGATGACCACGAATATCGACTGCACCACCGCCGAGGTGGTGTGTGCCCCTACCGATTCGGCACTGCCGCTGACCTTGAAGCCTTCCAGGCAACCGATAGCGGCAATCAGGAAGGCGAAAAACGGTGCCTTGGCCAGGCCGACCAGGAAGTGCTGCACGCCGATGTCGCTTTGCAGCAGCGACAGGAACATGGCCGGCGAGATGCCCAACGACAAGGCGCACACCACCGCACCGCCGACAATGCCGCAAATCATTGCGACAAAGGTCAGCAACGGCAGCGAAATGAGCAGCGCCAGTACCCGTGGCAGGACCAGCAACTCCATGGGGTTGAGGCCCAGGGTGCGGATGGCGTCGATTTCCTCGTTGGCCTTCATCGAGCCGATTTGCGCTGTGAACGCACTGGCGGTGCGCCCGGCCATGAGGATGGCGGTCAGCAGTACCGCAAACTCGCGCAGGAACGAAAACGCCACCAGGTCGACGGTAAAGATGGTCGCGCCGAAATCGGCCAGCACCGTGGCGCCGAGGAAGGCCACCACGGCGCCCACCAGGAAGGTGAGCAAGGCGACAATTGGCGCGGCATCCAGGCCCGTCTGCTCGATGTGTGCGACGACCGGGGTGATGCGCCAGCGATGAGGCTGGAACGCCCGCCGTAGCAAGGTTTCGAGGATGACGCCGACGAAGCCGAGCAACTGCATGCTGTCCTGCCACAGGGTGCCAACAGCGCGGCCGATGCGCTCCAGCAGCAACATCAGCACGTTGCGCTCGGGTTCCTTGACCGGGATGCAGTAGTCCTGGACTGACTGGTAGACGTTCTTCAACAACGCACGGCTGGCTTCGGGCAGGTCATGGGTGCAGCGCGACAGGCGCTCGGCGCCAAGCAGTTCGGCCAGCAGCGAGGCGCCGGCAGTGTCCAGGCGGCCCAACTGACTGAGGTCGGCAACAGTTTCGGCAGTGTATTGCGCACGCAGCTTTTCGCTCTCGCGCTTGAGGCTGGCGTAGTGCGCCAGGGTCCAGTCGCCGGTTATGCGCAGGCAGGACGGTTGGCTGCTGGTGTCCAGGGTGACGCTGGGGGTGGTCATAGGCTCCATGCAATTGACTCGGCGCTAAGGCTTAGGGGCTGATCATAGCGCAGCGGGCATGGGCTGTTTGGTGATTATGTGCTGTGTGTGAGGGCCTAGGGGGCGCTTTGCGGCCCATCGCGACGCAAGGCCGCTCCTACAGGCGATCGCGTACCCCTGTAGGAGCGGCCTTGCCGGGGCGCCGGACCGGTCGGATGGGTTGCGAAGCAGCCCCTTTTGATTACTGGGCTGGCTTATCGTCGATTACCTTGAAGCGCAACACGCCAATCACCTGGCCATCCTCGGTCAACACCCGCACCTGCCACTTGCCCACCGGGTTGGGCGGGAAGTTCTGCTTGTGGGTCCAGGCCCGGTAGCCTTCCTTGCGCCCGCCGTGAATGTCCAGGGCAATGCGGTCGACTTCCTGGCCGTCCTTTTGCCACACATGGTAGATCCGTTCGTTCAGGCCGCGTGGCGCGTTGATGGCGGTGTAGGCATACAGGCCGCTGCTGCGGATGCGGCTGGCGGCAATTTCGTCCAGCGACTCGCCCGGCTGGCGGTTCAGTACCTCGGTACTCACCGCCACTTCGGTCATCCACAGGGTTGCCGGTGGTACCCAGGAGCGCAGCAACCAGCCCCCGGCACCGACCGACAGGGTGACCAGCACCAGCGCCACGCCGCGGCGCCAGGTGTTGATCGGGAAACTGCTGGCCAGGCTGGGGAACGACAGTGCCATGGCTGCGATCAGGGCCAGCTTGAAGCTTTGCGCGGTGGTCAGGTGCAGGATGATCGGCAGCGCTGTCAGCAGCGCGGCGAACAGCGTCAGCGTGTGCAGCGCCAGGAACAGCCAGCGCCGTGGGGCCAGCCATTTGTAGTAGAGCGGGTCGGTGATCGAGATCAGGCCGGCGGCGCCCAACAGGCCGGTGAACACCAGTTGGCCGCTGTTCCAGGTGGTGGTGATGAAGAAGAACGGCAACACGAAGAACAGTGTTTCCTGGTGGATCATCTGTGTGGCGTAGCGCAACAGCGGCTGCGGGATTTCGCGGTTGAAGGTGCGCGCGAACAGGCCGGTGAGGGTGTTTTCCAGCATCAGCCAGACCCAGCTGACCAGCATCAGGATGGCGACCCAGCTGGCCAGGCCAGCCTGGCGGTCGACCAGGATGAAGCTGCCGATGCCGGAGAGGAAACCGCCGAGCGCGATGATGCCGGGGTAGCGTTTGAGCAGTTCGATGATGCGCAGGACGATATGAGGGATTTGGGGCATTGGGGGCTACAACAGGGAGGGATGGGGTGGCTGTTCCGGCCCTTTCGCGGGTGAACCCGCTCCCACAGGTACAGTGCAGGCTTCAGCCATTGCACTAATCCTGTGAGAGCACAGGTACAGCGCAGACTTCAGGCACTGCACTGATCCTGTGGGAGCGGGTTCACCCGCGAAGAGGCCGGTACTGGCAAAAGGATACCGCCGATTCACCGCTGCCGTGTAGCACCACTCGGCCGCTGCGGCCCATGCCGCCGCCAACGCAGCAGCCCTGCCGCCAGCATCAGCCCCGCCAGCAAGGCCAGCAGCCCATACAGTTCGTCATAACCCAGCAGCGGCTTCTCGATCCGTACATAGCCGTCTTCCTTCAGCAGTTCCTTCAACGCCTGGTTGGCCTGCTCCAGCGTCACCTGGCGCAGCTTGCGTACCGGGTTGGCAAAACGCCCGTCGGTATAATCGTTCAGCGCCCCCCAGTAATAGTCGGCCAAGGCACTGTTGCCCTGGGTGCTCCAGCTTTCCTTGGCAACGCTGGCGTCCTTGATGCGGGCGAACGTGTCCGGGTCGAGGCCTTCCTTGCGCAGGTGGTCGAACAACGCCTGCATCACCGATACGGCCTTGTCGATGTCATCACGCTCCAGGTCGGCATTAAGGCTGAGCAGGCCGGTGTCACCGAAGCTTTCGCGTTGCACCGAGGGGCCATAGGACAAGCCGTTGCGCAGGCGTAGCTGGTCGTACAGCGCCCAGTCAAGGTAGCGCGACAGCAGGTCCAGGGTGGCCTGGTGGTCGTTGTCCAGCACCGGCTCGATGAACAGCCAGTGCAGTTTGACGCCGTCGCCCAGCCAGCCGCGGGTCAGGTCGCGGCGTTGCTCGGCTTGCTGGGTAATGCTCTCGAGGTTGCGCCGCTCTCCCGGCTCAGTGGCCGGCAACTCGCCAAAGGTGCGTTCCAGATAGGCCGGCAGCAGGCGGTCGAGGCCGCCGACCATGATCAGGCTCATGTTGTTGGCCGCGTACCAGTGGTCACGCAGTGCCTGCACCTGCTCCAGCGTCATGTCGTCGATATTGGAACGTTCCGGGCACTTCAGGCCCAGTTCGGTTGCGAGCTGGTCGCTGGCCGGGTGGCCGATGTCCTGGCGGTCGAGCCAGCGCTGCAGGTGGCCATAATGGCCGCCATCCTCGCGTTCGATGATGCGCTTGGCGGTGGCCAGCGCCTTGGCGTCGATGCGGGTGTCGCGCACCACCGCCAGCAGCAGGTCGAGCACCTTGCGCTGGTTGCGCGCCGGGGCCTCGATGACGAAGGTGGTATCCGCGCTGCTGGTGTAGGCGTTCCACTCGCCGCCAAGCGCTTGCAGGCGTTCTTCCAGGCCGCCCTCGCCCGTTTCGTCGATACCGCTGAACAGCAAGTGCTCGAGCAGGTGCGGCAGTTCTTTCTGCTCGCAATCGAAGTCGTCCAGACCCACCCCGACCACCAGGCGAATGGCTACATGGTCACGCTCGTAGCCGTTTTTCAGGATTACCTGCAGACCATTGGGCAACAGGTAACCTTCCACCCGCGAGCGGTCGAGGGCGAAGGTGGGCAGGCTGCAGATCAGCAGGCAAACGAACATCAGGCAACGCATGGGCGAGCAAGGATCCTCAGCTAGGCGTAATCACGGCTGGCGGGCTTCATCCGGCACACTGTCGAGCATCAGCCCGCCGGTGTCCGAGCCGCCCAGTACCACATAGGCACTGCTACAGAACAAAGAGTTCAACCGCTTCATGTCGGCAATCAGTTCCAAGTGTAGCGAACTGGTCTCGATACTTTGCACGACCTTGCGTTGCAGGCGGCTGACATGGGCGTGGGCCAGGCGCCGTTCCTGGGCGCGGAACCGGCGTTTTTCCCGCAACAGCAAGCGGGCGCTTTCCGGGTCGGCACTGAGGAACACCGACAGCCCCAGGCGCAGGTTGGCCAGCAATTGCTCCTGCAGGCCGGTCAGCTCCTCCAGGCCCACCTGGGAAAACTCCCGGCGCTGGCTGGTTTTCTGTTGCTGGACCTTGCGCAGCATGCGTTCGACCAGGTCGCAGGCGAGCTTGAGGTTGATGGCCAGCTCGATGATTTCGGCCCAGCGGCGGTTGTCCTGCTCGCTGAGGTCCTCGCGCGACATCTGCGCCAGGTACAGCTTGATCGCACTGTACAAGGCATCGGCGTCCTCGCCCAAGGCGCGGACCTGCTGCGGCAAGGCGGTCTGGGTGCCGCGCAGGGCACCGAGCATGGCTTCGAGCAAGCTGTCGACGATGTCTCCGAGGCGCAGGGTTTCACGGGCCGCGTTGGCCAGGGCCAGGCTGGGGGTTTCCAGTGCCGAGGCATCGAGGTGGCGCGCTCGCACCTGGCCATTGCCGATTTCCCGCTCGGGCAGCAGGACGTTGCACAGCCGGCCCATCGGTTTGACCGTGGGCAGCATGATCAGGCAGCGCAGCGTGTTGTAGAGCAAGTGGAAGCCGATGACCAGTTCCTGCGGGCTGAAGCTCAGCGAGTCCATCCACGCTACCAACGGGTGCAGCACAGGAATGATCAGCACCAGGCCGATCAGCTTGTAAAGCAGGCTGCCCAAGGCCACCCGGCGCCCGGCGGCGTTCTGCATGCTGGTGCTGATGAAGGCCAGCAGGCCGCTGCCGATGTTGGCGCCGACCACCAGGCCGATGGCCACCGGCAAGCTGATCACTTCGGCCCCGGCCAGGGTTGCGGTGAGCAGCACGGCGGCCAGGCTGGAATAGGAAATCATGGCGAACATGGCCCCGACCAGGGCATCGAGCATGATGTCGCCGGTCAGCGAGGCGAACAGCACTTTCACCCCTTGCGCATGGGTAATCGGCGCAGCAGCCTGCACGATCAGCTCCAGTGCCAGGATGATCAAGCCCAGCCCGATGCCTACCCGGCCCAGCTGGCCGGCACGGGTTTGCTTGCGGGAGAGGAAGAAGATCACGCCGAGGAAGATCAACAGCGGCGACAGCCAGGACAGGTCGAAGGTCAGTACCCGGGCCATCAACGCGGTACCCACGTCGGCACCGAGCATGATCGCCAGGGCCGGGGTCATGGCCATCAGGCCCTGGCCGACGAACGAGGTGACCAGCATGGCGGTGGCGTTGCTGCTTTGCACCATGGCCGTTACAAGGATGCCGGCAATGAACGCCAGCGGGCGCTTGTTCATGTTCTGGCTGATGATGCGCCGCAGGTCGGAACCGAATACCCGAAGGATGCCGGTACGCACGATATGTGTGCCCCAGACCAGAAGCGTCACGGCCGAGAGCAGGTTGAGCAGGGTCAGCATGGCGAAGGCCCCCTGTTGCACAGGCCCAGCGGGCCAAAGGAAGAAACGTGAGCGTTTGAATAATTTTCAGTGCTCACTCAAAGCTTTAGTTGTTTTGCGCTGCTGTTGCCAGCTTCGCATGGTGGTCATTTATTTGAAACACATGGGAGATGAATGTTGCCTGTGCGGGCCTATTCGCGGGTGAACCCGCTCCCACAGAGGACGCGCGTTGGCATGCGGGCATGAAAAAGGGCCCCGAAGGGCCCTTGCTGTCCTGCACTTCCTGATCTTACTGACCCGGAATGTCCTTGCGCAGTTTCACCGGGTCATGCTCTTTGCCTTCCTTGCGGGCCAAGGCAGTGCGCATGCGAATGTTGATGGCCTCCACCGCCAGCGAGAAGGCCATGGCGAAGTACACGTAGCCCTTCGGCACATGCACATCGAACGCTTCGGCGATCAGCACGGTCCCGACCACGATCAGGAACGACAGCGCGAGCATCTTCAGCGACGGGTGCTTGTCGATGAAGTTACTGATCGCGCCGGCGCACAGCATCATCACCAGCACGGCGACGACGATAGCGGCGATCA
This sequence comes from Pseudomonas sp. S37, assembly GCF_016658545.1. Lineage (GTDB taxonomy): Bacteria > Pseudomonadota > Gammaproteobacteria > Pseudomonadales > Pseudomonadaceae > Aquipseudomonas. The sequence continues at coordinate 15,252 of NZ_JACVZC010000050.1, read as the reverse complement.
TCACCGGTACGTGGGAAACCATGCCTACGGCGGTGATCACCGAGTCCAGCGAGAACACGATGTCGATGATGGCAATCTGGATGATGGTGTAGAAGAACTTGCCGCCTGCGCCTTTCGGCTCGTCGGCGTTCTCGTCCTCGCCTTCCAGGCCGTGGTAGATCTCTTGCGAGCTTTTCCACAGCAGGAACAGGCCACCGAAGAACAGGATCAGGTCACGCCCGGAAATACCTTGGCCGAACACTACGAACAGGTCAGCGGTAAGGCGCATGACCCAGGTAATGGACAGCAGCAGCATGATGCGGGTGACCATGGCCAGGGCCAGGCCGAAGATCCGGGTGCGTGGCTGCATGTGCTTGGGCATGCGGCTGACCAGGATCGAGATCATGATGATGTTGTCGATCCCGAGGACGATCTCAAGCGCGGTAAGGGTAAAAAAGGCAACCCAGATTTCCGGGCTGGTCAGCCATTCCATGTTATTTCCTTCAAACGGTAAAGGCGACGCGCCCCTGAACAGAGGCGCATCGCGGTAGGGTAATTCGTATTTATTAAAGACTACTGAACAGCGGGAAAATGCCCATCAGCAGCGCGGCGAACATTATGCACAGGCACACCAGCACTGCCCACTTGAGGGTGAAGCGCTGATGATCGCCGAATTCGATACCGGCCAGAGCCACCAGCAGGTAAGTGGAAGGCACCAGCGGGCTGAGCAGGTGTACCGGCTGGCCGACGATCGATGCACGGGCCATCTCAACCGGGGTGATGCCGTAGTGGCTGGCGGCCTCGGCCAGTACTGGCAACACGCCGTAGTAGAACGCGTCGTTGGACATGAAGAAAGTAAACGGCATGCTCACGATGGCAGTGATCACCGCCAGGTATGGGCCCAGCGCTTCGGGGATGACCGCCAGCAAGCTCTTGGACATGGCATCAACCATACCGGTACCCGACAGGATGCCGGTGAAGATACCGGCGGCGAAGATCAGCCCGGTCACGGCCAGCACACTGCCAGCGTGGGCGGCAATGCGGTCCTTCTGCTGCTGCAGGCACGGGTAGTTGACGATCATGGCGATGCTGAAGGCGATCATGAACAGCACCGGCAACGGCAGTACACCGGCGATCAGGGCGACCATCAGTGCTGCGGTCAGCGCGCCGTTGAAGTACAGCAGCTTGGGCCGGCGCGCTTCAGGGAACTGCGAAACTGTGATTTCGCTGTGGTCGATGTCGTCGGTCGGCAGGTGCAGTTCACCCAGGCGGGCGCGTTCGCGCTTGCCGTACAGGTAGGCAATGGCCAGGATTGCCAGTACGCCGAACAGCATGGCTGGAATCATCGGCACGAAGATGTCCGAGGGGTCTACATGCAGGGCGCTGGCGGCACGGGCGGTCGGGCCACCCCACGGCGTCATGTTCATTACCCCGCCGGCGAGGATGATCAGGCCGGCCATGATCCGCGGGCTCATGCCCAGGCGGCTGTACATGGGCAGCATGGCGGCGCAGCAGATCATGTAGGTGGTGGCGCCGTCACCGTCGAGCGAGACCACCAGGGCCAACACGGCGGTACCGACCGAAACTTTCAGCGGGTCGCCCTTGACCAGTTTGAGGATCTTGCGCACGGCCGGGTCGAAAAGGCCGGAGTCGATCATCAGGGCGAAGTAGAGAATGGCGAACATCAGCATTACGCCGGTAGGCGCGAGCTTGCTGATGCCCTCGAGCATCATCGGGCCGATCTTGGCGGAAAAGCCGCCGAACAGGGCGAACAGGATCGGTACCAGGATCAGCGCGATCAAGGCCGACAGGCGCTTGGTCATGATCAGGTACATGAAGGTGATGACCATGGCAAAGCCGAGGAAGGTCAGCATGGCAATACTCCAGGCGTGGCGCTACGAAAGGAATGTCGATTCGGGCGGATCAGCGCGTTGGGCGCTGCGCGGGGAGCATGCGGAGGGGGACTGCAGAAAGGCGGGCACAGGAATACATCAGAATCACCATTGTTGTTGTTGATTGGGCCGGGCGCGGTATTTACCGGGTGCCCTGGCTGACCGGTCTTGTGCCGGTAGTGGGCGCTATCCTATGAGGGCAAGCTTTCAGCCAGCTTTCGCTGAAGCAAAGGCGACGAGAGGTAGGTGATGCAGGATGTGACAGAGGGTGGCTGCCATTGTGGCGCCTTGCGTTATCGGCTGGAGGGCGACCTGACTGACATCGCCCACTGCCATTGTTCGATATGCCGGCGGGTTAGCGGCGGGCTGGTGGTCACCTGGCTTACCCTGCCCCGCGCCGGTTTTCAGTGGCTGGCGGGTGAGCCGGACTGCTATGTGGCGCCGGCCAGTTGCAGCCGCTACTTCTGTGGGCAGTGCGGGGCGCATGTGGCGCTGGACACCACGCACAGCCCTGAAACCATCGATGTGACGGTCGCCACCTTCGATCACCCGGAGCGGGTGCGGGCCAACCGGCATATCTGGGTGGGTAGCCGGTTACCTTGGCTGCACCTCGATGAGCATTTGCCTTCGGAGGTGGAGGAAAGCCTGTAGGCGTTGTGCTGCCTGTACGGGCCTCTTCGCGGGTGAACCCGCTCCTACACTGCCTGCGCATTCCTGTGTAGGAGCGGGTTTACCCGCGAAGAGGCCTGGCCTGCAAACATCACAACCCCTGCGCATTCCTGTGTAGGAGCGGGTTCACCCGCGAAGAGGCCAGCCCTGCAAACATCACAACTGCAAACCACCCGCAGCCTTGTGCAATGCCCGCAAATGTTCACCGATCTGCTTCACATTGGCCTCGACCGCGGCAATCTCCCTGGCCCGCGAAGGGTCCAGCAGCGCCCTCACCTCTTTGTCCAGGCTGGTGCTCAAGCGCAGCAGCTGTGCCTGTCGCTCTTTGCTCTCCTGCTCCAGGTGCTTACGCTCTTCCGGCTGCGGCAACCCGTAGCCCTTGGCATCGAGCAGTTCGGCCGGGCGGCTGAGGAAGCCGCTGTTGGCGAGCATCTGCTTGAGGGTGGCGTCGGCCTTGTTGATGCTGCCATCCTTCAGCGCGGCGGCATTCAGGTAACGCTGCTTGACCTCGTCCTGGGCCAGCAGCAGTTGCCGGCGCAAGCTGGCTTGCTCAAGCAACAGCAAGGCAGCGCTGGTGCGCAGGTCGGCCTTGGCAAACCACAGGCGGCGTTGTTCGGCATCCAGGGCCAGCCAGTCTTCCACTTGTGCCTGCTTGATCGGCAATTGCTTGCGCAGTACTTCGAACATGGCCTGGTAGCGGTCACGGTAGGAGTCGAAACGGTAACCCAGGCGTAGCGCCTCGCGCGGGTTGTCGAGCACGCTGGTGTCGGCTAGGCCCCTGCCTTTGAGCACGGCCAGCAAGCCGTTGGGCATGATGCTGTCGAGGTCGTTCAGCTGTGGGTTGGCGGTGCCGCTGCGCAGCAGCTTCAACGACTCCACCGCGCAGTTGTTGGACAGGAACCAATAGTTGCCGTCGTAGCTCCAGTGCATCTCGGCAGCCTGGCGCACCAGGCTCTCGATTTCGTCGCGGTTCAGCTTCAACGGTACCGAGGCCAGGCTGCGCAGCTCGGTCTTGGTGTATTCGTCGATCACCTGGCCCAGCGGCAGCACGAACAGGCGCGACGGGTAGACGCCGACCAGGCCGTCCCAGCTGGACAACTGTACGTCGTTGACGAAGGCGCGATACGACAGCACCAGGCTCTGGTCGAGGTCCAGCCGGCAGTCCGGCCCGCGTGGGCGGCCCGGTTTGCAGATGACCAGGCGCAGCATGCTGTGGCCCCAGCGGCTGACCAGGTTCTGGTTGGCTTCGGCCAGCAGGTAGTCCACTTCATAGACCCGCTCAGGGTCGATTTCGCCTAATGGCTGGCGGGCGAAGTCGCTGCCGGCGTTGATGAACGGCAGGCCCTTGGCGCAGGTGTCCTGTTGCGGTGCCCAGCCGAAGTGTTCGCGCAGGTACTGGTTAAGCGCGGGGCGGCGGCAGCCGTAGCTCGGGTCGAGGAGGAAGTACTCCATGTTGACCGCGATGTATTCCTTGGGGCTACTCAGTTCATAGCTGTCGGGGCTGCGTACGAACTGGCCGTTGTGCTGCTCGCGCTCGCCACGCCGGCCCACGTATTGTGGCCAGCCTGCGAGGTCGAGCAGGCGCGGGTCGTCGCTGAGGGTAAAGCGGCGCTCGGCCTGGCCACGGCATTCTTCTGGCAGGCCGACCTTGCCCAGCGTGCCTTGCTGGCGCTTGCAGCGGGCAATCAGGGATTTCTCGGCGCTTGGCCATAGTCGGGCACGGTCATAGATATGGCTGAGTTCGTGCAGCACGGTGGCCAGCAGCTCTTCCCGCACCGTGCCGTGGGGGCGGTTAGTACGTTCGCGGGCGGCACTGCCATCGGTAAGGCCGGGCAGCAGGCGGCGGTTGAGCTCAAGCGTGGAGACCAGCGATGCCTGGCCGTAAGCGTCGGCCGGCATGTTGTCGCTCCAGCTGACCTGCACACGGCGGTCGAGCTGTTGCTTGAAGCGTGGGGGCAGCTTGGCCATGGCCTCGTCGAGCAGGGCCTGGCTGGCTTGGGTCTGTTGTAGGTCGAGGCCGGATGCCTGCAGCTCAAGCTGCAGGTCGGCCAGGGCGGGCGTGCCGAGCAGCGCCAGGGCGCCGCCGAACAGCCAGGCGCGTATGCGCTTCACAGTGCGAGGATGGCTTCGGCCAGTACCTGGTCGCTGGCGCCGCGTGCTTCCGGTACGCGCTCGCGCAGGGTGTTGAAGGCAGCCTCAAGCTGGGCGCCGCGGATGTCACCCTTGCTGGCGACGAAGCTGGCGGCGTCGTCGTGGGCTTCGCGTACCACTTTGGAGTCGCGGATCGACGTTGTGGTGTCCGAGGTGAAGTCGATCGAACGGCCAAAGGCCCGCACGATGATGTTGCTGGTGGCCACCAGAGTATGTGCCTGGGCCAGGTCGGCCAGCAGCAGCATGCCGAGGGTAGCGGCAATCAGCGGTTTACGCATGGAGCATCTCCGAAAAATACAGGGAGTCAGGTGTAGTTATTGGACGAGAATTGCCTGCGCCAGTTCCAGGTCGCCGACGGCCTGCCGCGCGCAATTGTGGCGTAATGATTCCAGGGCGGCTTCCAGCCGCGCACCGCGGATCAAGCCATCGGTGGCAACGAATGCGGCGGCATCGTCGCGCGCCTGGCGGACCAGTTTGCGATCGAAAGGCGCAGTGGTGACCTGGCTGGTCGCATAGCCGGAGATGACCAGGCCTTGCGTGGTGGTGTCCATGGCATGGGCGCTGGCCATGCCAGCGGCGGAAAACAGCAGCGGCAACAGATAACGCATGGGCTCTAAAACAACTGAAGGCTTGGATGGCAATGGCGGGTACTGCTGTGCCGGTGGCGACCAGCACAGCTGCAGGGCTTACCCGGGCTCAGAGCGCGAGGATGGCCTGGGCCAGTTGCGCGTCGCTGGCCTGCAGGGCCGGCATCTGCGAGCGAATGTGCAGGAACGCGCTTTCCAGCTTGGCGCCACGGATATCGCCTTGGCTACCCACGAAGCTGGCGGCGTCGTCGCGGGCGGCCTGGACGATCTTGTCGTCACGGAACGAAGAGGACACATCGGAGGTGGCATCGGTGGACGCGGCTACCGCACCCACTACAGCGTCAGTGGTGACAACAAAACTGGTGGCGTTTGCGGTGCCGGCCAGGCTCAGCATCAGAGCGGCGCCAATCAGATATTTACGGGACATGATCGTGGACTCCTGGACTAGGGTCGGGTGGTTCTGCTTATCGGACGCTCGCATTGCTGGTCGCGGTACTTTTAACAGTGGTTTCTACCAGACTGCCAAGCGAAGCGTATCACGCGTGGGTGTTTCTGGATGTTAATGAAAAACGCACCGGCAAACTGTACTGGTATAAATATGCAAATTTGTAAATTGTACCGGCATGCCCTCGAAAGGCTCTAGCATGCGGCCTGACAATAAAAAACCCGTCGCAGTTACCTGCGACGGGTTTTAGGAATTCGCGGTGCCGGCCGAAGCCGGCAAGCCGGTGCTTAGCGCCAGAAAGGCTTGCTCAGCTCTTCGTAACGCTGCGACTCGCTGATACCGGCGTCGGCCAGCAGGCGGGCGTCCAGGCGAGCCAGTTGACGGCGGCTGGCCATGCGGCGCTGCCACAGCAGCAGAGTCGACAGTGCGCGCAGCGGCATCGAGGCGTTGGATTGCTGGGCGTTGCTTTCAAAAACCAGACCGGAACTGAGGGTACGTTCCATGATGCTTCATCCTTCCGCTTATGGCGGGATTAGGTAGTGATTTAACTGATGCCAATGATCCTCCTCTGCTGTCCATAACAGTAGATACAGTTCTAGTGAAAGACGATGGCTCAGTTAACTGTGTAACCCTACTGTTGCACTCGAAATAGGCGTAACTGTACTGGTCTGCACTTTATTGGTGCGTTTTGGTGGCGAGAAGAGAATTGCTAGGGGTGGAAGGGGTTGATAAACCGGTACAGTAGTACAGTTTAGTTAATATTTGATGGTGAGGTGTTTTGCAGATGGCCTCTTCGCGGGTAAACCCGCACCTACAGGGGATTTGCACAACCTTATGAATCTATGCACGCCTTGTAGGAGCGGGTTCACCCGCGAAGAGGCCGGAACAGCAGAAGCAGGGCCGCCGTTCCGTACCACAGCTGGATCAGACAGCCAGCATGCGCCCGGTTTCTTCCAGGTTTTCGTGCCAGCTCAGCGCTTCACGCAGAATGTGCGGGGTGTGGCCGCCACGCTGGCAGGCACGATCGAAGTAGTCGTTCAGCGCAGCGCGATAGTCCGGGTGCACACAGTTGTCGATGATCGCCCGTGCCCGCTCGCGCGGCGCCAGGCCACGCAGGTCGGCCAGGCCTTGCTCGGTGACCAGGATGTCCACGTCGTGCTCGGTATGGTCGACATGGCTGACCATCGGCACCACGCTGGAAATCGCCCCGCCTTTGGCAATCGACTTGGTCACGAACACGGCCAGGTGGGCGTTACGGGCAAAGTCACCCGAGCCACCGATACCGTTCATCATCCGGGTGCCGCACACGTGAGTGGAGTTGACGTTGCCGTAGATATCGAACTCCAGCGCGGTGTTGATACCGATGATGCCTAAGCGGCGTACCACTTCCGGGTGGTTGGAGATTTCCTGTGGGCGCAGTACCAGCTTGTCCTTGTAGCGCTCCAGGTTGCCGAACACGTCGGCATTGCGGCGCGTCGACAGGGTAATCGAGCTGCCCGAGGCAAAGCTCAGCTTGCCCGCGTCGATCAGATCGAAGGTGGAGTCCTGCAGCACTTCGGAGTACATGGTCAGGTCTTCGAACGGCGACTCGATCAGGCCGCACATCACCGCGTTGGCAATGCTGCCAATGCCGGCTTGCAGCGGGCCGAGCTTGTTGGTCATGCGGCCAGCGTCGACTTCTTTCTTCAGGAAGTTGATCAGGTGGTCGGCGATGCCCTGGGTTTCGTCATCCGGCGGCAGTACAGTGGACGGCGAGTCCGGCTGGTCGCTGATGACGATACCGACGATCTTGGCCGGGTCGATAGGGATGGCGGTGCTGCCGATACGGTCGTCGACCTTGACCAGCGGGATAGGCGTGCGGGTCGGGCGATAGGTTGGGATATAGATGTCGTGCAGGCCTTCGAGGTTGGTGTTGTGCGAGAGGTTGATCTCGACAATCACCTGCTTGGCGAAGATCGCGAAGCTGGCCGAGTTGCCTACCGAAGTGGTTGGCACGATATGGCCCTGCTCGGTGATGGCCACGGCTTCGATAACCGCGATGTCCGGCAGCTTCAGCTGCTGGTTGCGCAGTTGCTCGACGGTTTCCGACAGGTGCTGGTCGATGAACATCACCTGGCCGTCGTTGATGGCCTTGCGCAGGGTGCTGTCGACCTGGAACGGCATGCGGCGAGCCAGCACGCCGGCCTCGGTCAGTTGCTTGTCCAGGTCGTTGCCCAGGCTGGCGCCGGTCATCAGGCTGATTTTCAGTGGCGACTGCTTGGCACGTTCGGCCAGTGCATGCGGTACGGCCTTGGCTTCGCCGGCGCGGGTGAAACCGCTCATGCCGACGGTCATGCCGTCCTCGATCAGACCAGCGGCATCAGCCGCACTCATTACCTTGCTGTGCAGGGAGGACAAGCGGATACGATCACGGTACATGGATTGTTATCTCGGGCTACTGAAACTACTGCAGCGCAGTCTAGAGACTTCGCCCTTTGCCGTCCCACGACCATGGTCGTATGAGAAGCTACGAAGCAGAGCCGTTGATCCGGATCAATAAAAGAAAAGCCCCGGCAGATTCTGACCGGGGCTTCCTTTATATCAGCTGGTTTGCAGCGACGGTTTACTCCACCGCCTTGACCATGTCTTCGATGACCTTCTTGGCGTCACCGAATACCATCATGGTCTTGTCGAGGTAGAACAACTCATTGTCCAGGCCGGCATAGCCGCTGGCCATCGAGCGCTTGTTGACGATGATGGTCTTGGCCTTGAACGCCTCGAGGATCGGCATGCCGGCGATAGGCGACTTGGGATCGTTTTTCGCCGCCGGGTTGACCACGTCGTTGGCGCCCAGCACCAGCACCACGTCGGCCTGGCCGAACTCGGCGTTGATGTCTTCCATCTCGAACACCTGGTCGTACGGCACTTCGGCCTCAGCCAGCAGCACGTTCATGTGCCCGGGCATACGCCCCGCCACCGGGTGGATCGCGTACTTCACGGTCACACCGTTGTGGGTCAGCTTCTCGGTCAGCTCCTTGAGCGCGTGCTGGGCGCGGGCCACCGCCAGGCCGTAGCCCGGGACGATGATCACGCTGTCGGCGTTGCTCAGCAGGAAGGTGGCATCGTCGGCCGAGCCGGACTTCACCGGGCGCTGCTCTTGCGAACCTTGCGCGGCACCGGCATCGGTATCGCCGCCGAAACCGCCGAGGATCACGTTGAAGAACGAACGGTTCATCGCCTTGCACATGATGTACGAGAGGATGGCACCGGAGGAGCCGACCAGGGAGCCTGCGATGATCAGCATCGAGTTGTTCAGCGAGAAGCCGATGCCAGCCGCTGCCCAGCCCGAATAGCTGTTGAGCATTGATACCACCACCGGCATGTCAGCGCCGCCGATCGGAATAATGATCAGCACGCCCATGATGAAGGCCAGAACCAGCATCAGGGTGAAGGCACTGTAGTGGCCAGTGAAAGTGAACAGCAGGCCCAGGGCGATGGTGGTCAGGCCGAGGATCAGGTTCAGCTTGTGCTGGCCGGCGAACTGTACCGGTGCGCCCTGGAACAGGCGGAACTTGTACTTGCCCGACAGTTTGCCAAAGGCGATTACCGAACCGGAGAAGGTGATGGCACCAATGGCTGCGCCAAGGAACAGTTCCAGGCGGTTACCGGTGGGGATCGGGTCGCTGATGGCGGCAACGATGCCCATCGACTGCGGCTCGAGCACGGCGGCGATGGCGATGAATACTGCAGCCAGGCCGATCATGCTGTGCATGAAGGCGACCAGCTCAGGCATCTTGGTCATCTCTACGCGCTTGGCCATGATCGAACCGGCGGTACCGCCGACCAGCAAGCCGACGATCACGTAGCCAATGCCAGCCGTAGCAAGCTCAGCGCCCAGCTTATAGATGAGGCCAACCGTGGTGAGGATCGCCAGGCCCATGCCGATCATGCCGAACAGGTTGCCGCGCCGCGAGGTGGTCGGGTGTGACAGGCCTTTGAGCGCCTGGATGAAGCACACCGAGGCGACGAGGTAGAGGAGCGTTACCAGATTCATGCTCATGCTTACTTCTGCGCCTCGTTCTTGGTTTTCTTCTTGAACATCTCAAGCATGCGACGGGTGACCAGGAAGCCACCGAACACGTTGACCGCGGCCAGGGCCACCGCCAGGGTGCCCATCAGCTTGCCGGCCGGGGTCACGGTCAGGGCTGCCGCCAGCATGGCACCGACGATGACGATCGCCGAGATGGCGTTGGTGACCGCCATCAGTGGGGTGTGCAGCGCGGGGGTGACGTTCCACACCACGTGGTAGCCCACATAGATGGCCAGCACGAAGATGATCAGGTTGTAGATGCCGTGGGAAATCAGCATGTCTTCCATTGTCGTGCTCCTTAGCCGTTCTTGCGGACGACCTGGCCATCGCGGCACATCAGGCAGGCCGCGACGATGTCGTCTTCGAGGTTGATGACCAGCGCGCCGTCCTTGTCGAACAGCAGCTTCATGAAGTCCAGCAGGTTGCGTGCATACAGGGCAGAGGCATCAGCGCCCACCTGGGCCGGCAGGTTGGTAGGGCCAACGATGGTCACACCGTTCGCCTGCACCACCTGATCTGCAACAGTCAGCGGGCAGTTGCCGCCCTGGGCGGCCGCGAGGTCGATGACCACCGAGCCGGGCTTCATCTGCGCCACGGTTTCGGCGCTGAGCAGGGTCGGCGCCTTGCGGCCGGGAATCAGCGCGGTGGTGATGACGATATCCGCTTGCTTGGCGCGCTCGTGCACGGCCTGGGCCTGACGCTGCATCCAGCTGGCCGGCATTGGACGTGCATAGCCGCCGACGCCTTCGGCGCATTCGCGCTCTTCGTCGGTCTCGTAGGGCACGTCGATGAACTTGGCGCCCAGCGACTCGATCTGCTCCTTCACCGCCGGGCGTACATCGGACGCCTCGATCACCGCGCCCAGGCGCTTGGCCGTGGCAATCGCCTGCAGGCCAGCAACGCCTGCACCCAGGATCAACACGCGCGCGGCCTTAACGGTACCGGCGGCGGTCATCAGCATGGGCATGAAGCGTGGGTAGTGATGGGCGGCCAGCAACACGGCCTTGTAGCCGGCGATATTGGCCTGCGACGACAGCACGTCGAGGCTTTGCGCCCGTGAGGTGCGCGGCGCGGCTTCCAGGGCGAAGGCGGTGATGCCGCGTTCGGCCATCTTGCCGATCAGTTCGCTGTTGAACGGGTTGAGCATGCCTACCAGAAGGCTGCCGCTGTTGATCAGCGCCAGTTCCTGGTCGTTGGGAGCGACCACCTTGAGGACCAATTGAGCGCCGTAGGCATCGGCTGCGCTTCCCAGGGAAGCGCCCACGGCTTCATAGGCACTGTCCGGAATGGCGGCGTTAAGCCCTGCCCCCCGTTGGACGGTGACCTGATGGCCCTGGCCAATCAGTTTCTTGATGGTTTCCGGGGTCGCAGCGACCCTTGTCTCACCGGTCTGCGTCTCGAGAGGAACACCAATGTGCACGACTATTTCTCCTGCGGTGACCTTTTGTCTTTGTAAAAGCCAGCACACTTCGGATGGTGCGCTGGGGCGGCTGTGGAGCGCCAACCCGCCGTATCCCGGGCGGGCGAAGCATTTTGCAGACGAACCCAGGGGCCTTCAACCAGTTCTGGAGCGAAACCAAGTTAAAACTACAAGTCACCCTGTGACCGCTTGTCGCAGCTATAAGGCTGTAGCCCGTCAAACATGGGCTATTGGCAGATTAGGAGAAAAAATAAAAATAATTGCGGTCAATTCGCTCACAACTTGCTGAATGTCGCAAAATACCCCTCAAAGCCGCGCAGTCAGCAGGGTTAAAGGGTATTTTGGTGCTTGCGGAACAGTTTGCCTGTATGCGACAAATACTTATATCTGTAGGTGTTTAAAATAATTGACTACGGAGTCAATTTGTCGCACTTGTTTATGGTTTTGCCGTGTACGCCTGGGCCTGGCTTATCAGCCAGTCGCGGAAGGCGCGCAGCGAAGCAGACTCCACCTTGCGCTCGGGAATCATCAGATAGTAGGCCTTGTCGCTTGTCAGGGCGTATCTGTTAGCGACTACCAACCTTCCCTCCTGCAACTCGCGCTGGATCAGGAATGGCGGTATCAGCGCTATGCCCATCTCGTGCATGGCCGCCTGGGCGAGCATCGAGAATAGTTCATAACGCGGGCCTGTCATGTCGCGATCCACATTCATGCCCATGCTGCCGAACCACTGTCGCCAGGCGTAAGGGCGCGTGCTTTGCTGCAGCAGGGGTAGCAGGGCGATGCGCTGGGCCTCAAGCGTGCCCTGCCCGCCCAGCAGTGTCGGGCTGCAGACGGGCACCGGGTTTTCTCCCATGAGCCGGTGGGACTGGGTGCCGGACCAGTCGGCGTCGCCAAAATAGATGGCGGCATCGAAGGTGGTATCGGCAAACAGGAATGGCCGGGTGCGGTTGGTGAGGTTGACCGTGACGTCTGGATGGTGCTGCTGGAAGTTCTTGAGCCGAGGTAGCAGCCATTGGGTGCCGAACGTCGGCACCACCGCCAGTTCGATCACATTGGCGCCCTGCTGGCGCATTACCGACAAAGTGTCGCGCTCCACCGCGTCCAGTTGTGCGGCGACCTGGCGGCTATATGAGAGGCCTGCCTCGGTCAGCTTCACGCCGCGGCGGGAGCGACGGAACAGTTCCACATTGAGGAAGGCCTCCAGGCCACCGATCTGGCGACAGACGGCGCCCTGGGTCAGGGCAAGTTCCTGGGCAGCCTTGGTAAAGCTCTCGTTGCGCGCTGCCGCCTCAAAGCAAACCAGGGCAGCGGTACTGGGGATCTTGCGGCGCATGTACGTCAACCTCACTTGTAAGGCTGTCAATATGGCGATTCGCCAATTTACGGAGTGACAAATTATCACTAATTGGTGCGCAATCCTCGTTTGTACCCGCGGCCGATCAGGCCTAGGCTCAAAGGCACAAGAAACTGCCCCCTATTTCGAGGATTTCGCTCATGGCCGGTAAAGCAAGCTTCAACTGGATCGACCCGCTGCTGCTGGATCAGCAGCTCACTGAAGAAGAGCGCATGGTGCGTGACAGCGCTTATCAGTTCGCCCAGGACAAGCTGGCCCCGCGTGTGCTCGAGGCCTTCCGTCACGAGCAGACCGACCCGGCGATCTTCCGCGAGATGGGCGACGTCGGCCTGCTGGGGGCAACCATTCCCGAGCAATACGGCGGCAGCGGCTTGAACTACGTGTGCTATGGCCTGATTGCTCGCGAGGTGGAGCGCATCGACTCGGGCTACCGGTCGATGATGAGCGTGCAGTCATCGCTGGTGATGGTGCCGATCAATGAATTCGGCACCGAAGCGCAAAAGCAGAAGTACCTGCCCAAGCTGGCGAGTGGCGAGTGGATCGGTTGTTTCGGCCTGACCGAGCCTAACCATGGCTCCGACCCGGGCTCGATGATTACCCGTGCCAAGAAGGTTGATGGCGGCTATCGCCTGAGCGGCAGCAAGATGTGGATCACCAATAGCCCGATCGCCGATGTGTTCGTGGTTTGGGCCAAGGATGATGCCGGTGATATCCGTGGCTTTGTCCTGGAGAAAGGCTGGCAGGGCCTGAGTGCACCGGCGATTCATGGCAAGGTCGGCCTGCGCGCCTCGATCACCGGCGAAATCGTCATGGACAACGTGTTTGTGCCGGAAGAGAACATTTTCCCGGACGTGCGGGGCCTGAAGGGGCCGTTCACTTGCCTGAATTCGGCCCGTTATGGCATCTCCTGGGGGGCACTGGGCGCTGCCGAAGCCTGCTGGCACACCGCTCGCCAGTACACCCTGGACCGTCAGCAGTTCGGGCGCCCGCTGGCTGCCAACCAGCTGATCCAGAAAAAGCTGGCCGACATGCAAACCGAAATCACCTTGGCACTGCAGGGGTGCCTGCGCCTGGGGCGCATGAAAGACGAAGGCACGGCTGCGGTGGAGATCACCTCGATCATGAAGCGCAACTCCTGCGGCAAGGCGCTGGATATCGCTCGCATGGCGCGTGACATGCTGGGCGGCAACGGTATTTCCGACGAGTTTGGCGTGGCCCGCCACCTGGTCAACCTCGAGGTGGTCAACACCTATGAAGGTACTCATGACGTGCATGCGCTGATCCTGGGGCGTGCGCAAACCGGTATCCAGGCTTTCTACTAATAAGGGGCCAGCTCATGGGCGCGCTATCACATCTGCGGGTGCTGGACCTTTCGCGCGTGCTGGCTGGCCCGTGGTCTGGCCAGATCCTCGCTGACCTGGGGGCTGACGTTATCAAGGTCGAGCGCCCTGGCAGTGGTGACGATACGCGCTCATGGGGGCCGCCCTTCCTTAAGGATGTCGAGGGTGAAAACACCAGCGAGGCGGCTTATTACCTGTCGGCCAACCGCAACAAGCGCTCGGTGACCATCGATTTCACCCAGCCCGAAGGGCAGCGCCTGGTGCGCGAGCTGGCGGCGAAGTGCGATATCGTCATCGAGAACTTCAAGGTGGGTGGGTTGGCCGCTTATGGCCTGGACTACCAGAGCCTGAAGGCGGCCAATCCACGGCTTATCTATTGCTCCATTACCGGCTTTGGCCAAACCGGGCCCTATGCCAAGCGCGCTGGCTACGATTTCATGATCCAGGGGCTGGGCGGGCTGATGAGCCTGACCGGTCGCCCGGAGGGTGAAGATGGCGCGGGGCCGGTGAAGGTGGGTGTGGCGCTTACCGACATCCTTACCGGCCTTTATTCCACGGTGGCCATGCTGGCTGCCCTCGCCCATCGGGATCAGACAGGCGTGGGCCAGCACGTCGATATGGCCTTGCTCGATGTGCAGGTGGCTTGCCTGGCTAACCAGGCCATGAACTACCTGACCACGGGGGTGGCGCCTCGTCGGCTGGGTAATGCCCATCCTAATATCGTGCCGTACCAGGACTTCCCGACGGCGGATGGCGACTTCATCCTTACCGTGGGCAACGATAGCCAGTTCCGCAAGTTTGCTGAGGTGGCCGGGCAGCCGCAGTGGGCGGACGACCCGCGCTTTGTTACTAATAAGCTGCGTGTGGCCAACCGGGCCGAGCTGATTCCATTGATTCGCCAGGCCACGGTGTTCAAGACCACGGCCGAGTGGGTGAGCCAGCTGGAAGCCGCGGGGGTGCCTTGTGGGCCTATCAATGATCTGGCGCAGATGTTCCAGGACCCTCAGGTGCTGGCTCGAGGGCTGGCGGTGAGCATTCCGCATCCGTTGGCGGGTAGCGTGCCACAGGTGGCCAGTCCGATCAGGTTGTCGGAGACGCCGGTGGAGTATCGGCGGGCGCCGCCACTGTTGGGTGAGCATACCGAGGTGGTATTGGCAGAAGTGCTGGGACTGGATGCTGGTGAGCTGCAGCGCTTGCGCGGTGCGGGTGTGCTTTAGAGGTAGAGGAAGAGGGCTGTATTGAAAAGCGGGGGGGGCCGGCCGCCCCCCCCCCCCCCCCCCCCCCCCGCCCCGACCCCCCCCCCCCCCCCCCCCCCCCCCCCCCCCCCCCCCCCCCCCCCCCCC
>NZ_JACVZC010000004.1 GCF_016658545.1 Pseudomonas sp. S37 | reverse complement strand
CCCCCCCCCCCCCCCCCCCCCCCCCCCCCCCCCCCCCCGCTCCTACAAGGTGCGTGTGCGCCCTTAGATTGCGTTATGGGTCTTCAGCCAGCCCAGGCCTGCTTCGGTGGTGGTCAGCGGCTTGTACTCCGCGCCCACCCAGCCCTGGTAACCGATGCGGTCCAGGTGCTCGAACAGGAAGCGGTAGTTGATCTCGCCGGTGCCTGGCTCGTTGCGGCCGGGGTTGTCGGCCAGCTGGATGTGGTTGATCAGCTTCAGGTTGGCTTCCATGGTACGCGCCAGGTCACCTTCCATGATCTGCATGTGGTAGATGTCGTACTGCAGGAACAGGTTGTCGCTGCCCACTTCGGCCTGGATTTCCAGGGCCTGCTGGGTGGTGTTCAGGTAGAAGCCCGGGATGTCGCGGGTGTTGATCATTTCCATGACCAGGCGGATCCCGGCAGCTTTCAGCTTGTCAGCGGCATACTTGAGGTTGTCGACGAAGGTCTTGCGTACGTCGGCGCACTGCAGGCCTTGCGGGCGAATGCCAGCCAGGGCGTTGACCTGGGTGTTGCCCAGCACCTTGGCGTATTCGATGGCCTTGTCGACCCCGGCGCGGAACTCTTCGATGCGGTCAGGGTGGCAGGTGATCCCGCGCTCGCCCTTGGCCCAGTCGCCCGCCGGCAGGTTGAACAGCACCTGGGTCAGGCCGTTGGCGTCCAGCTGCTGCTTGATTTCGGCTGCGCTGAAGTCGTACGGGAAGAGGTATTCGACGCCGCTGAAACCAGCATCGGCGGCAGCCTTGAAGCGGGCCAGGAAGTCCTGTTCGGTGAACAGCATGGACAGGTTGGCAGCGAAGCGAGGCATGAGTTGTCTCCTTGCGATGAAGGCCCCCAGTGCAAGCCTGGGGGCGTCAGGCGATCAGTCCAGCATCGAGATGGCGGTTGGCGCGTCGTTGCCGACCAGCGCCAGGTCTTCGAACTCGTTGACCGCGTTGATCTCGGTGCCCATGGAAATGTTGGTCACACGCTCGAGGATCACTTCGACCACCACCGGCACGCGGAACTCTTCGGCCATCTTCTGCGCCTTGATCAGGGCAGGGGCGATTTCGGCCGGTTCGAATACGCGGATGGCCTTGCAGCCCAGGCCTTCGACCACGGCGACGTGGTCGACACCGTAGGTGGCAGCATCGGTCGAGTTGATGTTCTCGAACGCCAGTTGTACACAGTAATCCATGTCGAAGCCACGCTGCGCCTGACGGATCAGGCCCAGGTAGGCGTTGTTCACCAGCACGTGGACGTACGGCAGGTTGAACTGCGCACCCACTGCCAGTTCTTCGATCATGAACTGGAAGTCGTAGTCACCCGACAGCGCGACAACCTTGCGCTTTGGATCGGCCTTGACCACGCCCAGGGCAGCAGGGATGGTCCAGCCCAGTGGGCCGGCCTGGCCGCAGTTGATCCAGTGGCGTGGCTTGTACACGTGCAGGAACTGCGCGCCAGCGATCTGCGACAGGCCGATGGTGCTGACGTAAGTGGTGTCCTTGCCGAACACTTCGTTCATTTCCTGGTACACGCGCTGCGGCTTGACCGGGACGTTGTCGAAGTTGGTCTTGCGCTGCAGGCTGGCCTTGCGCTGCTGGCAGTCTTCCAGCCAGGCCTTGCGGCACTTCAGCTTGCCGGCGGCTTTCCACTCGCGGGCCACTTCGAGGAACACGTCCAGTGCCTTGCCAGCGTCGGAAACGATCCCCAGGTCCGGGGTGAACACGCGGCCGATCTGGGTCGGTTCGATGTCGACGTGCACGAACTTGCGGCCTTCGGTGTAGACGTCGACCGAGCCGGTGTGGCGGTTGGCCCAGCGGTTACCGATACCGAACACCAGGTCGGACTTCAGCAGGGTGGCGTTGCCGTAGCGGTGCGAAGTCTGCAGGCCGACCATGCCGACCATCTGCGCGTGGTCGTCCGGGATGGTGCCCCAGCCCATCAGGGTCGGGATCACCGGTACGCCGGTCAGTTCGGCGAACTCGACCAGCTTGTCACTGGCGTCGGCGTTGATGATGCCGCCACCGGCTACCAGCAGTGGGCGCTCGGCGTCATTGAGCAGGGCCAGGGCTTTTTCGGCCTGTACGCGGGTGGCGGACGGCTTGTTGATTGCCAGTGGCTCGTAGGCGTCGATGTCGAATTCGATTTCGGCCATCTGCACGTCGAACGGCAGGTCGATCAGTACCGGGCCCGGGCGGCCGGTGCGCATTTCATAGAAAGCTTTCTGGAAGGCGTAAGGCACCTGGCCTGGTTCCAGAACGGTGGTGGCCCACTTGGTCACCGGCTTGACGATGCTGGTGATGTCGACAGCCTGGAAGTCTTCTTTGTGCAGGCGCGCACGCGGAGCCTGGCCAGTGATGCAGAGAATCGGGATGGAGTCGGCCGAGGCGCTGTACAGGCCGGTGACCATGTCGGTACCGGCTGGGCCGGAGGTGCCGATGCACACACCGATGTTGCCCGGGTTGGCACGGGTGTAGCCCTCGGCCATGTGCGAGGCACCTTCGACGTGGCGAGCGAGGACGTGATCGATGCCACCGACTTTCTTCAGGGCCGAGTACAACGGGTTGATGGCAGCCCCTGGGATGCCGAACGCGGTATCTACACCTTCACGGCGCATGACCAGAACGGCTGCATCGATTGCTCTCATTTTGCTCATGGGTTGTGCCTCATCGATTTTGTAATTGTATACAACTTGCTTTGCGACAGAGTGTATTCACGGCTGGCGGCTCAGGTCAATGGGTTTTCATCGGCTGAAGAGGGTTTCGTCAGAGCACCCGTGAAAACGGGGGTTTGCGCCATCGCATACGATCGTTTCAAAATATTGTATACAAAAATACCTTTCGTTGTGTTCTATTTGTTGTATCGGTTTTCAACTGCCCTCAGGGCTTCTCACAACAAGAAGAGGACCTTTCCATGAACGTTTTGAACCTGAAAGTCGCTGTCAGCCTGGTAAATGCAGCGTTGGCGGCGGGCCGCAAGATCAACGCCGCGCCGCTGACCGTGGCGGTGCTGGATGCCGGCGGGCACCTGTTGGCACTGCAGCGTGAGGATGGCGCCAGCCTGATTCGCCCTGAAGTGGCCACGGGCAAAGCCTGGGGTGCGATTGCCCTGGGCAAGGGCTCGCGCCTGCTGGCGCTGGATGCGCAGCAGCGGCCGGCGTTTTTTGCTGCGTTGAACGGGATGGGGGAACGGCCGGTGGTGCCGGCACCGGGTGGGGTGCTGATTCGTGATCAGGACGGCAAGGTGCTGGGTGCTGTCGGGATCAGCGGCGATACGTCGGATATCGACGAGCAGTGCGCGATCAGTGCGATCGAGGAGGTGGGGTTGCGGGCGGATGCCGGGGTAGCAGCCTAAATCTTCATTGCCTGTTCTGGCCTATTCGCGGGTGAACCCGCTCCCACAGGAACTCCACAGCCTCCAGGCCTGTGGTAATCCTGTGGGAGCGGGTTCACCCGCGAAAAAGCCCCCACCGATGTTCAGGCTACCTCTGGCTCACAGCCCTTGAGCACCATGCGGATGATGGTCTCAGCCGCGGCGTCATAATCACTATCCGCCAGCTTTGCCTTACCCGTCACCGCAGAAATCTGCCAGTCGAAATCGGCATAAGTCTGTGTCGCCGCCCAGATGCTGAACATCAGGTGATGCGCATCCACATGGGCGATCTGCCCGCGGTCGATCCAGCGCTGGATGCACTCGATGTTGTGCCGTGCCTGTTCGTTCAACTGCTCCACCTGGTTCGGCGACAGGTGCGGGGCGCCGTGCATGATCTCGCTGGCAAACACCTTGGACGCATGCGGCAGGTCGCGCGAAATGCGGATCTTCGAGCGAATGTAGGCACTCAGCACTTCTTTCGGGTCGCCGTCGGCATTGAACGGCGTGGAGGCCTGCATGATCGGCGCGATGATGCTTTCCAGGACCTCGCGGTAGAGGTTGTCCTTGGACTTGAAATAGTAATACACGTTCGGCTTGGGCAGGCCGGCCTTGGCCGCGATATCGCTGGTCTTGGTGGCGGCGAAGCCCTTGTCGGCGAATTCCTCGCTTGCCGCGCGCAGGATCAGTTCCTTGTTGCGCTCGCGAATGGTGCTCATGGTCAGGGATCTTCCTCGTGTCTGGCCACCTCTAAGAGGGATCGGGCATGGTAGCACCGCGCTCGACGGGCGCTCAAGGCAGCGGCTTTGGGCTAGACTCGGGCTCATTCACACATCTGGAAACATCAAAACATGGCAGGAAGCAGTCTACTGGTACTGATCGACGACATCGCCACGCTGCTGGATGACGTTTCGCTGATGACCAAGGTCGCGGCAAAAAAGACCGCAGGCGTGCTCGGCGACGACCTTGCGCTGAATGCCCAGCAGGTGACCGGCGTGCGTGCCGATCGCGAGCTGCCGGTGGTGTGGGCGGTGGCCAAAGGCTCGATGCTGAACAAGGCCATCCTGGTGCCGGCGGCGCTGCTGATCAGTGCGTTCATCCCGTGGGCGGTGACGCCGCTGCTGATGCTGGGCGGTGCCTACCTGTGCTTCGAGGGTTTCGAAAAGCTGGCGCACAAGTTCTTGCACAGCAAGGATGAGGACGCCGCCGCGCACGAAGCGCGCAAGGAAGCCGTGGCGGATGCCAATGTCGACCTGGTGGCGTTCGAGAAAACCAAGATCAAGGGCGCGGTGCGCACCGACTTCATCCTTTCGGCGGAAATCATCGCCATTACCCTGGGGACTGTGGCGGATGCGCCGTTGCCGCAGCAGATCATCGTGCTGTCGGGCATTGCCATTGTCATGACCATCGGCGTTTACGGGCTGGTGGGCGGTATCGTCAAGCTGGATGACCTGGGGCTGTGGATGAGCAAGAAGGCATCGCGCCTGGCCCAGGTGCTTGGCAACGGCATTCTGCGGGCTGCGCCGTACATGATGAAGAGCCTGTCGGTGATCGGTACGGTGGCGATGTTCCTGGTGGGTAATCCAAAGGTAGGTGCATGGACGTCAAAATCAGCATGTGCTAGCATGTGGACAAATGGACATTCAGTGAGTGGGTCGAATGGTGGTGGGTATAAGGGGGTCAGGTACGCGTGATGATCGTTATGACTCGAGCGCACATCGCCTGCTGATACCAGAGTTTCGACTACTCAGCGTCTCTTTTGCTGTTTCAAATGATTCGGAAGCTCCAATCCCGCACGAGTTTCTCGAAAGTCCATCAGGGTATTTCCCGAACTTTCCTGTGATTATTCAAGGCAATGGCGAGCCTTGGGATATTGCAAATGCTTTCCTTGTCACGACTTTATTAAAAACAAGTTCATATGAGTCTCGAAGCTTTCGGGGTACTGCTGATCATCTTCTAGATTATTTAAGGTTCTTGGAGGATGAAGGTCTAAGCTACCTCTATTTTCCAGAAAATGATCTGCTGAAAGTTACTTATCGGTATCGTCAGCGTTTAATAGATCAGATTTTTTCGGGTGAGTTAAAGCGAAAGACAGGCAGTGCACGGATGAATGCCGTGGTGCGGTTCTATAAAGGAATAATGGATAGCGGCCTGGTTGCTAAGGAGTGCTTTGTTCATCAGCCGTATGAGGCTGTACAGCTATATCTGTCGATTGAGACTAATTTCGGCCTGACCAGGTTGCTCAAAGTCGAGTCTCATAATCTGGCTATTAGGGCTCCTAGGGCCAAGACGCCAGCCGGCTATATTAATGATGGCGGTTTGCTTAGGCCGCTGACAATCCAGCAGCAGGAGACTCTGCTTAAAGAGCTGTTGAAATCTTCGCGCGAGTACCAGCTGATTTTTTATTTGGCTTTGTTTACCGGCGCAAGAATGCAGACGATATGTACTATTCAAGTGAGGCATATCTGGAAGGATTTGGATGGCAACGGTGATCTTCGCTTGCCAATAGGTGCTGGTACTGGGGTGGACACGAAGTCTGGCACGAATATGACCTTGCTCATACCTGGGTGGTTAGTTCACGACTTAAAAGTGTATAGCCGTAGTAATGAATCGCAAAGGCGGCGCGGGAAGTCATTCTACGGAGAAACTGATGAAAATTACCTGTTTCTCGCAAATACAGGCTGTGAGTTTTATACAAGTAAACGTGAGATATTAGGTCGTGCAAATCCTAATGTCCATCAGCGTGCGAGTAGTTATGACCGCGCTTTCAACTCTATACGTGAAGGCGCGAATATTAGGCAATACATTTCCGATACATTGTTGCCTAGGATCAGAGAGCGTGACGAAAATTATCAAAGGTTTCGTTTTCATGATTTGCGGGCGTCGTTCGGGATGAATCTTTTAGAAGAAGAAATTCCTGTGCGTGGTACTACAGGTGCCCTTGATTATGTCCAGCAGCGCATGGGGCACAGTAGTAAAGAGATAACATTGCAGTATCTCAACTACAAGGCGGATTTGGCGAGAAAGATTGATGTGCAAAGTCGGTATGAGCACGGGCTATTTAAATATGTGAATTCAGCTCAAAAATCTGTCGGCGATCACTCATGAGTGATAAGTTTGTTAATCGGCCGGTTGTTCACCTTGAGTATGATGATATTGGTACTGAAGTGCTGCATCCCGAATTGGTCGTATTTATTTACAGGCAGTCTGTAAATAGTCCTAGCCGTAAAACCGCAGATCTGGGAAGTTTTTGTTACCGCTCGAGGAACAAAGTAGCAGGTAAAAAAGGCGTGGGTACTGCTGTAGACCTCGAAACACTGGATGTCGAGAGGATTCCAGTAGTTAAGCGGACTATAGACTTCTTGCGAAGTGCAGGTTCACGGTCGGTTGAAACCAGATATGGCGATTTCAAGAAATTCTATGACTGGATTGATTGCCAGGACATTTTCTACCGCTTCAATGATCCTGAGTCGATGAAGGCGGCCTATTGTGACTACTCTAGATATTTGAATCACATGTCCGATCTGGCGAGTGTCGGAAGCGGCGGCCTTAACAAAACTACTGCTAGTGGATACCAAAACTCGGCAGCTATTCTAGTCTCGTTAGTGCTGGGCATTCCTGTACGTAAGGTAAGGAGCTTCACATTTGTAATTCCTAGGAATCGCGGGAAAATTGATCGGCTCAGTAATCTCAGTTCTCAAGAAGAGCGTTCAAGGACTTTCTCTGCTCTTGTGAATTTCATTGATGAGGTGCATCGGATCGTAGTTGAGGGCGGCAGTCTGCCCATAAAATTCACCTCGCCAAATGACGAAGATTTTTATTATTATCTTCCTCAGCAGATAGGGGTAAAAAAGGAAGATTCTGAGTCGTTCGCTTACTATTTGAAGGCCTTCAGGGAATTCCCTAAGTTTGTTTCTGTGATTGAGTCTTTGGGGTTGGATGTTGAAGGGCAGCGTCGAAAAATTCTTCGGTCTGCTCATAGTAACTGCCGAAACTCAGTGCGCCGAATAATAAAGAACCCAAGGTGTCCAGCTGCAATTTGGCTAGCCAATCGGGCAATCAGTGCTGGTCTTATAACGTTTATTTCTGCAACGAGTACGAATTTGAGTGTGGCTCAGGAATTGGTTTTAGTTACTGAGCAGTTGGAACCAAGCACTCAAGGTAAAAGGTTTTCTGGTGCGAAAGGGCGAGCGGAAGGGAAGGAAGTATACCCAGAGTTCGGAGCGGATTACCTTCCTGTTTATAAAAAAATCAGGGATTTACGTTCGTGGTTGTTGAATGGGCGTGAAAGTTCCTTGTTATTCCCGTATCAAACAGAAGGAGGCTCGCTTTCGCGCCTGGAAAGATGGAGTCTTAAAGAGCTTAAGCGAATGTTTAGTGTTGCTTTGCCAAATACGGTGTGGGTAACGCCGACGCAGTGGCGCAAAGGGGTTGGATCTGAATACGTCAAATTGAGCGGCGGCGACACCGTGCTTGCTGCAGAAAAGCTTGGTAATTCAGAAGCTACAGTACGTCAACACTATGCTCGTCCTTCAGTAGATGATACTGCAAATGAACTCACAAATTTTTTTGACTCTGTTTACAATCAGGCCATCAGCCGTACTAGGTCATTAGACCAAATTCCTGTCAAGATTCAGAGTGCCGAGCGAGTATCAAACATCCCAACGGGCTACTGTGATAATTCCAAGGATTCGGCTCCTACACTCGCTGACGGGTTTACATCGTTAGCACCCGAGCCCTCCTGTGGCGAGCCTGCCACATGCCTCTTCTGTAGTTTTTATGGAGTCCATGCAGATGAGCAAGATATCAGGCGCTTGCTCTCCTTGCAGCATCTTTTGCGAGTGTCGAAGGGGGCGATGGCCAATGAACGATATCTTGATAAAATTTCACCCATGCTACATAGGATTGATGAGGTGTTAGCGGAAGTCGAGCAGGTCGCTAATGTTCAGCCGAACTTGGTTGCTTCAATTCGTGCCCAAGTAGAAGGTGGAGTGCTAGATAGTTTTTGGGAGATTCACTATAACACCTTTGTTTCGATAGGGTTGGTCTCATGAGTGTGCGTAACTATCTTGCTGGGGCAGGAGTGCCTGAAAACTCCATGCCTGATCTGCCGAAAAGTATCATTGGGTGTTTATTGAGAGATGATGAGCTTGTTGTGTCTCGGGCACCTGATGGAACGGTATTGTCTAGGGTGCGAGATTGTATATGGAATATGAAGCCTTACTGCGCTAACTCAGTAACTACCTGGAATTTTAGTAATTGGAGTAACACGCCAGGAAGGCTGAGAACTGAACTGATAATTTCTGAAATGCAGTCAATTCAGATGGTACGTTTGCATTTCCACTCTAGCCCAAGAAAGGTATCCTCAATTGGGATTTCCGGTCTCCGTCTGTTGGCAAAATTTGCCGAAAAAAACTCATTCAGTATTGAAGAGGTTTTAACCAATCCCGTCTACCAGATGATGTTACTAAGCAGTCTGTCGAGTGCCAAGAAATCAACCGTTTTTCAAGTTGCCGGGTTGGTGAGTGAGCTTTATTATATTAGGGTGTCACATCCTCTTTTTATTTTGGCGCCGGTTGATTATAAGTTTGTTGAGGCGGTGGGTAATGTGGCGGGGGCTTATGGGGAATATCGTAAGTCTATCGAGCAAACCAAGTTAATTCCTTCAAGGATTTATGCGAGTATTGTTGCAGGCTTTGATGAGGAGCTGCTGTTCTTTAATGCTCATGCAGATGGTCTGGAGCAGTTTTTTGCTAAGAGGTCAGTAGATAAGCACTATGGCGCAGGTCGGAAGAGCAGGACTGTGCCATGGCTTGATGCAATAAGAGAGTGTTCGATTGAAGAGTTGTGTGTCCGCTATAGTGTGACTAACATTCTAAATCTAGGTGCATATTTGAATTCCGTGCAGGCGATTGCAAAAAACTGGATTCATTTATTTACAGGTATGCGTGCTAGCGAAGTGAGAACATTACCCTCAGATGCCTTGGGCTCAATGCGGGTAGGTAATGAAGTAGTAACAGTTTTGGAGGGTTTTACCTCAAAAACCGCTGGCGAGAATCATGTCTCTACGTATTGGCTAAGCAGCCCGATTATAGAGCGGGCTATCACTGCTTCGCTATCAATCGGCCGGATGGCTGCGCTAAAACATGGGTGGGATAACTCGAACCCTAGTGCTTACCCGCTTTTTCCGATGCTGGGCAATGTTCAGAAGACTTCCTGTTCGTTTTTATATGCTTCCGCTCCTGTTGCAGGAATTGTATTGTTGGAAAGGCAAACTAACTTAATTTCACGGATCTCAGGCGCGCACATCATAGAAGCAGATATTGTAGAGTTGGAACGATTTGATGGATTCAAGGATTGGAGGTCTGATCCAGACTTTGCAGTCGGCAAGCCTTGGCCTTTGGCAACTCATCAGTTCAGACGCTCGCTCGCAGTCTACTCCGCTCGCTCTGGGATGGTCTCGTTAGGCTCATTAGCGAATCAGTTCAAGCACTTGACAGAGACCATGACCTCGTACTACCGAAGCGATCAAATTTTTGCTGTTAATTTCCTCGCATCTGAGGATCAACAAGCCATGACTCGCGAATTTGAATATGAACGGCGCGTGGCTGGGCTAATAAATTACGAAAGTGACGTTATTAATTCCTCAGGGAGACTTTGGGGCGGCGAGGGCAATCGAATCCAAGTATCTCGAGATCGTGGCAAGCCGCTGATCATCACGACTGACCGTGAGACCACAGCTCGCAAGTTTGAGAAGGGCGAGATGGTCTATAAAGAGAGCCCTCTGGGTGGCTGTACTAACCTGAACGCCTGCGACAGGATTGGCACCATTAGCGTTTTCGCTTGCCTGGACTGCCAGTATGCCGTGTTGGATAGTAATAAGAGCATCCGGAAGATCAGGTACGGCATCTCGAGGCTTCAGAAGAGTCGTGGCATGTTCCCGCCTACCAGTCCCTTCCACCTGCAGATCAATAAGGAAATCGACACTATTTACCAACAGGTGGAACGAGCCGGCTTTGGCCATGAAATCGAGGATCTGAAATGAGCGCTGAAGAGGACTACCTGGCTGCACTAGACCGACTGGAGCGCGATGAGCCTCAGATCCTGCCCAAAGGAACCCTGATCAACAACGACACAGTTGCGCTCGAAGCTGGTCGGAAGCGGGGCTCCATCAAGAAACTACGTCATCCTGACCTGTGTAAGAAAATCGACGAGGCCGCCGAGCGTCAGCGCTCTCATGTCGCGGTCGTTAACGTTTCGAGCGTCGAGGACGTAAAGAAATCCAAGACGACAGATGCGGAGAAGGCTCTCAAGGAAAAGTACAAGACTTTAGAGCGTGATTATAAAATAGCTCTTCAGAAGAATATTTCTCTAGTGTATGAGGTATTCACGTTGAAGAAAAAGATTGCAGATCTAGAAAAGAAAGGCAGCGAGCAGGATAGCAATGGACAGGGTGGTAACATACTTAACTTCCCCAAACCCTGAATACGAAATACAACTGCTGAGTTACTGCCGGGTATACGCAAGGTTACTCGGCCGAGTCGTCCTGGGTCTGAACCGCTCTCTTCAAGTACCTACGTACCGTCGCCTCGGACAACCCAAGCTCCCTGGCAATTTTTACCACTGGCACACCTTGAGAGCGTAGCTGCAGTGCAGCACTGATTTTCTGCTCCGAACCCATACTCAATGGCCGTCCACCTGGCTCATTGCGTTCGGACAGAGCCTGAGAGATGTGCTCGATGGCTCCGCTGTGCTTCAACTCAATGATCTGGGTTACCACCCGTTCGAGGCCGTGATCAATCAGTACCAGGTCAGGGGATGCTTGCAGTAAGAGCAGGGTAGCCGGCTCCAAGCCCAGCCCTTGAGCGAGCCGGTTCAGCAGATCGACACTGATGTTCACCTCTCCGCGCTCAATCTTTCCCATATAGGACAGATCAATGCCGGCAAAATCGTGCTGAGACAGCCCTTTGCTTCTTCGCACGCCGCGAACAACCGCTGCCAATGTTTCTGTCGGATCCATCTATTCCCCCATGTCGAAGCGGGGATGGAGCCACATTGCGTCCGATCATAACACGGTCTATCATCCGTATTATGATTGGTTTGAGTGTCACCTCTGCACCAAGCAAGTGGCCTCAGGTCAAGCGTTTCGGGAGTTATGCCTGGCGCTCCGTGGAGGCAGTTTGGTGAATATTGCCAGCTAGGAGGCAGCAGCAGTGGACGAGATTTCCATCGTGGCTGCGATGGGTAGCGGTCAGGCGGTGCTGGTGCATGGCGTAGATGGCAGTCGTGATTCGGTATTGGCGGAGGTGCGTGCTCGCTTCCCTGGCAAGCCTTATTGCCTGGTTGAGGATTGGTGGGTTTTGAAGGCCGACCTGACTTCGGACGAGCTTTTGAGGGGGTCATTCTGCAGGGCATCTGCCACTGATCCTGATTGCCCATAGGTGGTTGAGGATAGCCAGTATCGTTTCCAGTCTGGTGATTGGGTTCGCAGCAGCATGTGTGGGTCATTTCATGAAGGTGTCTTCTTCGAGACCAAGAACACTGTCTACGTATTGGTCGGCGACGGCCATGAGCAGACCGCGAGCCTCAAAGCCATTTTCTCTTTCTTTTAACCAAGGGTTCCGTCTCGGTGCCCGTGCTTTACGAGACCTGGATGTTTAGAACGACAGAAAGCCATAGGGTGGGCGTGCCTGGCATGTTCAATGAGGGCGAATCGATGTGGCATGCGGTCACGCGCTATATAGAGACGCACTACTACCACGTCACTGTTGAGTTGGATGGAAGTGAGAGGCGAGGGCGCTACGTCTTGATGCTGGATGATGAGCGGCTGCTACAGAGAGTCTTGGTCACCCAGTCTGATGACGCCTACGTGAAGAGTATTCAGGTAGTCACCCCGGGGCACATGAATGGTTCTGGCGACTGGAAGATGGAGCCTTTGGAGTGTGCGTTGGTTGGCCAGGACAAACATGAATGCTCTGTCAGCGTACTGACCGTGGACTGTGGACTCGTGTACCACACGTCACGGGACGAGGCTTTCGACGTGAGCGGCCTCGCTGATCGGACGCTGATTTTCCAGTCGAGCATGATTCGCCCTAACGTGGGCTAGCCGGTACAAGCATGAAGAGCATGATCTACCCCAAGTGGGTTAGAAGGATTAGGCATTGGAGCAAATATGATTGATACCGTAGCAGTCGAGTACCACGGCAAGCGCCATTCTGATTTCGATCTTCGGCGAATTATCAAGGCTGAGAGCCAAGGCTTCCCATTGCCCGTTACGGCGTACCTGACCGGCGTATTCATCAGGGCACGAGCAGCTGTTGGAGTGGTATTTGGGCATGCTAGGAAAGACTCGCTGGGTCGATTTGCGGACGGCCACATCATTCGCACGTCGGATGTCCTCGATGTTTCTAAGGAGGGTAGGTTTTGGGTGCTAACGACTGAAAACAGCCGCTACGTCATCGCGACTTTTCGCGCCGATGGAGGGCGTCAGAGCTTGCGCGAGTATTGGAGGTTTATGGGTGATTCAAATCACCTGACTCCGCGACGCTTGCAGTAGGAGAATTGCTTGGGCGCGCCGCTTCGCGGCCAGGCTGTCGTGCACCGAGCCTGGCGTCCGCCCAGTCTCGGCCCTGCGGGCTTCCATCCTTTTCGCCTTCGGCCCTTCTGGCCTGCGCGCTCCGCTTGCTCGGGGCGAAATCAGCCTTGTAAGGTTCTGAGTCCTTCAAAAGACATGATCAGTTAACTGAAGCGTGATACAAAATTCACTTCATGCCAGATCTAACGGGATATCTAGAGCATACTCTTAACTACACGTGTCCTTATCTTTGCTGATCGACGATTGATAAGGTGGAATGTTGAAGATCGTGCAAAATATATTGACATGCCAGAGTCAGAGTTATTAAACTGGCTCCATCTTGAAGTGGAGCGCTCACGGACACTGCAGGATCTCTGTAAGACCTCCGATCTCCATGTAAAGGCGCTATCAACGGTATGGATTACCGAGAAGCGTATAGAAAGCCCCTTTATTGGGGCTTTTTTTCGTCTTGAGTTTTATGTTGTCAGTGTCTCGGCGCATGGCCTGCCGCTCTAGAAAAATAATGTCAAAAAATACCAAGATTTTTACTCAAGGTTTACCAAATCCTACCGTTTGGATAGGTAAGGTATTATCTTGAGAGCGTTATGACCAATAGCCAATGCTGCAATTCCACAGCCTCCTTCATCGCCACCTCGACTTTCGAATTTCTTGATACTGCTGAGACCTATAGTGCTTCAGTAAGCTTCAGGAGCACCGGCCTCGTAGAGGCACTTTTGCATGATTTCCGCGTTGCCTTTACGCCATATCAAGCCCATCAGGTGGCTGCATGCCTGATACAGGCTATTGGGCACCTTGGAGTGTCATTAACGAATTCCTATGAGAGGAAAACGCTCAATCTGCTCGACTCGATTGGCCAATGGACTCAACTCATTCTGCCAAATCTCCCAGCGCCCGAGGCTGGAACTGCAGAGCTACGCCACCAAGGTTTTGGCCCTGCCTTTGTCGCTAGCGGGGTATTCCGGGATCCTGCACCACAAGTAGCTTTTGAAGACGAGAGTCAGGCTATTTATGACATCTCAGTCATGCCTCACAAGGATGCAATCATGCTCAAGTTTGGGTGGGTTGGCTGGATCTTTACCCCAAATGAAGCTGAATGGCTGGCCGATCAGCTATGGACTGCGGCGCTTTTGGCAGCAAAGCAGCCTGTTTACTCCATCAGCACCTAGGGCGAATCGATTGGGTGGCATTGAGATGCCTCGGCTATAGGATGGGCTAATAGCCGAGGTCGATTTCACCTGCATGGATGAGGACAGCTGTATGGAGGCTGCGCACCTAGACCCGTTGCACAAGCTGGGGGCTGCCTACAGATCTCAAGACGTCATTACGTGAGGCCGCTCAGTGTGGCTGAGTCTCCTTGGCCTTCCAGTAACTCACTTCCAGACTGTGCAACTAGCTGTTACTGCTACTCGTAGTCAACACCCTCTCCAATGGTTCCCCATTACGAAGTCGTGCCAGTAAGTTGGGTTCAGCCAAATCTGACTGCAGCGCTTTGTCTATCACTGGAGCCAGTGCTTCTGCAGGCAAGATCAGCACACCGTTATCATCGGCCAGAACGATATCGTTTGGATGAACCTCCACCCCTGCACAATTCACCGGTGTATTCAGCTCGCACCTCGTGCTGTTGATCAGCTTGGTAGTGAGCTGAGTGGCGCCGCGAGCAAACACTGGTAACTGACATACCTGGAGCTCGTTGAGATCAGTGACCACACCATCGACGATGATCCCTGCGGCCCCTGCGCAACGAGCAGCAAATTGTGTCACTGCCCCGACGCATGCATGGGCATGATCGCCAGTCATGTCGATTACCAAAACGTCCCCTGGCTTTAACGCGACTAAGGCACGGTTGACTGCGATGGCATCCGGTTCTGCCAGGCGTAGGGTCACGGCACGACCCACGATGCGTCCTCCAGGCACCATGGCCCGAACTACGTGGTCAACGAACCCACGCTCTAGGAAATGGCCTAGGGTGGCGAAGCTCACCTCGCGAAGCTTTGCGAGCAGCTCGTCATCGTTCATTTTGTTTGCCCCATGTCGATCAATTCTGCCACGCACTCGATTTCCAGGCTCACTCCCCAAAGCTGCACGCAAACGGTGGTGCGTGCTGGTGGCGCATGGCCGAGAATTTCCCGGTACACCTCATTGAATGTCCCAAGCTGATCGGGATCAGTCAGATACGCGTTCACCTTCACGATGTGCGACAGACTGGAGCCAGCGGCGTCTAGGATGGCCGATAGATTGGCGAAGGTCTGCCGAACCTGGTCTGCAAAACTTTCAGGCTGTTCTTCGAGGCTGCCGAGGGATGGAATCTGTCCGGCGGTGAATACCAGGTGCCCGGTAATCACTGCTTGGGAGTAGGGGCCTACGGGGCTGATGGTTCCGGGAGCACTGTGGATGCGTTGCATATTTTCTCCTGTCAGCCAGAGTACCGGCTGCGATAAGTGTCAGAAAAGCGCCAGGGTGTAACTGACGATGAGTCGGTTCTGATCTTGGTGCGGGTCGATCTCGGAGTGGAGCAAACCATGGCGCCAAGCCAGGCCGAGCCCTTTCAACGCACCGCCCTGAACGACATAGTCCAGGCCCATATCTCGCTCCCATTCGGAGGCGTCTTTACCGCTGGTGGTGCGGATGTCATCACCCTTCAGGTACATCAGGGAGAACTTCAGGCCAGGCACGCCCGCAGCTGCGAAGTCATAGCTGTACTGGGCGAAAGCGGTGCGCTCGCCGGCGCGGTTGAAGCTGGCGAGCATGCGGTCGGTATAAAGATAAAGACTGCCGCCGCCTGCTCCTTTGCCACTCAAGGAGCCTTGGTTGGGCTGAACGAAGTTGCTTGCATCGGATACCTGCTGATAGCCAGCCATGAATGCGTGGCCCTGGACGGAATAGGTCAGCGCGGCGCTCCAGGTGTGGTTATCGATCTTGCCGTCACCGTCCTCCGTGTAGCCGCCCACGCGGTATCCACTTGCGCGACCAGCAGCAGAGTCGTTTGCTCCATCGGCGAAGGTGCGGAAGTAGCGCAGATCAGTCCGCAGCGATTGGCCTTCGGAGAGCGGAAGCGTGTGGGTGAGGCCTACGAAGTGCTGGGTGTAATAGTCCTCGAGGTTGGCAATGTAGTATTGCGCCGTGAGTTGTTTGCCGATCCGGTAGTCGCCACCCGCGAAGAGGAACTGGTCGCTCTCACGGGTGCCGCCGGCTACGGCCAATCCAGTACGGTCACTGGAGGCACGGCCCGTAGCCCGATTGAGCCGCCCGCCGGTAAGGGTCAGGCCATCCAGGTCGGTTGAGGTGATCTGGGCCCCCTCGAACGTTTGGGGCAGCAGGCGACCATCGTTGTAGGTCAGCACCGGCAGCTTGGGCATCAGCGTGCCGTATCGCAGTTCGGTGTTGGCGACTTTCAGCTTAGGTGTCAGGCCCATGCGGCTCCACTGTTGGGACGCGCCACTGCCGTCGTCGGGGATCATGCTGCTGCCCCGGTGGCGACCATCGCCGCTATCGAGCGTCACGCCCATCAATCCCAGGGCATCCACGCCGACCCCAATTGGCCCTTCGGTGTAGCCGGATTTGAAGTCGAGCACGAAGGCCTGGGCCCACTCTTCGGTTTTGCTTTGGCCGAGGCTACCGGCTTGGTCGCGAAAGTCGTTGTTGAAGTAAAAATTGCGCAGGCCAAGGTTCGCATGGCTGTCGCCCACCAGATCGGCTTGAGCGAAAGGGGACAAGGCGAAAACGCCTGCACTCATCAGGTACTTTTTCATCGGGAAACTCTTCAAGCGGAAGTAGAAATCACTCGCCTTGTGGGCGAGAGAAAGCTCAGGGGGACAGCGCGGAATTACTGCCGTGCTTGGTCGATATCCCGTTTGAAGGTCTCGGTGAGTAGCAGCAGCGCGATCAGAGAAACAACTGCTGAGCCGATCATGTACCAGGCAATTGATGAGCCTTTGCCAGTCCACGACAGCAATGCGGTGGTAACCAGAGGAGTTGCAGCGCTTCCGAGGAGGCCGGAAAGCATGTAGCTGATCGACAAGCCCGAGTAACGCACTCGAGTGCCGAACAACTCGGCGAGGAATGTGGCAATGGGGCCGTAGTTGGCCGCGAATGCCGTCATCATCAGCATGTAACCGGCGAACGCCAGGCCGAGCACTTTGGAATCCATCAGCCAGAACATCGGGAAAGCCACGAGTGCCTCGGCGATGATCCCGCCGATGATTATCGGCTTGCGGCCAACCTTGTCTGAGAGGGCGCCGAAGAACGGCAGCATGGCGATACAGGCAGCGCAGGAAACCAGCACTACCGTGAGCATTTCGCCACGTGTGAAGCCCAAGGTCTGGGTGCCGTAGGTCAGGCCGAAGGCCACGATCAGGTTGTAGGAGGTGCCAGTGGACATAGTTGCCACACCACCCAGGACTACCTGCTTCCAGTATTTGCGGAACACTTCGAACAGCGGCACTTTGACCTGGGTGCCTTTGTTCTCCACCGCTTTGAACGACGGTGTCTCGTGGATGTTGAGGCGGATGTACAAGCCCAGTCCGATCAGCAGAACGCTGAGCAGGAACGGGACACGCCACCCCCAGTCCAGCAACTGCTCGTTGGTCAGTGTGGTGGCGAACATCAGGAACACGAGGTTGGCCAGCATCGTCCCCGCAGGTACGCCGATTTGAACCCACGAGCCGTACAGTCCACGCTGATGTTTGGGAGCGTGCTCCACGGCCATCAGAACAGCGCCGCCCCATTCCCCACCCAAGGCCAGGCCCTGGATGATGCGCAGTGTCAGCAACATGATCGGCGCCCAGATGCCCACCGACTCATAGCTCGGCAAGAGGCCGATGGCGAAGGTGGCCGCACCCATGGTCAGCAGCGAGATGAGCAGCATCGATTTACGGCCCAGTCGATCACCAAAGTGTCCGAATAGTGCTGCGCCGATCATCCGTGCGCCGTAGGCTGAAGCAAAGGTGCCGAAGGCGAGGAGGGTGCCTACGAGGGGATCAAAGCCTGGAAAGAAGATCTTGTTGAATACCAGGGCCGATGCCGTGGCGAAAAGGAAAAGGTCATACCACTCAACGGTGGTGCCGATTACGCTAGCAACCGCGACTTTTTTCATGTCGGCGGTGCGTTGTGGTTGCGCGCCGGCAACCTCGGTGTACGCAGGACTGGTCATTGCCGTTATCTCCCGAAAGATGGGTTCTCGTTGTTCTTGGCAGCTGAAAGTGGTGCGGGTCTTTCTTGTTTTTGGGCAAAGCGTTCCCGTGGGCCCAGCTTTCTTGAATTGGCTGGGCGCATGGGTGGATCTGGCTAAGTCAGCGCCTGTCGGCGCGGGTCATTACGGCGTTAAGCAGTACGTCGCAGCCCATGGTCACGTCGTTGGGCAAGGCGTCTTCGGCTTCGTTATGGCTCAGGCCTCCAACGCAGGGGATGAACACCATAGTGGTTGGGCAGTGACGGGCTAGGTGAATGGCGTCATGGCCGGCGCCGCTGACGATTTGCTGGTACGGGTAGCCCAGGCCTTCGATGGCTGTGCGTACTGCATTGATGCAGGCCGGATCGAAAGGTGTGGCCGGGCTCAGCCAGTGGCGGCTGATTTGAACTTGCAAGCCACGCTTGGTGGCGATCTGGTCGATGAGAGCACGGGCGCTGGCTTCCATGTCAGCGATGGCGGCGTCTTCGTGATGGCGAAGGTCGAGGGTAAGCGCCACGTGGCCAGGTATGGTGTTGCGGGAGGAACGGGCGATTTGCAATTGGCCAACGGTAACGAGACCTTTGGGTGCGAAGTCGCGTGACAGTTGTTCCAGTGCGGTGATCATTTCCCCTACTCCGAACAAGGAGTCGCGGCGCAGAGGCATTGGCGTGGTGCCTGCGTGAGCGGCCTGTCCACTGATCTCGATGTCCAGCCAGCAGATCGCTTGCCCACCCGTGACTAACCCTACGGGCAGGCCAGCATCCTCCAGGATTGGGCCTTGCTCGATGTGTGCTTCGAAGTACGCGTCGAACTCACGGCCCAGAGGAAGCTCACCCGCGTAGCCGGTTTGTTCCAACGCTTCGGCCACGCTGACGCCTTCAGCATCGCGGCTGGACAGCGCTTGGGCTAGGGGCAGCTCGCCCGTGAACACCGCTGAGCCGAGCATGGCAGGAGTGAAACGAGCGCCTTCTTCGTTCGTCCAGACCGCGATTTCCAGTGGGCGCTCGAGCTGCAGGCCTTTGTCTTGAAGGCTGCGTACCACTTCCAAACCGGCGAGCACGCCGTAAATGCCGTCGAAGCGACCTCCTTTGGGTTGGGTATCCAGATGGCTACCCATGACGACAGGGGCAAGGGCGTCATTGCGGCCTGGCAGGCGGGCGAACAGGTTGCCGATGGCATCGACCTGGATGCTCATCCCGGCCTCGCGGCACCAGTTAGCAAACAGCTCGCGTCCATCTCGGTCTTCTTTCGACAGTGCTAAGCGGCAGTTGCCGCCTTTGGCGGTTGGGCCGACCTTGGCCATGTCCATGAGGCTGTCCCACAGCCGGGTGCCGTTGCATGTATGCATGATGTGAATCCTCAAACAGGCGGCGGGATCAGTATCCGAGCGCAGGGTCTACTTGGTTTAGGAGCGGTTCAGCGCAGGCCAAGCGCCGAGCGTTCTCGGCCACCTGCTGTGCAATGCAGTCGTGAGAAGCGCATGAGGCCATGTGGGGTGTGACGACGATTCCCGGCGTGCTCCAGAGGCGACTGTCCAATGGCAGCGGCTCTTTCTCGAACACATCGAGAAGCGCACCGCGCAGTCGGCCACTGTTGACGGCGTTGACCAGGTCATCTACCTGCAGGTGGTGACCGCGTCCGCAGTTGATCACTGCTGCGTTTGGCGCCAAGGCTTCAAAGGTCTTCTGGCAGAGGATGCCGCGAGTGGCATCGGTTAATGGCAGCAGGTTGATCAACAGGTCGAGACCATCCAGGAACTGATCGAACTCCGCTGGGCCCGAGAATGTGCGCACGCTGGTCAGCTGCTTGGCACTCCTCGACCAACCTCGGACTGCATATCCGGCCTCGACCAACTCGCCGGCAATAGCTCCTCCAAGGGAGCCGAGCCCCATGACGCCGATGCGGTATTCACCAGCGAGGCGTTGAGGGTGACGTTGCCATACCTGTTGCTGTTGTTGGGCAAGTGCTCGGTCGAAGTCCCGATGGTAGTGGATGACCGCCCAGCGAACATACTCCGCCATGCCTTGGCGGTGAGCAGGGTCTACGACTCTGCACACTGGCAATGCTGGCTGGCTCGGGTCGTTGGCCAGGTGATCAACACCAGCAGCCACCGAGTGGATCAGCTTAAGATTGGGCAGGGCATTGAGGCTGCCTGCGGGTGGGAACCAGCAAGCAGCCACCTGTGCATCCTGGGCAGCAGGGTCGTCGGCCAGCACTACGCGTAGATGTGGAGCGCTACGAGCGAAGGCAGATTGCAGCTGACCCAGGAGGGCTTGGTCAGTTGACAGCAGAACTAGCGGCTTCATGAGCAGTACGACTCGCGTTGGTTTTCGATCAAGGTGAGTGCTGCGTTCCAGCTCATGTTCATAATTTCCGCCGCTTCATCCCGCTTGAATTGTTCGGCTGTATGGCGGCATACCTCTTCGCTTGGATAAATCAGCTTGGTGCCACCTGCCAAAGCCTGAACCTGGGCCTGGCAAGCGCGCTCCAGGAAGTGGATTTCGTGGAATGCTTCCGCAACGCTGGAGCCCCCGGCGAGCAGGCCATGGTTCCTCAGGATCATTGCTTTGTGCATACCGAGATCAGCAATCAGGCGTTCACGCTCGTCGAGAGACAGGGCGATCCCCTCGTACTGGTGATAGGCCAAGTTGCCGTAAAACTTTAACGCGTGTTGGCTGATCGGGAGCAGGCCCTGTTCCTGTGCTGATACCGCTATGCCCGCAGCAGTGTGCGTATGGATCACGCAGTGCATGTCCGGGCGGGCCATGTGGATCGCCGAGTGGATCACGAAGCCGGCAGCATTCACCCGGCGTTCACCAAAAGCCTCGTCGACGACGTTGCCATGCTGGTCAATTCGTACCAGGTCACTGGCGCGCATCCGGTCGAAGATTACGCCGTATTGGTTGATCAGGAAGTGATGCTCAGGCCCAGGAATACGCAGGGTGATGTGGGTGTCGATCAAGTCGGTCATGCGGAAGTGCGCCACCATCCGGTACAGCGCGGCCAGTTCGCAGCGTGCCTGCCATTCGACATCGCTAATGTTGTGCGGCTTGCTCATGAATACTCCTAGTTAACGTGCGATGGCGGGGGTGGGGTGCTTTTGCTCGCCACGCAGGCGAGAGAGGCCACAGACGCCGATCAAGGAAAGCGTGGAGAGCGCGGTGAAGAACACGGCGAGTGGCAGCCACTGGCCGGCGAATCGGTCGGCCAGCAAAGTGCCGATGATCGGCGTGCTACCCCCAGCGATGGCGCAAATCAACTGGTAGGCGAGAGATATCCCCGAGTAGCGCAGGTGTGCGGGGAACGCTTGGGTCATGTAGCCTGCGATAACCGCATACAGGGCCGACAAGATCACCACTGCCAAGGCAATGCCCAGGGTCATCAGAATCAAGTTCTGGGTGCCTACTAGAACGAACATCGGATATGGCACAGCCATGCATAGCAGGGCGACCAGCTTCAGGAAGCGGCCTTCGCCAATGCGCTCAGCAAGCAATGCCGCCAATGGCTGGGTCAGGAACTGGAGGATGGTCACTAGGAAGAGGCAGTCGAGAATCGTAGCCCGGTCGATTCCTTGGTAGGTGGTGACGTAGGTGATCATGAAGGTGTTGGTGAAGAAGAAACCGGCGGAGCCGATGGTCACCGCGAGGGCCGCGAACAGGATCTGTTTCCAGCAGTCACGCACCACTTCCAGTACCGGGTATTTGACGACTTCTTGCTTGGCTTTGGCGGCCTGGAACTCAGGGCTCTCTTCCACGCCAAAACGGATTGCCAGGCCAACCAGCATCAGCACGCCACTGGCCAGGAACGGCAGGCGCCAACCCCAGCTCAGGAACTCTTCAGGTTCTAAGGACGAGACCAGGCGGAATGCGATGAGTGCAAGCAGAAGCCCAGCAGGGCTGCCGAGCTGAGCGAACGAGGCGTAGAACACTTTGCGTTTGGCCGGCGCATGCTCACTAGCCATCAGGACGGCACCACCCCACTCACCGCCGACGGAGATCCCCTGGACAATTCGCAGGGCAATCAAACCGATGGGGGCCCAGACGCCAGCACTGGCGTAGCTAGGTAGCAGGCCGATGCCTGTGGTGGCCAGGCCCATGAGAACCATGGTGACCAGCAGCATTTTTTTACGGCCCAGACGGTCGCCCAGATGGCCAAACACCATGCCTGCCATTGGTCTGGCAACGAAGCCTACGGCGAAGGTGCCGAATGCTGCCAGGGTGCTGAGCAAAGGGTTGCTGCTCGGGAAAAACACCTGTCCCAACACCAGTGCAGCGGCCGTGGCGTAGATGTAGAAGTCGTAGAACTCGATAGTGGTGCCGACAAATGCGGCAGCTGCCGCACGACGCGGCTGGTTGGACGTATGCATACAAGGCCCTTTTTAGAGTTATAGGCAGGTGGGCAGGTCTGGCTAAGCCGGTCGCGCTCTGTTCGGCGCTTTCGGGTTTTATCGCCCCAGGGCTATGATTAGTCAATTTGCTATATCTTATCCGTCGTATTAGCAGCGCTACTAATGGGCCATAAATGAATCCGCCGACTTCAAGATCTGATGCATTGGTCAACAAATGGGAAGGGCGTCGATTTCTGAACGACCGCCTGGACTGGAACCTTCTGCGTACTTATCTCGCCATAGGCCAAGAAGGGAGCATCAGCAGAGCTGCAGCGAGACTGCACGTGACACAGTCAGCTGTCAGCCAGGCACTCCGACGCCTTGAAGAACAACTCGGTTGCGCCCTGGTGCTGAGAGGTGGGTCGCGCTTCGACCTCACCGCAGCTGGCGAAGAGGTGCTGCGCATCGCTATCGATATTTATGGTGACGTGTCACGGATAAGTGCTGCGGTCGAACAGGAGAACGATGGCGTAGCAGGCAAGGTAAGGCTGCTGAGCATTAGTCGCGTGGAGTCGAAGATCTACGATAAATTTCTGGGCGATTTCCATGAGGCTCACCCGCTTGTTGAGCTCGAAATTGAGGTCATGCGAAGCGCCGACATCATCAGTTCGTTGCTACAAAAAACAGCGACTGCCGGTCTCGGCCTATGCCGAATTCCGCAACCGAAGTTGGAGCAGCGCCAGTTACTAAGCCACCGGTACGCATTTTACTGCGGAGTTCGACACCGGCTATTTGGACGCAGTGACGTGACCTTGGAGGCGATGCGTGGAGAAAACTTTGTGAGCTTCGTCAGCGACCAATTGGGTGGAAATCTATCTCCGCTTGCGACTTTTCGTGACCAGCATGGGTTCACCGGAAAAATACTCGCGTCATCTTCGAGCTTCGAAGAGATACACCGCTTGGTGTGTGCGGGCTTTGGAGTAGGGTGCATGCCAGATCACCTGCTCCATGAAGATTTGGAAAAGGGATTGCTGTGGCGGTTGCCTCCGAATGAAGGCATCGTTGATGTGGATCTGCATCTGCTTTGGAACCGTGAACAGAAAATGACGACAGCAGAGGGCGTGTTCCTGGAAGGGTTTCAGCACGCTCTTGCCCAAGCCATGATCGATTGATGGTGGTGCTGATCCGCACGAGTATCCTCTGTGTTCAATCCTGATAGCCTGAGTCTTGACTTGAGTAACCATGCGAACTGATCTGAAACACCTGCGCTACTTCGTTGTCCTGGCTGAGCAGCGCCACTTCGGGCGTGCAGCTGAAATTCTGCACATGGCCCAGCCTCCGCTTTCTCAACAGATAAAGGCGCTGGAATCCTCTCTAGGGGTTGAGCTATTCGACCGAAGCGTCCGCCCTATTGGCTTGACCGCTGCTGGCAGAGCTTTGTTTCGGGAGGCCCGCCAGATACTGGCCCAGGTCGAGCGAGCCGAAACCATCACCCGAAGGGCTGGCACTGTTGAGCATGGCCAGCTTCGTATAAGCCTCACGGGAACAGCGACTCTAGAATTCGCAGCACCAGTTATCTCGCTATTCAAGGAGCGATTTCCACACGTTCATTTGTCGTTGCAGGAAATGTCCTCTCCGCAGCAACAGCAGGCAGTCGAGAAAGGAGAAGTCCATATAGGTTTTGTCAGGCCTCCGGTCATCCAGGACAACCTAGAGGTAGCCCTCGTCCACCAGGAGCCATTTATTGTCGCTCTCCCTAGTCATCACCCACTTGCGGGCGCGGACGGGGTGCGCCTGCAGGCGCTAGGTGAAACCCCACTGGTAGTCTTTGATAGCGAAGATGCTCCAGGTTTCCGCGACCTGATTTCACACCTATGTGCCACTGCTGGCTATCGTCCTTCTTCCATCCAGGAGGGGCATCAGGTCAGCACTATGCTGTGCCTCGTGGCGAGCAATGCTGGATTTGCGCTTGTCCCGCAATCGGCTCGACGTATTCGGATCGAGGGTGTCACCTTCCAAACGTTGCTGGATGAGAGCCCGTTTATTGAGCTCTACGCAATCAGTTCTAGAGGCAAAAAGGGGCCGTTCGTGGGTGACTTCTTGCAGGCGGTTGATGACTGCCGAGCTTCAAAATTTCTACGACACTGATGGATTTGAATTTCGGACATTTTTATAAAAAACTAATAATAGGATACGTAGCCGATATTGGACGGCCCAAGCGACTGGTCATTACTCTCGTCGTTACCTGGACGAATGAGATAATTACAAATGAACCAGCTCGTTGATCCGATTACCCAATCGGTCATTCAGCATCGCCTTTACGCGATCGCCGAAGAGATGGGCGAGGCTATGCTTCGTACCACCTACTCGCAAATCCTTAACGCAAGCCGGGACTTCTCTATCGGGATTCTTGACCGGGAAAGTCGGCTCATCTCTCAAGCAGATCACATCCCTATTCACGTTGGGGCCCTCACCTGGGCGGTCAAGGCCGTGGAGCAACGCTTCGGCGATGACATCCTGCCAGGCGATGTCATCCTTTTGAATGACCCTTACAATGGCGGTAGCCACCTACCTGACCTCACAGCGTTCGTGCCCGTCTTTGAAGGTGATCAGCGGCTCTACTGGACTGTCGTTCGTGCCCACATGGGCGATATTGGCGGAGCAACGCACGGAGCATATAACCCCCAGGCGTCCGAGATCTGGCAGGAAGGCTTGCGAATTCCGCCGATGAAATTGGTCGAGGCAGGGAAGGTTCGTGAAGATCTCTTAGACATGATCCTACTGAATGTCAGGCTGCCACGTGATTTCCGAGGCGATCTCTCGGCTATGATCGGCGCGGCCAATTTTGGTGAGCGGAGTGTCGCCAAACTGCTCAATCAGTATGGCGGCGATACTGTCGGCAATGCTGTAAACGCCATCCTCGACAACGCGGAGCGACGTTCTCGAGAGGTCGTTGCGACATGGGAGGATGGTGTTTATTACGGTGAAGCATTCTTGGATGATGACGGTCACGGTCGCAGTGACATAGCCATCCGCGCAAAGGTCACCAAGCGAGGGAGCGATCTCGATATTGATCTCTCTGGATCAGATCCGCAATCCAAGGGGTTCACGAACTCCTCATACGCAAACAGCGAAGCTGCCATCACGATGGCTTTCGCATATTTGATCGATGCTGATATTCCTAAGAATGATGGCACCTTCCGTCTTCTGACCACTCACCTGAAGCCTGGTACGGTTGTATGCGCAGACAACAACGCGGCTGTCACGCTTTCCACCACCCATCCATCAAATGAGATCGTAGAGGCGATCATTCGTGCGCTTGCTCCGGCGTGTCCGGATCGCGCCATGGGTGGGTGGAGTCGTCGATTCCGTATTTCCGTGAAGGGTGACAACCCACGTACCGGCAAACCATTCATCTGGCACTTGTTCCATGCTCGTCCTGGCGGTGGTGCAAGCCCTGTAGGAGACGGTTGGTCAGGTGCGGGCGAGTGGCACTCAGTTGGTGGCATCAAATTCGGCAGTATTGAAGTCACTGAAGCCCGTTTCCCCTTGCTCTTCGAAACTCATGAGTTCCGTGCAGGATCTGGCGGAGATGGCCAGTACCGAGGTGGTATGGGTACACACATGAATCTGCGTGTTGAAGTTCCTGCCCTTGCTCACACAGCGGGTGAGGGTGTGCGGCATGGCTCAGCCGGCATCCTCGGTGGATGTGATGGTCAGCCCCATGATTACACCCTGCTGAGTGGCGATCAGATCCGCAAGCTCAAGACCAAAGAGTTCGGTGTCCGTATCGCACCAGGTGATCTGCTTCAGGTTCGCTCTGCGGGTGGAGGTGGATGGGGAGCGCCTGAGAAACGGTCACCTGCCGCTCGCCAGCGTGACGTTTCGGATGAGTTGGTTTGAGACAGACTTTAAGGGGAAGAACAATCATGGTCGCGCAGTACATCATCGGTATCGACGTTGGCGGTACGTTCACTGATTTGGTCGCAACAGATGACGCCGGTAAAGTCACTTTCACCAAATCTCCA
The DNA here is from genome assembly GCF_016658545.1 of Pseudomonas sp. S37. Lineage (GTDB taxonomy): Bacteria > Pseudomonadota > Gammaproteobacteria > Pseudomonadales > Pseudomonadaceae > Aquipseudomonas. The sequence continues at coordinate 140,619 of NZ_JACVZC010000004.1, read as the reverse complement.
TCCACGCCTCAAGATCAATCCATCGGCGTGATCGAAGGTCTTCGTCGTATGGCCGAATTACTCGCTATGCCGTTGACGGAGTTGTTATCCAGAACCAAACGTATCGTGCATGGCACCACCGTGGCTACCAACGCGTTGCTTGAGCGTAAAGGGGCAAAGACAGCGCTTTTGACGACCCTGGGGCATCGAGATGTTCTTGAGATGCGTGAGGGGCTGAAGCCCGAGCGATACAACCTTTCGATGATTCCACCTGAGCCACTGGTTCCAAGGGAGCTTCGTCGTGGCGTTAAAGAGCGGATGGGCTGGGATGGCAACGCCATCCAGGAGCTCGACGAGTCGTCGCTGCTAGAGCAGATTGAGGTGCTCAAAAAGCATGATGTTAAGGCTGTTGCGGTGTGCTACCTACATTCGTACAGGAACTCGGCGCATGAGCAGAGAACTGCCGAGATCTTGAGGCAGCACCTGCCAGACGCCTACGTCTCTCTGTCCTGCGAAGTTCTCCCTCAGATCAAAGAATATGAGCGGGTCTCTACTACGGTGGTGAACGCTTACGTTGGCCCGGCGATGCAGCTCTATCTGAGCAACTTGCGTAGCAAGCTTCAGGCTGAAGGGCTGGCCAATCCCTTGTTCATCATTCTTTCGCACGGTGGCATCACCTCTGTAGAGGACGCTGTTCGGCTTTCAGCTGCTACGGCTTTGTCAGGCCCAGCTGGTGGCATTGCAGGCACCCTAGCTTGCGGGGCAATCATGGGTCGACCTGATTTGATCCCTTTCGATATGGGGGGTACGAGTACAGATATCTCGTTGATCAGTGATGGCCAAGCAGTGTTGAGTGCTGAGCGCGGCCTTGCGGGTGAGCGAATTGCGATGCGTAGCTTCGACATCCTTTCCATCGCGTCGGGAGGTGGGTCAATCGCTCACTTGGATGGAGGAGGGGCTTTTGACGTCGGCCCTCAAAGTGCTGGGTCGTGGCCAGGGCCTGTGTGCTACGACAGGGGAGGCGATCAGCCGACGGTGACGGATGCCAACCTTCTGATGGGGTATCTCGATGCCGACAATTTCTTGGGTGGCCGCGCCAAGCTCAATCTGGCAGCGACTGAAGAGGCGATGGCTGTTTTAGGGGATCGGCTTCAACTGACTCCAATCGAAACAGCGGCAGGGATTCTCCGACTTATCAATATCAAAATGGCGGACGGTGTGCGTTTGATGACCCTTCGACGGGGGGTTGATCCACGTAATTTCGCGCTCCTGAGTTTCGGTGGGGCGGCAGGTTTGCATGCAACCGAGGTTGCTCGCGAACTAGACATCAAGAGCGTTATCGTTCCGACTGTCGCATCTGTGCTCTCTGCATGGGGCATGCTGGCAAGTGACCTTCGATTCGAGCTCAGCCGCAGCCACTTGGCCGATATCAATTTACTCACTGGTGAAAGCCTGAAGTCATTGTTCGATGATCTAGAGCAAGATGCTCGCTGCAGAGCGGGCTTCGCTCAGGCTGGAGATACTCCAATAAGAATTGAGCGCTCAGCTCAGATGCGCTATGGAGAACAAATCTATGAAGTAGAGGTCAGCCTCGAAGGTCTGGATATCAACAGCCCCGATCTATGTGACAAGCTGACTAATCTATTCCATCGACGTCATGAAGAGCTCTATACGTACTGCTCACCAGGCCAAGAGGTAGTGCTGGTGAATCTGCATGTGGCAGTGGTCGGTGAAGTGCCTCGCAGTGATGGTAATACAGCCGCATCCCAGCCCTTCGGTAACACCATCAAACGGCACAAGCGAATTTACACCCATGGTGAATGGGCAGAGGTTCCCGTCTATGACATGGATCGTTTGAGTGCTGGTCAGCAGATTGAAGGGCCTGCGGTGGTCGAGGCTGAAACCACTACCGTGATCCTTCATGCTGGTGATCTGGCTTCTGTGACTCAGCATGGGTGGTTGGATATATCCGTGGCTCCCCGCTGATTGCCGGTGCCCGGCGCATTCAAGTGCTGGGCATCTAAGACAAGAGTGACGGATCCGTTCGCAAAGGTGCGAAATTGAAAATTGCCTGAGTTTCACCCCGGGATCGGTCAGGCCGAGCCCAAAGAGCCGGGAAATCCACCCGCAATATAATTACAGGGGCCACTCATGAAAGAGCACGTGGATTTTACTTCGCGTAGTATTGAAATAGACAGCACAGCGGGGACAGCCTCCGCTACGCGTCCTGAGCTGAAGCGCGTGGTCTGCGCAGCCGTTGCGGGAAGCATAATCGAATGGTTTGAGTTTTCAGTTTACGGCTATCTCGCAGCCGTGATGGGGAAGGTGTTCTTTTCCTCTAGTACCCCCGCAGTACAAATTATTGCTTCCTTAGCTGCATTCGCCATCGCTTTTCTCGCTCGACCGTTCGGCGGGATTATTTGCGGCGCGCTTGGTGACCGTCTTGGCCGAAAGCAGGTGCTGAACATGACCTTATTCGTCATGGCGCTCTCCACGTTCGCAATTGGACTAATTCCCAGTCACGAAACTATCGGCATCGCCGCTCCTATCCTCCTGGTGGTCATGAGGCTTTTACAAGGGCTGTCAGCTGGAGGAGAGGTCAGTGCTGCTGCAATCTATGTCGCAGAGCACTGCGATGACCGCCATCGTACCTTGATGACGGGTTGGGTTGAAGTGGGTGCAATGGCGGGGTTTCTGATGGGCGCTCTCGCCGCCTTTGGATTGTACCAGGTCTTTACCGACGATGAAATGCTGGAATGGGCCTGGCGTATCCCGTTTTATTTTGCTGCGCCGCTTGCGTTGATCGGCTTATATATCCGTCGGCGCCTTGAAGAGTCGCCCCTGTTTATTGAGGCTCAAAGTAAAGGTGAGGTTGAGCGACTTTCAATAGCTGCCCAGATTGCTCGGCTTGGTGCATACAAATCTGCCATGTTACAGGCGGCAGGAATGGTGATAGTTACAAATATTACGCTGTTCACTGTTTTGAGTTATTTGCCGACTTATTTGAGCAAAAATCTCAATTTGTCGAGCGGCCAAGCTTTGGCAATGAGCTTGGCGCCTATGACAGTTTTGGTTGTTCTCATTCCCTTTCTTGCAGCTCTTGCAGATAGGATTGGACGCCGATTTATGATGATCCTTGGTAGCATTGGAGTATTGGTTCTGGCGATTCCTTGTTTTAAGGCGCTGGGTAGCGGTGATGTGGTTATGCAGGTGGGGGCACTTGTCGTTTTGAACGTGTGCTTGGCGCTTTTAACTGCCTGTATCTTTGCTCAAGTTCCTTCACTATTTCCGACGAAAGTCAGATTCATGGGGATGGCGATCAGCTACAACGTTACGATTGCGTTGTTCGCGGGTACTGCACCTATGATCAACGCCTGGCTTACAGAGGTCACAGGCAATCCTGTCATGCCGGCATACTACATGATGTTTGGGGCTGTAATCGGGCTCTGGGCACTGCTGAGCTCTAAGGACAGGACGGGCCAACCAATGGCTCAGGATTGAAAGAGAAGGTAGGTGCAACCCCAAGACCCCTTGCAAAAAGTTGCAAGGGGTCTTCTTGTGAAGGTCGTGACCATCACGGATAATTTTTCACGTTTCGTTGACACTACTGCGACTGTAGACGCTGTTTCTGATTGTGTCCGTTTCTAAGTCCTTGTCACCCAGCATGTCTTCAACACCCAACCCTGCTTCGACTTTTTCTAACCAATATAACACGGCAGTTCTCATGAACCAGTGAGGAGTGCGATCCAAAGATGCTGCTGCTTCCTTGATTCTTTCCTTGGTGTCAATGTCGAGCTTTATGCCTGCTGTGGTCAGATTCATCTAAGCCTCCCTCGGGCGTCAAGGTAATGTGCTGATTAAATTTCGAGCCTTGATATTTTTTTGGCGATAGGTGAGTAAGAGTCCAATATACCAGAAGGGAACGATATATAGGGCTATACGAGTGTCAGGTTCGAGGGTGAGCAGGCAAAGTACAAAAATCAGGAAGAGTTGAGTTGCCGCTGCTGTAAGCCGGCCACCGGGTAGTTTGAATTTCGAACGACTATGCTCAGTTGGAGAACTTCGGCGGTAGGCGAAGTAAGACAAGATGATAAGCGACCAAGTAACGATGATCATCACAGCAGAGATAGTCGATACGAGCGTGAAGACCGCCATGACGTCCGGGATCACGAACAGCAACGTGAGTGCGATGGTCATGCAAAGTCCCGAAAACATAAGAGCGCGGGTGGGGGTACCGGAGCCCGACAATCTTCCAAAAATCTTGGGTGCCTGATTCTGGTGGGCCAATCCATGCAGCATGCGTGAGCCCGAATAGACCCCGCTGTTCGCGGAGGAAGCTGCAGAGGTCATGACAACAAAGTTAATCATACCGGCAGCAGCTGGCAAACCTCCTAGGAGAAACAGTTCGACAAATGGACTGCGATTCGCAGGTACGAAGGCCCAGGAAGATACGCTGATTATGCAGGCGAGCGCTGCGATGTAAAAAAGCAGAATACGCAGAGGGATGGCGTTGATGGCTTTTGGAAGAGTTTTTTCCGGGTTGTGTGCTTCAGCTGCTGCAGTACCTATAAGCTCAGTACCTACGAACGAGAAGACCGCAATTTGGAAGCCGGCCAAGAAGCCAAAGATTCCGTGCGGCATCATTACGCCGTGTTCGACCAAATGGCCGAAGGATGCGGTCACACCATTTGGCGAGGTGAACGATGTCGCAACCATCACCAAGCCCGTTATCACAAGGGCGACAATGGCGATAATTTTTATTAGTCCAAACCAGAATTCCACTTCACCGAATGCCTTCACCGCTAGCATGTTGAGGGCCACTAGGAGAAACATGGTACCAAACGCTGGTATCCAGGTGGGAAGATCGGGATACCAGTATTGAAGAAAACCAGCGACCACAACCACATCACCAACAGCTACCACTATCCAGCTAAGCCAGTAAGACCAACTGATAATGTAGCCAGCTCGAGGGCCCAAGTGGTGGTGCACAAGCTCTGCGAATGATCCCATCTCCAGGTTGGCGAGAAGCATCTCCCCCATAGCTCGCATGATACAGAAAACAAAGAAGCCGATGATCGCGTAGACCAGTAGAATTGATGAACCGGACATGGCAATCATCTTCCCAGAGCCCATGAATAGGCCTGTTCCGATGGCGCCACTAATGGCAATAAGCTGAATATGCCTATTTTGAAGTCGTCTCTTCAGCGATTGTCGGTCGCTGTTGTTCGCCTCTTGCGAGTGGCATTCGGTATGCATCACGTGACCTCTTGTTCTTTTTGTTAGGGAACGGTTACCCCGCCCTCATGTCGAAGGTGAAATACGTTTAGGGCCATGAAGGTAAGGAATCTGGTTGATGAGGATTGATTATAGGGGAAACACGAAAACGGGCTGAGTGGATGATCATTTTGGAACGAGAGTTTTAGTTGTGACGAAGCACCTTGTGGGTCTGTTTGCGTCCATTTTGCCAGCGGTACTTGTCAACAGGAACATGACAAATTGCCATGCTCAAACCGAAGGCATAGCAAATTGTTCATCTAAATTTGCAATTTGCTATGTTTAGCTGGCCGCACTCGAGATGGTCTACATTTTGAACGTGGACAAGAGAATGCTCGTCTCAGTGTTCTCGATGTGCTGGATAGACCGGATTGTGTTCAGCGCCTTGTCGAATGCCTCTAGGGTTTCAGCCCGCAGTTCAGCCATCAGATCCCAGCGCCCATTGGTCGTATGAATCGCTACCACATTGGGGTGCCCGCGCAGTGCGTGCTTGACCTCAGCGGCGTGGTGGCCGCTGATACTGATGCTGGTAACTGCGCGAACGCCCCGCTCGATGGAGTCGGATTGGAGGCGGACTGTGTAGCCCATGATGATGCCTTGCTCTTCAAGTCTATCGAGGCGGTTTTGAACGGTCGCACGAGCGACCTTCAACTTCTTGGCAAGGGTCATGACAGGGGTACGAGCGTTGTCACGTAGAAGAGCGATCAGCTCCCGATCAGTGTTATCCATAAGCTGAGCACCATGCATTTTGTTGTTTGTGGTGAGCAGATTGTCTAAAAAATTGAGAAATATGGCAACCTGTACGCTTCAAATTGCACCAGTCTTTCATCAGAATTTTGGAGGCGGGAAAAATTCATAAAAAAGCGTTCGCCGAACAACTGAGATCGCGAACGCACTCACAAGGTGCTTAATAATGACGCATTTCATCGACGTTCCTACAATGTCCGATCTCGTTCACGACATCGGCGTAGTTGATTTCTTGGGTGAGCTTTCAGAAGTCATTCGTGAAGACTTCAAACGCTGGCCAGAGTTCGACAAATCTGCTCGTGTAGCTAGCCACTCAGATGTAGGGGTGATCGAATTGATGCCGGTGGCTGATACCAGCCAATATGCGTTCAAATATGTGAACGGTCATCCTTCCAATACGTTCAAAGACTTGCATACCGTAATGGCTTTCGGCGTACTAGCCGATGTGCAGACCGGCTACCCCGTACTGTTGTCCGAACTCACAATCGCTACCGCTTTGCGTACCGCCGCGACTTCGCTGATGGCTGCAAAAGCTTTGGCCCGCCCGAACTCTCGCAAAATGGCCCTAATCGGTAACGGAGCTCAAAGCGAATTCCAAGCTCTGGCTTTCCATAAACACATGGGCATCGAAGAGATCGTGGCCTATGACGTCGATCCACTGGCGACTGCGAAGCTCGTGCGCAATCTGCAGGAATACACCGGCTTGAAGATCACCCGTGCAGAAAGCATCGCTGATGCAGTCCGTGGTGCGGATATCGTGACCACCGTCACAGCTGATAAAGCCTATGCCACCATCATTACTCCGGAAATGCTTGAGCCAGGCATGCACCTCAACGCCGTTGGCGGCGATTGTCCAGGTAAAACTGAACTGCACGCTGATGTGCTGCGCAAATCCCGTGTTTTTGTTGAGTACGAGCCTCAGACCCGCATCGAGGGTGATATCCAACAGCTTGAGTCCGACTCTCCAGTTGTTGACCTGTGGCGGGTACTGACCGGTGAGCAGGAAGGTCGTCAGAGCATTGATCAAGTGACTGTTTTTGATTCCGTTGGTTTTGCACTAGAAGATTACTCGGTGCTGCGTTATGTATTGGAACAGGCCGAGAAACGTGGTGCTGGAACGAAGATTGATTTAGTTCCTTGGGTTGAGGATGATCCGAAGGATCTGTTTAGCCACACACGTGGGCGCTCCGCCAAAAAACGCATCCGACGCGTTGCTTAAATTCAAAATCAGCATCCAACATCGGTATTTCTAGATGGCAATTCCTACGCGTTCGATTCAAGCACCTGCGGCTGTGGTGATGGTTAGGCCACACGCTTTCACTCCTAATCCGGAAACGGCTGCAGACAACTCGTTCCAAAGCTCTAACCCTGATATCGCCGCGCAAACCCTTGCGGAGGTAGCAAGGGAAGAGGTCAGTCAGGCTGCGGGCAAGTTGGAGGCCGAGGGTGTCCGGGTTCATCTCTTCGATGACTTCGGTGAAAACAACACTCCTGACTCGGTGTTCCCGAACAACTGGTTTTCCACCCATCCCGGTGGCCATGTTGCCATCTACTCGATGTACTCACCCAACCGGCGTAGAGAGAGGCGAGTCGACGTCATCGAGATGCTCAAACAAGAGTATCGGGTTCAAGATGTCATCGATTACTCCGGCCTCGAGCGTGACGAGTTGTTTCTGGAGGGCACTGGGGCAATGGTGTTCGATCACATGTGCCGTGTGGCCTATACCGCTCGGTCAAATCGTGCCGACCCTATTGCCCTAGAACGTTTCAGCACCCACTTCAACTTTGAGCCGATGGTTTTTGACACGGCTGACGAGAAGGGTACCCCGATCTATCACACGAACGTCTTGATGTGTGTTGCAACCGAGTTTGCCTTGGTGGGCTTCGATACCTTTACCAACAAGGCCCGTGCCGCCGAGGTTCGAATGAGGCTGATGGAGTCAGGACGAGATGTAATCGATCTGACCAATCAGCAGATAAACGAATTCGCAGGCAATGCCATAGAACTCTCCGGTCGCGATGGTCGAATCCTGGTTCTCTCCCGTCGGGCCTTCAACAGTTTGAAGAGCGAGCAGCGTGAACGGATCGAACGGTCGGCCAGATTGGTGCCTTTGGATGTTCCCACTATCGAGATGGCGGGAGGATCGGTGAGATGCATGATTGCGGGGATTCATCTCTCACCTCGATATTAAACGTTATACCCCACCCAGGCTGGGTGGGGTTACTTGCCCGCAGACGAGAGGGGCTTAAGATCTATAAAACCTCAGCGATAGACTTTGCAACATATTCGAGATTATTATCGTTCAGGCCGGCGATACACAGCCTTCCATTCTCAAGCATATAGATACCGTATCTGTCTCGCAGTATGCGAACCTGATCACGACCAAGATTAGTATAGGCAAACATACCGATCTGAGAAATTAAGTATTCGTGGTTATGATTTGGGGCTTCAGAGCTCAGGCAAGCATGCAATTTGAAGCGTGTGGCATGTAGGCGAGAGCGCATTGAGTCTAGTTCAGTCTGCCAAATATTATATAGCTCGGGGTTGCTCAGGATCTCGCAAACTAAAGCTGAGCCGAAGTTGGGTGGGGTAGAGTATGTTGAGCGAATGCACAACTTTAGTTGTCCAAGGACTCGTTCAGTTAGTTCTGGATTTGTGCAGATGACTGACAGTGAGCCAACACGCTCGCCGTATAGCGAAAATACTTTGGAGAATGAATTCGCAACCAGTGCTGTCACTCCACTTGATGCTACGATCTTAAAAACTTTTGAATCATGCTCAAAACCTTTTCCCAGTCCTAGGTAAGCGGCGTCCAACAACGGAATAAGCTTGAGTTTGCCACAAATACTGAAGATTGTTTGCCACTGCTCCAGCGAGAGATCTAGCCCGGTTGGGTTATGGCAGCAAGCATGCAGTACGATAATGTCGTATGAAGATGCGGATTGAAGCGTTTTTATTAAATGTGCGAAATCAATGCTGCAGTTGTCGGGAGACTTGTAGGGATAGTGCATGATTTTGAATCCTGCGCTAGAAAATATGCCTGCATGATTGTCCCATGTTGGCGAGCTTAGCCAAGCTCGGCTGTTTGGGTATGTTCGTGCCATAAAGTCAGCTGCTATTCTAAGAGCGCCTGACCCGCCAATCGATTGAATGGTTACGATTTTTGATTTGTCTGATATATACCCAAATAAATGGTTTTGTACAAGGTCTCGATACTTGGGACTACCTTCAATCGGCAAGTAGAAATTTCCAAGATTTTCCTGTGCGTCAAGAAAGGCTTTCGCCGCTTTAACCGATTTAAGTTTAGGAATGTTGCCCGCCTCGTCATGGTATAGGCCTACGCTGAGGTTGACTTTTTTCGCTCGGTGATCGCGCTTGTAGTGATCCATAATGGAAAGAATCGGATCGCCCGCATAGGGTTTTAAGTGATCAAATATCATTATCAATCTCGTGTTATTTATCGTGCACATCAATGAAATTGTGGGTTCTGGATTGCCAGTGCTTGCGGTTACTTGGTTTAAATTGGTTTCTTAATAGAGTTTATTTTGGGCTGTTTATCGGTTTCTCCTAGATCCCAGAACACACCTGTGGCTGCTTTCAAACCTTGTTCAACGATGTCGAGCAATACATGCTCGTCAGGAGCGTGTTGCTTACAGGAAGGGTAGGAGTGGGGCAACCAGACAGTGGGAAGTTGCAGAACGTCGGAAAAGCAATGGTTAGGGATAGTGCCCCCAAGGTTTGGCAGGATACATACAGGTAAATTCAGAGATTTGCTCACTGAATCAGAAACGAAGTTCACCCACGGATGATCAATGTCCAAGCGGGTAGCTGCATAGCCACCTTCAAGTACAACTGTTACCTCGTTAAAGCCTTGCTCATCTAAGTGAGTACGCAAATTATCAATCAGATTTTTCCAATCTGTCCCAGGGACGAAGCGTAATTGGCAGACTATTTCGGCTTTACCCGGAACTGCTCCGATGACATTAATGGTATCCCCCGCATGTATCCCCACAATTTCCAGCGTGTTATAGCCATACAATTGCTCGCCGGCTGTGAGGCTTGGTTCCCCCCAGTTTGGATTTAGTAATGGGTCAAAATCTTGACCGCCAACCGGTAGGTCGCGAATGAGCGTTGAGATTTCTGATGTGAGAGCTGGCGGCTTAAGAAATTCCAGCAATAACTGACCGCTGCCTGAAACTATTGTTGATAAAGCATTGCAAAGAACGATTGCCGGGTTAGTTATAATTCCGCCCCAGTTTCCGGAGTGTCGAGAACCATTTTTAGTATCTAAGGAAAGACGAAACTGACATACACCACGAGATCCAAGGAAAATGGTGGGTATGTCATGACGCACGCGGGGCCCATCGGAAGCCAAAAATAGGTCAGCAGACAGCAAGTCTGCGTTTTGTTTACAGGTTAATTCGAGTCCTGGTGAGCCTATCTCTTCGGCCATTTCAAAAATTATTTTGATGTTGAAGCCCAAGCGTTTATTTCGAGTTCGCCAAACAGCTTCAATGGCGGTCAGATTGATCGTATGCTGACCTTTGTTGTCCGCCGTTCCACGACCATATAGTCGGTCTTCTTCCGCAGTTAGAGTCCAGGGGCTGACGCCGTTATGCCATTTCCCTTCTTGTCCAGCCGTCACATCGCCGTGAGCGTAAGTTAGTAATGTCAACAAAGAAGGCGATTCAATGCGCTCAGCGAACAAAAGTGGTGGCTTTCCTCGGACAGGATTCTCTAGTATCTTGCATTTAAAGTCCATTCGTTCTAGGGTGGGCCGGATCTCATGTTCAAGGTACTCCCTGAGAATCGTCGCGCTTTCTGGATTCTGACTCTCAGTTTGCAAGGAAATCCTGCGTTGAAGGATTGAATGAAGTTTTCCGCTTTTGAAATAATCCATAGCTGTGTTGATTGCAGTTGTTCGTGAGGCGTTAACGATTGTATGCATTTCATTCTCCGGTTGTACGTGGCATCAAATTGCAAGCTAAATGCTCGACCGTTGGCTTTTGGCAGGTTAATGTATGGTCTAAGCTTTCAACAATTATCAAGTTTTCAAGCGTGATTTGTCTTTTTAGCAAACCTGCTTCTGAGATGATTTGGAGAAAATAGTGGAAAAAATATTGCTCGATCTTTCCGTTAGGTATTTTCACAGCGTGGCTAGGACAGGCTCTCTGTCCGCCGCTGCAGAGGAGCTTCATGTTGCTGTTTCAGCTGTAAGTCGCCAAATAAGTAACTTGGAAGAGGCTCTAGGATTGCCGCTATTCGAGCGCAAGCCTCGGGGGATGCAATTAACTGGTCAGGGAGAAATATTATTGGCCTACGCTAATCGTAATCATTTAGAGATTTCAAATGTTATTGCGGAAATGCGAGGATTACATACACTACAGCAGAAAAAAATTTCCATTGCTTGCCCGGAAGGTATTGCTTGGGAGCTTCTGCCACGGGTTTGCGCGCAGTTTCGCTCACTTCATCCAGGAGCAAGCTTCGATCTCCAAGTAGTCGATTCCTCCCGAGCGTCGCAGTTGGTGAAAGACGGCGTGGCGGATATCGCACTGACTTTTAGTTTGACTCCTATACTGGGGGTTGAGGTTACTCTCAGTTGTGAGGCGCCTATCTATGCTCTGATGAAATCTGATCATGTACTTGCCGCAACGGGGTATGTGTCGGTGCTGGAGTTGGCCGATTACCCGCTTGCTCTACCCTACGAGGACTCCACCATTCGCTACTTGTTCGACATTGCCTGTCACTTACAAGGTGTATCTATTTCACCAGCGTATACCAGTCATTCGCTCGGAGCTATTTACAATGCTGTTATTAATTCCAGTGACGTTATCGCTTTGAGTGGGATCGCCACTGTGAGTGGCGTGATAGATAGGGATGGCCTAGTACTGGTGCCTATAAAAGACTCGCAGCTGCGGCAGCGCAGCCTCCAGGTTCAGATAATGTCTGGACGAAAGTTTCCCGCGTTAATCCTAGACTTTCTCATCCATTTGGAAGAAAAACTTATCGCGGCAGGGAGCTCGCCCGTCCATCACAGTCTTACCGAAGGCTCACGGCGTAAGTCAGGGCAATCCGGTTTTCTTCGTAACGCGAGGAGCCGCGCACGTTGACCCCAATATTCATCCAACTAAGCCCCAAGCCTTCAAAATATCCGCTTTGTACAGCATAGCTCAGTATGAACGCTCTTTCGGTCTCTCGACTTTGGTCAGCTAACGATATGGAATTCCCTTCTATCCATCGAGCTGTCCACCTTAATCCAACTAAGCCCTGTGCGGAAAAATCATAGTCATGCCGTAATTGCCATGAGCGTTCACCTGGTTTTACAAATCCTAATGCTGACCAATTTACCAAATATGGCGCAGGAGTGTAGTTGTTTAGTGTCGGGAAAGGATCTTTGCCCAGCATCCGCTGGTATGCTAGGGTCATCACATGTCCATCTTTGGCAATGCTCGACTTGATTCCATATGAGCGATTATCAATGCGTCCGGCTGTCTTTTCCTCCAATTCTTTGTTGTCGTAGTATCGTGCATCGGTTTTTATTTTGAGCTTATCGCGAATAAGCAATTCGTAGCTGGCTCCGAAATAATATTGTCGGTAGATGTTGTCCAGTTGAGCGTAGTAAATGTCTGTCGTCAGGTTGGAGGCCATAAGATTAGAAGCCCCAATGAAAGTAAGGTCGTCACTTGACTGTGCTGGTGAGTCTCCCCATAGATATAAATTTTCTCGATTTGACGATTCGCGACCAGTGATGCTCCATATTTTGCCTCCTGTGATTGTAGTGTTTGTAATTTCTCTTGTCTCCAATATTGCTCCTTCAAAGCGCGTGGGTAGTTGGCGGCTGGGGTCGTAAGAAATTATAGGAAGACTAGGATGAAGCTCACCAATTCGAAGTTCAGTTTCCGAGTGTCGTATTTTCATTGTGCCGCTTAGACGGCCATATTGTCCTACAGGGGAGCCATCAGCTTTTGCTGGAAGAACCCCATCTGGCGAGCGTGCTTTACTACCATCAAGGCGGAAGGCGTAGTCGGCATTAAGGTCTAAGCCTAGCTGAAGAGGCGTATCAGTATAGCCAGATTTAAATTGCAATATGAACCCTTGCGTCCAGCTGCCAGTGCGCGATTTAACAGCATCATGATTCTTGAAGTTTCGGTCTATATATAAGTTTTTGACGTCAAGCTTCAATTCGCTTTTATCAAAAATGCTAGCGTTTGCTTTTTCTTGTGTGAAAGCAATTAAAAATATCGTTCCGAGTAAATGATGTCGTACTGAAGGCATGGCTATGTCCCGGGTTGTTGTTATTTTATTTTAGGTGCGGCCATTGCCGGAGCGCTAACTATCTGCTCCGGCACATCTGTAGTGTTTAGGTGTCTTCTAGAATGCAATGACTGTCTGATTTTACTCGGTTGTTAGCTTTCTCTTTATTCCGAACAAGGAGATCAGGCTCAATAGGCCAGTTGTAAGTAGATACCAGCTTGGCGCCATTGTGTCATTGCTGATGTCTATAAGCCATGTTATGAAGAATGGCGTGAAACTACCAAAAATAGTGGTGCCAATGTTGTAGCTCAGAGCCATGCCAGTGGCTCGCACGGCGGTTGGGAATAACTCTGACATCAATGCAGGTAGGCCGCCAAAGTAAACGCATTTCAGTACTGTCATCCAAAAAAGTACTAAAAGCAGCGATGGTAGAGTTGGCTCATGCGACAGGAACACGAACGCGGGATAAATGGTGCATGTGAATACAATGACCGACCAGAACATTAAGCGTGTACGACCTATTGAGTCGCTCAGATGGCCTATAAATGGCGTTAAGATGGCCAGGACTGCGCCGCTTAATAACGTTCCCGTAAAGCCGACTGATGCGGTGAGGCCTAAATTTTTCACAGCATATGTTGGCATAAATATGATCACATAACTCACTGAAGTGGACATGATTAAAGAGCCAATTGCGAGTGCTAGTGAAGCTTTATGCGTTTTCAAAATGGCACTGATGGGTGCATGGCTATGACTGCTTTTGCTGAACTCTTCCGCATCTTGTATGTGCTTGCGGATGTAAAGACCAATTGGGCCTATTAGTAATCCAAAGAGGAATGGTATGCGCCATCCCCAGCTTTCCAGCTGGGATTGAGTTAGCATGGAGCTTAATGCTATTCCAAATCCTGAGGCTAGTAATGCGCTAATACCTTGACTCGCAAACATAAAGCTTGAGATGAGCCCTTTTCGCTCTGGAGCATGCTCAACCAGCAGTGCCGTTGCACTGCCGAACTCTCCCCCGGCTGAAAAGCCTTGAATAAGCCGAGCGGCGAAAATACCAATAGGGGCTAGGATCCCAATTGTCTCAAAGGTCGGCATGGTCGCTATGATAAAAGTCCCTGCCATCATCAACCATATTGAAACAAGCATTGCGGACTTACGCCCGACGCGATCTGCATATGATCCAAGTACAATGGCGCCTAAAGGCCTTATAAGGTAAGATGCGGCGAATGTACCTAATGCCAGTAATAGTGATACAGTTTCGTCATTGCTTGGGAAAAACAACTTGGAAATTGTCATGGCGAAAAAGCCATATACTATCAAGTCGAACCATTCAAGTGCGTTGCCGATTGATGATGCTACCACAAGTTTGTATAGCTTGTTTTGCGGCAGTCGACCGGCCACGGTGTTATTTGTTGCCTGCGCAGTTGTCATTGTTATTAAGCTCTCCGGCAGTATAGAGTGGCAAAGGAGGACGGTGTGCAGCCTCCATGTGATCCTAGGAGCCAAGAAGCCTTACCACAATTATGCTTTTCAGAAGCATTCCTTGCCGTACAGGCAAACCTACTCCAGATGCTGTGCCGGATGGGATTGAGCGCTTGGTAGGCTCAAAAATGGCGTGGGTGCCAGAAATTTAGGCGAGATGTTAGAGGGCGGCGCTTCTTGATCACTAGCTAGAATAAGTAAGATAGCGTTAGCAGAGCGCGGCTGGGCTCGCCACCCCAAATCTAACTGGAGAGCCGATCGATAAGTGTTAATTTTCCATCTTTATGTGCCTGGGTGTCTTGGTTTCTTTGTATGGGTTTCTGTACCTTGGGTTATAAAGTCTGTGTTTAACAATTTTTCTGTGATGGCGAGTCTAGATTTAAACTAAAATCCCCGCTCGAGAGCGTAATGCTGTTCACTTAGGGCTGCTTTGCAGCCCATCGCGGCACAAGGCCGCTCCTACACCGACCGCGTAAGCCAACATCTCAGGGCTCACGCGGTCATTGTGGGAGCGGCCTTGTGCCGCGAAAGGGCCGCACAGCGGCCCCGGCGATCTTAAGTGAACAGCATTACGCTCGAGAGCGGGGATTTTTCAAAAAATTTTACTGTCGTAGCCCTGCAGCGTGTTCACTGCGTTAATACCTATTTCGTCTACCATATAGCCGCCCTCCATCACGAACAGAGTTGGGATACCTACTTCGGCAATGGCTTCCCCCATTTGAATAAAGTTTTCGCTGGTCAAGCGAAAGTGGCTGATAGGATCGTGCTCGAAGGTGTCAACTCCAAGAGAGATGATCAGGAAGTCGGGCTGGTGAGCCTGTACGCGCTTCAGAGAGTCCGCCAATGCCACGCTGAACGTGTCCCACTGTGTGCCTCGAGGCAGCGGGTAGTTAGCATTGAAGCCTTCACCGATACCTACGCCTTTCTCATCTGCGAACCCCGAGAAGTAGGGGTAGGAGACAGAAGGATCACCATGGATAGAGGCGAAGAAGACATCGTTCCGGTCGTAGAAGATGTTCTGCGTGCCGTTGCCGTGATGGAAATCCACGTCCAGAATTGCGACACGCTTTGCACCACGACGAAGGCAGCGTTCTGCCGCGATAGCAGCATTGTTTAGGTAGCAGTAGCCACCCATGTATTCCCGAGCGGCGTGGTGCCCTGGCGGGCGGCACAAAGCGAATGCACCAAGCTCCCCTTCTATCACCCGCTCCATTCCTGTCAAAGCGACATCTGCGCTACTGCGGACGGCTTCCCAAGTTCCCTGGGTGATAGGTGCACCGGCGTCCATAGCGTAAAAGCCCAGCTTGCCATCAATGAATCCTGGTTCCTTATCGATGGCCAAGTCACGCACTGGCCATACAAGGGGCAGTGCGTCATGCGTTTTTCCGGTGGCCACCCACTCCTGCCAAGCGTTTTCCAGGAACGTCACGTAACGCTCGCTGTGTGCTGGGACATAGTTGGAACGGTCGAAGCGCTGCTCTGAAATGACATCGCCAAGGCCCTCGCTTTTAACGCGAGCCAGGACGGTATCTGCTCTTTGCGGATTTTCAAACGACGGTTTCAAGGATCCATCCTTGAGTTCTGTGCCGTGATGAAGCCGGTGGTTGGAGCTAAAAATGGTGATCACTATTTTTGTTCCTAGATCGTATTGTCGGTGACAAAAATATTCCCTCTTCTGATGAAAAATTGCTTTGCTTTAGACTCCCATCACAGGGGGGTAACTGAAATTATTTTCTAGTGAGCATGAGGTTGTTGAAAGATTTTTGTTTTTCTACACCTAATGGCCCGGTTCAATGGGCACATAGTCTTTAGACCCTAATCTTCAGCAGCCGCCAATTACTCAACCGATATGGCTGGTAGGGTTGCGAGCAAGCGGTGAGGAAGGGGATAAGTCTCGATATGAGCTTTGAATGCGTCCAGAAACGTTCTCTCTGCTGCAGTCCGTTGAGCATCTTCATGCCATAGAAAGTAGAGATTTGCGGTACAGACTCCCTCATCCGGAGGGAGACGCCAGAGCCTACCTTCCTCTAGGTCAGCTTGGACGCTATGTTCAGGGAGACAACCAATGCCGAAGCCAGCTACTAGGAGACGTTTGACCTCATCGTACTGAGAAGAGCTTGCTACTACCGTTCCCGAGAACCCTCGCTGATCCCGGAAGATCGTGAGTGGGGACAAGCTATCGCCAAGTGCATCGCTGGTGAAAGAAACGAAATTCTCACCCAGAAGATCCTCCATCGTGAGGTCGGATTTGCCATAGAGGTCATGGTATTGGCCGCAGAACAAGCCGTAGGTCTGCTGCAGGAAAATTTTGTGCTCCAATCGCTTTGGGATTTGCTTGCAAAGGGCGATTCCAGCAGTGGCACCTTTCTGCTGGATGATCTTAACAATTTCACTGCTGGGCATGACCTCAAGCTCAACTTCGATGCGGGGATGAGCCTTATGAAACTTTGCCCAGAACGCGTCGTAGACGGCGGAGTGGATGCGGCTTGCGACCAACACGTTGATCCTGCCCACGGTCTGCTCTTCCGCATCTGAAACGTTGCTCGCCAACTGAGCCACATTGCCATAAATGGTATCGGCGGCGGCCAGCACCTCTTCCCCTGCAGCCGTGAGGTAGAACCGACTATGGTGACGCTCGATCAACCGTCGCCCGAACTGATCCTCAAGCCGGCGTAGCGCCTGGCTTACGGCGGATTGGGTGACGTGCAATTTTACCGCAGCAGAGCTGATGCTTTTCTCTCTTGCGATCACCAGAAAAGTCCGAAGTAGATTCCAGTCAAGGCGATCACTGATACGGTGATTTTTGTCTTTCATCTGCGGCCATCATTTCACTTATTTCCGGGTTGCTATGTAGCAAACCTCATTCAGCGACCCTAGCACAAGACATTAATTTAACTAATGTTCAGCTTAAGAATACGGAAATTGACCGAATGTCTCGGTGAGCGCATAAATCTCACAACAAATCTAAGAGAGGCCTTCACCATGACCGGGACATCCCATGTGCCGGCTGCAAAACAGCCCGTGCGCGCTGCCACTGCAGCATTCATTGGTACCACAATCGAGTGGTACGATTTTTATATCTATGCGACAGCAGCAGCTTTGGTCTTCGGGAAGGTTTTCTTCCCTACGGGTGATGCGTTCTTGAGCACCATGGCGGCATTCGGCACCTTTGCTGTTGGGTTCCTGGCACGCCCCTTGGGCGGGTTCGTCTTTGGCCACTTGGGCGACCGTGTTGGTCGTAAGAAAGCCCTCATGGTCACTTTGGTCATCATGGGCATTGCGACAGTTGGCATCGGCCTTCTGCCCAGTTATGAACAGGCTGGCATTCTGGCTCCGATCCTCTTGATTGTGTTGCGTCTGGCTCAAGGCTTGGCGGTCGGCGGAGAGTGGGGCGGGGCAGTGCTTATGGCGGGCGAACATGCCTCGGCCAAACGCCGAACCTTCGCTGCCTCTTTTGCACAGCTGGGTAGCCCGGCTGGCTTGATTCTTTCGTTGCTGGCTTTCCGCATGGTCACTTCCATGGACGAAGCTGATTTCGTTAGCTGGGGTTGGCGCATCCCGTTCTTGATCAGTGCTGTGCTTCTCCTGGTCGGCTACTTCATCCGAATTGGCGTCAGTGAGTCTCCAGATTTCGCCAAAGTGCTGGAGGAAAAAGAAACCACTGAGATTCCTGCACGAGAAGTGTTCCGGACTGCATGGCGCACGCTTCTCCTGTGCATGGGCGTTTGTACCGTGGCGATTGGCGGTATCTACTTCACCAATACCTTCATGTTGTCCTATGCCTCCCAAACGCTGGGACTGGATCGCCGGATGATCTTGGATTGCCTGTTCGTCGTCGCGATCATCCAGTTCTTCATTCAGCCGCTGGCCGCATGGTTTGCTGAAACTGTTGGCACGTCTCGGGTGCTGATCTTCGCTGCTGCAGCATCGGTGGCTGCGCCGTACCCAATGTTCATGCTGGTCAGCCAAGGCACCAGCCTCAGCATCATCGTCGGTATCGCTATTGTTCTGGTCTTCATGGCCGCCATTTACTCGGCTATGGCGGGCTTCATCAGCTCTGCATTCGAGACCCGGATTCGTTACACCGGGATCTCCCTTTCCTACCAATTCTGCGGTGCGATTGCTGGTGGCCTGACTCCTTTGATTGGCACCTGGCTGACCCACATCTACCCCAATCAGTGGTTCCCTCTCGCCGTTTTCTACTCCGTGCTTTCGGCGATCACCTTGGTTTCCGTGATCGGCCTGTCGATTCACAAGAGGCGTCGTGACCCGCATCTTGGCACTGCGACTGCCCATCAGGCCTGACCCGTAAACCTTTCATAAAAACCAATCTAGGAATCAACCATGACTAGCACTACCGGTCAGAATCAGCTGACGCCTGAACAGGTTCATCGCATCCTGAAAGCAGTCGATGACAACTTCGACGCTCAATTGCGATTCACCCAAGATCTCGTTCGCATCCCGTCGTTGCGTGAGCAGGAACACACTGCCCAGGACTTCCTCTACGAGGCCATGCACAAGCGCGGCTTTTCGATGGATCGTTGGAAGATCGACGTGGAGGACATCAAGTCCCACCCAGGCTTCGGGCCCGTTACCGTCTCCTACGAAAACGCCTTCAACGTTGTAGGCACCTATCGTCCTGAGCAGCAGACTGGGCGTTCGCTGATCTTGAATGGTCATATCGACGTGGTTCCAACCGGCCCGGTCGAAAACTGGGCCCGCTCTCCTTGGGATCCAGCGATCATCGACGGTTGGCTGTATGGTCGCGGTTCGGCGGACATGAAAGCCGGTCTCGTAGCGAACCTGTTTGCCTACGACGCTATCAAGGCCGCCGGCTATGCACCTGGGGCCCCGATTTACTTCCAGTCGGTGGTCGAGGAAGAATGCACCGGCAATGGTGCGCTTGCAGCGCTGCTTCGTGGTTACAAGGCGGATGCCGTCATCATTCCTGAGCCTGAAGAGAACATGCTGGTTCGGGCCAACGTGGGTGTGCTCTGGTTCAAGGTCAAGGTCAAGGGCCGTCCAACGCACAACCGCGAAATGGAGACTGGCGTTAACGCCATCGATGCTGCCTACGCCGCCATGGAAGCTCTACGCAAGATCGAGTCTAAATGGAACGGTCAGCACCATTGCCATCGTCACTTCGAGCATCTGGATCACCCGATTAATTTCAACATCGGCAAGATCGTTGGCGGCGACTGGCCTTCGACTGTACCACCATGGTGCGAATTCGAAGTGCGTGCCGCCATCTACCCTGGCACCACTGCCGATGAAGCCCGTGCCGAGATCGAGGCATGCCTGGCCGAGGCTGCATCTGATCCTCGCCTTGGTGGTCTTGCTCCTGAGGTCACCTTCAACGGCTTCTACGCCGAGGGCTACGTGCTGGAGGAAGGTTCTGACGCTGAAAACACTCTGCGCGATTGCCACCGGATCGCGTTCGAGAGTGAGCTTGAGTCCTTCACCACGCCTGGTTACCTCGATGCTCGTGTTTTCGTTATCTACGGCGACATGCCTACGCTCGTTTACGGGCCCAAGTCGCTGGACATCCATGGATTTGATGAGCGTGTGCACATCGAGTCCCTGAGACTGATCACGAAAAGCATCGCATTGTTTATTGCTCAATGGTGCAACCTGCAGGATTGATACGCGCTCTATTGCTCCTAGCCTGGCGGGATGCCAGGCACTTTGGATGGGTCTCACCCTCCTTGCCCCGTCAGGATGACCGCTTGTCGGGGCTTTTTTTTAGATTCTGAAAGATCGGATCACTTCCGGCGCGATGGAATTCGCACCAACAGCGGACATTATTTCGGCTTATTTTCAGCTTAAATATTAGTAAATTGATTGATCCAATGAAGTTGGCGATAAACCCAACAAGCGCCATTTAGAGAATCTCGCTGCAGTCCAGATATTCCCTGCCTAACAAAAAAAATGAAGGGTACATCATGAAGAGCAAATCACAATCGCGGCGTGCGGCGGCGGCAGCATTTGCCGGCACGACCATCGAATTTTACGACTTCTATATTTACGCTACGGCGGCGGCACTGGTGCTAGGGCAGGTCTTCTTCCCAAGTTCAGATCCGTTACTGAGCACCTTGGCCGCGTTCGGCACGTTCGCAGTCGGCTTCATTGCGCGGCCAATGGCCGGCATGGTCTTCGGGCATTTGGGTGATCGACTGGGCCGCAAGAAAATGTTGCTGTTCACGATGGTTTTGATGGGCTTGGCCACGACCGCTATTGGCCTTCTTCCGAGTTACGCAGCCGTTGGCATGTGGGCACCTATCGGGCTCATCGTCCTGCGATTCATCCAAGGGATCTCCGTCGGTGGTGAGTGGGGCGGTGCGGTTCTTATGGCCAGCGAGCATGCGCCGGCCAAACGCAAGACCTTCTACGCGTCCTTCGCTCAATTGGGGAGTCCAGCAGGTCTTCTCCTCGCACTGATCGCATTCCGGGTGGTATCGACACTGTCACCAGAGGATTTCCTTGCGTGGGGATGGCGCATTCCCTTCCTCATGAGTGGCGTGCTGATGTTGGTGGGCTTGGCTATCCGGTTCGGTGTAGAGGAATCGCCAGAATTTGTTGAGGCCAAATCAAAGAACGAGGTCGTCAAATTCCCTGTTAGCGAAGTCATCCGCACATGCTGGCGACAGATCTTGTTTGCGGCCCTTGCCGTAACAATCGGTTCGGCGGGCTTCTTCTTCACCAACACCTTCATGATCACTTATGTCACCCAATACCAGGGTATTGATAGGGCAACGATCCTCGACTGTCTGTTCATCGTGACAGTTTTCCAGCTCATTTCTCAGCCAGTCAGTGCTCTCATCGCTGAGCGAGTGGGAGAGTCGCGGTTTCTGATGTGGGCTGCATTGCTGTCGATTGTGGTTCCGTATCCCATGTTCGTCTTGGTCACGACCCAGAAGTTGGGCCTGATGATCCTTGGCATCACGCTCTGCGTGGTGACCATTTCTGCATTGTATGCAGTCGTGGCAGGCTTCATCGCACAGGCATTTCCAGCACACCTTCGCTACTCGGGAATATCCATGGCGTACCAGCTCATTTGCGCCATCGCAGGTGGCACCACACCAATCATTGGCACCATGCTAGCCAACCAGTTCTCGGGGCAGTGGCTTCCGCTGGCGTTGTTCTTCAGCGCGCTTTCAGCGCTATCGCTAATCGGCGTTATGGGTGTGCACCGGCTGCGTACCGAAAATCAAGGTGTTGCCGTGGCTACTCGGTGATGCCAGCCACTCTGGCTACATGATTCAAAACTGAACGTGTAGCCGAACCAATCGACTCTGTCTTTGAGCTGCTGATAGCGCTGAGGTGCTATCGGTTCTTTCAACCCTGTCTTCAACGCAATCACCCTCTGCAAGGAGGGTGGGCGTAGCCGTGTCCCAAAAATGAGGTTTCCAATGAATAATCTGCTTCGCTCGCTGATTCCTGGCGCCCTGGTATTGCCCCTTAGTTGTGTCGCCTACGCTGATTTTTTGGCAGACAGCAAGGCGAACCTCAAGCTTCGCAACTTCTACTTCAGCAATGACTACCGTGACCGTCCAGGCCCTGCCGGACAAAGTCGAATCGAGGAATGGGCCCAGGGCGCAGTGCTGGATTTCCAATCGGGTTTCACAGAGGGCCCGGTAGGCGTTGGCGTTGATGCTATGGCTCTCCTTGGGGTAACGCTGGACAGTGGTGATGGCCGGCATCGGGGTAGCAGCATGATCCCAAACAAAGGTGATGGTGCTGCCGATCAGTGGGGGCGATTAGGCGTTACTCCAAAACTTCGCTGGTCGAAGACCGAGCTGCGTTACGGCACGCTGCTGCCAAACCTACCTGTGATTACCTACAACGACAGCCGTACTCTGCCGCAGACGTTCGAAGGGGCTCTGCTGACGTCCCACGAGCTTGAGAAACTGACCTTCACAGCAGGCCGCATCACGAAGGCAACAGGACGTGGGTCGACGGATCGCACCGGCCTAGCTGTCTCAGGTGGTACTCGTCAAAGTGATGCGATGGTATTGGCTGGTGTGGATTATCAAATTGGGGAGAAAGGTCTGGCCCAGTATTATTTTGCCAACCTAGAAGATTATTACGATCAGCATTTCCTTGGTCTTCAAAATACTTGGCAGCTCGCCCCTGGCCAGAGCCTGAAGGCTGATCTCCGCTACTTCCGCACCACTGCTGATGATGCCAATAAAAGCGCAGAAGGGCGCGTGTCGGGCTACCGCGTAGGTGGATTCACTGAAAGTGCTGACGGCAAGATCGACAACCACCTCTGGACGGCGGCCCTGACTTATCAGGTGGGTGGGAATGCGGTGATGATGGGTTATCAGCAAGTTTCCAATGGCAGCAATTTTGTGCAACAGAGCCAGGGAACGTTGCCAGATAAGGGCGCGGGTGCCTCATCGCTATACATCTACACCGACCGCATGATGGCTGCTTTCAACCGGGCAGGCGAAAGGTCTGTGTTTGGTCAGTACAGCTACGACTTTGCCGCGATGGGTGTGCCGGGCTTGAAGGCATTCGTCATGTACGTAAAAGGTGAAGGAATCAACACCGCAACAGGCCCAGAGCTCAGCGAGTGGGAGCGCGACATGGGCATCGATTATGTGGTGCAAAGTGGCACTTTCAAAGGTCTTGGTTTCGGTTGGCGACACGGCTTGATGCATTCGGATATCGACCCGAATCAGGTGCAGAATCGTGTCTTCCTGAACTACACGCTGGCACTCTTTTAGATGAGAAGGCCCCCTTCGCGGAAGGGGGCCCTTGAGTCAGTTCACTGCCCGATAGGCTGATGGATCGACATCAGCTTTCTTAGAGCGGTATGAGAAGAACAGGAAGATGAACCACAGGGGCATCACGTACAGCGCCATACGTGTGTCGGGCTGAAGAGAAAGCACCCACACCCCGAACAGTAGGAAGCTCAGGCATGCAGCAACTGTAGCCCGACCACCAGGCATCTTGAAGATGCTCGCCTCGTGAAGCTCTGGTGCCTTTTTTCGGTACGCCAGATAGCCGAGCAGGATCATCATCCAAATGTACAGATTCAGAATCGCTGAGACGGTGGAAATCAGCGTGAACAGCTCCATGACGTTCGGGAACATCACCAGCAGGCACAATCCGCAGAACATCGCTATCCCTGTAAAAGCCACCCCCATCACCGGAACGCCAGCACGCGACAGCTTGGCGAAAAATGCTGGAGCCGAGCGGCGCAGCGCCAGGCCGAAAAGCATCCTGCAGCTCGCATATACGCCGCTATTGGCCGAAGAGGCCGCAGAGGTGAGAACGACAAAGTTGATGATCCCCGCAGCAGCTGGGAAACCAGCAAACAAAAAGAGCTCTACGAAGGGGCTGCGGTCTGCCGGCACATGGCTCCAGGACGTCACACTGATGATGCAGGCTAGGGACAGCACGTAGAAGATCAGGATTCGGAACGGGATCGTGTTGATCGCCTTGGGGAGATTGCGTTCCGGATTTTTGGCTTCGGCAGCGGTGGTGCCGATCAGCTCTGTGCCTGCGAAGGAGAAGATGGCGATCTGGAAGCCGGCGAAGAAACCGCTGATTCCGTGAGGCAGCATCGAGCCTTTCTCGAACAGGTTGTTCAGGGATGCTGTGACACCCTCAGGGGACTGGTAGGACATTCCTATCAAGATAAATGCGGTCATGATCATCGCCACGATGGCCACGATTTTGATGATCGCAAACCAGAACTCAACCTCACCAAAAAGCTTAACCGCTAGCATATTGAGGATCAGCAGCAGCCCCATGGTTACGCTTGCCGTTGCCCAGGTCGGGACATCCGGAAACCAGAACTGGAAGAAACCCGCGACCACAATGACATCAGCAATCACTGCGACGCTCCAGCTCAGCCAGTATGACCAGCTCAACATAAACCCTGCACGGGGGCCCAAGTAGTGGGCAACAACGTCTGCAAATGACCTGAATCTGAGGTCACTCAACAACAGTTCGCCCATAGCGCGCATGATGAAAAAAAGGAAGAAGCCTACAATCATGTACACGAGGATAATAGATGTTCCGGACAGAGCAATTACCTTACCGGAACCCATGAATAATCCTGTTCCGATGGCGCCTCCGATGGAGATAAACTGAATATGTCGGTTGGTGAGCGCTCGCTTCAGGTGAGGGTCGGTATGAGTGGTGTCATTCTGAGTAATTGTATGTGGTTCCATGCTCAGCCTCTTTCTTGTCGAAAAGTTTTGTTGGGCAGGCTCAATTGCCGCTTTGCGGGAGCATCGCGGTCGCTGATTCTTTGGTTTTTATCTTGCAGCGATGTAATGCTCGCTCAAGTGAGCTGGAAATACTTTGCTAACTTAGGGCAGGCTGTGAGCATTTGAGCAAATGTTTTCTGGTGTTTGTGTGTAATCAGGAATTATTTTGCGCGAAAGTATGACAGCTTTGGCGCGCTTGCGTCTGATCAACCGGATCCTAGAGGTGGTTTTGCTTGACGAATTATTTTTTGCGCAATAAGGTCGTCAGGTGAAAAATTACTGCGGTGTGGGCTTCGGAAATGAGTAGGATCACCCTCGATAACGTTGATCGTTCAATGCTTCGCCTACTGCAAGCTGATGGGGCAATGTCCAGCATCGCTGTTGGCGAAAAGCTATCGCTTAGTACAACGCCTACCTGGAGGCGAAGAAAGCGACTGGAAGATGAGGGGGTAATAACGGGGTATGAGGCGACTATCAGTCGAAGGGCGATTGGGCTGAATTTAACGGCGTTTGTTCAGATCAGCTTTAACATGCACACGGATAAAGCTGCTGATGATTTCGAAGAGGTAATGCGAAATAACCCCTACGTATTGTCGTGTCATAAAATAACTGGTGATGCTGATTATATTTTGCAGATTGTAGCTGCGGATCTGGATGCATACGGTGAGTTCGTTGAAAGGGTTCTCCGAACACAGCCTGGAATATCATCTATCCATTCCAGCTTGGCGTTGAGAGAAATCAAAGACACTCACCGTTTGCCTATCCCTGATCAGTAGGTGCTTCGTCACCTGCGCCTACTAGGATGGAAGTTATTCGTTGCGTTGGATGCGATTGAGATTGGCGTTATCCACTTCCAACAGGCTCAGCACCTGGTTGTGATCCAGAGTCGTGCAGAACTCACCGTTCATGCTGGTTATGGAGAGACTATGAATGGTCTCAGGGTCATGGTCGACTCCGTCGATACCAATTTGGTTGGTAGTGGCGCAGCCGTCGTGCATCAGGTAAGTATCATAGCCCATATTACCGGCCATGCGAACGGTTGTTTCAACGCAGTAGTTGGTGAAGAAACCAGTGATGACCAACCGGGTGATACCACGACGGCGCAACTCTAGCTCCAATGTAGTACCGATGAAGGAGCTGTTCACGTCCTTCCAGATGATCAGCTCGCCAGGATTTGGCAGCAATTCATCCATGAATGCGCCACCTGGCTGACTGATCTTCAGTGGCGATACTTTCTGGCGAGAGTCATGCTGGGTATAGATAACAGTCAGGCCCGCTCGACGCCATTCTGCCAACACAGCGGCCATATTTGGTTCGGCGTCTGGGTTGTTGCGACGGCCTGTTGGCCCGCCCCAATGGCTCAAGTCATTTACGCCCTTTTGTACATCAATGAGCAGGTAAGCGGTTTCTTTGCCAAACTTTTTAATCATAACGGTATAAGCCCTGAAGAGTTTTTATTTAAGCCAGCGCCCGATTAATTTCGAAGCTGGAGTATGTTGCTTCGAGAAAAATATATGATGAATGAAGTGTTGGTGCTTTGCTTAATTCAAATGGCTATCAGGATTTTTTAGAAAGTTTTTTCTATTGAGTGGTGTGGGCTAGAAATTTTTTGCACTCCCATGTTGGGCCGGCTAGTCTTGGTAGCTGGGTAGGCAGTTGCAGGCTCCTGAACGGGACGCACAATCATGTAATCGTCTCCACGCGGCTCCATAGCTATGCGAGTCAGACCGGGTGTCTCGTTCGTCAACGTAACGCTGAGCACCCGGCTGGTTAGATCGACACGGTGCAAACCCCGCGATGGGCGCCCGAATCAATCTCGCTTGCTCAGCGTGCGGTGTAGCCGCCATCAATAGGCAAAGCGACTCCAACGATGAAGGTTGAGGCAGTGCTACAAAGCCAGAGCACAGCATCAGCGATTTCTTTAGCTGTGCCCAGACGTCGGATAGGTACATCCTTCATCATGTCGTTCATTATTTCCGTCTCACCCTTGAGCATATCTGCGACCATCGGTGTCTCGATGATCCCTGGGCATATTGCGTTGATGCGAATGCCTTGGGCGGCATATTCAAGTGCCGCGCTCTTGGTCATGCCCAATAGGCCATGCTTGGCGGCATGATAAGCAGCTCGGCCTGGTACTCCGACCAGGCCGCCAAGTGAGGAATTGTTGACGATTGCTCCGGAGCCCTGCTTTCGCATCTCAGCTAGCTGGTACTTCATGCAAAGCCATACACCACGAAGGTTGATGGCGTTTATCCGGTCGAATACCTCACTTGTGACATCGGCAGTTTCGACGGCGGGACTTTGGATGCCTGCGTTGTTGAACGCCATGTCTAATCTTCCAAAGGATGCGACGGTTTTCTCAACCATTGATTTGACATATGCCTCGTCCGATATATCACCAGGCACACCAATCACTCGGTAACCAGCATCCGTCAATTGCTGAGTCACTGCTTCGAGGGCAATGTCATTAATATCAGCCAGAGCAACCGAGGCTCCTGCTTCGGCAAAAGCACGAGCTGTTGCCAGCCCCATGCCTGATGCAGCTCCCGTGACCAGAGCTACCTGCCCGGAGAAGTCATACGTGATTTCGTTCATACATACCTCTACTATTGGTTCAACGATTGGATTTAGCTAGCCCTTCTTGACCGGCCCACTCAGGTAGGTCTCATCTGTAACGGGCTCGAACCAGTTCACAGGCCTACCGTCCAAGGATTCGTTGATTGCGATGTGTTGCATTGCGGTGGTATCAGTTGCTCCATGCCAATGACGACGACCGCAATCGCACCAGATCAGATCACCCGCCCGAATTTCCGTTTTAGGGCCCTCCTCACATTGCGTCCATCCCACTCCATCCGTGACCAGCAGAACCTGGCCAAGCGGATGTGTATGCCAGTTGGTTCGTGCTCCAGGCTCAAAGTTAACGACTGCAACCCCGACCCGCGCCGGCTCGGGGGCTGTAAAGATGCGGTCTATTCGCACCCGCCCAGTAAACCACTCAGCCGGCCCTGAGATGGCTTTGCTCGAGCCTGCCCGGTGAATTTGCATGCCGGCGTCACTCTGTTCGATGTCGATCACGCTGCTTACCTCGTTTCAATCTTCAGTCAGAAAACTGTAGCGGGGAGCGGTTGATTCGTGTATCTGTGAAATAGTGAAATCGGTATGAAGTGGTGCTAAACAATGCTTGCGGACAGTTTGCGTGATCTGGTGGTTTTCGTTGCTGTGGCAAGGGAAAGTAATTTCACTCGGGCAGCGGCTCATCTCGGCGTTTCGCCTTCGGCGGTGAGCCAAACCATCCGGGCACTGGAGGAACGACTGGGAGCGAGGTTGTTAACTCGCACCACCCGCAGTGTTACTCGCACGGAGGCCGGTGAAAAATTGCTCCGGGACATCGCTCCACTTCTGGAACAGATAGAAATGCATTTGGGAGCTCTGGCAGATCTAGGGCAGCGACCCTCAGGTACAGTGCGTATAACCGCTGATGAATTTGCCGCACGCAATGTTCTGTGGCCAAGGCTCAAGCCGGTGCTTGATATGTATCCAGAAGTAGTCATCGAGCTGATTACCGATTATGGCCTCACTGACATCGTCGCCGACCGCATCGACGCCGGCGTGCGGCTCGGCGGAATTATTGATGCTGATATGGTAGCGGTGCCTATCGGGCCTCCCATGCGAATGGTCACTGTAGCGTCGCCGGCGTACTTAACACGGCACGGTTTACCATCTCAACCCGATGATTTGATGAGTCACCGTTGTATTAACCTGCGATTACCCACGCATGGAGGGTTGTATCCTTGGGAGTTTATTGATGAAGGGAATGAGTTTAGGATAAGGGTGAAGGGCCCGTTGATTATGAATAGTGTCTTTCAAATTCTGGATGCGTGTTTATCGGGAGTAGGTATAGCTCAACTGCCCGATGCCCAGATTCAGCCATTTCTCGTTAGCGGCGAACTCGTAGAAATTCTTAAAAGTTGGTCAGATGAATTTCCGGGATATCATATTTACTACCCGTCAAGAAGACAGCAAACGGCTGCCTTCAAGGTAGTTCTGGATGCGATACGAAATGACCAAGTTCTGTAATTAACGCTTATGCAAAAGTCGTGCACCTTATGAGGCTCCTCCCCCCCCTCGAAGCCTATAATCTACAAAACCGGGGATGGCCTAATCCTTAGATTATCTAGAGCGTATTAGCCGAGGCGGAGCTTAAGTACATCATTGCAGTGGTTGCGATGATTGGAGTGACTCGGATATCCGACAAATCAGGCAACCGTCGGACGCTTACTTGGAGTTGTCTACTGGTAGCATGTATAGGGTATCTCTTGCCTTGCCTCTATTCGGATAATAGCTCGGGCTAACAATCGCTACTTCTGGCTCATATGTAGCTATGCCGGTATTTTGGATTTCGCCTAAATTAAAATTCAGTGGGATGGCTGTCGAAACAGGCG
This sequence comes from Pseudomonas sp. S37, assembly GCF_016658545.1. Lineage (GTDB taxonomy): Bacteria > Pseudomonadota > Gammaproteobacteria > Pseudomonadales > Pseudomonadaceae > Aquipseudomonas. The sequence continues at coordinate 111,217 of NZ_JACVZC010000004.1, read as the reverse complement.
TGGCTGCCATCAACTCTATTGGTCAACTCAGTGGTATAGTGATTCCGATGTTGGTCGGTTTTATCAATGACCTTACCCGGGTGGCTTACCTGGGGATGATGTCCATTGCACCGCTGCTCTTGCTAGGAGTGGCAATAGTGTTATGGATTGTTCCCAAAAACATTTAATAATTTCATTATCCCAAGGCATGGAGAGATTTTGTTCAGTTTTTCTAAACTATTATCCTTCAGGAAATATGCATTGATATTTCGTGATCGGCACGGCTTGATGTGGCTTGGGGCGCCTGTTCCCGTGTCCAATAATAATACTGAGGATAATTGTCTCGTGCGCAAGCTATCGAAAATACTGGCCTTGACATCGATTTTTATCTCCTGCATATCTGGAGGTGTTCAGGCTGAGGATGTTACAAAGCCAAGCTCGCCTGCGTTTGTTGTGCACAAACTATCAGATTACCTTTATGCAATTGGTGAGCCTAACTATTACCAAAAAAATTATTCATATTTATTGGTGGGAGACAAGCAGGCGCTGATGTTTGATGCAGGTGCTAATCAGCAGGAAGACATCACGGAAGTGGCAAAACAAATCACTGACAAGCCTCTTGCGGTGTTGCCTTCTCATTTGCATTTTGATCACCTTGGCGGGCTTCACAACTTTCAGAGTGTTTACCTGGTAGATACTCCGTTTACCCGAAAATTTAAGCGAGAGGATGGCCTGTATCACGTCCCTGAGCCAGTTTATTTGGGTAATATTGATCATATGACGGTTCCGCCGTTCAAAGTGGCTCGACTGATTAAGCCAAATGAAAATATAGATCTTGGTGGACTTAGAGTCCGCTTGATAAGCGTTCCTGGCCATACGCAAGATGAGGTTGCGCTTTACGACGAAGCTCACAATGTTCTCCTGTCGGGTGACCACCTCTATCCTTCTTGGCTCTTGGCTGGAAATGTGAAGGACTATGTTTCGTCGCTTAACGCCACTCTCAAGATCATCAACCCGAAAACCGCGATTTATGGTGCGCATGCTGATGAAAATCCAACAAAAGTTCCAGCGATGACCTACGAGTCTGTAGTTGCGATACGGAATAAAATGATTGAAATACAGGCGGGCAGCGGCAAAAGTCAGGCCTTTAGTGATCCAGAGCTGATTAAAAGCTCAAAGGTATACAAGGTCGAGGATAACATCAGTATTTTGACTGATATTCAGTTCTCTGACGGTCGTGGATACGGCTACTAAACTGATTTATCCACAATCTTCAGCAAGCTATCGATGAACGCTCGGATCTCCGGGCGTTCTCGCATGTTCTCAGTACAGACAATGTAATAGTTGAATGTAGCTGGTACCGAGCTGGGTAGAGGACAGACCAACTTTCCTTCTCTTAGGTCGCGTGCGGATACTACCTCGTCGCTCAGCGCGACACCAAAACCATCGCGGGCTGCCTGTAGAACCAGACCGAAATCTTCGAAGTGAACGTCTCTAAAGCCAGTCCTCTTAAGACCTGATTCAGCCAGCCACTTCTTCCATTGGCTCCCATCGTCCTCATGGAGTAAACGGTGTTTGGCTAGGTCTTCCGCACTATGTATAGCGAGTGGCCCTCCTAGGAACGAAGGGCTGCATACGGGTATCATGCCTATCCCATGTAGAAGTCGCCACCAATAACCAGGCCAAGGTGGCGCTCCGTAAACCACTGCAATGTCCGCACGTTTCCAATCTACCTGCGCCATGTTGGGCGCCGTCACTACAGTGACTTTCACCGAGTTGGATTCGGCCATGAACCGCAGCAATGGTGATACTAACCACTCAGTGCCTTCAAACGGGGGAGTGGACAAGGTAATCTCAGTGACCTCGCGGTGCGCATGAGTGCCATGAAGTTCGCCCACGGCTTCCGCAATCTCGCCCATCGCTTTGGCTACCCTTTCTTGCAGTCGACGACCACTAGGTGTGAGAACAAGCTGTCGACCATGCTTTGAGAACAGCTCAACGTCCAAACTGGCCTGCAAGGCTTTGAGCTGCTGGCTAACAGCACCAGTCGTGACATGCAGTTCGACTGCCGCGCTGGACAGGCTACCTAGGCGTGCAACGCTTTCAAATACCTTGAAGGCGTGTAAAGGGGGGAGGGCCATCTCATCTCCTGGCGGGGCTCCAAAAACGGCAGAGAATGAAGCAATCTCTCTTCATGATCACTGCCTGAAGCGGATGGATGTAGCCTACCCCTTTTTTGCCTGCCTGGGGCATCTCAAAGTATCAGCATCCAGTATGCATAATGTGGCAGCTATTCTGGGCTGGCTTGGGGTCTACCGGTTCACTCACATCTCAACACAGGAAATGACGCGTCGGGGTTAATGGCTTCAGCGTTCATCTTCTCGCACATGGCCGCGCCCAGATCGCGAGTCGGAAAGCCTCTTTTAAGCCGTGCTTTCTCTTGATTGTCGTAAATGTCGAAACCCTCAGAGACGGTTCGAGCATAGTAACGAATACCTAACCGAAATGATTCCGTGTCAGATGGCACACCCGGAACAAGAACGAATCTTGGTTGCATTTTTTGCCTCCCCAAGAGGTAACTCCAGTATTAGCTGGATGGAGGCTTTTCCTCAAGATGGCTCATGCCTCCCTGAAGCCGCTCCGACAAGTGGTTTGGTATCGTAACGGTGCATAAGGTTGTGTTACGTCCTTCATGGCGCTACGCATGCCAAGCGCGACTATCCGTGCTTGGCAGCCCCTGCGCCTGCTCAGCCATTTTAAGCGAGAGTCCTTCCCCTGATTTTTCCCCATTCGAGCGCTTGTGCCACATGCTCACTGGGCAGTTTCGTATAGGCTTCCTCTAATCGAGCCAAGCCAGACCTCTCGTAAATGCCGATGAATAGCTGTGTATCGCCACTCAGGGAACGCCTCACCTGAACATCAAGCAGGGCTCCATCGGCGAGCCTCTCCTGATGAGAATGGTGCTGCAGGGTGGGGGCTGCCCATTCCCAAAATACTGCGCCTCGATGTAGCATCCCTGTCCCCGGTAGTCCTTTGAACAATCTCGGTTTGTTCAGTCAAAATCTTCTCTGTATCTGTGTTGCCGTTTTCTGTACAGGACTGGCTCTGATTTTGTGCGTTAATCTGAGAATTAAAAAACTCCCAAGCGAATAACCTTGAGAGTTTTAGAGTCGAATAATTTTTTTGGGGGCTATACCCCGTCTACTCGGTATATGCCTATAAGAACTTCTTTATCGTTCACATCGTCGATAGTGCCAATATACGTGTAGTCTTCGAGCCACTCATACTTGCCAGGTGGGGTGCTGAATGACGGAACTGTTCGGCAGTAATAGTCACTTTCACTCAGCTCTAAGCCTTTAGCTTGTTTTGCCAGTCCATCGGCTGTCGGTCGCCATAGTCCATAGTTACGAATGATGATGACTTCGCCATCTTCTGTTTTCAGTCGGTAAAGTGCGTCAATTTTGGTTACGCCGTCATTGCGCTCAACTGACATATCAGCGCCGCCAGGAATGACTTCACCTTTGATCCCGGAGCCAACAAATGATCCACCAATTATCGGATAGTTGATTCGATGACCTTCTGAGCCTTTGCCCATATCCTCATCGCTTCCGAGTTTAACATTAATTTGCATAACCAGTTCTGTTTTCACTCGATTAGGCTTGGTCTCCTTGAGTTCTACTCCCTGGGCTGCCCCTGTTGTGAATGAAAGCCAAGCACAGAATGCGGATGCGAATATCCAGTTAAAGGGCGGGTTGCTGCGAATACGTGTTAATCTCATTTTAGATATGTTCCTTGTTTTTTCGTTATAGCGAATATATTTAAATGCGTGATCAATAGCTTTATTGCGTTTTATTTTCTAAGGGGGTCGATCCGGCAGGGTTGCTTCAGAAGACTGTCACACTGGGGTTGTTGCTGGGTGACCGCTACGCCTTTTAGCTCACCGAGTACAAGGCTGGAAGGATGCGTTGCATCATGTAGCACTTGGTTGCGAGCGGGAAGGGCGAAGGTATCGAAACCATAACCTCCAGTGCGGCCAGGAGCGTCAATCCAGATTCTCAAACGTGTTCCAGCGCGGAATGAGTGTGAGAAGGGTGGAACCTCAATACGTCCAAGCGTGGGTGTCTCCGGCAGCATCGGTTCAATGGCATCTGGCGTATCAAGGCGCCATGGACGCACCGATGTGGACTTGTTTTCATCCAGCTTTCGGGCAGACATCCTGAGCCATCCGCGTTGAACGTAGACTTCCTGCCCATCTGGTAGCAATTGGGTGATCGTCACCTGGACATCCATGTCAGGCCCCATGGGCGTGGCTAACCAGATATCGGCGCTCGCAGGCCCGTAGGTGACCAAGTCACGCTTCAGCGGCTCAGAGGTGTAGGCCAGGCTTCCGTCTCTCCATCCGGACTTCAACTCACCCCAAGCATTGTCTACCTCGTAGGTATTCACGTCAGGGCCGGCAATTGGGTAGTTATACTCGTCAGGATCACCTTCCGACTCGCCATTCTCAACAAGCTTGCCACCTTTGTTGAGCGCAAATCTAATTGGAGTTACTTCTACGGGCAACTTATCTCGTTGGATCATCCAGGTAGGTTTGGCCGACTCGTTTAAATCGTGAGGTGTACTACGATTTACGCTCGTAGTTTCCTGCCAAATATCGACATGAGGCGATTTGTCGAAGCCGTTGTCTACACCTTTCACGAAGTGATCAAAAAACTTCACCAATTTTTCCCGAAACTGGTGAGATTCGTAAATGTCATGAGGGCCGTTGGTCTGTACTATCCACAATTGCTCGGGTTTTACTGTCTCATGATAATAGCCCTCACGCGCCATGACCGCCTCATCTTGCCAAGCCTCAAGGGACAATATTGGCACCTGGATCAGGTGAGTACGCTGGCGAATATTTCGTTGCTCAACCCAGTCATCACGAAGCGGATGGCGGATAAGCTGATAGGTCAGTGCGTGCTTACCGATGTCAGCTTCGTTTTTGGCCAATTGGGTCAGGCAGCGCTTGTCGCCCTCGCTCTGGGCGCTGGCCTTGACCGCAGCCCAACGCTGATCGAGATACCAATGCCACGCAGTAACGAACTCTGGAGCAGGAACCCCCCCAGGTGCCCAACTGTCGCCTCGAGCGTCTCCCAAAGCCATACCAGGGGCGATGGCCTTCAGGCTTGATGGGCGTTGTGAGGCCGTCATTAGTTGAGACATGCCAGCCCACGACCAACCAAACATTCCAACCTTACCGTTCGACCAGCTCTTTTTTGCAATCAGTTCAATCGCGTCATGGCCGTCAGTGCCATAAGCAGGCCCTAGAAAATCGAAGGTTCCCTGTGAGCAGCCAGTACCTCGAGCTTGTACGCCTACAACAGCGTATCCCAAACCTACTAGCTGCTTATCGAGATCAACGGAAAAGGTTTCGTCATCCGCCAGATATGCGCTTCCGCCAATGCTTCCTGAATCGTATCCGCTATAACGAACCAACACCGGGAATTGGCCGGTACTGTCGGGAAGGAGGGCCGAATAGCGAAGCTCTGTTCCATCGGCGGTTTTGAGATATCCTGTTTCGCGCTTGCCCCAGAACTCCTTCCACTGCCGCTTTGGAATATTGCTTGTGTCTTGCCCTGGCACATCCTGAGCAAGCGCAGAGGTTGCGGCGAGCCCTATAGCGATGCTAAAAGTGGTGAAGCGCACGAGTCTATTAATCTTGCGGATACGCATGAGGCACCTCTGTAGCCAAAAAAATCAAAACAGTTTCGAAGCCGAAAGCATAACGGTCGCAGAGCAAATGTCGTCTAAGCCTTGTGTGGATTCGCACTCCGTTCTAGAAAGATCCGTATCAACGTAAGACAGTCGCCAATTTACTCCGACGAAATCTTTATTTACGCCGACTTCCCAGTCGCGGTAGCCACTGCGTGTGCTTCCGCTTGAGCTGATAAATATTGGGTCTTTGGCATCAGAATAGCCCCATCTGAAATCGATTGACGACCCATAGGGTAGGTCAAGAGAGTACCCAGCCCATATTACACTTCGGTCATCACCATACGGTTTCACCTCTTTGGTATATTTCATACCCAGCGTGAAGTCGTAGGCGGTAATTGTGCCGATCCATTCACCATAATTGAATTGACTATCTTTCGGGTAGTCGTATTCATAGTAAATTAGCGATGCGCTTATATTGTCGGTGAGCGATTTGATTATTCCGGCGTAGTAATCATATTCGCGACGTGTATCTGTGTCGAAATCGACATTGGAGGTAAATACGCCCAGTAAAAGTCCACTCGAGTGTTGGAGGCTCACGTCAAACTGAAGAGTAGGATTATTTCGAGTCTGAGATATGCCGCCCGTCCGGTAATCACTTGCGCCCGTCACTAGGAGGTTAAGAGAAAGGTCGTGGTTGATTTCCACTGCGTGTGCTGTCAGTGAACTGGCCAAGGCAACAGCTGCGCCAAGGCACAGGGTGCTCTGTTTCATGTGCTCCGCTCCGTTCTTATTTTTGATGGCAGATTGGCACTAATGTAGTTATTGCGATTATCTATTTTTCTTCAGGCCTCGATGCGGTAAGGCCATGACGAGGCTCCGGCTCCCAAGCTACAGCCTTCGCTCACGCTCAATCTATCCACCTTGCGAACAAACGCAAAGGAGCTTAGGTTTATAGTTAACGTCATTAACAAGGTGTTGAAGGTGAGCTTATGCCGATCCGTGTGGTGGAGACAACTGAGTTTTGTGATCGTCACGTTGCGCTGAGCGGGTGGGAGGAGAGCTACACACAGATGTCATCTGGCCGCTACCATGGAAAGCTCGTTCATGCTGAGATAAGCGGAATAGAGCTGTACGAGGAGAGCATGAATCTTCGTGTTGAGCAGGAGTTCCATGCTCCAGTCGACACCTTGGTTTTCAGTTTCGACCTGACAGAGAATACGCTGTACCTACTCGACGGCCAGACCTGTAATGGGTGGGTTACTCCAGAGCACTACCGTGAGGTCGCAGTCGTTCTCAAGCTTCCCGCGCACGCGCGCGGGCTTGCGCCTCTCGATCATCTCATTCTGCAACCACTACGCTCCCCCAGCTGCAGACCTTATGCAACCTTGCTTTCTGGCTACCTTAGCGGGGCTATGAACGGCAGGTTCGACATTGATCAGCCAGGGTTTTCCCAGCAGATCGCAGATGGATGCTTCTTGCTCCTAGATGAGGCTGCCCATCATGAGCCACATCGCCGCACCAATTGCTACTCGCGGCGGATTGTGGAAGGCGTGAAGCAGCTCGCACATGACTCCCCGTTTGACTGTTTGAGCATCCTTGACATGGCTGCAGCTACAGGCGTGTCGGTTCGACACGTTCAGCAATCTTTTTTGAGATATGCAGGCATGTCGCCGACTGCATGGCTAAAAAACCGCCGCTTGAATGCGGCTAGGCGAGACCTTCTGCGTGCGGATCCTACAGAAGTGACCGTGGCAGAAATCGCTATGCGATGGTCTTTTTGGCACCTGGGAAGATTTTCACACGCCTATCACACCCTGTTCGGTGAGTACCCCAAAACGACCCTCCGACGCGCCCTGTAGGGCGCGCCTCAATTTTGTTCGCTAGCTTTTGCATGTAAAGCTATCGAATTTTCGATAGGACAAGATCGCATTTCGGATAGCTGCCTCAACTATATCAACAAAATCATTAGGTTACTGACGGCTACGAGCCGTAGATTGGCCGCTGGCGCTAAATTAGTTAATGTTGTTAACCTTTGTGCATTGCATGGCGTCTTAAAACAAATAGAGTCCTACCTATGCCTGCCACAGCCTCTCGAGCTAGCCTCACAGTCGTACTTTGTTTCCTGGTGGCCCTTATTGAAGGGCTAGATCTTCAGTCGGTCGGTATTGCAGCCTCCGGTATCAAACAGAGCTATCAGCTCGACTCAGCTGGTTTGGGGTGGGTCTTCAGTGCAGGTTTGATTGGACTGCTGCCTGGATCGTTCTATGGAGGTTTGCTGGCTGACCGATTAGGACGCAAAACTGTTTTAATCGGCGCAGTAATGCTATTCGGTATTTTCTCTATAGTCACCGTGTTGACGGATACCTTCGCCTCTCTAATCGTTGCTCGACTATTCACGGGGATAGGCCTTGGTGCGGCGCTTCCTAATTTGATTGCCCTTTGTGCTGAAGCTGTAGACGAACGAAAACGTAGTACCGCAGTTAGTATCATGTACTGCGGCGTACCGCTTGGAGGGGCTTTGGCGTCCTTGCTCGGGGTATCTTACGGAGACGACTGGAGACTGGTATTTGTTGTGGGAGGCGTGGCGCCTTTACTGATAGTGCCGATGTTAATTGTTTGGCTTCAGGAGTCGACATCTTTTCAAAAGCCGTATGCTATTGATGGTTCCTCGACACTCAATGCGCTCTGTGGCGCAGGGCGCATGGGCACCACCCTCTGCCTATGGATTTCGTACTTTTTCACTCTGACAGTGATGTATATGCTGCTGAACTGGTTACCTTCGCTGTTGTTGGGGCTTGGGTTCAACCAGTTAGATGCCGCTCAGGTACAGGTCTCGTTCAATATTGGTGGGGCAATAGGTTCATTACTAGGCGGCTTTTTGTTAGATCGCTTTAACAAGACGCTTGTAATCTGCTTCGTCTATGCCGGTCTAGTGGCTAGCCTCCTTGGTGTCGCATCTGTGACATCTGTGGGATCAATGCTTATTGTGGGTTTTTTAGCTGGTGGGTTTGTGATTGCCGCTCAGTTGCTCTTATATGCCACCACACCTTCACTGTACCCGACTCACTTTCGTGCGACCGGCGTAGGGGCAGCGGTCGCCATAGGGCGCCTAGGATCAGTCGCGGGCCCACTAATTGCTGGCCAGATTTTAGCCGCTGGTATCGGTAGCGCTGGCGTCATATACGCCGCCACTCCAGGTGTTTGTATCGCCGCTGCGGTTCTTGTACGAGGTATGAGTAAACAGGCTGTTTGACTGTAAGTGCAAATAGTACCCAGGCATGTTCCCATGCAAAAATCAAGTAGTTAGCCATGGGCCTGAACTTGAAATAACAATGAAAAAAGAGAGGTTTATTGTATGAGTAAGTATAGTGATCGCTGGCAGACTGTTAAGGTTACTGTTGAACAAGGCATTGCCTGGGTGAGTCTCAATCGACCGGAAAAGCGAAACGCGATGAGCCCTACTCTGAATCGCGAAATGCTTGAGGTGTTGGACGCGGTTGAGCAGGATCCAGATGCTGGAGTGCTTGTGCTCACCGGAGAAGGTACCGCATGGACAGCAGGAATGGATCTCAAAGAATACTTCCGCGAGGTTGATCAAGCTCCGGAGATTTTCCAAGAAAAGATTCGGCGCGAGGCTTCCGAGTGGCAATGGCGCCGTCTGCGCCTTTACAGCAAACCGACCATTGCGATGGTGAATGGCTGGTGCTTTGGTGGAGGTTTCAGTCCCCTGGTGGCTTGCGATCTCGCAATCAGTGCCGATGAGGCCACGTTCGGGCTTTCGGAAATCAATTGGGGTATACCGCCCGGAAACCTCGTCAGCAAAGCGATGGCTGATACTGTCGGCCACCGAGAGTCTCTGTTTTACATCATGACTGGCAAGACGTTCAGCGGTCAGAAAGCGGCTCAGATGGGATTGGTGAATAGCAGCGTGCCCTTTGCCGATTTGAAAGCCGCTGTTACTGAGCTCGCAATGAATCTGCTGGAGAAAAACCCGGTAGTTCTAAGGGCGGCTAAGAACGGTTTCAAACGGTGTCGAGAACTCACTTGGGAGCAGGGTGAGGACTACCTCTACGCCAAGCTCGACCAAGCCCAGCTGCGTGACCCCGAGGGGGGGCGGGCCCAAGGCCTCAAGCAGTTTTTGGACGATAAGTCGATCAAGCCCGGGCTTGAGACCTACCGCCGCTGACTTATCTATGGGCGGCTGAAGTCACTTGCCGCCCATTTCTCTGAACTGAGGAAAATGGGCATGTTCGACGTTCCACTACTCATTGATGGCATTCAGGTACAGGCTTCGAATGGCGCTACTTACGACCGCATCAGCCCTTTCACCGGTGAAGTCGTTAGCCGAGTTGCAGCAGCCTCGCTGGAAGATGCTGATAAAGCTGTGACAGCCGCTCAACGCGCATTCCCCGCTTGGGCCTCTCTTGGCCCAGGTGAAAGACGGGCGCGTCTCACCAGAGCAGCGGAGCTTCTGGAGTCGCGGGCTTCGGAGTTCATGTCGATGGCTACTGAGACAGGCGCCACTGAGAGGTGGTACGGCTTCAACGTCAAACTCGCGGCCAACATGCTGCGCGATGCAGCCGCCATGACTACCCAGATCAAAGGGGAAATTATTGCTTCAGATGTGCCTGGTAGCTTCAGCATGGCTGTCAGGCAGCCGTGCGGAGTGGTCTTAGGTATCGCTCCTTGGAATGCCCCGCTTATTTTGGCTACTCGAGCAATAGCGATGCCGTTGGCGTGCGGTAACACGGTTGTGCTCAAAACATCTGAATGCAGCCCAGCAGCACATGCCTTGATAGGGGAGGTGCTCCAGTCGGCTGAGCTGGGTGATGGGGTTGTGAATGTGATCAGTAATGCACCAGCTGACGCTCCCGCTATCGTTGAACGGCTCATTAGCAACCCGGCAGTTAGGAGGGTTAATTTCACTGGGTCAACGGGCGTGGGTCGTATTATCGGGCAACTCGCGGGTAAATACCTGAAACCAGCAGTTCTTGAGTTAGGGGGGAAGGCCCCTTTCCTGGTGCTGGATGATGCCGATGTAAACTGTGCTGTTGAGGCTGCGGCATTTGGCGCCTATTTCAATCAAGGACAAATATGCATGTCAACTGAGCGGTTGATCGTTGATGAGTCCATAGCAAATGAGTTCGCAGAACGAATGACTCTCAAAACCCAGTCCTTGGTGGCGGGCCCGCCAGGTGAGGCGGTGCTCGGCTCGCTCATTGATGAAGCTGCGGCCCGACGCGTCTTAGCGCTCGTCCAAGATGCAGTCCAGAACGGCGCTTCTTTGTTGGCCGGGGGTGGAATTGAGGGAAGTGTGATGCAGCCTGTCTTGCTTGACCACGTAACTCCAGCAATGCGCCTTTATTATGAGGAGTCCTTTGGCCCGGTAGCTGTAATCGTCAGAGGCAAAGGAGATGAGGAGCTGCTGAAGCTAGCCAACGATTCAGAGTTTGGCTTATCAGCGGCGATCTTCAGCAAGAGTTCTTCCCGAGCCCTGGCATTAGCGCAACGTTTGGAGTCCGGTATATGCCATATTAATGGCCCTACGGTACATGATGAAGCTCCAATGCCTTTCGGCGGCGTAAAGTCGAGTGGCTATGGAAGTTTCGGATCAAGCGCGAGCATTGACCATTTTACACAGTTGCGCTGGATCACAATGCAGAACGGCCCTAGGCAATACCCCATTTAATATTTTCTAACTCGTGAGAAATCATGCTTAGTTAGATGGAGGTTAAAATATTGAACAATAACTCCTCCTTGCAAGCCTCCACTCCGTTTCGTCCGGTGGAGATTGGAGCGCCGGTTGTGAATATTGAGCAGCGAGATGGTTGTTTTTATCTTTCCTCGCTAGAAAAGCTCAAGGAGGCGCCGCCTAGAATTCTAGATCGTCTGGTGTACTGGGCCGAAGCCAGGCCGAACACAACCTTTGTGGCTCGCCGTGGATCGGATGGTGAGTGGCACCGCATAAGTTATAAAGAGATGCTTCAAAGGGTTCGGACTGTGGCGGCCCATCTAGTGAAGTACGAGCTAAGTCCCTCTAGACCAATTCTGATATTGTCTGGGAACGATCTGGAACACCTCCAGATGACTCTGGCAGCATATTATCTCGGTGTCCCAGTATGTCCGGCATCTCCTGCCTACTCAACTGTCGCAACAGATTTTGCAAAACTAAAATATATTGTCGACTTACTTGAGCCTGGTTTGGTCATGGCGAGTGATGGCCAAGCATATGAAAGGGCGATTTGTGCTGTCATTCCTGATGCGACTCCGGTAGTTATTGCCACTGGAGGTGTCACTAATAGGATTACAATTCCCTTCAGTGATTTTGCTACTGAGGTGGATTTGTCATTCGCGGATCTCGCGTTTTCCTGTACTGACTCTGGCACTATCGCCAAGTTTTTATTTACGAGTGGCTCTACAAAGTTGCCCAAGGCGGTTATCACTACTCAAGGCATGCTCACCAGTAATCAACAAATGCTCCTTCAAACTTTTCCTGAGTTTGGCATAGATCCACCTGTCTTGGTTGATTGGCTGCCCTGGAACCATACTTTCGGCGGAAGCCATAATGTGGGCATCGTTTTGTACAATGGGGGAACACTGTATTTAGACGATGGGCGCCCAACCCCCCAACACTTCGGTGAAACTCTACGGAACTTGCGTGAAATCGCCCCCACCGCTTACCTGACTGTTCCAAAGGGCTGGGAGGAACTGGTGGTCGCTTTGGAAGCAGACGCTGCTCTTCGCTCGACGTTCTTCTCGAAAATCAAAATGTTGTTCTTTGCAGGTGCTGGACTCAGTCAAGCTGTATGGAACCGTCTCGACCGTATCGCAGAAAAGCACTGTAACGAGCGAATTAGGATCATGGCCGGCCTAGGTATGACTGAGACGGCCCCTTCCTGCACATTTACAACCGGCCCTGTGGCTATTGCTGGCTATGTGGGGCTGCCTGCGCCTGGATGTGAGGTCAAACTGGCGCCGGTCGATGGGAAATTAGAGGCCCGCTTCCGAGGGCCACATGTCATGCCTGGCTATTGGAAGCAGGATGACTTGAATCGAAACGCCTTTGATGACGAAGGGTACTACCGTTCGGGCGATGCATTGTGCTTCGCAGACCAGGAGCATCCGGAGTGGGGGTTAATGTTCGATGGCCGGATAGCCGAGGACTTCAAACTGAGCACGGGTGTATTCGTAAGCGTGGGGCCACTGCGTGCAAGAGTTATTCTTGAGGGTGCGCCTTACATCCAAGATGTGGTAGTGACAGCGCCCAATCGGCAGCAGATCGGACTCATGGTTTTCCCCCATTATGAGCAATGCCGCTCATTGGCATCGATGCCTGATGACCCTATCGAAAAGGTCTTGTCTTCTGCGCCTGTCAGGGCGTGGCTTTTGCAGCTACTTGAAAGCATCAATCGAACATCCACTGGCACTGCGTCCTTTGTTGCTTGGGCTTATCTAGTACCAGAGCCGCCGAGCTTGAACGCTGGGGAAATCACTGATAAAGGCTCACTGAACCAGCAAAACGTGCTCAGTCGGCGAGCTGAGCTGGTGGAAAAGCTTTACAATGATCCCCTTTCTCTCTGTGTAGTTGCTCCGCAGCCTCGGTGAAATGAGCTCTACGCGGTAGGTAAGTTGCGCTAGGCATACCATTCGGCACGCCTGGTATGTCTAGCGCATTTCCAGAACGTTTAAGTCCACACATAGTAGGCCTGCGAAAAGCATTTGACGTCTGCAAAGTATAATTTAGTTGGTGCGAGATTAGGCTAGTTTGGACTCTTAATGTATTTCCAATGACTCAGGTCGCTCTTTCTCTGAAGCAGCGGTTTCTCAGGTGTCGCGATAAATTTTCCTCAGGGCTTTCATTAGCCCATCTTTTTCTTCGGTAGTAAGAGATCTTGTTGATTCTAAGTCACTTTCTATTGCAACTTGCTTTAGCTTTTCAAGCAGCTGTTCGCCAGACCTGCTCAGAAAAATTCCATACGAGCGCTTGTCAGGCTTGCATCTAACCCTGACGGCAATTGCCCGCAGCTCTAGTTTATTTAGCAAGAGAACTAACTGCGGGGGCTCAATAGCTAGGGATTTAGCAAGATCTGCCTGCATCAGGCCAGGATTTTGATCAATGATGGACATGGCGGTAAATTGGGCCGGTCGGAGGTCATGCTCTGCCAAAGCAGACACCAGATGCTGGTAGACTTTGTTCTGAGCTCTGCGAAGCGCATATCCCACGAGGTCATCCAATGATGTGTCTAGTGGCTCATCGCTATCATTTGTCAGTTCCACCTGTTCTCGTTTAGACATCCGACTTCCCTCAAAATGGCTAACTGCATTATGCATTTTGGGTGGCGATTCATCAATCCATCGATGGCATGATGTTTGATTGGGCGTCGTCGTTAAAAACTGAGGATGTTTGAGTCTGCTCTTGATGTGAGTAAGTAAAACAACTCCTACCTCCTTAGATGCTCCGCTAGTTTCCTTTAAGCGAAATTAATAGGTGGCCTGGTGCAGTCACGAGCGATGATTCTTGACCGAATCAGAGACCATCCGCTCGCCCAGTGCTCTCAAGGTCGTGTTTTTCGCGGTTCAGAGTAGCGGGCAGGGCGCTGAGCTGACGGCGTTCGCTTCTGGGCCTGTTGCAAAAGGTGAGCACCCGATTATGGCAAGGGGATTGCGGCTACGTCGATCTCATGCCTACCAAAAGCAACTCGAACATCTGCTTAACCTGGGAGGCATGATCCTCAAAATTTGGTTCTTCTTGACTTGCCAGTCTCAGAAATTGCAGATGCCCGTAGTCGTTCACCAGAAACGCTACGTAGTCAACGTCAAGGTCTTCCCTCAACATCCCACGCTGTTTGAATTCACTGAGTACCCAAGCGATTTCCTTAACGAGTAGAGCATTGACCTTCCGATATGCGGCTGGCAGCCCAGACCCTGACTGCCCAATAATTTGAGGTAAAAGCTCCCGCCATAGAGCCGCTGGAAGCATGCCGAACGCATGCTCAACGACCTGACGTTCCAATTGGAGCAGGGCCTGCGCAGGGTCGTCGATCTGGGCGATGCACTGTCGGGTCGCGATGACTGCACGAGCATCAGCCTCGCGCAGTGTTTCGAGCAAGATTTCCTGCTTGCTCTTGAAATAAGCGAATACGGTGGGGGCGGATACCCCCGCAGCCTTCGCTATCTGCTCAATAGTGGTGCCTTGATAGCCCTGCCGGGCAAACAGGGCCACCGCTGCCTCGCTAATGGCCTCTCGCCTAGCGGCTTTCTGCTGTTCCCGCAAACCAATCATCGAATGCCTTCGCTCCCCTTGAATGGTCACAGCATACAGGGTTCTGGATCTGCAAAAATTCTTTATTGACTAAAATATTTTATGTGTTAAAAATTCTTCACGCCGGCGGAGACCGGCCTGCACATCAGTCCAACCACTAAACGCTTGCTGCACCGTTCTTGCTGCCCTGTAGACAACAAAAACTACTGATACAGGAATTTCTTATGCGTACCTTTCTAGGCACCTTTGTGCTTGGCGGTCTTCTTACGCCATTTGCATGGGGGGAAAATGACTTCACTCTTGGTGAGGTTCATGGCAAAAGCACCTTGTCTGCAGGGGCTGCGAGCCTCACCACTCACGGAATTAATTTTGGCGCCGGTCGCACTGATCAGCGCAGTGGTTTGTCTGCGAGTGATAAGGCGAACTGGCAGGAGTTGTACCTGAAACCAGGCGTCGCCCTGCGACTTGCCGTTGACGATGAACGTGTGATTGAAACCGCTGTGTCGGTCGTAGCGAGCCAAACTTGGGGCGACGGCGACGCGGGGGGCTACACCCGTGGCGGCGATGGCCAAGTGGCAATTGAGCAAGCATACATTGGAGCAGGCCAAGGTAACTGGAGCTTGCGACTAGGCAATCAGGATTACCGGGTAGGCAGCGGGTTCATCGTTATGGACGGCAACTTCGACGTCCTTGGCCAAGGGAGCTACTGGTTAGGCCCGCGTTCAGCCTTCCATGACGGGGCATTGTTGAGCTACCAGCACGACTCTATCGGTGCCCAAGCTTTCAGCTTAGCCGTCTCCGACCGCTATCAAGGCGACTATCGACTGAATGGTTTGAATGTGGATTTCCGTCTAGTCGATAGCGCCACTCTCGGTGCGCTGGCAATGGCCGTGGAATCTACCGGGCACGGCGAGCGGTTCGAAGCGCCCCGTGACGGTATGCAAGTGTACAACCTGCGTCTATTGGACGCGCAATTTCTAGGATTTAACGACCTTACCTTCAATGCCGAACACGCCCTACAGCGGGGGCACGGTAGAGGGGTGAGCTATAGCGCTGAAGCTTGGTATGCACAAGCCGATTACCGCTTCAGTGATTTGCCTCTTCAGCCTCAGCTGGGCTATCGACACGCTCGTTTCTCGGGTGACCCCGACCCGTCAGATCAACGACAGAAAGGGTGGGATCCCTTGGCCAAGGGATTCATTGACTGGAGCACCTGGCTAGTTGGTGACGTCGTGGGTAACTACCTGCTGTTCAATTCCAACGAGCGGGTCGATCAATACCGCGCCCGCATTCAACTGAACCCCGCCGTGGCGCTAGGCGCCATCCACTATCAATTTTCCCTTGATCAAGCCAATTACCAGGGTGTCGCGGTTACCAGTCGACGGTTCGCCGATGAAAACACGATCTATCTGGACTGGTCTCCCACCGAACGCATTTTCGCCTCGGCATCATTCAACTGGGTCAAGCCCAAAGCCGCAGCGCGTCAGGTGTTCGGCGATAGCACTTTCCGTGCACTCGAAATGTACTTGACCTACCGCTACTGACTATTGAGAGACTGACAATGACCTTGCCCGCCGATTATCTGATTCATAACGCCCGCGTCTATACGGTCGATGCTCACAAACCATGGGCCCAAGCCTTGGCGGTACGTGCCGAGCGTATCGTGCACGTAGGTGACAACGCTTCAGTGCAGGCCTTTGTCGGCCCTGATACGAAATTCATCGATGCCGACGGTAAGCTGGTTTTGCCAGGCTTCGTTGAATCCCATTGGCACTTCAGCACTACCGCGTTTGCGTTCCAGGCTTTCATCAATCATGAAGACCCTGAGCAAATGCTAGAACTGCTGAAGCGCTACGTCGACGAGCACCCAGAAGAGAAAGCCATCACCGGCATGGGCTGGATCCAGGCTTTGGTGCCTCCACATCTGCTACGCCGCGAAACCTTGGATGCGATTTGCCCCGATAAACCAGTGTGTCTTATGGCGACCGATTACCACACTATGTGGGTCAATACTAAAGCCTTAGAAATTGCTGGCATCGACCGTGACACGCCCCCGGTGGAAGATGGCGCTAGTTGGTTCGAGAAAGACCCCGTCAATGGTGAACCGACTGGCGTGGTGGTGGACGGTGCCGCGTACTTTTTGCTCATGAAGCGCATAAGCGACGCCGGCTACCTGCCTACCGGCATTGACCTGTATCTGCGTTCCATCGCCGTGTGGCAGGAGAAGTTAGTAGCTGCCGGTATCACCACAGTATTTGACGCGGGCTTTCTCGATCCCAGCGGCGATCAGGATCTGCTCTATGAAACTCTTCAGCAGCTAGAGCGCGAAGACCGCCTGAAATTACGGGTGGTGGGGAGCTATATCTCTCTAGGCGAAGAAGAAGATCCAGTGGCCATTCTGCGAGATATGCGTGAGCGCTACCACTCCCCATTGGTGCGTGCACAGGCGCTGAAAATGATGCTCGATGGCACCGAAATGAATCACACCGCTTTCCTGCTGGAGCCATACTGCGACAAGCCCGACAGCTGTGGCAGCACTGTCATGCCGGTGGAAATTTTCGAGCGCAATGTGCGTGAAGCAGACCGCCATGGCATTGATGTCATGATCCATGCTGTAGGGGATGCTGCGGTGCGCTTGGCGCTGGATGTAATCGAACGCACCAATTCCGTGAACCCTCCCCGTGACCGGCGTCATGTGATCACTCACGCCTTCCTCACTCATCCAGACGACATTCCCCGCTTCCGTCAAGTTGGAGCTCTGGCGAATACTCAGTTGCAGTGGGGCGTGGTAGACGCCTACTCCGAAGCCATCCGCCGCTCCTACGGCGATGCCCGGTGGCGCTCGATGTACAAATTCCGAAGTTTCGTTGACCAAGGCGTTACCGTTTCCATCGGTATGGACGGTCTTGCTTGCCAGTGTCGGTGCCAGCACCGTCCAGTTGAACACATTGAATCGGGTCACACCCGCCAGCTCGCCGGAGAGCCCGATGCGCCAGTTATGCCGGATATCCACGAGAAGCTGAGTATTCCTCAGTTGATCGCAGCCTATACCCTGCACGGTGCTTATCAGCTCCGTCTAGAGCATGAGATCGGCTCGCTAACTGAAGGCAAACGCGCAGATGTAATCATCCTTGAGCGTGACCTGTTTGAGTTGAATAAACACGACATCGGCAAGACCGAAGTAGCACTGACCATGATGAATGGCCGCGTAGTTCACAACGCCCTTTGACCTTCGCGGCCACTAGGCCGCCTTGCCTGGAACCAGCCCATGACATCTCGCCACGGTCTCGTCACACGCACCATGTTCATCTACATCGCCATCGCCTCGACCATGATCGTCGGTGTTGGCCCCGTGTTCTTGGGCATGCTCGCCCGCAAATTCGCCCTGCCGCTGGAGCAGCAGGGCTGGGTGCTGTCAGTGGAGATGGCGGGGGTAATTGGCGGCACGTTGTTCAGCTCCCCTATCGAGCGTCGTGTGGGCACTCGCTTGCTGACTCTCGGTGGCGCCTTGGTGGGTCTTGCTGCCAACCTCAGCTGCGCGCAAGCGGGAGATTTTGTCGGCCTTCTAGTGTGTCGGCTTGTGGCTGGCATCGGCGGAGGACTGCTGTACAGTAGTGCTCTAACCGCGCTGGGACGTCTCCCTGAACAAGCGCGTTCTTATGGGGCAATGCTGTTCTTGCAGACTCTACTCTTTGCTTCATTTGCATCTGTTTTGCCAGTGATCGCTGAGCTATACGGGGTGAATATGGCCATCAATGCTCTGGCGGCCTGGTTCGGCCTCATTGTCCTGATATGCCATTGGTTGCCCGATGTGCGCGTGCTGCAAACCAACGACAGTTGTGAGGTCACAGTGCAATCGCAGGGCAGCGGTAAGGTAGGGCTATGCGCTCTGCTGGGCATGTTGTGCCTGCAGCTGGGCATTTACTCGGTTTGGGGCTTTCTCGAAAACCTGGCGGTGGAAGGTGGTGTCGCGCTGATCGACGTTGGCTGGGCCCTTGGACTTGGCCTTTTAGGTGGACTACCTGGCTCGGCCTTACCCAGCTTGTTTGGCAAGCGCTTGGCGGGAAATCTTATGATTGGCCTTGGCTCGCTCGCGGTACTTTGCTCATTAGGTATGCTATCGCGAGGCGTGCACCAGGCGATGGAGCTTGCCGTGGTTGTATTCGTGATGAACTTCGGCTGGACTTTAGCGCTGACATATTACATGGCGACCGTTGCCACCAATGATTCGAATAATCGTCTAGCTCCTGCCATCGGATTCATTCAAGTAGCGGCTGCTGCGCTTGCACCCGCAGGAGTTGCAGCATTACTGCCTTATGCTGGGGAGCAGGTCATCTATGTCCTCGCAGCCCTTGCGATCATCGCGGGCGGGTTCGCTCAGTGCCTATTGCTACGAGCGCAGCGGAAGGTAATCCGGGCATGAGAAGGGCAGATACGAGTGCACGAGCCGGTACTGGCCCGGCTGCGGAGCTTGAATCTCGAACGAATGCTGACGTGAGCGGGTCAATGAAATCAGCTGAGTTTGACGCGTAGTTGCTCAGCTTCAAGGGCATTGGGCCGAAGACATTGGAAATCTTAAAGCGTGAAGCTGTTCAGGGAGAAAATTGATGCGCGTAGTCGGATGGCTTCTTACCGCGTTTGGATGTGCCGTCTTTGTCGTGATCATGGGGTTGATCACCATGGCGATGATGGGAGAACTCTCTCATCCAGTTCAACAACTCCTGGTGAGCCTTTTCATTTTTGGGGTGTCTGGCCTATTAATTTTGACTGGTGCGCGTCTGCGTACCCGCAGCAAGCCTCTGTTGCCCATCATACTCACCACTTGATGATCTGAACCGAAGGGGGGGGGCAGTCGACAGTCAACTGTTGGGGGCCAATGTCATCAAGTCTGAATCACTTCGGCGTTGGAAGCCTCAAGGTAGTGATCAAGAAGGCTCGTAGCATGTCTACAGCCTTTGAGCCTTGTGATGCTTTGCTTCGGTAGACGACTACCTCGACCGAATCGAGCGGCGCGAGATTATGGTCTGTTCCGAGGATCTGAAGCGAATCGGGCACGGTGCATCTCGCCAATGCAGCCACTGCAATCCCACTCTCCACCTCCGCCAGCTGACCCGTCAGGCTGGAGCTGTTGTAGACCACCTTGTAATTTCTTCCCTGCATCGCGAGGGAGTTGACTGCGATTTGTCGTGCCAGATTACCAGGCTCATAGACAGCGACTGGGAGAGGGTCACGGTTCCACAACTCGAATTGCTGAGAACCAACCCATACCATCATTTCCCTGAACAACACCGCGCCCCGCTTGGGTTGGTCACGAGATACCAGTGCCAGGTCAAGCTCGTCCGATGTCACTCTGGGAATGATTGAAGCTGATTGCTCACAGTCCAGTTCAATGTCGATGCCAGGATAGCGGGGAGCGAATCGCTTGAGGACAGGCGTCAGGTACGCAGCTGCGTAGTCTTCCGCCACGCCCAGTCGAATCCTTCCTCTCAATAGCTCGCCATGAAATGCGGCTTGGGTTTCGGCATGTAGCGCGAGCATACGTCGGGCGTAACCCAGGAGTGTTTGTCCCTTGAGCGTCAGCTCCAGAATTCGTGGCCCCCTGATGAGCAGCTGGCAATTCAGGGCGCCTTCCAGTTTTTTAATTTGCATGCTGACAGCCGACTGAGACCGGTGTACCTCTACCGCCGCGTTGGACAGTGATCCAGAGTCCACGACCGCCACGAAGCACTTAAGCCAATCAATCTGCAAATCCTGAATGTTCATTTCTTGTATTCGATAAGCGGATAGTAGTCTGTTGGATTATGCGCTTTTCTTAATGCTTGGGCATCGTCAGTATCAGGCCACTAGCCACCCTGAGCTTCGCGGAGCTGCCATGCAATTTGAAACCTGGATCCTCTATCTCCTCACGTGTATGGGAATTGCGGTTGTGCCGGGCCCGAATGCTCTATTGGTGCTTACCCATGGTGCTATCCACGGCACACGTTGCACCTTGTCCACCATTTCCGGAAGGGTACTCGGATTTATGGTTGTGATCTCGCTCTGCGCTGTAGGGCTGGGCGTGCTGATTCAGACGTCGATCTCGCTTTTCACGGGGTTGAAAATTGTCGGCGCTCTGTATTTGATCTGGCTTGGAATTACGCTCTGGCGTTCTCCTCCTATAAGCCTGGAAACCACGGAATTGAAGGTCAGCAGCAACTGGGTGCTGTTTCGCCAAGGTCTGATATCGGCAATTTCCAACCCTAAAGCGCTACTGCTCTACACGGCCTTTATCCCACCGTTCTTGAATCCAGCCAATAACGTCTACGTGCAGTCGGCGGTGATCTCACTGACCTATGCGGTGGTCGAGTTCATCGTGGAGTTCTTGGTAGCGAGCGCAGCACAAAGTGTGCGGCCTTGGTTCGCTCGTGTCGGCCAGCGCTTCAATCGTTTCTGCGGGGGGCTGTTCGTGGCCTTCGGCATCGCTCTACCTATACATTCGTGACTGTGAGAGCTCAGTGAAGGGAACGCGTGACTGGCGTCGACCGTCGAAACTTTATCCCTCATTGATCAATTCAGGCAGCTACGCAGATGACCTTTATCGTATGGTTCGCCATGCTAGCGAAGAGGGAGCTGGATCTGAAACGCCGTGCCCCTATCGGGCGATGAACACACGTTGACTGTCCCACCGTGAGCATTCGTGATTTCGCGGACGATGAAAAGTCCAAGGCCCACAGACCTCACGTGGTCTGTTCGGTCACTCGCGCGGGTCATCGGCTCGAATAGGTCGGGAATGAGGGATTGGGGGATGACTTGCCCATGATTGTGAACCGAGACCCATAGGGCGCCGCTCCTCAGCTCCGTCGTGATGGTTATTGGATGTCGGAGATCACCGTAGGCCACACTGTTAGCGACCAAGTTGCCGATCATCTGTTGAGTCCTATCGGGATCGACCTCTGCCCAGCCTGCACCTTTTGACAGATGTCGAATTTGGGCGTGGGCAAACGCCACTCGCAGTTCGCCGACGCTTTGATCGACGAGCCGGCACACATCAATGAGCTGACGCTTGATCTGTAACCCTTGACCGATCCGTACCGAGGCCAGATCAAGGAGATCGGCGATCATCCTGTGAGCGCGCTCAGAAGACGAGACGATGCTGCTCAACAACTTCTGCTCCCTATCACACCGCTCTACACGACCCAGCAGCTCCGAGGCCATTTTGATGGCCGTTAGCGGATTTTTAAGATCATGACTGGCAATGGCGATCATTTGCTCTGCAAAGGAGGCTCTTCGCTCTGAATGCTCGTAAGCCAGAGCGAGCGCAGCCTGGGCATTCCTCAAGTCGCGCTCAGCCGTCGCTTTCTCTGACAGCAATTCTTCCGCACGTTTGCGTGCTGCAAGCAGTTCACGTTCATACCGATCACGCTCAACGGTGCCGAAGAAGGCTAGTTCGTTGCGAACGCCCTCTGCATGTTCACGTCTTGCACCATTGAGCAGCATGGTGATGACGTGGCCCTTGGTGTGCAGTAGATCGAGCTTCACTTCTGCGACTGAACCCTGGAGCTTCATCAACGGGGCCCAGTGGGTCTGATGAAAAATCCGGCCACCCATGGTCAACAGCTCTTGGAAGCGCCGGCCACGCAGATCGAATGGACTAGAACCGATCCACGTGGCAAAGGTGCGATTAGCACTGAGAATGGTGCCGTCCTCGGTAGTCACAACAAGCCCACAGGGAGCTTGATCCAATAGCGCTGCTGCGTCGGTAGGGCCCCACGCATCCTCGCTCATGGTGTAGAGAACCGCGAGTCAAGAAAAGCGTCCATAGCCTCTATGCATGCATGTGGGGCGCTCATGTGCGGACAGTGTCCAATGTTGGGCACTAGGCACAGCTCGCTGTTCGGTAAGACGCTGTTCAGATACTCGCCTACTGCGATTGGGGCGATCAGATCTTCGGTGGATTGCAGGATCAAGGTTGGGGTTTGCAGGCCGACTACGTCCTTTCGATTGTCCGAAAGGAAAGTCACGCGGGCAAACTGCTTAGCGATTTCCGGATCTGTTCGACAGAAGCTGTTGGTCAGCTCATCGCTCAATTCCGGTTGACCTGGCGCTCCCATGATTACCGGCGCCATGTTACTCGACCAGCCGAGATAATTACTGTCCAAGGTGTCGAGCAAGGAATGGATATCGTCTTCCACGAACCCACCGGTATATCCGTCTGAATCGATGTAACAGGGTGACGGCCCTACCATGACGTGTGCAGCTACGCGGCCAGGGCGGGCACCATCGGCCAACGCGGCGATCATGGCGCTGACTGAATGCCCCACCAAAATGACTTGGCCTTCGGCAAATTCATCGATGATTTCATTCAAGTCTTTCGCGTAACCGTCCAGGGTGCTGTATTTCTCGGCGCAGTAGGCGCTCAGATCAGACCCACCTGCACCCACGTGATCGAGAAGAACAACGCGAAAGCGTTGTGAATAATGCGGAAGAATGTAATTCCACATGGATTGATCACAGCCAAAGCCGTGCAAAAAGATCAGCGTCGCGCAGCCGCACCCGCGTACCTTTACGTTATTCCTTCGCTGAAGATGCACTGCGCGGGCCTTTTTAAGCTCGTAGCCAGGCAGGCTAGAGTGATGTGATAGTGGGTATTTGGCGGTCAAGTAGCAAGCGTTATCCACTGCCACGAATTTGTACTGACCTGTTCCTTGCGATTGGATCGTGGTCTCAGACACCATCAACGAGAGAGATTATCGTAATTACCCAACGTCCCTAGCTCACCGGCGATGATCTCGTGTAGCCGAGTCAGGGGCCAGGGCTTAGGCAAGAAAACCGCGCCGTCGGGTAAGGCTCCACCGGCTAATTCGTAGTAGCCACTCATGACGATGATGCGCGTCTGAGGTTTCTGCTGATGAGCTATCCAGGCCAGATCCACGCCGTTTAGCAAACCTGGCGTTTGAACGTCGCTGAGCAGCAGCTCCCAATCTTTTGAAGCCAGTTCTTCACGCCCCTCATCGGCGGTAATTACCGCTTTAACGTAAGCTCCCCAATCTTCGAGATAGTAGGTCAAGAGTTCACGAATCATGGGTTCGTCCTCTACGATGAGGACACGGGGTGGAGGGGTTGTCGTAACGTTATCCAGCTCTTTCATGTCGGTACCCGAAATTCGCCTGCCTGAAAGAAACGACATCCAGGTCTTCTTGCTGATCGGCAGCAAGACATGGCAGCGCGCCATCAGTCTGACATCGTGTTCTCTCCAAAAATTCACTCAGCCTACTTATGCCGTCTCACTCATCCTTGACAGCAACCGTACCGAGCGATGATGAGTAAGTCATTCCAAGCCACTTGCGCTATTGTCTGAGGCACTAGCGAATCATTCGGGCAGTCGGAAAGGTATCCGTCCTGAACGTACATTGGGTTGGCGTATTGATGGTGCAAGAGGTTGAAGATGGCTATGGTTTACACAGCTGCCCATTCGGCTCTCGCGCTGAACTGAAGCCCTTTCTACCCCCTCGAATTTGGACACGGTCTCAGAGGGGATTCGGGATATGGACGACACGGCCCTGGCATTCATGATCTTCGCGACGGAACACCCGGACGCGCTTGCCCAAGTCCAAGGCTTGAGTGAAGCGGAAGCGCTGGAGGCTGGCGAGCCGCTGTCGGCCCTGCGTGACACCATGGTAATCCAGACCCTCACGGCGGAAGCCAACAAGCGAGGCGTTTCCCTCGATGGGCTGGTTAAAGCGCTTATCGGGGAGAGCGACGTCGAAGAAGACCCGAGCGTCCCAGGCCTGGAAAAGTACAACCGGATGCGGGATTTCAACGCCTCACCGGAACCATCGGGTGCGGGGAAATCCACTAAACATTTGAAGCGCGCAGCTGCTCATGCCTTGCAGTTTTGCGTTCAAAAGCACGATGCCACTCGACTGCACTACGACTTCCGCCTGGAGCTCGACGGCACGCTCAAGAGCTGGGCGATTCCCAAGGGCCCATGCCTGGATCCGAAGGTGAAGCGGCTCTCGGTGCATGTTGAAGATCACCCGCTTGATTACGCCTCCTTCGAAGGCACGATTCCGGAAGGGCACTATGGTGCCGGGGATGTCATCGTCTGGGATCGTGGAGTATGGTTTCCTCAAGGCGACCCGGCTGAGGCCTACAAGAAAGGCCGTATGAAGTTCGAACTGCAGGGCGAAAAACTCTCGGGCCTATGGAACCTTGTCCGGACGAACATCGAGGGCAAGCAGGAGCAGTGGTTTCTGATCAAGCATCAGGACGAGGCCGCTAAGCCGCTTGCTGATTTCGACGTGGTGGTCGAGATGCCCAACAGTGTCCTGAGCGACCGTACCATCATCCCCAAGAATCGCGGTCGGGCCAAGGCAGCGTCATCCAGGCCGAATCCTCCCACCACCGTCACCGCGCCGAGCACAGAAGGCGCTGTGGCTGCAGAACTGCCAGAGAAGCTCTCTCCGCAGCTAGCGACCCTGGTGGACTCCAGCCCTCGAAGCGAGGAGTGGCGCTACGAAATCAAGTTCGATGGCTATCGCATGCTGTGCCGCGTCGATGGGGATGACGTCCGGCTGTTCACTCGCAATGGTCACGATTGGACAGCGAAGTTGCCCAAGCAGGCCGCTGCAATCGCCTCGCTCGGACTTGAGTCCGCCTGGCTTGACGGCGAGATCGTTATACCGGATGAAAACGGCGTGCCGAATTTCCAACTGCTACAGAACGCATTCGACGCCGGCAAGAGCCAAGGAATCGTTTACTACCTGTTCGACCTGCCATACCTTAATGGTGCGGATCTTCGGCAGGTGCCTGTAGCGAGTCGTCGTGGTTTGTTGAAGCAGATTTTCGATGACTCGACCGACCCGCTGCTGAGGTTCTCCGAAGACTTCACCGAAGACGTCGACGCATTGATGAACAGTGCCTGCCAGATGCGCATGGAAGGGCTGATTGGCAAGCGCTTGGGTAGTCCTTATGTATCGCGGCGCAGTGACAGCTGGATCAAACTCAAGTGCAAACATCGCCAGGAGTTCGTCATTGTCGGCTATACCGACCCGAAGGGTGCGAGGAGCGGCTTTGGGGCACTCGCCCTTGCCCTCAATGATGAAGACAGTGGAAAGCTGCGATACGCCGGCAAGGTCGGTACTGGGTTCACCGAGTCGACTCTCGCCACCATCCTGGAAACGCTACTGCCGCTGGAGCAGAAACAGGCGCCGGTGATGAACCCACCGAAAGGTGTCGACGGCAAAGGCATTCACTGGCTGCAGCCGACGCTGCTGGCCGAGGTCACCTTCGCTGAGATCACCTCGGACGGTGTGGTCAGGCACGCGGTGTTCCAAGGTATCCGGACGGACAAACCTGTCCAGGATATTACGGAGGAGAAGCCGGCGCTTGCGCCGAAGGAGCGAAGGTCAGCCAGGGCGAGATCGGAGGATAAGGGCTCCGCGACCAAGGTGCGGATCACCCACCCTGAGCGTGTGATAGATCCCAGCAGCGGCCTCACCAAACTAGACCTGGCCGAATACTACGCTCTGGTCTCACCCTGGCTTCTTCCTCACCTGAAAGGCCGGCCCATTGCTCTGGTCAGGGCGCCCGAGGGGATCACCGGTGAGCTGTTTTTCCAGAAGAACGCTGACCGCCTCGCCATCCCGAACATCACCATGGTGCCGAAGGCCGAAGCTGGTAAAGCGGGTATGGTCATCAACAGTGTCGAGGCCCTGGTCGGTGCCGTGCAGATGAGCACCATCGAACTGCACTCCTGGAACGGCACGACCCACCACATCGAGCAGCCCGACCGCTTCGTGTTGGATCTCGACCCCGATCCCGCGCTGCCTTGGAAGGCCATGGTCGAAGCCACGCAGCTGACCTTGGTAGTGCTCGATGAGTTGGGTCTGCAGTCGTTTCTCAAAACCAGTGGCGGCAAGGGCATTCACATCATGGTGCCGCTCACGCCTAAAGCTTCGTGGGAAGAAGTGAAGGACTTCAGCCAGGCCATCGTGAAGTACATCGCCAAGCTGATCCCGGATCGGTTCTCAGCCGTGTTAGGCCCGAAGAATCGTATCGGCAAGATCTTCATCGACTACTTGCGCAATGGCAAAGGTGCGACCACCGCCAACGTCTTTTCGGCGCGGGCAAGGGAGGGGCTACCGGTATCGGTGCCGATCTTCAGGGAGGAGATCGTCGAGCTGCAGTCGGCGGCCAAGTGGAACATCAAGAATGTCCATCAGCGCCTGGATGAATTGGGCAATGACGACCCGTGGACAGAAATGTATGGTTTGAAGCAGTACATCACCGCTGAGATGAAAAAGCGGATCGGTATGAAATAAGACGCAGGGTGGATGACGTTGTCTCGCTAGACACAATCACTACTCGCGGCGTTTAGGCCGGGGTTCCCTCAGCGTGCGACATCCTTACCATCTCACCTAGGTTTGACCAAGTCATCGATAGCGTTACTCAGCATTTCAAGTGTGCATGGCTTGGCGATGAACCGGGCATTCGCAGGCAGTAGTCCCGGCTTAGGCACCATATGGCCCGAAACAATGATGACAGGCAGCTGAGGCGGGGTTGACCAGATGATCCTGGCCAATTCCATCCCATCGACCTGACCTGGCATGCGGACATCGGTGATGACGAGGTCGAACGGCACAGAGTCAGCCAACTGCAGCAGCGCCTGATCGGCATTCGAGCACTGGATGACATCGTGACCAAGATGGCTCACGGCCTCGGTCATCAGCCAGCGAAGGATTTCATCATCTTCTACGACCAGTACCCTAAATTGCATGGTTCAGCACTCATTGTTATCTCACCATTAGTACCCGCTTATAACGCGCCGTTTCAAAACCCTGACCGGTGGTGCTTGGTCGTTGCTTTGACCGACCTTGTCGATACGCTAGTCTGTGGTAGACCTCAGGGCCGCGCGAAAGGCCAAGGATTACTATGAGACTCTACGAATTCATTGACACCAGCCTGGAGGAGATTCTCCAGGCTTGGGAAGACTTTGCCCGTTCCGTTGAAACGGATTTACCGGAGCAAGATGCAGCTGGACTGCGAAATCACTCGGAGAAAATCTTGCGCACCGTGTCTGCGGACATGCGCACGTCACAGAGTGATTTCCAGCAGTCTGAGAAGGCTCAGGGTAGAGGGCCTACCCAATCCAGCGATACAGCTGCTGAAACTCACGCGATCACTCGCCTGATCGCGGGCTTTACCATGGATCAAATGGTTTCCGAATATCGAGCACTGCGCTCCAGCGTGTTGACGCTCTGGCTGGCTCAGGAAGCGTTTGACGAGACCTACCATGTCCAAGACATGATTCGATTCAATGAAGCCATAGACCAGGCCCTTGTCGAGTCAATTGCAGCCTACGGCAAGGCTGTCGAGTCGACGCGAAAGATGGTGCTGGGTGTGCTGGGACACGACCTGCGCTCGCCGCTGGGCGCCGTGTTGATGGCTGGCGCTTTGATCCTTCGTCAACCTGGTCTGGATGAGAAGGGCAGAGTCCTGGCGACTCAAGTCTGCAACAGTGCCCGGCGTGCCAATAACATGGTGAATGATTTGCTGGATCTGGCGCGCTGCAACCTGGGTACAGGTATTCCGGTTCACCTGGAGCAGGTCGAGCTCAATGCCGTGTGCCGCTCGGTTGTTGCTGAAATGAGCACCGCCTTCCCCAAGGCGCACATCAACCTCATAGAGTCTGCGCATATTGCCGGTCAATATGACGCGGCTCGTATCGCCCAGGTGTTTTCCAACCTGGTGGGCAATGCACTTCGCCATGGTGATCCAACATCCCCCGTAACGATCACCTTAAAAGATGGCGTGGATGGCCCTCGCGTCAGTGTACACAACTCGGGGCAGCCGATTCCCCCGGAAGCCATGCCTAATTTGTTCAGGCCTGAAGGCCGATACTCGAGCTACGCCCATGAGGAAAAAGGTGCGTCAGCTGGTCTAGGCCTGGGCCTGTTTATCGCCTCTGAGATTGTGACCAGTCACGGTGGGAGGATCGAAGTGGAGTCCACGGCCCAAGGCGGAACAACGTTTGATGTCGTATTGCGTGTCGTTGATGGTCAATGAGCTGCGGCTGCTAGCTATGAGGACGCATGTCCGCACAAGGCCTGAAAAAAAGCAGTGAGTTAAAGCAGGCCAGCAAGAATCAGCAGCTCAATGTTGGTGGGCTTAACGTTCGCAGTCGCGAGCTCATCTACCTTGAACCAGCGGCATTCCACGATCTCGTCCGAGGGCCGGGGTTGCAACGAATCCGAGACGGACATTTGGTAGAGATAGTGTTCCTCGGTCTCGAACACATGGTGCGCAAGAAACCGGGCGTCGGTAAGCGGTAGCGTGGTTTCCTCGCTCAGCTCCCTCTGCGCGGCTTCTAGATGATTTTCGCCGGGATCAATCTTACCTCCTGGCAACGACCACTCTGGTGCCTCCTTGCGCACCAGAAGGATTTTGCCTTCCTGCATGCAGATCACTGTCGAATGCCGTTCTCGCATGTCGTTCATCATTTGCTCTCCTTTAGAAATGGAGAACAACGGATAGGGTGGAGGTTCAGTCAGAGGCGCCAATGGTAGGGAGCGGAAAATATCCGCAAAGCTGCACAGCCTGTCACACCAGAAATCCATAATCCGCTGGCCGGTCATTACTTCGCCGCTTCGCTGGGCTATGGTGATTGAACCTAAAAAATAAGACTAAAGTCGTAGGAGCTCGGAATGCGGATTCGTGGTGATATTTTCTGGAACTGGGCAGACCCGACGCTTCATCATAGGACTCACGACGAGACCTTGGACAACGGCACGACGATGGATGTCCAGGTGCGGCTGTCGCGAACAGGCAACACTCAGATGTTCATCGGCGTCTACGCCGGCACTGGGATGGTGCTCCACGAGGAAGCCTTCGATACCCGCCCGGGAGAGTCGATGACTCGAGCCCTGGCATGGGGCGTGGGGCGAGCACGATGCTTTGCAACCAATCGTCAGCCTGCTGAACGGCAGTTAGCGTAAGGCTAAAGTTACGAAGATGGTGGCGGCGACCTAATGGCCGCCACCCAAGTGATTCCAGTCGCTGTACGCCGACTTCAAAAATTGGGGAAGGCGAGGAAGCTCACGCCTGATTTCGCTCAACGCTTCAGGGCTTCGAATCCACTCTGTTAGCCAAGCGATCAGTAGCGGTCGAGTAGTGGGGCAGGGCGCTACTTGCTGTTCAAGCTCGTCGGCTACCTGGGCCAGAAGCTCTAAGTGCGCATCAAGCTCTGCAATCTGATTTGCCATGGACATCCACCTCTTTCACGTTCTGGCGGGAGCTTGCTCCACTGCACTCTATCCCAATCTCAGCCAAGGCTCGTCCTCTGCCAGCGCCCCACACCATCGCCCGCGTGACCGTCTCGCCAGGCCGCTTAGCGTAAGCCTCTTCAATCCGGGCCAAGCCAGAGCGCTCATAGATCCCAATGAATAACTGAGTGTCGCCGGTGCGGGAAAGCCTCACTTGGACATCCAGTCGTGCTCCGTCCACGAGCATTTCTTCATGGGAATGGTGCTGCAGGCTCGGATCGGCCCAAGCCCAAAATACTGCTCCACGATGTCGCATCCTTGCCTCCTGATTACATCTCCATCAGGACAGCCTAGCCCGTTTCGTCTGTATCAGTGCTTTCAATCATCTTGGGGCATTTCAAAGCCGTAAGAGCTGTGAGTTGCCTTGATGCTTTCACATAGTCGGACTAATACTAAAGGACTGCTACGAAGAGGGATGGTCATGCAGACACGCTTTGTTGTAATCCCCGCCATGCCACAAGAGAAAGAGCAATTTCCTCGGCGTATTGGCGTCTCGACTGCCCTAGGTGCAGGGTACGATCTCTATGATACTGATGGCAAAACACGGCTAGCTTTGAACTATCCCACGCGGGCTGAGGCCGAGTACAACTGTGCGAGTCGGAATAGCCAGGAAGGGGCGGTCGGGAGCTGTCTGGTAGGGCACGGATGAGACCTGTGCGTTCACGTTCTTCGTGACAAATGAAGGCCTGCGGCATGGCATGCCAATAGGAGTTTCGATCATACCTAGGGTTAGCACGAGTCTCCGGTATGACAGGTAAAAAGTAAGTCACATTTGGTCAGTGCACGCTCTCGTTTCACGTTCCCTGGCGCAACTCAGCGATATCGCGCTTTGGCGGCGAGCCGAACTGCCGGCCATATTCCCGACTGAACTGGGAGGGGCTTTCGTAACCGACCTTGAAGGCTGCGGTTGCGGCATCTAGATTCTCGTTAAGCATTAATCGTTTCGCCTCGTTCAACCTCAACCACTTCTGATACTGCAGCGGGCTCATGGCGGTGAGTTGGCGGAAATACTGATGGAAGGTCGAGAGCCCCATCTGCACCTGGGACGCCAGTTCCTCCACCCGTAGCGGGGTGGCGTAATTGAGCTTCATCCAGTCGATAGCCTTCGCGATTCTGTGGCCCTTGCTACCAACCGAGGCGATGTTCCTGAGCAGCCGAGCCTGGTCGCTCAACAAGAGCCGGTAGTGAATTTCCCGCTGAAGCAATGGCCACAGCACCGCAATCGCCTCGGGCTCCTCGAGGAGCTCAATCAGCCGAGCGAAGCTTTCAAGCAGCTTCGGACTGGCTAATCCCACACCTGCGCTACTGGGGACAAGATCCCCATTCACGGGGAGCCGACCGTCTTGCGCGATCAACTCAGCCAGCGTGCGCAGGTCAAGCTTGAATACCAGGCCCAGGCAAGGTTCGGTCTCGCTGGCCTGCGTCACCGCAGAATGTGCAGGTATGTTCAACGAGGTGATCAGAAATCGAGTTGTGTCGTAGGGGTAGGCATCCCCACCGATGATCATTTCCTTGGCGCCCTGGACGACCAATACGATGCTCGGCTCGACGATACACGTGACCGGTGGGGCCGGTACGTTACGTCGGTAGACGCTGACGTCCGGAATACGTGTCGGGAAATCGCCAGCGCTAGGCGCATGGGTGCCGATGACTCTGCACAGGGTTGCTAATGAGCTCGAGGTTGAGTCTGGATGTGCGGTGGCGGGCATGGTTGGGATTCCGATCATCGTATGAGACGACACTACCCGTGCCTCCCATTATCTGTCCACGCCCGCTCAGGGTGCTCTGGAGGTTTAGGCAAGAAAACTACCTGTTTGCTCTACTGATGCGCCGCTGTTCGCTAGGAAGATGGGTGCCAAGTGAGGTGGCTCGGATACTGAGCCATGCCCCTCGCAATACATCCATTTCGAGCAAACAGGAGATGTACATGAAAACTTGGTTTTTAGCGTTTGCCTTGATGGCCAGTTCACTTACTGCAGGAGCAGCGGACATGTCTCATGGCGCCAACAATTTCTTCAAGAGCGAACAGGTTTCACTCGAGCGGGTTTCCTTCAAAAACCAATTCCAGATGACTACCGTCGGAAACCTGTTTGTACCCAAAAACCTCAACAGGAACAGTCAATATCCGTCCATCATCGTTGGTCATCCAATGGGCGCGGTGAAAGAGCAGAGCTCGAATCTCTACGCGCAGAAATTAGCCGAGCAAGGCTTCGTGACCCTGGCCATCGACTTGTCGTTCTGGGGGGAGAGTGAGGGCCGTCCGCGCAACCTGGTGTCCCCGGACATCTATGCCGAAGACTTCAGTGCAGCTGTCGACTACCTCGGTTCTCAAAGCTTCGTGGATCGTAATCGGATCGGCGTCCTGGGGATCTGCGGCAGTGGCAGTTTTGCTATCAGCGCTGCCAAGATCGACCCACGCATGAAAGCCATTGCCACGGTCAGCATGTACGACATGGGCGCCGCCAACCGAAATGGACTCAAGCATGGTGTATCGGTAGAGCAGCGCAAACAAGCCATCGCCGAAGCGGTCGCTCAACGTGATACCGAGTTTGCCGGTGGTGAGACCAAATACACCAGCGGTACGGTGGAGAAACTGACCGCAAATTCCAATGCCATTGAACGTGAGTTTTACGACTTCTACCGCACTCCTCGGGGGGAGTTCACTCCGAAGGGCTTGTCTGCAGAGCTGACAACGCATCCCACGCTGACCAGCAATGTCAGGTTCATGAACTTCTATCCATTCAATGACATCGAGACCATCTCGCCACGCCCGATGCTGTTCATCGCAGGCGAGAACGCTCACTCCCGTGAGTTCAGCGATGAGGCATATCGCCTTGCCGGCGAACCTAAAGAGTTGGTGATCGTACCAGGCGCAGGCCATGTCGATCTTTACGACCGCGTTGAGCTGATCCCCTTCAGCAAGCTGGCAGCTTTCTTCCGCGAAAACCTCAAGTAACGCCCGCTGACTTCCCAAGCCCAACGACAGTTGGGCTTGGGAATCTGCGTCTTTAAAATTGATACCCCCGAGAACTGCTATGAACAGCTCAGCGATCCCACTTCAACATTCAAGTCGCCAGATATGGAGCGCTGTGCTGGCAATGTCACTCTGCGCATTTGCTCTGGTGGCTTCTGAATTTTTACCTGTGAGCCTGCTTACTCCAATCGCATACGATCTTTCGCTGACTGAGGGACAAGCTGGACAGGCCATCTCGATCTCGGGCTTCTTCGCCGTAATCACCAGTCTCCTGCTCTCAGCCATGACCAAGGGGATCGACCGCAAGCCGGTTCTATTGGCTACCACAGCGTTAATGCTGGTTTCCGGGGTAATGGTAGCGATGGCGCCCAACTATCTGACATTAATGGTGGGGCGAGCGGTGCTGGGCATTGCAGTTGGTGGGTACTGGTCGATGTCCACAGCAGTTATGATGCGCATCGCCCCTGAAGCGCTTGTTCCGAAAGCCATTGCTTTGATGCAGGGCGGGACTGCGTTAGCCACAGCAATTGCTGCCCCGGTCGGAAGTTACTTGGGCGGTATGATTGGCTGGAGAGGGGCATTCATCTGCGTTGTGCCTTTGGCTGCATTGGCGTTGATCTGGCAGGCCCTCACACTCCCGGCGATGCCAGCCCAGAGAAGTAAGGTGTCGGCCATGGTATCACTTCGCTTGTTGAGTGACCGTAGGATCGCCTTGGGCATGGCTGCTGTCGCATTCCTATTTATGGGACAGTTCTCCTTATTTACCTACCTGCGGCCTTTCCTAGAAATGGTCACGCATGTAGATGTGCCCACCCTCTCGCTCCTGCTACTCATTATCGGTGCAGCAGGTTTGGTAGGTACGATGCTAATCGGCCCGCTCGTTACCCGGTGTCTAAACAGAGTGCTGCTGGCAATACCGTTAATCATGGCGGTCATCGCATTTTCCATAGTGCCGGTTGGTGGTTGGGTTGCTCCTGTCGCCGTGTTGCTCGGCTTCTGGGGATTGGTAGCGACTTGTGCTCCAGTGGGGTGGTTCACCTGGCTGGCCAAGGCCCTGCCGGAAAATGCGGAGGCCGGAGGTGGGTTGATGGTCGCGGTAATACAGCTGGCCATAACCGCTGGTGCTACTGCGGGGGGAATGCTTTACGACGGTGTGGGTTACCAAGCCACGTTCATTGCTAGTGGCGTTTTCTTGCTCGCTGCAACTGTACTTACCCTTATCACGAGTCGCACGTAGCCCAGTCAACTGCGACTCTATCGCTTGATAAATGGCAGCTGTGCCTATCAGGTTGAACGAGTGGACACCAAGGTGAGTCTTCAGGGAATAAGTCTCCACTCGCCACAGCGAGACGGAATGATCCTAATGACGAGCTGAGTGTGTGCATGCGGGAGAAAAAAGAGCGAAAAGCCAAGATCAAGGCCAGGGCAACGATAATCTGTCTTCGAAGCGGCAGGATTCTTCTAGTACGAAAAAAATGCGGGAAGTGGAATTTTCCTGGCGGTGCCATCGAGCCAGGTGAGTCGCCTGCCGCAGCGGCTGCACGGGAGCTTCAAGAGGAGACGTCCATCGAAGGCCACGGCTTGTTTCCCCTATGCACTGTTCAGGTCGGTCTAACTGTCCACCACGTGTTCACCACGCATTTCGATGATGAAGAGAGGCCTGTCGCTTGCAATGAGATCGTGGCCTGCAAATGGGTGCTCAGGGACAAGCTCACTCCCGCGATGCTGAATGCGACAGCCGCTGGGCTTTTATCAAGTCGGTTGCCAGCCTTGACCACGTAGAGCTCATCAAGACAACTTGCCGAGGTGATGACTACCCGTCTCTCGGCTACGGTATAACGAGAGACCTAGGTTCCTGTCGGTGGCCCAGCAACCTGCTTCAGCCCTCGCTAGCTCCAGGGATCTGGGAGCAGAATGTTCTCTCTTCCCCCATGGATTTCCATGCTCAATACAGCTCCGAGAGTGTTCGCCACGGTCTCCCAGTGCGCAGCTTTAGCCTTGTACTCCTCAACGTTTCTCCATCCGCCTCGCTCTGCGGTCAGTGCAGCAATAGCGCAGTTAGATGATTGTTCACAAGCAGCCCCATACGCGGCTAGCAAATGGCGGTTCTGGGGAGTGTCCGGCCACTGTTGATCCTGCTCGAAGTCCAATCTACTGATTGCATGAGTGCATCCTGCCAGGGATAAGGTTGACATCTGATTACTCCTTCCAAGATGGAGTCTGCTTTGGGGCGGCTCTCGATCCCCCCTTCCTACAGCCAAGTACACGACTCAAGGATTTCTAGCACCGCCTGTCGCTGCAGTAACCGCTAGGGAGCTACTGCGCCAGGTGGTGGATCTCTTGATGCAGCATCATCCACTTGCGGATCAGGCTGGCGTTGATTCCATGCCTGCTGGTGACGCTGGACACGGTTAAGCGTTCATATCGCGGGTCGACGATAAGTTAAGGCGTAGTACGCTCACTAAGTGAGCAAAGAATGCAAGCGGAGCGCGCCGGCCAGGATGGGCCAAAGGCGTGAGGATGGACGCCCGGTAGGGCCGTACCTAGGCGCAGCCTGGGTGCGGTTTACGACAGCCGTGCCCCGCAGGGGGCCACGCTCGAGGTGCCGGCCATCTAATCTGCCCTGTGGTGGATTGACCAAGTGATGCCAAAACGCTTAACTGTACACATATACAGTATAGGCGTTTTCGTCATGTTCACCATCCTCGGCCCCCTCGAACCCAGCGGCACAAAGCTCCCACTATTTTCCTTTCACGTCCCTGCAGGCTTTCCCTCGCCGGCAGCCGATCACCTTGAGAAGCGTATCTCGCTTGATGAGCTGCTCGACGTCCGGGCTCCGCACATCTACCTGGTGCGTGTGGAAGGGGACAGCATGATCGGCGCCGGCATCTACCCCGGCGACTTGGTGATAGTTGACCGCTCCATCGAAGCTGAGCCTGGCCACATCGTCATCGCTGCCGTGAACTGCGAGCCGTTGTGCAAACGACTTGCCCGGGACGGCAGTCAAGTGGTGCTCAAATCGGAGAACCCGCGCTACCCGTCTAGGTACCTTCTCGAAGGGGAGGAGCTCCAGGTATGGGGTGTCGTGACCTACAGCGTGCGAAGCCATGACAAAGCCTGAGCGAGTCTTCGCCCTCATTGACTGCAACTCCTTCTACGCGAGTTGTGAGCGGGTGTTCCGCCTCGACCTTCGCACGAAGCCTGTGGTCGTGCTTAGTAACAACGATGGTTGCGTGATCGCACGCTCGGCGGATGCCAAGCCGTTCGTGAAGATGGGCGAACCTTACTTCCAGATCAAAGACAAGCTCCGAAAGCATGGCATCGTGGCGTGCTCGTCGAATTACCAGCTCTACGGTGACATGAGCGAGAGGGTCATGTCGGTGATCGAGTCCATGGTACCGGCAGCAGAGGTGTACAGCATCGACGAAGCCTTTGCTGAGCTCACCGGTATGCCTGGCGACTTGGAGCGGCTTGGGCGACAGATCCGGGCAGAGGTGTACCGCCGCACAGGCATCCCAGTCGGCGTCGGCATTGCTACGACAAAGACGCTGGCCAAGCTCGCCAATCATGCCGCGAAAAAATGGCAGAACCATACCGGTGGAGTAGTGGATCTACGAGACCAAACGAAGCGCGACTGGGTACTCAAGAAATGCGACGCAGGAGACGTCTGGGGCATTGGCCGTCGTCTGTCCGCCCACCTGGCGGCTATGGGCATCCGTACCGCTTGGGAGCTTGCGCATGCCGATGCCTGGTCGCTCAGAAAACAGTTCAGCGTGGTGCTGGAAAAGACAGTCCGCGAGCTTGGCGGTACCACCTGCCTCGACCTCGATGAGCCCGACCCGCCGAAACAGGAGATCTGCTCAAGCCGGATGTTCGGTACCCGGCTGACCGAGCTGGCTCCGATAAAAGAGGCCGTGGCCACTTACACCTCGCGAGCCGCTGAAAAGCTCCGCGCTCAGCAGTCGCTTTGCAAGCGCCTACGGGTGAGCATCCGCACGGGTATGTTCAATCCGGATGAGGCCAAGTATGCCAACGGCATTCTAGTCGAGTTGCCATATCCCACGGATGACACGCGTTTGCTGACAAAGGCAGCCCAAGAGGGCGTGGAGAGGGTGTTCCGTGAGGGCTTCCGGTACAGCAAAGCAGAGGTGCTGCTGCTCGACCTGAGCCAGCCGAACGAAATCACGGGTGATCTGTTCGCGGCGGCTCAGCCAGTGGCGAGTGAAAAGCTGATGGGAGTGCTCGATGCCGTGAATGGTAGATGGGGTAGGGGCACCATGCGGCTGGCCAGCGTGCCTGTGGATCCGAGCTGGGGTATGCGTCGGGAAATGATGAGCCAGAGTTTCACAACGCGGGTCGATGAGCTCTGGACGGTCTACTGCAAATAGAGCGGTAGTTAATGTGCAAGGCCAGGGCACCTGTATACCCTGGCCGTTAGCTACCTCAACGCTTACCTTCCAGGTAATCTTGGAAATTAACCGGAAATTCACCTTCATCCCTAAATGGGTTGGAGTAATAGAAACAATAGTCCTCAGCTTTAGAGTCCTTCTCAGGAGGGTTTAAAAATTGGACATCATGTTTCTTGAGAACTTCAAATGTCGTGTCCTCCGGATAAGGGTTGCCGATCATTTCGTGGAAGAACAGCTGGTACAATAAGATCCAGTTCTGATCGAGCTCATAGAGAGTGCTTTTTTCGATTATCGCGTTTGCATATGCGACCGCTGATTCTATTCCAGATTCAAAGGTGCTGAGCAAGGTGATCGCGGCTGCGTCTAAGGTTTGGATTACTAGGGCTACATTTTCTTCAGTTGGCTGGGATTTCAGGTTTTTCAAGTAGTACATTGCCCAGCACATCCCATCAGTACGCCGGTGTGTCGCGTTGATCTCAAGAATTTTATTGAGTTTCAGTACCACGAGATCCTTGTCGTAGTAATCGGAGGTGGCATCAATTTTTTCCAGCATTGGCAGCAGAATTGGATAATGCCAGGCTAGGTTGAGAACATACTGGAATACCGTTCCTGCGGTATCGTTCTGCGCT
Organism: Pseudomonas sp. S37; assembly: GCF_016658545.1. Taxonomy (GTDB): domain Bacteria; phylum Pseudomonadota; class Gammaproteobacteria; order Pseudomonadales; family Pseudomonadaceae; genus Aquipseudomonas. The sequence continues at coordinate 72,965 of NZ_JACVZC010000004.1, read as the reverse complement.
CGATGGCAGATCAGTCCGACGGCAAGCTTCAAAACGCTTCCATCAGGTTCTGCTTTATTTAGTTGCACGGCGTAGTCTAGGAAATTTATTGCCTCTTGCGTGGAAAGTGTCACGGCTCCATTAGAGTCGGTTCTCCAGGGAGTGACATTGTTTAGCTTAGTGACCCAGGAGTCGATTGAAGGATCTGGAAGCGCGGTGATTTTGGTCTTGTTTAGGTTAAGCGCGAGGCGGTACTTGGCTAGCTCGATGTTAAGGGCTCTAATAAATTCTTGGGCTTCAAGGTGGGTGTCGCAATAAGCTGTGTAGTCATCGATGTATCGCATGAATCGAAACTTTCCCGCCAGCTCTTTATCCACTGCAGCAAGAATTATTTCTACTGCGATGCTTGAGGTGCAGGGGCCAATAGGTAGGCCAGATGTCTCGTTGCGCTTTGCATTCCGTAGCACTGCATCAAGTCCGGAACTCCAATGCCCATTTTTGCGATCACGCAGCCCTTCTTTGGCCTGTTCATAGCCTTGAATAGCCCATTCCAGCGAATGGGTATAAATTGATCCGAAGCAATTTGCCACGTCGGCATGGGCTCTAAAGGCGGCGGCAAAGCTGATTTCTAAGTTATTTTTCGTTTTGGTTTCATGGTCTTCATAATTCATAATGAATAGGCGCCCATCATTATGCTGCTGCGGGGTGATGGCGCTGTTCTTATCTTGCATCAATTCCCAAATTTCTTGCCTGTGCTCTTTTATTTTGGCGTAAATTCTCGAGTATGCTAGCGGGTGGATTAATCCTAGAACTCTTGGGACATTGTTGAATCGCGTTGCTCGATATTCTACTAAGTCAAACCAATAGAGTCTGCGATCCTTGGATAGTTCTGCTCGTGCCAGTTCTTCCGCAATTTCTGGTGTGAAGCGCTTTGTTGAAAAGCAGGGTGGGAGTTCGGTGGATGAGTCTTTTTGGTTGGGGAAGTAGTTCCAGCGGGTAAGAGCCTCAAGGAAATGCCTTTCCTCATCATGAAACATAGCGATGTTTGATGATGGGGCAGTAAATTCTTTCACGGCTATATGCCTCCTGCAGTGTTAGCTCGATACGATGGGCTGGTTGGTCGGAGTTATCGCATAAACTCTATAGAAAAGCACTACTACCATTTGCTCTGCTCCTCAAGGATGTACTCTGGCAAAGATGGCCAGCCACTACATTTGGTACGCTGTGATGTGCCTTATGGCAGGTCACCTGTCGAGCGGTGTTGCGAGAAGAGAAATAAAGACGCCGGGCCCCAGGCAGGCTCACTTTGCTATAGCTTCAAAGTCCTGCTGTGTGAACCATCCCTACCTTGGATGAGGCTCTACACTTGGGTCTGACTGGGTGATTTTGAGCTGCCCTGTGACTGTGCTGCGGGACAAGGAAAGGCAAGGTATGGCAAATTTTAAGTCCACTGAGATGCGGTTCCTCGATTCGGTTTTTGGTATGGGGGGCGGGTATGTTCTCGACTTCTCCGACCGCACCATGGGCGTGTTTTTCCTAGAGGAACTCAACATTGACATCGATCATGAGATGTTCAAGAAGGAAGGCACCTCCAAAGCCAAGCGCTTGCGATACCTCCTACAAAATGTAGATCGGCCCACAGCTTGCCGAGTGCTTGAGGCCCTATGGACGTATCGCCAAACGCTGCGACAGGAAACCAAAGCTGAGGAGACCATCGTCAATGCTGAGGGTCGTTTCCTATCACTTTTGGAGTCGGCTCGCTCGCCTGGCCAGGTGGGTGATGTAATAGTAAATCCGCTTGCCGCTGCCGCCGTGGTTGATCAATGGCCGCTTTACGACACCTTGAGAAAGCGGCTATATGAAATTCGAGACCTAGCTCCCCATGCTCGGGGCTATGCCTTCGAAGGCTTTTTGAAGGACTTGTTCGACAGCTCGCGATTACAAGCGCGAGCACCATTTCGGCTGGTTGGGGAGCAAATTGACGGTAGCTTCCAGCTCGGAAACGAAACCTACTTGGTGGAGGCGAAGTGGGTACGAGATCCCATTGGCGCCAATGAACTACACGGATTTCACGGGAAGGTCGATCAGAAAGCTGCATGGGCCCGTGGCTTGTTCATCAGCTATGGGGGCTTCACCTCGGTCGGGTTGCAAGCATTCGGTCGTGGTCGAAAAGTGATATGCATGTCTGGTGACGATATCTACAAGGCGCTTGGACGGCGCATTCCGATTGCAGATGTGATTGAGCGGAAAGTACGAGCTGCGGCTGAGACCGGAGCGGCATTCGTAACTTTGGACGAGCTTTTCGGTGAATGAAGCCTCTGCCAGGAAAACAAAAAACTCGGCGATGGTTTAGGATGTCAGCCAGTTCCCTACTAGACCTAAAAAGGATTACCTATGTCTCGCTTGGCTGAGTTCCGTCAACTCGAGCAACAACTTGCCGCCCAGCTCGCTGAGCTCGAAGCACTCAAAGGCAGCTCCGAGCTGCAGAAAGAAATTCAATTTGAGACCAAACTGCGTGACTTGCTGGCCGAGTACGGTTACAGCTTGCGCGACATTATCAACATTTTGGATCCTCAAGCCAACCGTCGTGCCGCTGCCCCAGCAGCAGCTGAGAAGGCCCCGCGTCGTGCGCGCCAGGTTAAGCAGTATAAGAATCCCCACAACGGCGAGCTCATCGAAACCAAGGGCGGCAATCACAAGCTGCTCAAGGAATGGAAAGCTGAGTACGGTTCTGACGTGGTGGAAGGCTGGCTTGCCCAGTAACACGTTCTATCGGTAGATTGCTAAAGCCTCCTGATGGGGGCTTTTTCTATGGTGATGGGGCCACGTTTTGGCAGGCGCGGGTGCTGACCCGCTTCGTGGAGCATCAACACCTGCAGCGTATGCCTAGGGCTCTGTTTTGTAGGGATTTTCTGCCGGTTGTCTGAATTAGGGCAGTCACTCTCCTGGAAGGTTGAAACGTCATCATCCCGCGCTATGGTTGATGGACTATAAGACTAAAGTCGTAGGAGAGCGGCATGCGTATACGCGGTGAAGTTTTTTGGGCTTGGGCCGATCCTGTGCTTCATCACCGGAGCCATGACGAGGAGCTGGATGACGGCACCTCGATTGATGTCCAAGTGAGGCTTTCCAGAACTGGCCAGACACAGATGTTCATCGGCGTGTACGCGGGCTGTGGCATGGCCCTTCACGAAGAGGCATTCGACTCTCGACTAGGTGAGTCGATGACTCGGGCCTTGGCTTGGGGAGTGGATCGTGCAAGGCGACTCGCGACTGATCAGCGGCCTACAGTGAAGCAAGTGGCCTAGTCGTCAAAGTCAGCACTCTGGTGGTCGCTGAGCACTTATGCCAGCGATCACGGATTCTTGGCTTCCTGCGATGAAGGTCATTGCGGGCAAAAGAAAGCCCGCTGGGGGCGGGCAAGGGAGCTTCTATCACACGTAGGGATAGCTAACGTTCCCACACCGCATGTGAAAAAGCCGTGAAGACTATTGGACGCGACGGGCTATCACCCACGGTTTGAGTGAACCCAGGCTGTGTAAGCCGAAACTAGGCCCTGCGGAATGCTCGGCAAACCCTGCTCAAGCTCGGCCAATCTTGATGGACTACCTACCCAGTCGGTGACCCAGGTGATCAATCTCAATCGGGATGCGGGGCACGGTGCTACCTGCTGCTCAAGCTCATCCGCGATACGGGCCAAACGCTCGATGCTGTCGTCGAGTTGGGTAATCTGATCCATGATTCCGCTCCTTGGGGGATAGCCCAAACATAACATGTCGAAATCGGGCGCCATCGAAGCGTGACAAATTTTGACCCTACTTTCCCCCCATTGCGGCGTGGCTTTGCCTCAGCGGAACAATCTCTCCATCTGGGCGACGCATCGCCATTCCCAGCTAAAACTCACCTCGTTCCAGCGACCAATCTGTTCTCATCGCAGGAGCATTTCGTCCGTAGTACCTATGCAGCCGGGCAGTTTCCGAATACTGTATGCCCATACAGCTATAGAGAATGCCGCCATGACAGGCACCAATCTGCCCGTAATGTCGATCCAAGAGTGGCGACAGCTGCTCAACGACACCGAGGCCCTGCTCATCGCCCCTAAGAAGCATCACAGGGAGCTTCTGCATCACGCATACGCACTACGTGACATGCATGCCGTCGATTCAGGAACCTTGGCCGACATGTTGGAGCTCGCGGATGAAGCATTGATGTACGCTCACTCCGTCCAAGCTGATCAGCAGTGGTAGGCTAAATACAAGCCTTGCTGGCATGACGTCGTGTGGGGTCGCTGTGGCGAAAGGGGGGAGGGATTGTGAAACTAAATCTGAGCAAGGTACTTATGCCAGACCACCCTCTGTACACGAGGCCGTTGAAGCTCTAAAGGTCTACCATCAGGCCCAGGCTGCGGGGGTAGTTGGAGCGTAGCTGGAGCACCTTCGGTTGATGGCTGAACATCGTTTCCAGGCGGTCACCGACTACCAACTGCACGCCCTTGGCAGGCCTGCTGAGAAAGGTCATTAACAGATGGCCTACATCGTCGCCGTTCGCTGCAAACAGCTACCGGCCAAAAGCGGTCGTAGTATCGACGTCTTTACCGGGTCTAGGTGTGCCCGAGCTAACTGCCCAGAAGCAGACGTTACAGAGCATGCGCTTGCACCTTTAAACTCCATCATGTTCGACCCTACACTGCCTTCCCAGGGACGCGCCGCTGGTGCGAGCTGCGGTAGCTAATAATAGAACCAAGGATGGGGCGCTAACATGCATCTGGCTGAACTGAATATCCGCAACTTTCGCAAGCTGCGTGACGTGCACCTACGTTTTCAGCCCGGCCTGAATGTTCTGGTTGGAGCGAATAACGTAGGCAAGAGTGCTGTAGTCGATGCGCTACGAGCCCTGCTGGCTGGTTATGAAGAGCCATACCCCCGATTCGGAGCTGAAGATCGGCACCGTTCTCCGCAGGGAGAGCAGGCTGGAGACATTGAGTTCCACTACGTCTTCCGAGGGTTGAGGCCCGATGACGAGGCTGATTTTCTGGCAGCGCTCAAGCCTATCGCCGGCGGCCAAGTAGAAGCGCATTTCCATGTGTGCTACTCAGATGCCGACCAAGGAGGGCGCTTACGAGTGCGTCGCTGGTGTGGCGATTACCAAGAGGTGTCCCTGACTGCAGACATGATCGAAAACTTGCGAGGGGTCTATCTGCAGCCGCTTCGTGATGCAGCGCAAGGCCTGCGTCCAGGGAGGAGCAGTCAGCTTTCGCGCCTATTGCACCTACTGACAGATGATGCGGGGCGCCAAGGCATCAACGAAGCATTGCAGCGACTGGATGATGAGCTTCGGGATCATGCACCTATTCGAGGTACACAGACAGCAATTGCTGATCGTCACAATGCGATGCTCGGAGCGCAACTGCGCCAAGCTCTCAACGTTGGACTGAGTGCCTCCGACTTTCAACGGCTGTCTACTAGGTTGACACTTTCTGTGGACGACTTCGAACTCGAGCAGAACGGCCTAGGTTTCAACAACCTGATCTTTATGGCTGTGGTACTCAGTGAGCTTGCCCGAAACTCTGACGCTGCATATCGCGGCCTGATCGTGGAGGAGCCGGAAGCTCACCTCCATCCTCAACTGCAGGCTGTGCTTTTGAGATATCTGGCGAGCTTGCAAGAGGTGGAGGGGGAGCAACCTGTTCAGCTCTTCGTGACGAGCCATTCACCCAACTTTGCCAGTAACGCAAATCTTGATTGCCTCGTGTGCTTGGTGGAGTCGGAGGGACGCGTCGAGACGTTCTTCCCGCGCGAAGTAAGGTTTGGAAACGGCAAGCGGGAGAAGCTAGAGCGCTATCTCGATGTTACCCGCGCGGAACTGTTCTTTGCGCGTCGGGTTATTTTCGTAGAAGGGGCCGCAGAGATGATGCTCGTCGATGCTCTGGCAACCGCAGCAGGTTTCGACTTGCGTGGGCATGGAGTGAGCCTGATCAGCGTCGAGGGGCTCAATTTTGACTCCTTCCTTCCGCTGTTTGGCGAGAACGCTCTGAAAATTCCTGTCGCGTTGATCACAGACGCCGACCCATCAGGAGTCGTGGTTCCCGGTCAACCAGCCCAACCCCTGTATCCAGCTTTAGGCGCCGCAGTTCAGGTTTCCGACAACACCGCGAATATGCTAGAGCTACAGGACAGATATGTCCGTGTTTTTCATGGCGTTAAAACACTGGAATACGACTTAGCTCTACACCCAATCAACCGCACAGCCATGTCGAGTGCTTTAGCTGAGTTTCATCCTCAGATTGCTGAGAGCCTTGAGGTCGTGGTCAATGCAGCCCCAGACGATGCAGCCAAAGCGCGCGCCCTGTTTTGTGGGATGTTTGAGCGCCCATCTACCCAGAAAAATGTACAGAAAGGCCGCTTTGGACAGAGCCTGGCCTATGTAATTGGGGAGGGAGCGGCCTGTGAGGTTCCGCCCTACATACTTGATGCTATCGCACATGTGTGCCAGATGCCGGGCTAGGAGCGTAGGCCGAATGATAGAGCCATCCCCAGAGCAGCAGCTCGTCATTGATGCTCCTTTTTTACCGCTAGCCGTTACGGCATGTGCGGGAAGTGGTAAGACGGCTACTGCGATTCAGCGTCTGGTCGAAATGCGCCGGCGCTTTGCTGGATCGAAGGGACGCATAGCGCTGCTGTCATTCTCTAATGTTGCAGTAGAGACTTTTCGCAAAGGTTACCAGGAGCTTTCTCAAACACTGCCGAGCGGATCCGGTCGAAACAGGGTTGATATAGATACCTTGGATGGCTTCATCACGACCCAGGTCATGAAGGCTCATGCTCATCGAACAATGGGGGCTAACCAGACGGCTTTTCTAGTGACCGGTGGGGAGCCTTTCCTTGCCGGGTTCAATTGCCCAACGCGGGATCACCCGATACCTGTAAGCGAGATCAAGGTTCGATTCGACGCAGGTCAGCCGCACTTCTACTACACAGTCCATGGCAACGAGATGCTGCTCAACCAGGCGGATGCTAGCCGTGTGGTTGCTCGACTGGGACGCTTGGGCGGCTATACGCACGATCTGGGCCGCTATTGGTGCTACCGCGTCCTAAGCGAGCAGCCCGTGGTGCTAAGAGCTTTGGCTCGACGCTACCCTCATATCATCGTCGATGAAGCTCAGGACATTGGAGCCCTGCATCAGGAACTTCTGGAGCTTCTAATCGGTGCAGGTGTGCAAGTGTCGCTTATTGGCGATCCAAGTCAGGCAATCTACGAGTTCGCCGATGCCGACGGTCTCTTCTTGCGGAACTACCATGAGCGGGATGGCGTTGCTCCCTACCGCCTGACCCGAAACTATCGCTCCCTGCCTTCTATTCTGAACATCGCGAATCACCTTTCGGGAAGGGCAGATGATCCTGATCGTGATCACGCCGCCCCACCCCTAGGGGCCTACTTCATTGGCTATAGTGAGCAGGCGCTTCCTTCACTGCTGGATGCTTTCCATGCAGCCCTTGATCGGCAAGCAATCAACCCAGATAGAGCTGCTGTCGTATGTCGCGCGGCTGCAATGGCCTCCAGATTGTCGGGAGAAAAAGATCCTGAAGGCCGGGGAGCAGTAAAGCTGTTTGCTGAAGCTGCATTACTTCGAGATCAGCGCTCCGATTTTCTAGGGGCATTCAGGATGGTCGCGCGTGGCGTTTTCAGCCAGTTGGATAGCCCACCCCCTGGACTGCTCAATAGGTTGAGTGGCGTCGCTCATCACCATGAATTGCGCGAGCTGCGACGTCGACTGTGGTTGTTCACCAGAGATCCTGCTCAAGGTTTACCGGCTTCAAGTTTGCCAGCCTCAGGCGAATGGCTTCCTCTGCTACAAGAACGAGTTGCTCAGCTACTTCGTGAAATCCAGCGTGATTTTGGTCTGGCGTCATTGGATGGGCTGACACGCCGGCTAACACGCGCTTTGCTGCCTGCCGGGCCTCTTAGCCCGGAGCTTGAAGTCGAGGTTGAGCAGGAGCCTAAGGCCCGGGTGAAAACCGTTCACCAGGTTAAAGGCGAAAGTATTGATGCCGTCTTGTATGTGGCCAATCGGGCCAACATCGAAGCCATGCTGAACGGAGTGGATACTGAGGTAGGGCGTATTGGGTATGTAGCTGTAACTCGCGCTCGCAACCTACTTTGGTTGGCAGTACCGACGGCCGCTTTGGCTGTCCTGAGAGCAGGACTAGAGCAGGCCGGATTTCTCGAGATAGACCAGGTTCCAGGGGAATAATGGACGATGGTACATGTGAGCTGGTGTTGGTAATGGAGGAGGGTCGTGACATGCTGGTTAATCGACAAATGCGCAGCCTAGAAAACGTGTGGCACCGAGCGCTGGCTATGCGAACTTGGCTGTCGGGCCCTGTTTTCCGTGACCTTGAAAGATTCGTTATGACCTGGAACGCCGAGATGGAGTACCTGGATACACCCCGTGCCAGCCGGCAGGATGGGTGCTGATAATGAAGAGGACGATTCTAGGAATGGCTGAGGCTGGAGAGCCCTTTTTACAGCAAGCCCTCGGAGCCATCCGTGCTCACCAGAAAGCAGTCGATGAAGGACGCCCTGCGGATGAGGTGGATCGGCTCCGCCTGGAGGCTGACCACCTATACCAAACTGTCATCGACTATCAATTGCACAAGGCTGGCAAACTGGGTCAGACGCAGCACTGATTGGCAAAATGGCAAGCGGAGCGCGCCGGCCCACGATGCGCCAAAGGCGAGAGGATGGAGACCCGATAGGGCCGCACCCTGGCGAAGCCAGGGTACGCTTCACGACAGCTGTCCCTGCAACGGTGAGCCCTAAGCGTTGCGCCTTGGCTCAGCGGCGGAACGCTGTTGCCGCATGCCTATGGTCATCCAGGCCTATCAGCAGGGGAGAGATGAGAGGCGCAAGGTTCAGCATTGAAGCGTCCTCGCCGCTGCATGGTTACTCCAAGATGAGGTGAGCAAATTGCACCAAATCCTGGATGGGCGAAGCACCCGAGCGATCTAAGTAGTGACCTTTAACGCCAACTGCTCGGGCACCGTCTCGATCACATCGGGCTGAGTCGCCTACCATCCACGCCTCAGATGCAGTTGCCACGGCAGATTGCCCCGGCCTGGCGTCAATCATCTCCAATAGGGCCTGGTAGATACGAGGATCGGGTTTAGCAGCACCGATCTCGAAGCTGAATGCATAGGCGTCCATGCTCGGAAACAGCCGCTGCACTGCCGTGCCATACGGCTTGGCGAGGTTGCTGCAGATTCCGAGAGCAACGCCACGCTCGCGGAGCATGGCGACCGCCTCAATTGCATCGGGATATGCCTCGATGGAGTTGAGCTCGGCCTGCAGAGCGGACTCGATCTCGACCCGCCGAGGTTCTGAAAGCCGGATGCCGAGGTGCACGGCGAGCTCATGCAGATCCAGGTTCAGCGTCATGATGACGTGTGCATCACCAGAGTGAGGGCGCCGGCCTTGCTTGATGCCTTCCCGCAGCAGTTGGCCGTAAGGGTTCGTTCTGTGGCCTATCCGCACAACCGTGCCGAACGCATCAAATATGGCTGTTTTGGTCATCATCGCTCCCACCCTGATCGTCACATTTCAATCACTTCGCTTGGTCTTCAAGGTGCCGTCCAGGTAACGCATTGTCATCAATACGGGCCAATGGCCCATTTGCATTTCCACCCTTGAAAGCGGATTAACCCCGCTGGCCACCTTCATAGCTGCGTTCCACTTTACGGACATACGAATCGTGAGAGGACTGACTTTGGCTGGATCAATGCCAGCTTTATCTGCCCAAGCTTCGCACACTTTTCTGAGGGCCAAAGGCGACATGGAAATGTCTGGGCTTCTTTTGGATTGGAACAGAAGGGCGTTCTCTTCCAGGTTCGCGGTAGTGATGAAGCGGCTGATGGGTGTCCAGTATTTGTGAGGCACTGTGACTCGCGCTTTTTTGGGGCCACGAGAAACAAAGAGGGAGCGCTCCTGATCTACAGAAAAGTCGCTGGGCCTCGCCCTTAGATATTCCCCTGTCCGCAGTCCGGCCATCATGCAGCTCATCAGTGCCTGATCACGCAGGCTCTCCGTGGCCGTGATGGCCCTGCTGAGAGCTTCGAGTTCTTCACCGGTTAGCAATTGGGAGGAGAGCTGTTGTGCTGACCTCGCCATTCGATCCCTCAAGACCCGCATATCCGACCCACTGGACGGTTCACCATGACGTGGCGGCTGGAAAACGCTACTCGGTACCTTGAAGGCCGAGAGGGCGCGAAAGCGTAGCGACTTTATCATCTGCGCCATCGCCGCTTGGTCTGAGGAAAACCAGTCGCTGGGTGTCATAGCCGCTTTGATGGAGAGCATCAGGGCCTGCTTCACGGCAGACTGACTTGGGAAGGTACCTGCTGGCATCTGCTCTGTCGCGGAAGCCGCGAGATCCTGGTAGCCGCTGTAGCCAAGTCCTTGGGCAAGAAGCTCCAGGGCTGATGTGTGGGTGAGTGGGTTTGGGCCACGCCACAGCTTTTGCAGGTCTTTGGCGATCTTTTTCAGGCCAGTGTTACGGAGGAGGTCGTTCGGATGTACTGGTACGCGCATTGGCAGTTCTCCAATAACGTCGAGGCGTCGGCTGCCCGCTGACTATTGTCGAAATGCGTGCGTTGAGAAGGGTATAACAACCTGTGGCACTGAGGCCTTCGCGAGCCGACCGCCCGATCCAGATACATCGGTCGCGGGAAACTATCATGTCGGTCTTCGAACTGTCCAGCGAGGGGAGTGGTGACCTTGACGTTCAGGACTGGGCATATACCTTGAATGACATCACCATCGGCCTGCACATGGCCAGCATTCGAGGACAACAGTGTGAACGTGGGTGAGTTGATAGAGGAGCTCCGAAAATACGATCCTGAGCTGCCTGTTCTGATTCCAAGATCCGATTGCTCGGCATTGGAAGACGCTGTTGCGTGTTATTCAGACGTCGTCCGCGAAGGACGAATCATGGGTTATGAGTCGCTGAGCTGGTTCCTCGGGGAGCCTGACGATCCTTATCCCGAAAAGCATCAAGTGGTCGTTATCGACACAAGTCCTCCTATCCCGACGTGAGCGAAATGACGATGAAGCGGAAGGATCTCAGCAGAGCGTTGATGCCAGACGACCCCATGTACGCCCAGGCCGTGGAGGCTATGAGGCGGTATCACGAAGCCGAAGCGGGAGGGGTGACAGGTGCAGAACTGGAGCGCTTACGGCTAATTGCTGAGCACCAATTTCAAGCAGTGACGGACTATCAGCTGGGTGCGCTCGGTGGCCCAACTCCTGGGTGTCATTAGGGGAGCGTCTAGCTCGGAGGACGGCTGCAGTTTCGGCTTCCCGGGCCAATTGAAGTGGGTTAGCAGAGGCTCATCAACGCTTCTCCTGACGCGAACCGAGCTCCCTAAGCTCTTTTGCGTGATCACTGGCAATGCGATCAAGCGTCTCTTGTCTTAAGAATGCTGGCCGCTCGCGATTTCGCTTACGTTCGTATGCATCAGAGATCTGCTTATCGGTTCCCTTACTCGGGTCTGTGGTCATAGGTGGGCCCTGAGATGCCCTGCTGGTGGGATGCAACAACATCAATCATATCCTCTGCTGCAGCCTAGGTAATGCGTTCGAATCAATAAGCAAGCGGAGCGCGCAGACCAGGAGGGTCGGAGGTGCGAGGATGGGAGCCCGGAGGGCCGAGCCACGCAGTGGCTTGGTTTACGACAGCCGTCCCCAACGGGGCGCGCCAGAGGGCTTCTAGAGCGCTTTTAACATGCGCTCCAGGCTCTGATGCTCCCAAGCGGATAGCAGCGCAATTGGATCTGTCCGAGCGCCTGGATCAAAATTCCATCGCTGCCCACCTGGGCTCGCCGCCTGTTCGCAGTAGTCGAGCTCATCGCAATCGTTGTAAATCGAGATGCGCCACCCTTCCACATCCACTTCAAAGTGGCAGGCGTAAACGTCGTCCCACGTCTGTGAGCCAACCTTCGTCATTCCCCGGCGTCCAAGCACGACTTCGCGCAGCACCTGGTAAACCTCCCGTGCCGTGAGCTCGTTTGGAGATGTATCGTCGGAGTCGTTGAGTCCCATAAAAGCCAGTCTAGCTCCTCAGTAATTGCGTTTGCCGAGTGCCCAAGGTGCGTCGGGAACGCTCCTCGAAATGGAGAAACCAAAGCAGTTCGGGATGTGATTATCTATTTCATATCTTCGCCAGTCAGCCATGGCACGTCCATCGATAATCTGAGGTTTGGTTTCCAGCAGCCAAGCGATTGCGTTCAGGAACTGCCCATGGGAGAAAATGATGATTTCTGCGGCTGAATGTTCAGCGATTCGATAGAGACAGGCCTGCGCTCGAGCGACAAAATCCAGGAAAGACTCTGCGCCGCATCCGTCGCGATGTGCGGGATCAGCTTTCAGCCAGTATTCATCTACCCAGCCCTTCCGCTGAGCGACTGTAGTGTCGACGCAGCGAGTAGGCTCCAGATACGTGAACTCTTGGATCGGCCAAGTCTCAACAGGCGCGCAGGGGAAGGCAGCTGCTGTTGCTAAGGCTGTGGCCTGCGCTCGTGCAAAGGGTGAGGCGGCAATAAGGTCAGGAGCAGTCGAAAATGACCTGGCCACCGTCTGTGCCTGATGCAAGCCGAGGGCGGTCAAAGGGATGCTTTCATGATCACGGCTCGGATGGCCCGCGTTAGCCGCACTCTCGCCATGTCGAACAAACCTGACTCGTTGCATTGATGATCGTCCTTGTCTGAATAGGATCTTGCTGACTCGCCTGTGCCAGGTTTGCCACATGCAGATTCTGACCTTGGTCAGTCCTGCTTGCCAGGAGACCTTGGACGCCCATGCCCTTGTGAAACCGTTTGAAACGAGCACCAAGGATGATGAGTCATCTCTTCAGGACTCGAATGCGGAGACAACCGCGATGTATCCGATAACACCGGATGGCCGATATTTCCTTGTCAACAAAAGGCTCTGGCGTTGCTCCAACCCATCCTTGCCTGACGAGGAGCGCCAGAAGCTTGTGAAGGAGCTCATGCGCGCCAGGCGAGATGTGAAGCAGGCGAAATCTGATCTGGACGATAACGCCCTCAAGTCCGCAAGGGAGGCGATTAACATCGCCAAGATAGCCTTGGGAGAGCGAGGCCCCGTCTGGTGGACTGACGGTAGTCCTGACTATAACCGGCACAAGGTCACCAACACGCCCTATGCGGATTGGTTCACGTCGTTAAAATCGTGATCTGCCATGTTGAGGCATAGGCGTGCCCGCTCGATGGCGATTCGGGGCGCCGAGCGCTGCGAGGCCATTGAAACCTTTCGATCCGTAGGCTAGGGTAGAGGCGATACCACTCTCTGGAGCACACAAATGACCCATCGCGAAGAAGACTGGATCTAAGCCGTACAGGGAGACTCCCGCGTTACGCAGCAGCTGCTGGATGTTCCAGCCCTGCCGGTAGCCGCACGTATCTGTTTCTGCTGAAGGTCTTTGCCTTGGTTGAACAGTAGCCGTGTACATAGCCAGAATTGGTAGGTGGAGAGCTTATTTGGCGTAAGGTTTCCACCCAACATCGTTACCCTACGTCCCGCATTACCCTCGCGAATGCGCTCTCGCAGCGTCCAGCTTTTCAGCCGATTGCCTGTCTTAGCCTCAGCACCTGCTTGTCCATGCTTTCAGCTGATGCGCTTAGCGCGCTGGCGATTTACCATTACGCCTTCGATCCTCAGCAAGGCTTTGACATGTCCGATTACGAAATCCGCACCATTACACCTAGCGACGCGCTGAATTGTCATCGCATTGAGCATCGCTCTTGGTTGGGTGATGGGACGGCGACACTGGACGATTTTGAAGAATGGATTGAACAGCGACCTGAAAATTTCCTCGTCCTAGAAAAGGATGGAGATTTGGTAGGTTTTGTTCATTTTGGCCATTCGGATGACGATTTCATCACGGAAGAGGGCTTCAGGGATCAATGCAATCAAGGGCCAAGCGCACGATATGCTCATATCAGATCAGTTGCGGTTGATGATCCTGGTAGCGAGGTTATCTCAATTGGAACTTTGCTAGGTCGTGCTTTCGATCACTTTGAGAGCTTAGGTAAAGAAAGTGTTCGCCTGCGGTGCAGGGATCAATACGTTGACCGTTTGAAAGATAAAGGCTTCAGATATATTGAGGCGATGACTTCCGATGACATCAGCACCTGGCACCAAATGGGGGTGGTGAAAGGTTGCTTCCCGTGGGTGGGATAGTCGGAGCGTAGCGCTCGCCACATTACGCAGACCATCTGCAGGTGGTTTTGAAGTGTAGTGAGAAAAACCGCCCGAGGGCGGTTTAGGGGTGTTGCTCGAAGTCTCTGGCTCTTTTTTTCGGGCTTCGGGCGTGCCAATAATTAGGTCGCTTCTTCCAGTAGAGGCATCGGTATCAGGGACATGCCGTTGCCGCTTTCATGGCTTATCCATGAATTCTTCAAAGCATGATCCGATAGAGACTGTGCAATCGGTTTCTCCCATGATGAACATGACAACTGGCAATCCATCATTTGCCATTGTCAGGGCTAAAGATGCTAGTAGATTCATATCATCTGAGCTTGGGCGGGACGAGTGCCTGGGTGGGTGAGAGTGCCAATCACCGATGTAATCGACAATCCCAGCCGTTCTTCGGCGAGTCTCAAGCAACACTTCTTCCTGTCCCTCGTATCCTCGGATGAAGGATGTAGGTGTGGATATACTATCGGGAGGAGCTGGCATGCCTTTGACAATACTGATCGTTTTTAACTGGTGGTCAGTGTAACCAAGCAAGATTCCCCCCGTTTCATTCGGTAGTGCTTGGTATCTAAGGCTGCGGATTTGTTCAATAAATCCTTCATCCCAGCGGACTGTCCAGCCGTCCGAACGTGCCTCCTTCGAAGCAAAAATAGTTATTTCGTGTGCCCCGACCGCGCCGGTTTCGTCGTCTACCTCCCAAACGCACGCTCTCGCTTCCGGCTTGGCATGACTAAGCCTTACCTGACGACTTAGCAATGATGCGTGAAGGCGAATGAGCTCGACTGAAAGCTGAAGCGAAATATCTCTACACCCATTCCCAACCCATTCACCTTTGCTGTGGCCGTCGAGGTGGAGTTCACCCCAAGGCGATTCGAGTATCGCACGATAGTATTGTGCTTCAATACTCGATATGCGGATGCCTCTGTCATAGGCTTCAAGAAGCAATGCTGAGCTCATCCCCGAAGGAGATAGGAATACGCTTACGGTACGAGGGGTTCCGCTACGTTCACCCAACTCTCTCGGCACGTGCAACGTTGTCGTGGCGTCCACCAGTAAGCTTGCATGGTTTAGTGCTGCCGAGATGTCCACATTTTCATCGACAACGCTAGCATCAATCGCCACGTGCGGTGGTTGTTCAGGAAATATTTGATCCAGGATATTTTTAACAGCTTTAACTTTCGGGGCCCCGATCGATGGATCCAGAATGATGTGTCGTGTCAGGTTGTGGGGCATGGCTTGATCCGGATCGATCAAAGTCCATTGACCCCAAGCCTCTCTTGTCCAAATTTCCACCATGGCGCTGCCAAGAGCACCAACACCGGCTACAATACCTTGAAACTCAGAACTCGTAGAATCTAGCCGTGACAGTGACCGGATGAGCGGCTTGTCCAGCTTATATCGTAATTGAGTCGGAAGAATCGATATCGCTTTCCATCGTTCCTCTAGTGCATGGCCTACAAGTTCGATGGCGCTCCACTTACCTTGGTATTGATCATAAAACAATAAACCACAAGCTTCACCGAGCTCTAGCAGTGAACTGGTGACCCAGTAAGCAAGGTCGTCAACCTTATCCACTTTGCCGTTACGGAGCCGAGGAACAGATAGCAAAATCAGGACGCATTTTGGACGCTGTTCCTTGGATGAAAGATCAGTGACCGCAAGTAACTGTTTGATTGCTTTGGCAAGCTCGTCAAAGAAGGAGCCCCCACGTTTTTTCACCCATTGTTCAAGGTCGCCGAGGGTCGCTGGGAAACGCTCGACGCGCGAGCTTTCAACGGGCGGCAAGTTAACACGAAGGGTAGGTATGCCTTTCATTCCCAAAGCTGTTGCTGCGCTTGCATCTACGTAGTATCCAAGGTAAGTGGTTACCTCAGTGCTACCTGACTCGGCTTCCACAAGAATCAAGCGGCGGGCAGTATTCAAAGACTCCTGGGCATGTCTGGCTGGCAAGATTATTTGAAACGGTGTATTGAAGAACAGCTGTTCCAACGGCTGGTCGCCTTGGTGGAGCGAGTTTTCCGCTGACTCTCTTAACCACCAAAGCACCCGAGCGAGAAACTTTTGAGGTGTCCATGAGCGCTGAATCTCTGTCCAGGTACTGTTGTACAGGCATAAGGAAAGGGGCTCACCAGTACGTGTGTAATTTTGATGACCTAGGACTGGGAACTCTTTCCTTAAAACTCTCACTCCAACGGGTGGGTCTTCCTGCATGTTCACAGTGAGCGCAAGCCACTCCTTGCGCAAGATCCCGTTTGGGTTGTGGGCGCCGACCGAGCCGTCGCCGGCCTTAACCACAATTATCTCGGTTAAGCCTGCGCCGTCTGAAAGTGACCGAACCTCCTGGATCTGGAAGTATTCATGCCTTTCGCATGCCCGATAAACCTCTTTAGACAAGGGTAGTGACAGTGCCTGCGCACCCTCTGCGAGTGTGGTGCCCCACTCGATCAGATTGAGGCTCACTTCTTTGCTCCTGCCCTAGGCGCCGCCGCTGCAACAGCACTGCTCGCCGCTGCAATCCCGACTGCTGCCCTCACCAAACCAGATGATGTAATCTCGAACCGAATTGTCTCGGGCTTGGCTTTGTCACCCACGCACAGGAATAGGCCATTGACGTCATCCAAAATGGATTCGTACTCTCGCTTAGCGCGGATGCAGGGTGGGTCGTTTTTGTCGTCAAGCACCTTCTTGCTGCTAGCGACGATTATCGCACCTTCACGGGCCTGACCCAGCGCAGATCTCGCGTCCTTGGATACCTCCGCATCCTCCCCATAGGTCGACCAGCTATCGTGGGAAAGGGCGTGCCATGAACAGTGGTGTGGCGCCTGGAGCAAGTCGTACTCCAGCACTTCAGGAGTGTCTTTGTAGCGATCCCAAATTCGCTCCCAGATAGAGGTATGGGCATCGCCACCAGTCAGGAAGCGAGTTTTATTTCTGCTGAATGACGACGGAGCCAATTCGATGTTCAAAATCACACTAGAGTGGTTTTTCGAAAGAGTTTTCTCTGTGTCGTCATCTTGCTTCGGCATAGGCGCCAGCAGTGTTGCGCTGAAGAAGTCACCATAGGTGTGTCCGCCAATGGTCGAGAATGTCTCACCGGTCTTCACCAAGATTGGCTGGATGTCGTCTGTTTTCCCTCCCTCATCCTCGCCGAAAACGCGAACGGCATTACCCACCAGTGCGTAGCCAAGTTCTTTCCAGCGAAGCACTCGACGCCTGGCTTCAACATGGAAGGCTTGGGCGTCATCGCACAACGTCAGACCGAGTGAGTTGCGTCTCCGGAAAATCATGGGAGACGACCATATCTCACGGATCACGATTCGTTTTTCAGCTTGCGGCTTCTTATCGTCTGGGTAGTCCTCAATCGGCCCAAGCCAAAAATGCTTGCGTACACCGAGGCAATGATCCTCGTCAGGATGGCTGAGAAGAAACGCATCGACGTAGGGCCGTTGATCGCCGTCCGTAAGTAAATGCTTCCTCAGCTCTCCCGCAACGTCCGGCGTCTCATCGTTTGGATCATCCGCCGCTTGGCGGATACGGACATCGATGATGATGGTGGTGGCGTCGGTGTTAGCAAGCCGCACCATGGTCATGTCGCCGTTACCCACCGGGAAAAACGCAATTTGTCCAGCCATGGAACACCCCCCCAAAAGAAGACGCGGATCGTCGTGACGGCAGCACGATACTCATAAAAAGTAGATGAGTCTAGTTTTTAGTGGTGTTATGATCGGGTCACTCATAGCGTTAGGTAGAAAATGATGACCGACCAACGACCGAAAAAAGCAGGCCGCTGGGGGCAGATGCGACGCTTGGAGTTCATCGACTTCAGGCTTTTGTGGGAAGGGAGGGTAAATCGAGCTGATCTGCTGGAATTCTTTGGAATCTCAGCGCCGCAAGCGTCTATCGACTTCGCGAGCTACCTCGAACAGGCACCTGGAAATGCTGTCTACGATAAGAATGTGAAAGCGTACGTAGCCACGGATACGTTCACTCCAAAGTTTGCCCCTGATGACGGATTACGCTATCTGGATGAGCTTCTTGCACGGGAGATGGGTGTAATCGATGAAGCAGAAAGCTTCATCGGCTGGGCGCCTCCGATGGACTCGGTGCCTAATCCAATCCGCTTGGTTGATAAGTTGGCCTTAATAAAAATTCTCAGAGCGATCAAACGTGAGGATGCTCTCGAGATTAACTATCAGTCGATGAGTGGGCCAGATCCATCTGTGAGAACAGTTGCCCCGCATGCCTTAGGGTTTGATGGATATAGATGGCACATGCGAGCTTACTGCTTCAGACGAAGCAAACACATTGATTTTGTTCTTGCGAGAATACTTTCGCTAAGTTCGAAGGATATGCCATCAGCGCCGCCGTTCGATAAGATGTGGCATACCTATGTGAACGTGATAATTGGAGCTAACCCTCAATTGGATGAGGGGAGACGTCGGGCAATCGAGTTGGATTATGGAATGCAGGATGGCCAGAGTATCTTAACTACCCGGCAATCTCAGCTTTGGTATCTTTTGCAAAGACTGGGTCTTAGAAGCCAAAATCCTGATCCGAAAGCTCAGCAGTTGGTGCTTCTAAATCAACAAGAGTGCAGTGGGTGGTTGGGGGAGTAAGCTAAGCTGTGTGCAATGATTCAGAACTGTATTGGCAAATATAATTGATGGAATAAAAATGGTTGCGATATTAGAGCTGGTAAAAGATCCTTACGAGCGGAAGGCTAGAGTGATACCAGGCCTTCTAGTTTCATTGCCACTGCTTGTGCCATTACTTTGCGTGTATGGGGCTAAGCATCCGGTACTTACCAGTGTTATTGGGCTCTTGGGCGGATGTGGCGCGATCTATGCGTTAGCGAGCGTTGCGCGTGGTCGAGGAAAAAAGCTGGAGGAAAAGCTGCTCGCTAAATGGGGCGGGATGCCTACCACTCTAGCTTTGCGCCACAGTGATAATTTTCTGGATAGCCTCAGCAAGCAGCGATATCACCAACAAATCTCATCTAAGCTGGGCATCGCCATGCCTAGTCCACAGGATGAAAAAGCTGACCCTGCGAAAGCTGACGACATTTATATAGGTGCGACCAAGCGCCTTAGAGAGTTAACTCGTGGGAACAAAAACCTCCTGCTAAAGGAAAATATTGCCTACGGTTTTCATCGAAACATGGTCGCGATGAAGGCTGTTGGTATTTTATCTTGCCTCTGCGGGTTAGGGTATGGCGGACTGATTGCGGGAGTAATTAGGGTCAAAGCACCGCATTTTCAGCCTATTCACCTAGCAGATCCGGGACTTGCCGCAGGACTTACAATCCTGATATCCGGGGCGCTTTTGATGGCCTGGTTATTCTACTTCGACAAGGATGCGGTCAGGCGTATGGGGTTTGTCTACGCGGAGCGTCTGTTCGAATGTCTTGGTTCGCTGCCAAATCCAAGGACAAGAAAACAGCCGGCTAAAACCCAGGTGGAGTCATGAACTAGGCGGGGGGCGGCATTCTTGATCATTTTCTCCCTCCCACATGGGCTGTAGTTGGTGTTAAAACCCCAAAACCGCCATCAAACAGTTTCAGGGATGTCGCTCGTAATATCTGGCTCTTGTCTGCGGGCTTTGGGCGTGCAGATCAACAGGTCATTTCCTCAAATTGAGATTTTAATGCCAGATACATATCCCACTAGCGGATTACTGAAATCTTCCGGGTAGCAATGGTACTGTGCGTGGGCAAGTGTCTTGGCCGGCTACTAGCGAATCACTTCGAGCTTTCTCCTGATGCTGAATGAGATCTGAGCTACCTCAGTCAGCCTTGTGCCAGTAGCGGTTCACCGTAGTGGTTGGCACCCCTAGCTTTCTGGCAGTTTCAACCTGAGTCATGCCTAAAGCTTTGCACGCGAGCACGGCAGTCAGCCTTCCCTGGGAGACCTGGGCGCCAGATCGGCGAGCAATCAGCTTGCCATTTTCCAACTGGGCCATCGCGGAAGTGATTATGCCAAGGGTAGACAGCTCTTCTACCTGATCGGAAAGCTCCCTTAGCAAATCCTGAGGAGTGACATTTTCGCGCAAGCTGGTTTCGAGCAGAAGGAGCGACATAGCTCTCACGCCAAGAATGCTTGCAGCGGCTTCAAGCGTGTCCATCGAGGGGGTAACCTTAGCATTTTCAAGGTTGTTGACGTGCTTTGGGTCGATGCGAGAGGAGAAATCCTCCGCCTTCAGGCCGCGAGCAAGCCGCATTGCGCGGAGAACGGCGGCGAGTGATTCCTTGGCCTGCATTCAAACCTCAAAAATGAGGATAAGGCCACAATTGCTAAATTCCATTCCACGGAATATATTCCACGTCGGGATAGCAGGTTGACATCCCCCTGCGGAAGGCGACCTGCCTTGCCTTAGCTCCCACAGGCGGAAGCTGATCCATGTGAGGGTCTAATAACCGCTGTTTTTTAGTGTCACCTGCGCAGTTGCTCCAGCTTTACGCCAGCGGGGAACTGCGCCCTGAATACATAGGATATGTAGTGATTAAATTTGACTGCGTGAAAGTCTCCGGGAAGCTTGATTACATCAATGTGACTTATCAAATGAGCAAAGGGGTCAAAGCGACTGTTAGCCTTGATGGGCAAAAAATCCCCAACATTCAAATGGAGACTGAGTTTTACGAAGAGCTAAACGAGGGGGATAACGTCACGCTTTATACGATTTTTAAAAACTCCAAGAAAAAAGAGAAAAACTTTGGAGTTCTCTACGGATTTGAGAACACTAAGGGCGTGAAAGATTTTGCTACTAAATATCGGTGGCAGGTTCCTTCTTACTTGTCCTTTTACGCGATGATAGCTTTTGCCGTCGTGTTTGTTCTAGGGTGGTTCGCCACCGTTTTTGTAGGGTACTTCCTCGGTTTCAGAGGTGTTGAGATCTCACAGATAACGACATGGGCATTAGTTGAGGGTGGCCTGGCGGCGGCGTTTTTCCTTCATGCCGCTTGGCGAATGGTGAAATGCACGTCTGACCCACAGAGCTGGGTCGTGATGGAACCTGCGACGCTAGCGAGTCGATTCAGCAAGCTTCACAAGTAAGATAACCGCAGCGGTTACAGGAAACGTTTACAGCCGCATCCGGATTTGCAGATTCACTATGTCTCATAGCTGCCTGGCTCCTGCTCCTGCTTAACGGATGGTTCGGGCGCGTCCAGCAACACTAACGGCTTGCCGTTTTTGGTAATGATAAAAGTGTGTCCCTTGGCAACTAGCGCTACCAGGCGCCTGAGACGTCTACCAGCTTGGCTCATGGGAATAATGGTCAGCACTCGTCATTCTCCTGCATGGCGGCCCCGGCACCTTCCCAGCAAGCGGAGCGCGCAGGCGTGAGGATGGAAGCCCGGCAGGGCCGAGACCCGCCTGGCGGGGCTCGGTTCACGACAGCCATCCGCCAGAGGCGGCACGCTACAGAGCCGAAAGGCTAGGTTTAAAGGATATTCAGATCCTGCTAACTGCGCTGTTGCTCATCAATGGGCATCTTTTGCAAAGACCTTGCTCCAATCTCGAGCAACCAGATCGGCACACACCCTTGGCGCTCCGCCGAAGCATCGTTGAGATAATTGAAGCATTTCGGCCTCTGTTTGATACCTGATTGGATTTCCATCCTCGTCAACCAGCACACCGTTGACGCCCATCAGCAACGCATGACCCGCTACGACGTCGTGAGCGGAGACAGGACACAGCGATACACCGCAGACTCCGTCCCCAGCCGCCACCTTGGCCAGCCTGTAAGCAATCGACGGCATAGGGTAAAAATCACCAGGTGCACATAGCTCTCGGTTTACCTGTGGCTTCTTGCCGGCCGCCGAGCTGACCATTACAAGGCTCGATTCGGACAGCCGCTGCTTGGTCAGATCCAAGTACACGGGCGATCCGTTTCTCAGCAAATGATCCATACCAGCAGCCCAAGCGATGCAATCCGACGCACCCTCAGGAGTGACTGGAGCATGCACCACGCCCAGCACCGGCTTATTGTCATGCAGCAGTCCAACAGACACTGCCGAGCCCTTGAGCCCCTTCAGAAAGTCACTGGTACCATCATTAGGATCTACGACCCAGCAGAAAGGATCGCCGGTCAGTACATGCCCAGTTTCCTCGCCCCAGAAATCGCATTGAAGGACGCGTAGGAGCTCAGTCCGCAGCACATCCTCAATTTCGACGTCTACCTCTGCCTTGTCCCCGAAACCTCTAGGCCCACTAGGACGCATGTACTCAGCTGCGAGGAGGGCCCCAGCTAGCTCAACAGCTGTAATTACTAAGGGAAGAATGTTCTGTGTGTCCATGCGCCCAGTGGGCCGAGACGATGCTCGGCCCGTACGACTGCCCTTCATTTAGCTGGAAATTTGCTAGTTGTGATAATGCTTGGCCCGCAATTCAGGCACTCAGTAGACCCACTCAGTAACTCAAATTTGCGTTCAGAATTATCACGCCGACAGGCACCCATCGGCGTACGGGAATAAAGCCTCGTCATGTCGGTCGATTTGTGCCCTAGCATAGCCTCTATCCTATCGCGAATGGGCATGACATCGGCGTTATTGGAATAGCTACTCAGGTAGTAAGCGGTCATTTGCAAGGACTCTAGCATTTGCTTCTCAGGTGCTGGAGATCTGGAGTGAAAAAAGGGGTTTGTGAAAATTTGTAGGCCAATGAAAGGCCATGTGCTAATCCGCTCAAGCAGTTTTTCAAACTTTACTTCTTGGGAGGGGCAAGCTTTCTCGACCTCAGCCTTGATGACCTCAAAGCTCTGCGCCCTCAGTTCCTCTAGGGTTGCAAACTCAAACTTCGAGCTGCCTACACTCATCCTGACATCGTGATAGTTCGCATAGCCAAGGCAACGGCTAATGAGATTCTGAGCGGCGCTAAGTCCGATTCGATTCTCGCCTGGCCAATCACGCTGTAGAAGCTTTGCTAGGCGTAGAACGCCTTTGCCAGATTTTACATCCTGCGGAAAAATAGAGATTCGCATGGTCATCCTCCAATGATTGAGCGGTGTCGGCTGCCCGCAGCGACATATGTCGAATGAATTGCGAAGCGTAGGATGTTGAACCTGTGAGTGACCTATGCGTGCCGACCGCTCGATCCAGGCTGACCGATTGGGCAAGCCTATCACGCTCATGGCAGAGGCTGTCCAGCACACTTTAAGGGTATGCGACTGGCATACTCTTAGTTGGTGTTGAGTTTGCTTGGGCAATAGTCGAGAGCGGACTATTAATGTGGCCCAGTAATTGAAATGGCATACTTAGCTTGCCGACAATGACCATGAGATAAGTTGAGCACCAGCGCTCGCGGCAAGCGGAGCGCGTCAGGCGTGAGGATGGACGCCCGGAGGGCCGAGACACGCATAGCGGGGCTCGGTTTACGACAGCCGTCCGTCGTGGCGGCACGCAACAAGCCTCCCATATGTAGTGCGAAGAACTTGGAGACCAACAACATGAGACACGAAAATCTCCGCATCAGAGAAGCAGCCAGGCGCAAGACGCTCTGGAGGTTAGCCTCACTAGAACCAGGTCACCCTGATGCGCCCTCTTTGATAGTGCTCCTCGACAGTATTTCTCTTGAAGAGCGGGGCGAGCCTGTTCTCGATCCTGTATTGACGCTGGAAGAAATTCCACGCTTCGTGCCGATCCGCCGCCATCCCTCTGGAAAAGAAATTGTTCTCGAGCATGAAATTCCAGAACCATGGCGAGAGCGCTTTCTCCAAGCAAGCATCGGTTCCACGCGACTGGTAGACGGAATGTATGCAACGGACTGGCAGAAATTCTTGAAGGAGTGGGCACTAGAGATGCAGGTTGTCGATACTCATCGAGCTGCCATATTCAAAGATCAGGCTATTGACGGATCAGGAGATTAAGCATGGCTGATGAAAGAGATGACACTGTTTACTGCGACATCAAGATGCCTGTCGACCAAGGAAGGGAACTGCTCAAATTGGTGCAAGCACTGCGAGAGTCCAGAGATCACCCGCACCTTGAGCGAGTGTTATCCGATATGGAGTACGAACTAACTACCTCCATAGATATCGTTGACAATCCTCCAAGCTGGGGATTTTGGGTGCACTGATGCCTCTGCTTGGCTGACCTCTGTCAAGGATCGCGATTTACTAAAGGTCTCGATCCCAGGCATCCATCGCATCTTTTATGCTTTTGTGCCATTGAAGATTGGCGCTCGTTAATGTGGCGGCCACCTGCTTATTTACGTCTATATCTAGGCGGGACGGTAGATTTTCTCTGTCGCTGAACAAACTTGCGCACGCTACGGCATAGTCACCAGTTGTGATCGACTGCAGGCAGATGTACTGCACGGATGAACCGTTAGCTAGTCGACGCCAACTTATCTGTTGGATGGTCTCGGTGTGCTTAGATAGGGTGTTCGCCGCTTTATGTGGTGCTTCGTCTTGGCATCCACGCTTGCAGTATGAGGCCATGATAATGTCACGCAGCTCCTCAGCATCAATCGACATGCCTCCACGCTCAGTCGTCGAAAGCGTCTCGAGGCTGTTCACTGCCTGAATGAAATTATCCTCCTGATCCTTTTCGCGCTGCGATCTTTTATCAGGGAAGAGCCATTCAGCTATTCGTTTCAAAAACATTGGTTGGCACCTGAGCCTAGATTCTGGTTGGCAGGCTACCACCTTGCGTGCTCGGCAGTCATGTGTGTGATTGGCTGTTGGCAACTGTGGTGGGGCGCCAACAGCGGTGCAGACCTTTGAAAGCTGTGCAGAACTGTTTTGCCAGCAGCAGGTCTGTATGCCATCTTGTCGGCCATAGTGCTGCTCCAGAGATATTCTGGTGAGTCTGGCGCTTCCAGGCACGAGATTGTTAAAAACTATTAAGGAAGAATTAAAATGGCCGGCAGCAGTTTTTTTGCATTGTTGGATGATATCGCAGCCCTGTTAGATGACATTTCTCTCATGAGCAAAGTCGCTGCAAAAAAATCCGCCAGTGTGCTGAGTGACGACTTGGCAGTGAACGCTGAGCAAGTTACAGGCATGAAAGCAGATCGCGAACTTCCTGTGGTGTGGGCAGTGTTCAAAGGCTCACTCAAGAACAAGGCGATCTTAGTTCCTTGTGCCCTTATCCTCAGCGCGGTGCTGCCCGCAGCCGTTAAATGGCTCCTCATGGCTGGTGGTATATACCTCTGCTACGAGGGCTACGAGGCGATCAAAGACAAATTTTCTCGCGAAGGGCATGGTGCGGAAGAGCACGGAAAGAAGGTGATCCCCAAAAGCACAGAGGAACTAGCGGAGTACGAGAGGCGGAAGATCAAGGGTGCGATCAAGACAGACTTTATTTTGAGCGCCGAGATCATCGTTATCACCTTGAACGTAGTGGCTGAGGCGCCTCTTTATCAGCAAATCTTGACCCTGATTGTGATTGCGTTGGCGATGACCGTGGGGGTCTATGGCATGGTTGCTGGCATTGTTAGACTCGATGACGCCGGGTTCGCGCTCGTTAAATCGAAGGCTGAAGGAGTGTGGGGTAGGGCGGTCAGAAAGTTTGGCCAAGTGTTGGTGTCGGCTGCGCCATTTCTGATGAAAGCTCTGTCCTGGATCGGGACGATTGCCATGTTCTTGGTCGGCGGTACTTTCGTTGCCGAAGGCATACTTCCGCTTGAGCACGCTGTCGAGGCTGTGGTCGCAGAAACTGGAAGCTGGGGTGCGGTCGTAAAAGTTGGGTTGTTTGGCGTAGTTGGAGCAATGGCAGGATTTGTAACTGCAGTAGCGGTCAGTGCTTTTTCTTGGGTTCGCAGGATCGCAGCGAACTGAGTTAGTCGGTGCTGAGATGGATTGCTCTCGGGCAGATTAAATATGTCAATTGACGGAAAATTCGGCGGGCTCACGAAGGCTCTGGCCCTCCATCGGAGGCTGGATGCCTTCCTCCGGCAAGGTGGTGGGGGCGGTCAAAGAAATCGTGCAGGTGGGCCCGCCCTCACGATGTCCACTTTTTTGGCTGTCCATATGGACAAATCTATGGTGGCTCAAGCCCTTGATTTTAGGGGCTTAGAGAGTGTCCATGTCCATGTACCTTTCGACTGGGGACGGGGCGGGATTCTGGTGCATGGCATCGCGCCGCTGCATCATGCCATCGAGGCGTTCAGTGAAGGGCGCGGCGGGGCGCTGACCGGGGCGTTGCTCAATGGCGTTGCCGGGGTGGTGGCCGGTGCCGTGGTGCTGGCGGTGGTGGCGGTTGCCGGCAAACTGTGGCGGGCGGTTCGGCCGGCCAGCTGATGCGAATGGGCCGCAGCGCGGCCCGGAGGGTTCAGGTCAGAAGTGAACCTTGACCAGGAAGCTCATGGTGTTCTGGTCAGTAGTAAAAGCATCGCTGTCCTTGATGCCGTACTTGTTCTTCCAGTAGTCGTACTCGACACCCACGTACAGCTGTTTCTCGCCCAGGTGCAGCGCCTTGCCCAGGTCGTACTTGATCTGCGGGTTGAAGTGCAGGTTGGCCTGGTAGGTGCCACGGCGGTTCTCGTCGTTGTCCACCACCCAGTCCATGAAGCCGTCGATCAGCACGTCGGAGTCCCCGACTGGAATGGTGTATGACCATACCGGGGTGATCTGCCACACGTTGTCGCCGGCACGGCTGCCGTCGGTGGTGCGGTTGTAGAAGTTCAGCTGGAAGTAGTCGAAGCCGGGGATGGCCAGGTCGAAGCCGGGGCCGATCAGGTACGCCTCGGTGTCACCCTCGCCAAACTCGTAGGTCATCGCCAGCAGCACGTCCTTGACCGGGCCGAACTCCAGCTTCTGGTCGAAGATCTTGCCGAACGACAGGCGCGGGCTGATTTCGCCGTAGTAGGTGTTCGGGCCGTTACCGGCGTCTTTCTGCCCCTGGTAGAAAATCTTGTCGACGAAGATGAAGTTGTCGCCGTACTTCCAGGCATCGGCGTGCTCGAAGGTAACGGTTTGCTGGATCGACGGGTTGACCTTGAAGTTCTTGCCCCACAGGTAGGTCAGGCTGTTGTTCTGCCACTGCAGCAGGTCGTCGGCGTGGCTGGCGCCACAGGCCAGCAGGCCGCCGGCAAGGATCAGGCTGTTGATGGTACGCATTGCGAGTGTCGCTCCCTTGATTGATCTGTTGTCAGCGCTCGTTGGCGGCGCTTTTGTTGTCTTGCGAGTCAGCTTTTTTTGATAGGCCACAGCTGTTTGGCAAGGGTCGAGCCAACTTTTCCGGGTTGGCAAAACCTTCCTGCTCGACTTCGTTCTGAACGGATGAAAAGGGTCTTTCAGGCTGGCAACACGTTGGCCAACCGCCCGTATTCATTGACTGAGCGGTCAGTAAACGCAGGCAGAATCCGTTCTGCCCTGATCGAGGGGCGCGCAGATTACTGGCTTGCGCGCCGCGCCTCAAGTGCTCCGTCCTGGAGCGGGGTGATTCAAACTTGTGCGTTTGGTCAGCTTCTTAGAAGTGTACCTTGATCAGCGTACTGGCAACGCTCTGGTTGCTGTCCAGGTTGCCGCGGCTGTCGATGCCGTACTTGTCCTTCCAGTAGCTGTACTCAAAGCCGACGTAGAGCTGTTTGGCGCCCAGGTTAAGGGCCTTGCCCAGGTCGTACTTGACCTGCGGGTTAATGTGCAGGTTGGCGTGATAGGTGCCGCGGCGGGTCTCGTCGTTGTCGGTAACCCAGTCCAGATAGCCGTCGATCAGAATGTCGGAGCGGCCCACCGGGATGGTGTACGACCAGCCGGGGGTAATCTGCCAGACGTTGTCGCCGGGGCGGCTGCCCTCGGTGTTGCGCACATAGAAGTTGAGGGTGAAGTAGTTGAAGCCAGGAATGTCCAGGTCGAAGCCGGGGCCGATCAGGTAGGCTTCGTTGTCGCCTTCGCCACGCTCGTAGGTCATGGCCAGCAACACGTCCTTGATCGGGCCGAAGGCCAGCTTCTGGTCGAAGATCTTGCCGAACGACAGGCGCGGGCTGAACTCACCGTAGTAGGTGGTCACGCCTTTGCCCGGGTCGGGTTTGCCGTTGTAGAAGATCTTGTCGACGAACATGAACGTGTCGCCGTACTTCCATTTGTTGGCGTGCTCGAAGGTAACCGTCTGCTGGATGCTGGGGTTGACCTTGAAGTCCTTGCCGTACAGGTAGGTCAGGCTTTCGCCGTGCCACTGCAGCCATTCGCCAGCGTGGGCGGGGACGGTGGCCAGCAGGCTGCTGCCCAGCAAGAGGGACGTGGTGATGCGTTTCATGTTGTGGTTCCCGGACTTATTGTTTTTTTTGGGTTTTTTCGGCGCGCAGGCGCCCCGAGCGGCCCATTCCGGCAGGCCGACGGTGAAGCGTTTACGGCTAGGTCGAGACAGGAGCGGCAGCGCGCCGCTCCCTTTGGCTCGAAGCGGTTTACTCAGTGCTGGTGACAGGCGTCGTTGTGCACCGCGCGGTCGGCACCCCCAAGGATGTTGAACAGTACGTTCAACACCAGGGCACTGACCGTGGCCATGGCGATACCACTGTGGGTGATGGGTTCCATCCACTGCGGCATCTGGGCGAAGAACTCCGGGCGCACCACGGGGATCAACCCGAAGCCGACGCTCACGGCAACCAGCAGCTGGTTGCGGCGGTCGCCGATGTCCGCCTCCTGAAGAATCTTGATCCCGGTGGCGGTGACCATGCCGAACATGGCGATGGACGCGCCGCCCAGTACTGCAGGCGGGATCGAGGCAATCAGGAAGGCCGCCTTGGGCAGCAGGCTGAGCAGAATCAACAGTGCACCGGCCACAATGGTGACAAAGCGGCAGCGGACCCCGGTCATCTGCACCAGGCCGATGTTCTGGGCGAACGAGGAGTGGGTGAAGGTGTTGAAGAAGCCGGCGATGAACGATGCACCGGCATCGCACAGCAGGCCGCGACGCAGCATGCCTGGGGTGACTTCACGATCGGTCACCTTGCCCAAGGCCAGGAACATGCCGGTGGACTCGACGAAGATGATCACCACCACCAGGCACATGGACAGGATCGGCGCCAGGCTGAAGGTTGGCATGCCGAAGTGCAGTGGGGTGACCACTTGCACCCACGGTGCCTCATTCAGGCCGGTCAGGTCGACCATGCCGATGGAGCCGGCCAGGATGTAGCCCAGGCCCATACCCACCAGTACCGACACGTTGACCCAGAAGCCGCGCATGAAGCGGTTGATCAACAGGATCACGGCCAGCACCAGGCTGGCCACCAGCAGGTAGATAGGTGCGCCGAAGTTTTCCGATGCTTCGCCACCACCGGCCCAGTTGACCGCCACCGGGAACAGTGACAGGCCAATCGAGGTGATCACCGTACCGGTGACCAGTGGCGGGAAGAAGCGTACGACCTTGGACATGAACGGCGCGATCAGCATGCCGAAGAACCCGGCAGCGATGGTCGCGCCGAAGATCCCCTGCAGGCCCACGCCGGGCATGCCGGCCATGGCCACCATGCTGCCGACGGCAGCGAAACTGGCACCCATCATCACCGGCATGCGGATGCCCACCGGGCCGATACCGAATGACTGGATGATGGTGGCGACGCCAGCGACCAGCAGGTCGGCGTTGATCAGGAAAGCGACTTCTTCACGGGACAACCCGGCAGCCTGGCCGATGATGAGCGGCACGGCGATGGCGCCACCGTACATCAGCAGAACGTGTTGCAGGCCAACCAGGATCAGTTGGAGCAAGGGCAAGGGTTCGCGCGGCGGCGCAATAGGGATATACGCCTTGCGTGACTCGGACATGCAGCACCTCGAGTTTTGTTTTTATTCTCGGATCCAAGCGCCTGTCTCAAGCGGCAGGCTCCCGGTTAAGAGAGCCTGGGGTTCCCGCTTGAGGCTGGACGCTCGATGCTTGCTTGTTGCGTAAATCTTCAAGTTTGAGGCCGGGTTTACCGGCCTCTTCGCGGGTGAACCCGCTCCCACAGGGAGAGGGGGTTACCCCGACAATTGTGTTTCAGTTGACCTGGGCGCCTTTGGCGATCCAGTCGCCGACGAGCTTGCGCTCTTCGGTGGTCATCTGGGTGATGTTGCCCAGCGGCATGATCTGGCTGGCGACCGCTTGCGCCTGGATGCGCGCGGCCTGGGCCTGGATCTGCTGCGGGGTGTCGAACATCACGCCGGCAGGGGCGGCGCTGAACAGTGGGCTGGTCGGTTTCGACGAGTGGCACACGGTGCAGCGTTCCTGGATGACGTTGTGGATCTTGTCAAAACTTTCACCACCGGCCTGAGCAGTTGCCGGGGCAGCGGCTGGCGCTTCGGCAGGCTTGGCAGCCTCTTCGGCACGCAGCTCGGCAGCGGTCTTGCCACCTACAGCGGTAGCCGGCAGTGGCTGGTACTCGACCTTCGCGGCGGCCTGCTCAGGGCTGACGGCCATCGGCTTGGGGCCGGTGACATAGGCCAGGCAGATCATTGCCAGGGCGCCGACGGGCAGGGTCCAGGCGTACTTGTTGCTGTCGTGGCGGGTGTTGAAGTAGTGGCGGATCAGAACCGCGGCTACTGCGATACCGGCCAGGATCAGCCAGTTGTACTGGCTACCGTAGGTGCTCGGGAAATGGTTGCTGATCATGATGAACAGCACCGGCAGGGTGAAGTAGTTGTTGTGACGCGAGCGCAGCAGGCCCTTGGCCGGCAATACCGGGTCGGGCGTCTGGTTGTTCTCGATCGCCGCCACCAGCTGGCGCTGGGCCGGCATGATGATGCGGAACACGTTACCGACCATGATGGTGCCGATGATCGCGCCGGTGTGCAGGTACGCACCACGGCCGCTGAACACCAGGCTGAAGCCCCAGCAGGCGGCAATGATCAGCACGAACAGTACACCGCCGAGCAGCGCTGGCTTCTTGCCCAAAGGCGAGTCGCACAGGAAGTCGTAGATGAACCAGCCGGCAATCAGCGAACCGATACCGATGGCCACGCCTTCGGCACCGCTCAGGGTGCTGCCAGGGGCCAGCAGGTACAGCGCCGGGTTCCAGTAGAACACCACGCACAGCAGGGCGATACCGGACATCCAGGTGAAGTAGGCTTCCCATTTGAACCAGTGCAGGTTCTCGGGCATTTTTGGGGGTGCGAGCTTGTATTTCTCCAGGTGGTAGATACCACCGCCGTGAATTGCCCAGAGATCACCCGACAACCCATCGCGCGGGTTGCTTCGGTTCAGGTGGTTCTCCAGCCAGACGAAGTAGAACGATGCACCGATCCAGGCGACACCGGTGATCATGTGAACCCAGCGAATGCTCAGGTTCAGCCATTCGTGAAGGTGTGCTTCCACAGTATGTACCTCTGCCGATCACCGTGAACGATGACCGACCTTTTCTTATTGGTGGGGATTGAGGATCAGCATCTGTTCCTCGGTGAAATAATGCTCATCGCAGTTGTTGCCAGAACCACTGCGATCAACCACCAGGAAGTCATCCCGCTTTTCGATCGTCAGCACCGGGTGGTGCCAGACGCCGCGATGGTAATTAACGCCCTGCCTGCCGTTACTACGGAAGGCACGGACCAAGCCTGATACAGGTGCATCGCCAACGGGCGCGACCACGATCAGAAAGGGGTTGCCGAGCAGCGGGATGAAAGCCTGGCTGCCCAGCGGATGGCGTTCCAGCATGCGCACGGTCAGCGGCATGTCCAGCGCGTCGGCGCGGAAGATGCTGATGATCGCCTTGTCTTCCGGCTCGGCGGTTTCGACCGTGGCGAGCTTGTGGAAGCGCATGGTCGAGCCGTTGTTGATCATGAAGTGGTCGCTGCCGTCGGTTTCGATCACGTCTCCGAACTGGGCGAAGGCTTCTTTGGTCAGGGGCTCGATCATCAGGGTGCGCATGCGGGTCTCTCTTATATGTTCGTTGTACTGAATTGGGTTCGGCTGTCGCTTACAGTTGCAGCAGACGGAACAGGGCGATCAGGTTGATCTGCGCCAGGGCTTCCTTGAATTCGGCATCGGTATCGTTGTGGATACGTTTTTCGAAGGAGGCGAGAATCTGGTGCCGATTGCTGCCTTTGACCGCCATGATGAACGGGAACTGGAACTTGGCCTTGTAGGCGTCGTTCAGTTCGGTGAAACGGGCGAACTCTTCGGCGGTGCATTGGTGGATGCCCGCGCCGGCCTGTTCGTTGGTGCTCGATTCGGTCAGCTCGCCCTGCACGGCGGCCTTGCCAGCCAGGTCCGGGTGAGCGTTGATCAGCGCCAGCTGGTCGGCGTGGTTGGCGCTGAGCAGGATGTCGCTCATGCGCTGGTGCAGCGCCTCGATCTCGTCCAGCTCGCCCAGTTGGCCCAGGTCATAGGCTTTTTCGGCCACCCACGGCGAGTGCTCGTAGATGTCGGCGAAGGCCTTGACGAAGGCGTCACGGCCCAGGACGGATGGCTTGAGGGTGTTGAAGGCGGTCATCAGGCGTTCTCTTTCTTGTACGGGTGGGTGGTGTGCCAGTGGCGGGCGATGTCCACGCGACGGGCGAACCAGACCTGGTCATGGCTTTTGGCGTAATCGACGAAGCGTTTCAGCGCGGCCAGGCGTGCCGGGCGGCCGACCAGGCGGCAGTGCAGGCCGATGGAAAGCATTTTCGGGGCTTCGGCGCCTTCTGCGTACAGCACATCGAAGGCGTCTTTCAGGTACTGGAAGAACTGCTCGCCGCAGTTGAAGCCTTGTACCTGGGTGAAGCGCATGTCGTTGGTGTCGAGGGTGTACGGGATCACCAGGTGCGGCTTGCCGGTCGGGTTGTTCGGCTCCCAGTAGGGCAGGTCGTCGTCATAGGTGTCGCTGTCGTACAGGAAACCGCCTTCTTCCATCACCAGGCGGCGGGTGTTCGGGCCGGTGCGGCCGGTGTACCAGCCCACGGGGCGTTCGCCGGTGAGTTCGGTGAGGATGCGGATGGCTTCGAGCATGTGCTCGCGCTCCTGGGCCTCGTCCATGTTCTGGTAGTCGATCCAGCGGTAGCCGTGGCTGCAGATCTCGTGGCCGGCTGCGGCCATGGCGCGGATCACGTCGGGGTGGCGCTGGGCGGCCATGGCCACGGCGAACACGGTCAGCGGCACGCCGCTGTCCTTGAACAGCTTCAGCAGGCGCCACACGCCGGCACGGCTGCCGTACTCGTACAGCGACTCCATGCTCATGTTGCGCTGGCCTTGCAGCGGCTGGGCAGCAACCATCTCGGACAGGAAGGCTTCGGACTCCTTGTCACCGTGCAGGATATTGCGTTCGCCGCCTTCTTCGTAATTGAGCACGAAAGACAGCGCGATGCGAGCGTTGCCCGGCCATTGCGGGTGAGGAGGGTTGTTGCCGTAACCGATCAGGTCGCGAGGGTAGTCAGCGCTCACTGCAGTCTTCCTTCTTGTGCGTTAGTGCGGGGGGTGGGCGGGCCGCGTCGGTATGTCGCACCACCGGATGGGCTGATTGTATACAACTTCTGAAATCTTTTGTAAGCCTGTTTTTCCGCATTTCTTCCCTTTTGTCGCCTGGCAGCGCTCTGGAAATACAGTGCAAGAAACCTGCCTGATTGGTCAGCTAATGGCATTGGGGTCGGCACCGGCCTTGTATTTGCGACCGATGGGTCGTTTCTGGGCAAGAATCGCGGAGTGCGACAGAAGGGATCAAAAAATTGTGTACAATTTTGCGATGGAATGTCTTAATGGCGTCATTCCCGCACATCGCTGGCCTGGTGCCGTGCTGATGGCCGTGTATTTTTTGCCCACAGATTGAACAAGAGGCGACAAGCAATGGGACGTTTGACCACACACGTACTGGATGCCGCGCATGGCTGCCCGGGCAGCTCGATCAAGGTCGAGCTGTACCGTGTCGAAGGCCAGCAGCTTGAACTGGTGAACACCGCCCTGACCAACAGCGATGGCCGCGTCGACGCGCCGCTGCTGCAGGGTGACGACTACCGTACCGGCGTTTATCAGCTGCAGTTCAGCGCTGGCGCCTACTACCGTGCCCGCGGCGTGCAGCTGCCGGAAACGGCCTTTTTGGATGTTGTCGTGCTGCGTTTCGGCATTGATGAAAAGCAGGAGCACTACCACGTGCCGCTGCTGATCTCGCCGTACAGCTATTCGACCTACCGCGGAAGCTAGTTGGTCGCTAGAAGAATCTTCGTAGGTCCTTTGGCCCGCTCTCACACTGGCGGGCTTTTTTTATTGTCGGACGTCGCTGACTGACAGCTGGAAGATCTCTCCCGTTATGTAGGGTTTTTTGTCCAACACTCCTGAAATGAATGTGGCGGAACCATTGAACAAGGCCCCAGTCGCAGCGGCCGGATCTGCGGTCTGCGCGAATTGCAGCGCCCAGCCGGCGGTGCTGTGCAGATGCAGGGTGGTGTTGCTGTCGTCTGACCAGGTTCCTTTTGTGTAGTAATCGGCTTGTTTTGCTGTAAGCGCGCCATCACCGTGGGATCCCAGATTCTCGTTAACCCGGTTCACCGCGTTGTTGAAAGGTTTGTCAGCCTTGTTTGCGTTTTTCCAGAGGTAGTATCGGTGCTCGGGGAATCCCTCAGGCGGTATCGCTCCGCGAGTGAGTGCTCGCTTGCTGGTAGTGAAAACTTCACCGATGAAATCACGGCTTTTCACCGCCCCCCACGCAATCCCTGCCCCTGCCAGCAGCTTGAAACCGCGCTTGAACAGCAGAGGGCTTCTGCCGCTCGGGTCTGTCCGATTGACCGGGTCTGCTTCGCAGTAGGCATAGCTGTTCAAGCCACCTCGGTCGAAAGGGCTCAGCATGTCTGAGCTACAGAACCTCATCAGCACCGGGCTGTACATGCGATGGCCGTTACCCAGCGGATAAAGACCGGTAATGCCTTGTTGAAATTCGCCATTAAAACCCAGCAAATGGTTAGCGGGAGTACTGTGACCAAAAGGTGTATAGGCGCGGGCGGCCCTTGTAAAATTTCGCATTGGGGCAGTCTCTATCGATATTCGGTAGCCTTTGTATCAAGCCCCTGCGCTCCTTGCACCTGACAGAAATATCAGCCTGACGCCGTCAATGTGGGAGCGGCCTTGCGTCGCGAAAGGGCTGCGTAGCGGCCCCAGGATCGGTGGCGCGATGAAGATTTCTGGGGCTGCTGCGCAGCCCTTTCGCGACGCAAGGCCGCTCCCGCAGGGAGACCGCGCCGGGAGGGACAAAGGGCGCCGTGGCGCCCTTTGTTGGTGCGGTTGAGCTCAGAGGAACACGAACTTCGCAATGAAGATCGCGCACAGCACCCACAGGCTGGCGGAGATTTCCTT
This sequence comes from Pseudomonas sp. S37, assembly GCF_016658545.1. Lineage (GTDB taxonomy): Bacteria > Pseudomonadota > Gammaproteobacteria > Pseudomonadales > Pseudomonadaceae > Aquipseudomonas. The sequence continues at coordinate 37,555 of NZ_JACVZC010000004.1, read as the reverse complement.
GTACTTGCCGGTACCCGCCTTCAACGCCACATAGCTGATAAAGCCCAGGGCAATACCATCGGCAACCGAGAAGGTCAGCGGCATCATGATCACCGTGACGATCGCCGGAATGCTGTCGGTGGCTTCATCCCAGTGGATGTGCGCCATGCTGCCCATCATCAGCATCGCCACGTAGATCAGCGCGCCTGCAGTTGCATACGCCGGGATCATCCCGGCCAGCGGCGCGAAGAACATCGCCGCCACGAACAGCAGGCCGACCACCACGGCCGTCAGGCCGGTGCGACCGCCTGCGGCCACGCCGGCAGCACTTTCTACATAGCTGGTTACCGGCGGTACCCCAACCACCGCACCGAACACACTCGAAGCACTGTCGGCCTTCAACGCTCGTGACAGGTTTTCGATGCGCCCGTCCGGCGCCACTAGATTGGCCCGCTGGGCCACGCCCATCAGTGTGCCGGCAGTGTCGAACATGTGCACGAACAGGAACGCCAGCACCACGCTGATCATGCTGACGTTGAACACACCGGCAACGTCCATGGCCATCCAGGTCGGTGCCAGGCTCGGCGGCATCGACATCACCCCGCCGAACTTCACCAGCCCCAGGCCCCAGCCGGCCAAGGTGACGCCAATGATGCTGATCAGGATGGCGCCAAACACCCGCTTGTAGCTGAGGATGGCGATAAGCAGGAAGCACACGGCCGCTAGCAGTGGCCCTGGTTCATGCAGCGAGCCCAGCTTGATCAGGGTGGCCGGGCTGTCGACGATGATGCCGGCGGTCTTCAGGCCGATCAGCCCGAGAAACAATCCGACGCCAGCCCCCATGGCATGGCGCAGGCTCACCGGGATGCTGTTGAGCAGCCATTCGCGCACTTTCGACAAGGTCAGGAACATGAACAGCACGCCCGAGACGAAAACGGCCCCCAGCGCGGTTTCCCAGTTGTAGCCCATGGTGCCGACCACGGTATAGGTGAAGAACGCATTCAGGCCCATGCCCGGCGCCAGGCCCACCGGCCAGTTGGCGTACAGGCCCATCAGCAGGCAGCCCAGCGCGGCGGCGATGCAGGTGGCGACGAAGGCGGCACCATGGTCGATGCCGGCGTCGGCCATGATGTTGGGGTTGACGAAGATGATGTAGGCCATGGTGATGAAGGTGGTCACCCCGGCAATCAGCTCGGTTTTGACGGTACTGCCGTGTTGCTTGAGTTTGAAAATCCGCTCCAGCCAGCTCGTTTCGAGCGGTGGGGCAAGATCCAGCGTAGGGGCTTCGGATTTGCGGCTTTCCACAGCGAGTACTCCTCAAGTCTTTCTTGTTGTTGTTGGGGCCAGTTCCTGAGCAATGCACTTGGTGGCCCCACGAGGGAAGGCAGCGTCTGACCTTTTTGTTGACTCATGGGTCAAGAAGTTGCTCGGTGGATTATGCTTTTGTGTACAAAGAATGCAAATAATGTTTTATGTTTTGTGTGCGCAATGCGTCGTACAACGGCTATATAGGTAAAACGCCCCCTGCGGAATCGCCTCAGCCTGTGTACAATGGCGCCATACTTTCTCTTCGTGCCTCGAGAGCCCATGAACGAACAGCTGCAACCTCTGAAGAAACCTGCACGTGTCGGCAAGGCCGGCCGCAGCGGTACCCAGGACGACATCGTCTACGCGCACATTTTCGAGGCGATCCTCGAGCAGCGTCTGGCACCGGGCACCAAGTTGAGCGAGGAAGCGCTGGGCGAAATCTTTGGCGTCAGCCGCACCATCATCCGCCGCGCCTTGTCACGCCTGGCTCACGAGAGCGTGGTGCTGCTGCGGCCGAACCGCGGTGCGGTGGTGGCCAGCCCGACGGTGGAAGAGGCGCGGCAGGTGTTTTTCTCGCGGCGCATGGTGGAGCGCGCCATTACCGAACTGGCCGTGCAGCACGCCACGCTGGACCAGCTGAACGAGCTGCGGCAGATGGTGCGTGAAGAGCGCGACAGCTTCTCGCGAGGTGACCGTGGTGCCGGCATTCGTCTTTCCGGCGAATTCCACCTCAAGCTGGCCGAAGCCGCGGGCAATGCACCGCTGGTGAGCTTCCAGCGCAGCCTGGTGTCGCAGACGTCGCTGATCATTGCCCAGTACGAAACCGGCACCCGTTCGCATTGCTCGTATGACGAGCACATGCAACTGATCGATGCCATCGAGGCGCGTGATGCCGAGCAGGCGGTAAGCCTGATGATGCACCACATGGACCACATCGACAGCAAGCTGAACCTGGACGAGGAAAGCGCCTCGGACGACCTGCATGCGGTGTTCTCGCATTTGCTGAAAAAACCCAAGGTTTCCGCCAAGGGTTGATCGTTTGCCAATCTGACTCTGGGGCCGCTTCGCGCCCCCAGCCATTTCTGGCCATTACCCAAAGGTCTGCTAAATTCTTGTGGGCAAACCTTCATCAAGCAGTTGGGCTTGCGCATCCATTGCGTTCCACTACTTGTTGAGGAAAGGTCCATGACCATGTCTCTGGGTAAACGAATGGGTGCCGAGCTGATCGGCACCTTCTGGTTAGTGCTTGGCGGCTGTGGCAGTGCGGTACTCGCAGCCAGTTCCCCTGTTGGCATCGGTGTGCTCGGTGTCGCCTTCGCCTTCGGCCTCACCGTGCTCACCATGGCCTTCGCCATCGGCCATATCTCCGGTTGCCATCTCAACCCCGCCGTGTCGTTCGGGCTGGTGGTGGGTGGGCGTTTCCCGGCCAAAGAGCTGTTGCCCTATGTGATCGCCCAAGTCATCGGCGCGATCCTGGCCGCGGGTGTCATCTATCTGATCGCCAGCGGCAAGGCGGGCTTCGAGTTGTCTTCCGGGCTGGCTTCGAACGGCTACGCCGACCACTCACCCGGCGGCTACACGCTGGGCGCGGGCTTTGTCAGTGAGGTGGTGATGACCGCCATGTTCCTGGTGGTGATCATGGGCGCGACCGATTCCCGCGCACCGGCAGGCTTCGCGCCGATCGCCATCGGCCTGGCCTTGACCCTGATCCACCTGATCTCGATCCCGGTCACCAACACCTCGGTCAACCCCGCGCGTAGCACGGGGCCGGCCTTGTTCGTCGGTGGTTGGGCCCTGCAACAGCTGTGGCTGTTCTGGGTGGCGCCGCTGATCGGTGCTGCAATCGGCGGCGCGCTGTATCGAGGCCTTGCCAAGGAGCCTTAACGCTGGTGCACGCAACGCCCGGCAGCGTAGGTTTCACGCACCGTGCGGTCGTCGCCCAAGGTGGTGAGCACGAACAGGGTTTCTTCGATGCTGTTGGACTGCTGAATGCGGTAGTCCAGCAGCGGCGTGGCCTTGTAGTCCAGCACCACGAAGTCGGCATCGTTGCCTGGGCGCAGGCTGCCGATGCGGTCGTCCAGGCGCAACGCACGGGCGCCGCCGAGGGTGGCCAGGTACAGTGACTTGTACGGGTGCAGGCGAGCACCTTGCAGCTGCATCACCTTGTACGCCTCGTTCAGGGTGTTGAGCAGCGAGAAACTGGTGCCGGCGCCAACGTCAGTGCCCAGGCCCACGTTGACCTTGAAACGCTCGGCTTGTGGCAGGTTGAACAGGCCGCTGCCGAGGAACAGGTTGGAGGTGGGGCAAAACGCCACGGCCGAGCCGGTTTCGGCCAGGCGTTGGCACTCGTCGTCGCACAGGTGCACGCCATGGGCGAACACCGAGCGCTCGCCCAGCAGCTCGAAGTGGTCGTAGACGTCCAGGTAACCCTTCTGCTCGGGGAACAGCGACTTGACCCAGTCGATTTCCTTCAGGTTTTCCGAAAGGTGCGTGTGCATGTACACGCCCGGGTGTTCCTTGAGCAGTTGGCCGGCCAGGGTCAGCTGTTCAGGTGTGCTGGTCGGGGCAAAGCGCGGGGTAACGGCATAGTGCAGGCGGCCCTTGCCGTGCCAGCGTTCAATCAGCGCCTTGCTTTCGGCATAGCCGGATTCGGCGGTGTCGGTCAGGTAGTCCGGGGCGTTGCGGTCCATCATCACCTTGCCGGCAATCAGGCGCAGGTCCAGGCGCTCGGCCTCTTCGAACAGGGCATTGACCGACTCAGGGTGCACGCTGCCGAACACCAGTGCCGTGGTGGTGCCGTTGCGCAGCAGTTCCTTGAGGAAGATCTTCGCCACCTGGTCGGCGTGGCCTTTATCGGCGAACTGCTTTTCGCACGGGAACGTGTAGGTGTTCAGCCAGTCCAGCAACTGCTCGCCGTAGGAACCGATCATGCCGGTCTGCGGGAAGTGGATATGGGTGTCGATGAAACCCGGGGTGATCAGGGCGTCCTGGTAATGCTCGACCGGGATGCCGGCATTCAGCGTCGGCAGCAGCTCGCTGGCGTGGCCGACGGCGCTGATGCGGCCATCGTCGACCACCAGCAGGCCGTCCTCGAAGTATTCATGGGAAGCCTCCAGGCCCACCTCGGCCGGGTCGGCGATGCTGTGCAGGATGGCGGCACGGTAGGCTTTGCGGGTAACGGTCATAACACACTCGTCATATGGCTTGGCTGCGCCGGGAGGGCGGCAGCAACTGGGCAATGGGGCCTGCATTGGCGGCAGCATCGTGCTGGCCGAAGCAGGCATTGTAGGTGGCGATGATTTCACCGGCGATGGACACGGCGATCTCGATGGGCAGCTTGCCCTTGACCTCGGCCAGGCCCATCGGGCAGCGCATGCGCGCCAGCAGCGCGTCGTCGTAGCCACGTTCGCGCAGGCGGTGCTCGAACTTGACCCGTTTGGTCTTCGAGCCGATCAGGCCGAACCAGGTGAAGTCGTTGCGCTTGAGAATGGCGGCGGTCAGTTCCAGGTCGAGCTGGTGGTTGTGGGTCATGACGATGCAGTAGCAGCCTGGGGGCAGGTCTGCGACTTCGTCGACCGGTTCCTCACTGACGACCTTGGTCACCCCGTTGGGGATGAGTTCGGGGAATTCCTGTTCACGCGAGTCGATCCAGCGCACCCGGCAGGGCAGGGCGGCGAGCAAGGGTACCAGAGCCCGGCCGACATGGCCCGCGCCGAACACGGCGATCTGGGCCTGCACGGCGGCCATGGGCTCGAACAGCAGCACGGTGACGCCACCGCAGCACTGGCCCAGGCTGGCACCGAGGCTGAAGCGCTCCAGGTGCGGGGTGGTGCGTTGTTCTTCAAGCATTTGCCGGGCGATGTGCAGGGCCTTGTATTCCAGGTGGCCACCGCCGATGGTGTCGAACAGGCCGCTGGCGCTGACCACCATCTTCGAGCCGGCATTGCGCGGGGTCGAGCCGCGTTCCTCGATGATGGTCACCAGTACGCAGGCTTCGCCACGGGACTGGTGGTCGGCGAGGGCGTTGATCCATTGGTGCATGATGCAACCTCTCTAAGCCAGGCTGCTGACCCTGTAGGAGCGGGTTTACCCGCGAATGCGGCGGTGAAGCCACTATCGCATTCGCGGGTGAACCCGCTCCTACAAGGTCATGCGCTGTCAGTGGGTAACGGTTTCCAGTTCAGGCTCGGCAGGCTGCGCGGCAGCCACCGCCTTGCGCATCTGCTCACACCCCCACAACACCCGCTCCGGCGTTGCCGGCGCGTCCACCTGCGGCTGCACGCGGTAGTCGGCGAGGCTGGCCACGGCGTCCTTGATCGCGCACCAGGCAGCGATGCCGAGCATGAACGGCGGCTCGCCCACGGCCTTGGAATGGAACACGGTGTCTTCCGGGTTCTTGCGGTTCTCCACCAGCTTTACCCGCAGATCCAGCGGCATGTCGGCCACCGCCGGGATCTTGTAGCTGGCCGGGCCGTTGGTCATCAGCTTGCCCTTGGCGTTCCACACCAGTTCTTCGGTGGTCAGCCAGCCCATGCCCTGGATGAAGCCACCTTCCACCTGGCCGATGTCGATCGCCGGGTTCAGCGAATCGCCAACGTCGTGCAGGATGTCGGCACGCAACATCTTGTACTCGCCGGTCAGGGTGTCGACGATCACTTCCACGCACGCGGCGCCAAAGGCGTAGTAGTAGAACGGCCGTCCCCGCGCCTGGCTGCGATCGTAGAAGATCTTGGGTGTGCGGTAGAAGCCGGTACTGGACAGCGACACCTGGGCAAAGTAGGCCTGCTGCACCAATTGCTCGAAGCTGACGATCTGGTCGCGCACGCGCACATGGCCGTTGCGGAACTCGACGTCTTCCTCGGTCACCTGGTAATGCCGCGCGGCAAACTCGACCAGGCGCCGCTTGAGGATTTCAGCAGCGTTCTGCGCTGCCTTGCCATTCAGGTCTGCACCGCTGGACGCTGCAGTCGGCGAGGTGTTGGGCACCTTGTCGGTGTTGGTGGCGGTAATCTGGATGCGGCTGAAATCCACCTGGAAGACCTGCGCCACCACCTGTGCCACCTTGGTGTTCAGGCCCTGGCCCATCTCGGTGCCGCCGTGGTTCAGGTGGATGCTGCCGTCGGTGTAGATATGGATCAATGCACCGGCCTGGTTGAGGAAGGTGGCGGTGAACGAGATGCCGAACTTGACCGGGGTCAGCGCCAGGCCTTTTTTCAATACCGGGCTGTTGGCGTTGAAGCGGCGGATCGACTCGCGGCGTTCGGCGTAGTCGCTGCTGGCTTCCAGCTCGGCGGTCATCTCTTCGAGCATGTTGTGCTCGACGGTCTGGTAGTAGTGGGTGACGTTGCGCTCGGTCTTGCCGTAGTAGTTGGCCTTGCGCACCGCCAGCGGGTCGCGGCCCAGGTGGCGGGCAATGTGGTCCATCACCTGCTCGATGGCGACCATGCCCTGTGGGCCGCCAAAGCCGCGGTAGGCGGTGTTGGAGGCGGTGTTGGTCTTGCAGCGGTGGCCATGCACGGTGGCATCGCCCAGGTAATAGGCGTTGTCGGAGTGGAACATGGCGCGGTCGACGATCGAACCGGACAGGTCGGGCGAGTAGCCGCAGTTGCCGGCCAGGTCGAAGTTGATGCCGTGCAGGCGGCCAGTGTCGTCGAAGCCTACGTCGTATTCGACATAGAACGGGTGGCGCTTGCCGGTCATGGTCATGTCCTCGACCCGTGGCAGGCGCATCTTGGTCGGCTGGCCAGTCAGGCGTGCCACCACGGCGCACAGGCAAGCCGGGCTGGCAGCCTGGGTTTCCTTGCCGCCAAAACCGCCACCCATGCGGCGCATGTCCAGCACCACCTTGTTCATCGGCACGTCGAGCACTTCGGCGACCAGCTTCTGCACTTCGGTGGGGTTTTGCGTGGAGCAGTAGACGATCATGCCGCCGTCTTCGGTGGGCATCACCGAGGAAATCTGCGTTTCCAGGTAGAAGTGCTCCTGGCCGCCGATGTGCAGGGTGCCTTGAATGCGGTGCGGGGCAGTGGCCAGGGCGGCAGCGGAGTCGCCGCGCTGGTGCGTGTGGCTGTCTAGCACGAAGTGCTTCTTGCGCAGTGCCTCGACCACGTCCAGCACCGGCTCCAGGTCTTCGTATTCGACGATGGCGGCCATGGCGGCGCGGCGTGCGGTTTCCAGGTCACGGGCGGCTACGGCGAGTACCGGCTGGCCGAAGAACTCGACCTTGTCGATGGCCAGCAGCGGGTCGCCGGCAACCACCGGGCCGATGTCTTTCAGGCCGGGGATGTCTTCGTGGGTGATGGCGATGCGCACGCCCTCGAAGGCATAGCACGGCGTGGTGTCGATGCGCAGGATGCGGGCGTGGGCGCGGTCGGCCGTGCGTGCATAAACGTGCAGCTGGTTGGGGAATTCCAGGCGGTCGTCGATGTACAGTGCCTCGCCGGATACATGCTTGTCGGCGCTGTCGTGCTTGACGCTGCGGCCGACCCCGGTGGTCAGGTCCTGGCTGAACAGCTCGGCCATCTCGGCCTGGCTCTTGGCTACGTGATGGTTAGACATAAGCGGTCACCCGGGTTTCGATGTGCGGTGTTTGCTGTTCGATGAAATACTTGCGCAGCAGGTTTTGCGCGGTCAGCAGGCGGTATTCCTTGCTGGCGCGGAAGTCGCTGAGCGGGGTGAAGTCCTCGGCCAAGGCCTGGCAGGCGCGCTCGATGGCGGCCTGGTCCCAGGGTTTGCCGCGCAGTGCCGCTTCGCAGGCCCGGGCGCGCTTGGGGATCGCCGCCATGCCGCCGAAGGCGATGCGCACACCGCTGACCACGCCGTCTTCGAGGCTGAGGTTGAACGCTGCGCACACGGCGGAGATGTCATCGTCCAGGCGCTTGGACACTTTATAGGCACGGAACGCCCAGTCATTGCTGGCGCGCGGTACGATGATCTTCTCGATGAACTCGCTGTCCTGGCGGGCGGTGATGCGGTAGTCGATGAAGTAGTCTTCCAGTGGCATCACCCGCTGGCGGTCGCCCTGGCGCAGGACAACCTGCGCATCCAGCGCAATCAGCAAGGGGGGCGAGTCGCCAATCGGCGAAGCGTTGCCGATATTGCCGCCCAGGGTGCCCTGGTTGCGGATCTGTAGCGAGGCAAAGCGGTGTAGCAGGGCGCCGAAGTCGGGGTATTCCTCGTTCAGCGAGCCGTAGCAATCGGTGAGCGGGGTGGCGGCGCCAATTTCCAGGTGGCTGGCGGTTTTCTCGATGCGCTTGAGCTCGGCCACGTGGCCGACGTAGATCATGACGGGCAGGGTCTTGTGGAACTGGGTCACTTCCAGCGCCAGGTCGGTGCCGCCGGCCAACAGGCGCGCTTCGGGGTGCGAGCTGTACAGGTCGGCCAGGTCGGCCACGGTCAGCGGCACCAGGCAGCGCTTGTCGCCGCTGTTCAGCTCGCCGGTCTGGGTCGGGGTGATGGCTTTGAGGCGACTGATGGTCTGCGCCTGCTGGGCATCGAACTGGTCACGGCAGGGCTGGCGGCAGCTCTGTTCGGCAGCGTCGAGGATCGGCCGGTAGCCGGTGCAGCGGCACAGGTTGCCGGCCAGGGCTTCCTGGGCCTGGTGCAGGTCGGGGCCGCTGCTGTTCTTTTGCAGGGCGAACAACGACATGACAAAGCCGGGGGTGCAAAAGCCGCATTGCGAACCATGGCAATCGGCCATGGCCTGCTGCACTCTGTGCAACTGGCCCTGGTGCTTGAGGCCTTCGACGCTGATCAGTTGCTTGCCATGCAGCGACGAGACAAAGGTCAGGCACGAGTTCAGGCTGCGGTAGCGCAGGCTGTCGTGGCCCTGGTCGTCCTGGGTCAGTTCGCCGACCACCACGGTGCAGGCGCCGCAGTCACCACTGGCGCAGCCCTCCTTGGTGCCGGGTTTGCCCAGGTGCTCGCGCAGGTACTGCAGCACCGTCATGTTCGGGTCCAGGGCGTGCTCACTACGCAGCTCCTGGTTGACGAGAAACTGGATCACGGGGATAGCCTCGCAATGGTTTTATTGTTGTTGGGCGGACTCTAAGCAACACCTGTCTGGCAGGTCAATATTTTTCTGACTCGAAGGTCAAGAAAATACACGTACTCACGCCCGGCCGATCACATTGCCCATATTCCAAGCATAGATCGCGCCGGGCGCGGGACTGTCTGCAGGGTCAAATAAACCGCCTGGCCCCTCTGCGCGGTTACCGCCCAAGTACGCTACAATCCGCCACTTGTGCCCAGTTCAATGATTTTGAAGGAAAACCATGACGTTCAAGGCCCCGGACAGCCTCTCCGAGCAGATTGCCGATTACCTGGCCGAACGCATCATCCGCGGCGAGCTGGCGCCAGGCGAGCGTATCCAGGAGCAGAAGGTTACCCAGGCGCTCAACGTCAGCCGCGGCTCGGTGCGCGAAGCGCTGCTGATCCTCGAGCGCCGCCATCTGGTGGCGATCCTGCCGCGCCGCGGTGCCCACGTCACCGAACTGGACGAGCGCAGCGTGCGCAGCCTGTGCGCGCTGATGGGCGAGTTCTACATCCTGCTGGGCAACGCGGTTGCGCAAAAATGGCGCACCGAAGCCGACCTGCGCCCGTTCCTGGAGATCCAGCAGCGTCTGCAGCGCGCCCATGACCAGCTGGACATCAAGACCTTCGTCGCCGACAGCTTTGCGGTGATGCGTGCGGCCTTCCCGTTCGCCGACAACCCGTACCTGCAGGAAACCGTAGAGAACCTGCAGCCGGCCATGAGCCGTGCCTACTACCTGTCGCTGGACCAGCGCCAGGCCAACATGATCGACTACCTCGACCTGTTTGCCCGCCTGCTCGAAGCCGTGGTCGCGCGTGACCTGCCGCGTATTCGCGAGGTGCTTACCGCCTATGGCCAGCGCAGCTGCGAACTGGTGCTGGCGGCGCTGGCCCGGGGCTGACCGATGCGCCTGAAGTGCATTCGCCTGGCCGGCTTCAAGTCGTTCGTCGACCCGACCACGGTCAATTTCCCCAGCAACATGGCGGCCGTGGTCGGCCCCAACGGCTGCGGCAAGTCCAACATCATCGACGCGGTGCGCTGGGTGATGGGCGAAAGCTCGGCGAAAAACCTGCGCGGCGAGTCGATGACCGACGTCATCTTCAACGGCTCAAGTGGTCGCAAGCCGGTCAGCCAGGCCAGCATCGAGCTGGTCTTCGACAACAGCGAAACCACCCTGGTCGGCGAATACGCCGCCTACGCCGAAATCTCCATCCGCCGCAAAGTCACCCGCGACGGGCAGAACAGCTATTACCTCAACGGCACCAAGTGCCGCCGGCGCGACATTACCGACATCTTCCTCGGTACCGGCCTGGGGCCGCGCAGCTACTCGATCATCGAGCAGGGCATGATCTCCAAGCTGATCGAGGCCAAGCCCGAAGAGCTGCGCAACTTCATCGAGGAAGCCGCCGGCATCTCCAAGTACAAGGAGCGCCGCCGCGAAACCGAAAACCGCATCCGTCGCACCCAGGAAAACCTGGCGCGCCTGACCGACCTGCGCGAAGAGCTGGAACGCCAGCTGGAGCGCCTGCACCGGCAGGCCCAGGCCGCCGAGAAATACCGGGAGTACAAGGCCCAGGAACGGCAGATGAAGGCGCGCCTGTCGGCCTTGCGCTGGCGCGACCTGGACGAACGGGTGCGCCAGCGCGAGTCGGTGATCGGCGACCAGGACGTGTCCCACGAGGCGCTGGTGGCCGAGCAGCGTAATGCCGATGCCAGCATCGAGCGCCTGCGCGACGGCCATCATGAATTGTCCGAACGCTTCAACCAGGTGCAGGGCCGCTTCTATTCGGTAGCCGGCGACATCGCCCGGGTCGAGCAGAGCATCCAGCACGGCCAGCAGCGCCTGCGCCAGTTGCAGGACGACTTCAAGGAGGCCGAACGCACACGGCTGGAAACCGAATCGCACCTGGGCCACGACCGTACCTTGCTGGCCACCCTGGGCGAAGAACTGGCCATGCTCGAGCCCGAGCAGGAAATGACCCTGGCTGCCGCCGAAGAGGCTGCCGCCGCGCTGGAAGAAGCCGAACTGGGCATGCACGGCTGGCAGGAACAATGGGACAGCTTCAACAGCCGTTCCGCCGAGCCGCGGCGCCAGGCCGAAGTGCAGCAGGCGCGCCTGCAACAGCTGGAAACCAGCCTGGAGCGCCAGGCCGAGCGCCAGCGCAAGCTGGGCGAAGAGCGCGAGCAGCTGGGGAGCGACCCGCAGGACGCCACCATGCTGGAACTGGCCGAGCAGTTGGCCAGCAGTGAAATGTTGCTCGAAGAACTGCAGCTGTCTGAAGAGCAGGTGGTCGAGCGCCTGGAAGGCGCACGTGGGCAACTGCAGCAGGCTACCCAGGCCCAGCAGCAGGCGCAGGGCGACCTGCAGCGTCTGGGCGGCCGCCTGGCCTCGTTGGAGGCCTTGCAGCAGGCAGCCCTGGAGCCGGGGGCGGGCGCCGCAGACTGGCTGCAGGGCCAGGGCCTGGAGCAACAGCCACGCCTGGCCGAAGGCTTGCGGGTAGAACCGGGCTGGGAGCTTGCCGTAGAAACCGTGCTCGGCGCTGACCTGCAGGCTGTGCTGGTGGACGATTTCAACGGCCTCGATTTTGCCGGTCTGGAACAAGGCGAGCTGCGTTTGCTGCAGGCCAGCGATGCCAGCGCGTCGTTGCCCGGCAGCCTGCTGGAAAAGGTCGAAGGCCGTGTCGATCTGGCACCCTGGCTGGGTCAGGTCAAGCCTGTCGAAGACTTGGCCCAGGCGCTGGCACAGCGCACATCGCTTGGCGACGGCCAGAGCCTGGTCAGCCGCGATGGCTACTGGGTTGGCCGGCACTTCCTGCGGGTACGCCGTGGCGGTGAGGCCGAAGGCGGTGTGCTGGCGCGTGGCCAGGAAATCGACCGCCTGGGCCAGGAACAACTGCAGCAGGAGGCGGCGCTGGAGCAGCTTGAGCAACAGTTGCAAACCCTGCGCGAGCAGCAGCTGGGCCTGGAAGAACAGCGCGAGCAACTGCGCCGCCGCAGCCAGGAAGAAAACCGCCTGCACGGTGAACTGAAAGCCAGCCTCTCGGCCAGCCGTGCGCGCGCCGAGCAGGTCGAACTGCGCCGCCGGCGCTTGCAGGAAGAACTGGCCGAACTGGAAGAACAGCGCGCCCTTGAGCACGAACAACTGGGCGAAGCCCGCTTGTTGCTGCAAGAGGCCCTGGAGCTGATGGCCCAGGACACCGAACAGCGCGAGCAGTTGATGGCCCGCCGCGACACCCTGCGGGAAAGCCTCGACCGGGTGCGCCAGGAAGCCCGTCAGCACAAGGATCACGCCCATCAGCTGGCCGTGCGCCTGGGTTCGCTGCGTGCCCAGCACGACTCCACCCGCCAGGCCCTGGAGCGCCTTGAGCAGCAGGCGGCACGGTTAAGCGAGCGCCAGGAGCAACTGAGCCTGAACCTGGAAGAGGGCGAGGCCCCGCAGGAAGAGCTGCGCCTGAAGCTGGAAGGGCTGCTGGAACTGCGCATGAGCGTTGACGAGGAAATGCGCCTGGCCCGTCTGCACATGGACGAAGCCGACCGCGAGTTGCGCGACGCCGAAAAGCGCCGCACCCAGGCCGAGCAGCAGGCGCTATTGCTGCGCGGGCAACTGGAGCAGCTACGGCTGGAGTGCCAGGGCCTGGATGTGCGGCGCAAGACCCTGCAGGAGCAGTTGCTGGCCGATGGCTACGACCTGCAAGGGGTTCTGGCTACTTTGGAGGCCGAGGCCAGCGAACAGGGCACCGAACAGGAACTGGAACAGCTAGAGGCGCGCATCCAGCGCCTGGGGGCGATCAACCTCGCCGCCATCGAAGAGTACGAGCAGCAGTCCGAGCGCAAACGCTATCTGGATGCCCAGAACGCCGACCTGGTCGAGGCGCTGGAGACCCTGGAAAACGTCATTCGCAAGATCGACAAGGAAACCCGCAACCGCTTCAAGGATACCTTTGATCAGATAAATGCCGGATTACAGGCACTTTTCCCAAAAGTTTTCGGTGGTGGCAGCGCTTATCTGGAACTGACGGGCGAAGATCTACTCGATACAGGGGTGACGATCATGGCGCGACCTCCGGGCAAGAAGAACAGCACCATCCATCTGCTGTCCGGCGGCGAGAAGGCACTGACCGCTTTGGCGCTGGTGTTTGCCATCTTCAAGTTGAACCCCGCACCGTTCTGCATGCTCGACGAGGTCGATGCACCGCTGGACGATGCCAACGTCGGGCGCTATGCGCGTCTGGTCAAGGAAATGAGTGAAAGTGTGCAGTTCATCTACATCACCCATAACAAGATTGCCATGGAAATGGCGGACCAATTGATGGGGGTGACCATGCATGAACCAGGTTGTTCACGTCTTGTTGCAGTTGATGTGGAGGCCGCCATGGCCATGGTCGACGCCTGATACGCGACGATGGGGGCACATTCTGTAGCGAAATGCCCCCGCCATGTGCGACAGACGGTGTAAAGTTGTCTTTGGTCGTGCTAGCTTAATGTCACTCGTTTTTTGCGTGGGTAAAACGCCTGTCAGAACATAGAGTTGGCGCCACGTGTTAAAGGGCTTTGAACCCTTTGTTTTCAAGCATATTTTTATAGAGGCACGGGATTACATGGAAATCGGTCTGCGCGAGTGGCTGATCGTCATCGGCATCATTGTCATTGCCGGTATTCTTTTCGACGGCTGGCGCCGCATGCGCGGCGGCAAAGGCAAGTTGAAATTCCGTCTGGACCGCAGTTATTCCAACCTGCCGGACGAAGAGGGCGGCAGTGCCGAAGTACTCGGGCCGTCGCGGGTGCTGGATAACCACAAGGAGCCTGAGCTGGACGAAAGCGACCTGCCGTCGCTCAGCGCTTCTGCGCGTGATCGCGAGCGTGAGCCGAAGCCGGCCAAGGCCAGCAAACGTGCCAAGCGTGCCACCGCGGCTGCCGATGTGCAGCAGGGCGACCTGAATTTGAGCGCCGAGCCGCGCGAGCCCGACCTGTTTGCCGACAGTGACGACGATTTTGCCGCCGACAATACCCGGGGCAATGCTGCGCCGTCTGCCAGCAGCAGCGTCAAGGACCTGCCGCCGGCCGAAGAAGTGCTGGTGATCAGCGTGATCTCCCGCGACGAAGGCGGCTTCAAGGGCCCGGCGTTGCTGCAGAACATTCTCGAAAGCGGCCTGCGTTTCGGCGAAATGGACATCTTCCACCGCCACGAAAGCATGGCCGGTCACGGCGAAGTGCTGTTCTCCATGGCCAACGCGGTCAAGCCTGGCGTGTTCGACCTGGACGACATCGACCACTTCAGCACCCGTGCGGTGAGCTTCTTCCTCGGCCTGCCGGGCCCGCGTCATCCGAAGCAGGCCTTCGACGTGATGGTGGCTGCGGCGCGCAAGCTGGCGCATGAACTGAACGGTGAGCTCAAGGACGACCAGCGCAGCGTGCTGACCGCCCAGACCATCGAACACTACCGCCAGCGCATCGTCGAGTTCGAGCGCCGCGCGCTGACCCAGAAGCGCTGACAGATCCAGACGAAAGAGCAGCCTGAGGGCGTGCTGGTCGGTTCGGGTATCGTTTTGGCCTGTGCCGGCCTCTTCGCGGGTAAACCCGCTCCTACATTGAGGCGTGTGATGCCCTTGTAGGAGCGGGTTCACCCGCGAAGAGGCCAGCACAGGCTACAAATACCTTGAACCCCATGCACCACCCCCAGGCTGCTCTTTTGCTTTGCAAGAGAAGACAAATCCCATGACCGCCGAAACCCGTATCCACGAACTGCGTGCCGAGCTCGACCAGCACAACTACCGCTACTACGTGCTCGACGAGCCGAGCGTGCCCGATGCCGAATACGACCGCCTGTTCAACGAACTCAAGGCGCTTGAGGCCGAACACCCGCACCTGGTAACCCCCGACTCGCCCACCCAGCGCGTCGGCGGTACGGCGCTGGCCGCATTCAGCCAGGTACGCCACGAAGTACCCATGCTCAGCCTGGGCAACGCCTTCGAAGAAGCCGACCTGCGCGAGTTCGGTCGCCGGGTGGTGGAAGGCCTCGACCAGCCTGGTGCAGTCGACTACAGCTGCGAACCCAAACTCGACGGCCTGGCCGTGAGCCTGCTCTACCGCGACGGCCAGCTGGTGCAGGGCGCCACCCGCGGCGATGGCACCACTGGCGAAGACATCAGCGCCAACGTGCGCACCGTGCGCAACATCCCGCTCAAGTTGCAAGGCGAGGGCTGGCCGGCGGTGCTGGAAGTGCGTGGCGAGGTATACATGAGCAAGGCCGGTTTCGACCGGCTCAATGCCGCCCAGGCCCAAGCTGGCGGCAAGACCTTCGCCAACCCGCGTAACGCCGCCGCCGGCAGCCTGCGCCAACTGGATTCGAAAATAACCGCCAGCCGCCCATTGGAGTTCTGCTGCTATGGCGTCGGCCAGTTGTCCGAGAGCATCGGCGACAGCCATATCGGCATCCTTGAGCAGCTCAAGGCCTGGGGCATGCCGATCAGCCGCGAGCTCAAGCATGCGGCGGGGATCGAAGAATGCCTGGATTACTACCGCGACATCGGCGAGCGACGCAACAGCCTGCCGTATGAAATCGATGGCGTCGTGTTCAAGGTCAACAGCCTGGCCGCCCAGCGTGAGCTGGGCTTCCGCGCCCGTGAGCCGCGCTGGGCGATTGCCCACAAGTTCCCGGCCATGGAAGAGCTGACCGAGGTGCTGGACGTCGAGTTCCAGGTCGGCCGTACCGGCGCGGTAACCCCGGTGGCGCGCCTGAAGCCGGTCAAGGTGGCGGGTGTGACCGTGTCCAACGCCACCCTGCACAACATGGACGAAATCGCCCGCCTGGGCCTGCGCATTGGCGACACGGTGATCATTCGCCGCGCCGGTGACGTGATCCCGCAGGTGATGCAGGTGGTGCTGGAGCGTCGTCCGGAAGATGCTCGCCCGGTAGCGGTGCCCAGCGAGTGCCCGGTGTGCGGCTCGCAGGTCGAGCGCACCCAACTGGTCAAGCGCAGCAAAGGCAAGGAAACCACCAGCGAAGGTGCGGTGTACCGCTGCGTCGGCCGCCTGGCCTGTGGCGCCCAGCTCAAGCAGGCGATCATTCACTATGTATCGCGGCGTGCCATGGACATCGATGGCCTGGGTGAAAAGAGCGTCGAGCAACTGGTGGACGAAGGCCTGATCGGCTCGCCGGCGGACCTGTACAAGTTGCAGTTCGAGCAGGTAGTTGGCCTGGAAGGCTTCGCCGAGGTGTCTACCCAGAAGCTGCTCGATGCCATTGAAGCCAGCAAGCGCCCGAGCCTGGCGCGCTTCATCTATGCCCTGGGTATCCCGGATGTAGGCGAAGAGACCGCCAAGGTATTGGCCCGCTCGCTGGGCAGCCTGGCGCGCGTGCAGCAGGCATTGCCGCAGGTGTTGACTTACCTGCCGGACATCGGCCTGGAAGTCGCTTACGAGATCCACAACTTCTTCGAAGACGAGCATAACCAGAAGGTGATCCAGCAACTGCTCGATAGCGGCATGCAGCTGCAGGACGAAGGCGAGCTGGCTGCCGAATTCGCCGCCAGCACCACCCTGGCCGGCATGATCGCCAAGCTCGACATCGCCTCGGTCGGTCCGACTGGTGCCGAAAAGCTTGTGGCCAAGCTCGACAGCCTGGACAAGATCATCGCTGCCGACGGCATCGACCTGCGCCAGGCCCTGGCAGCCAAGCAGGCGGATTCGGTGCGCGAGTTCTTCAAGGATGAAGCCAACCAGAAACTGGCGCGGGACATCGAAGCGCAGTTGCTGGCATTCGGCATGCATTGGAGCAGCGAGAAGAAAGTCGCCGAAGGCCTGCCGCTGGCCGGTCAGACCTGGGTGCTGACCGGTACCCTGGAACGCATGAGCCGCGACATTGCCAAGGACAAGCTGGAAAGCCTGGGGGCCAAGGTGGCCGGTTCGGTTTCTGGCAAGACCCACTGCGTGGTGGCAGGGCCGGGGGCAGGGTCGAAGCTGGCCAAGGCCAGCGAATTGGGCGTAAAGGTGCTGGACGAAGATGCCTTCGTCGTCTTCCTGGCCGAGCAGGGCATCACCGTCTAAAAGCTGCCCGGGCTTGCACGGTCAATGTGGAACTGTCTTGCTCAACATTTGAAAAGCCTGCGTGCTCCCTTGTGGGAGCGGCTTCAGCCGCGAACACCGGCAAAGCCGGTGCCATCCACCGCGCCGTCTGCTTCGCGGGTAAACCCGCTCCTACAAGGATCGCGCATCTGCTCAGGCATACGCGATCCTTGTAGGAGCGGGTTCACCCGCGAATACGCCAGCCCTGCCACCCCAACCCGGACAAGTCATTGAGAAATGATGACTTTTTCTCCACCCAGAGGTTGTATCTGCCCCCAAGACCGGTACAATGGCGCCACTCGCTGCTCAGCGAGGCATGTAGTGGTGGCCCCATCGGTCCCCCCGCATTGATTACCCGTTAACCTGGTCAGGCCCGGAAGGGAGCAGCCATAGCGGGAACATCGAGTGCCGGGGTGTGGCTGGTGGGGCCGCCTCCATTTCAGGTCCTTGAATTCTCAAGGCCTAACGTTGTAGCAACGTTCCTTGCTCATCTTCTACGTCGCAATCCTGCTCAAGCATTGGCCAAGCCTCAAACTCGCCTGTTTGCAGTCTCATAGACTTCATCATTTCGTCGAGCTCCCAAGCATAGAATCAGCACTATCTCGCTGCCTTCGATTCTGTAGACGATGCGAATGTCGCCGGTCCGAATGCGACGATGACCTGCGAGTGCTCCCCGAAGCGGTTTGCCGATCTTGTCCGGCTCTCCTTCAACGATCCGCTCTCGGATAACTTTCAGGACCCGTTTTGCCTCGGCCTTGCCTAACAGAACAAGATCTTGCTCGACCTCTGGGTGAAACCGGACGCTCCAAATCATGGGTTCTTGCCTACTTGAAGCGAGCCTCCATGTCCTCAAGGCTCACGGTGGTCTTATCGTCTAGTGTGGCCATGCGTTCAATGGCCAAGAGTTCAGCACGAAGGTCCTCAAGTTCGTCCTGCAGGGCTTGGTAGGCTTCGACTCCCACCAGCACAGCTGCTGGTTCGTTGTCCTTGAAAATCACCAGATGGCTTACGTCGCCGCTGGTAACCTCCTTCAGTTTCGCACTGAAGCCTCGGACCATTGCTGTGGCGGATACTGCCTGTTCAGCGCGGTCTAGGAGTGCACTCATGCGCTTTTGCCTCGACTTGTCAGTAGGTTGGTGTGAGCAATCAGTTTCGATATCAGTATCGATGTCTGAGTCGCTCACGTCGCATTGCATTGCTGAGTATACGTAAAATAGTGCGTAAAACAATGCAAGCTCTGCGGCACTGGATTAGCGGCTCCAGCTAGGGGCGTTCGCTTGCGGTGCCTTGGTGCTTCTCAATGATTACTTTGCCCCTGCTATTTTTGTTGCTCAATGCCCCTGCCGCCGACAGCTTCATCAGCCGCTGGAATTTCGGGCAGGCCAGATGATCTTCCTCAGGGCACTGCGCCGCATGTCGCAAACCTTTGCTCATCGCCTGCAAGCGCCTGATCCGTGCATCCAGTTCATCGGCTTTGTGTAGCAGCTTCTGCCGGTCGACCTGCAAGTCCACCAGCATCGCCCCTACTTCATCCAGCGAGAACCCCGCAGCCTGGCCCAGCGCAATCAGCGCCAGGCGGTCTGCCACATCAGCTGCGAACTGCCGCCGCTGGCCGTGCCCAGCGAGTGATTTGAGCAACCCTTTCTTCTCGTAGTAACGCAGTGTCGAGGCGGGTACACCTGTGCGCTTGGCGACGTCGGCAATATCCATTCCGGGCCCTTGACTTGAAGTTGACTTCAACTTCTATGCTGCGCGGCATGGTGATGACAGTCAATCTACGGGGGATTTTTCAATGACGTTTATTGCGATGTTTTCAGCGGCCTTGCCGATTGGCATCGGTGCCACGGTGGTGATGGACTTGTGGGGGTTGCTGTTGAGGCGGTTGGGTGTTGCCACGTTGAATTTCGCCATGGTCGGGCGTTGGGCCGGGCATTTGCTGCGCGGGTGTGTGCGGCATCAGGCGATTGCCAAAGCCGAACCGGTACGAAATGAACTGGCGTGGGGATGGGGGATTCATTACGCCATCGGCGTGCTATTCGCGATGCTGCTGGTTGCGATCGTGTGGGAGGGCTGGTTGCTGGCGCCTACCTTGTTGCCTGCGGTGGTGGTGGGTATGGCCACGGTTGTGGCACCGTTAGGTTTCATGCAGCCGGCCATGGGGGCGGGGTTCTTTGCGTCGAAGACACCGACGCCTGCGCGTAACTGCGTGAAGAGCCTGGCCACGCATTTTGTGTTTGGTGTGGGGTTGTTCCTGAGTGCGGGTTTGCTGGCTTTTGTATGAGGCAGTGGATCAGCTCAGAGCCAGCGCGCAATCAATACACCAGCTATCAGCATTACTGCTGCAGAGGCGGCGCCGAGGTAGAACAGGAGTACGCCGGTCCACGGTGAAGATGTTCTGAGCTTGCGCAACTCCTCGTTGAGCATCTTGGCTTCACTCTGCGAGTTTTCAGTGGGAGTTTTGGTGGCACGGCGCATTCGCGATTCCTTGTGGCTGGGTGAATGAGAGCTTGGGGCATGATGCCTGCGATGGCGTTGATATTTGCAGGCGCGGTGTGTTTTTAGACGGATCTGACATTCGCCTGAGAAAACTCCTACGGGACAGATAATTGCAGCGAATTATCCTACGATCTGCGTCGACTCCCGTCTGATTGTCCCGGGAAACCCCGCCCACTAGGCTTTTGCGGTCGCTGTCGGTTCAGCGATCGGGTGTGGAAGCCTGGGCGGCACACGGGACAGTTGTCATTTATGGCGGCTGTGCGCGGGAGGTATTCGTACCTGCCGGGTCTACCGTGTGCCTGGTCTTCCACCCCGCGTACAGTTGCCACCCTAATGCGTGGAAGCAGAAGGGAACAACACAGCCAACACGGAGCTGTCATGAAAAAACTGGTCCCCGATCCACCCCACGTTTTCGACCTTCCCCAAGGTAAATCCCTTTCCCGCGCCATCCACGAAGGCATCGTGCCGATGGAGTTTGCGCTGATGAACGTCACCCACTACCTGATGTTTGCCTATAGCGATAGCCGGCGTGCGCTGGAACGTATCGAGGACGAAGAGACGCGGCAGTTGCTGGAGCATGGGTTGCGGGCCATGCAGATTGCCTGGGGGCAGGCGGATGCTGTCAGTCTGGCGTTTGAGCGCAAAGGCCAGTGATTTTGAGCGTGCAATAGAAATCATCAGTGCGCCGCGCAATCCTGTGGGAGCGGCTTTAGCCGCGAAGAATCCAACGCGGCGCATGGCACCGGCTGCGCCGGTGTTCGCGGCTAAAGCCGCTCCCACAGTGATCGCGCCATCTTTGAGGTTATGGGTCAGGGGTCAGGGGCGAGCTACAGAGGTGTTGTCGCCGTAACCCATCCCCCCATACCGCTGCACAATCCGCTCGATCTCCCCCGACTGCTTCATGCGCACCAGCGCCCGCAGCAGCCCTTGGGTCGGTATCGCCGGGTCATTGCGTACCATGCACCCCAGGTCCTGTTCCTCCAGCACTGCCAGCGTCTGCAACTGCCGATCTGCCGGCTGACCTTGATTGAACCACTGCAACGACAGCTGGTTGCTCACCGCATGCCGGTAGCGCCCGGCCTGCAGCTTCTGCAGTACCAGCAACTGGCTGCGGCTGTCCTCGCGGCGCAGCCGGCCTTGGTCCAGCAGCGGTTGCAGGGTCGAGTAGGTGTAGCCCAGCACCGTGCCGATAGCCTGGGGCGGCAGTTGCTCCGGCGGCATCGGTGTGCTGTCGCCGACGCGCCCCACCAGCAGGTCGCGCTGGTGAAGCAGCGGGATGCTCCAGACAAAATCGCCCGGGCGGTCGTTGAACCACTGGGTGCTCACATAGCAGCGCACATCGATATCGCCGCTGTTCATGGCCTCCTGCAAGCGCAGGCGGGCCATGACGTGAAACTCCGGGCGTACGCCGACTTCCCTGGCCATGGCTTGCATCAGGTCGTACACCAGGCCTTCCACCGGCTGGTCGCCTTCGATGCGCACCAGTGGCATGCCCCAGCTTTCGGCGACAGAAAAACGCAGCACGGGCTGCTCAGCCAGGCTGGAGGTGGTCCAGAGCAGCAACAGGGCCAGCAGTGTTCGCAATGGCAGTCCTCCCTGGATAGCGCCAGTATCAAAGCTTAGACGACTCGCGCAGGGTGCAATTTTGCCCCCGCTCCGCTAGCATTAGCGATCTTCCGCTCGATCAGGCTACGATGGTTTTTCGATGAGTTATCAGGTTCTTGCACGTAAATGGCGTCCGCGCTCGTTCCGCGAAATGGTCGGCCAGACCCATGTGCTCAAGGCCTTGATCAATGCCTTGGACAACCAGCGCCTGCACCACGCCTACCTGTTCACCGGTACCCGCGGCGTGGGCAAGACCACTATCGCCCGTATCATCGCCAAGTGCCTGAACTGCGAAACCGGCATCACCTCCACGCCATGCGGCACCTGTTCGGTGTGCCGGGAGATCGACGAGGGCCGCTTCGTCGACCTGATCGAGATCGACGCCGCCAGCCGCACCAAGGTCGAAGACACCCGCGAACTGCTCGACAACGTGCAGTACGCCCCAAGCCGTGGGCGCTTCAAGGTCTACCTGATCGACGAAGTGCACATGCTCTCGACCCACTCGTTCAACGCCTTGCTGAAGACGCTGGAAGAGCCGCCGCCCTACGTCAAGTTCATCCTCGCCACCACCGACCCGCAGAAGCTGCCGGCCACCATCCTGTCGCGTTGCTTGCAGTTCTCGCTGAAGAACATGAGCCCGGAGCGGGTAGTGGAGCACCTCAGCCACGTGCTGGCCGCTGAAAACGTGCCTTTCGAGGCCGATGCCCTGTGGTTGCTGGGCCGCGCCGCTGACGGCTCGATGCGTGATGCCATGAGCCTGACCGACCAGGCCATCGCCTTTGGTGAGGGCAAGGTAATGGCCGCCGATGTGCGGGCCATGCTTGGCAGCCTTGATCATGGCCAGGTCTATGGTGTGCTGCAGGCGCTGCTTGAAGGCGATGCCCGAGCCTTGCTGGAGGCCGTGCGCAACCTGGCCGAGCAGGGGCCGGACTGGGCTGGTGTGCTGGCCGAGATGCTCAACGTGCTACACCGTGTGGCCATTGCCCAGGCGCTGCCGGAGGCCGTGGACAACGGCCAGGGCGATCGTGACCGGGTGCTGGCGCTGGCCCAGGCGCTGCCGGCCGAGGACGTGCAGTTCTATTACCAGATGGGCCTGATCGGCCGTCGCGATTTGCCCTTGGCGCCGGACCCGCGTGGCGGCTTTGAAATGGTCCTGCTGCGCATGCTGGCGTTCCGCCCGGCCGACACTGACGACGCGCCGAAACCGGTGCTAAAGCCAGTGGGGATCAGCCAGGCCACAGCTGATCCTGCGATGCCGGTGGCAGCACCGGCGGTTGCCGTGGCGCCGCCCCCTGTCGAGGCTGCGGCGCCTGAAGCTGCGGTGGCTGCCCCGCAACTGGTGGTGCCCCCGCCTGCGACGGTCGACCATGAGCCGGAGCTGGAACCCGACACTGAGCTGAAGGCCGAAATCGAGGCCATCTCGATCCCCGAGCCAGTTGCCGAGGTCGTCGACCTGCCATGGGAAGATCCGGTGGCGGCAGTTGAGCCTGCGCCCGTCCAGCCTGTGGCAGAGCAGGCGGCAGCCCCGCAGCCAGCGCCTGTGATGCATGATGCGCCACCGTTCGACCCGTCGGCCTACGCTGCCGTAGGCATGGACCGCGACGACGAGCCGCCGCTGGACGACGACTATTACGACGGTGAAAGCGACCCGGTCGGTTTCAGCTACCTGGACGAGCTGGCCGAGCACGTTCAGGAAGAGGCGCCCAAGCCTGCAGCCGAACCGCTGCCGGCAGCCAAGCCGGCCACGGGTCTTGCCCTGCAATGGCTGGAATTATTCCCGCAGTTGCCTGTGTCCGGGATGACAGGCAACATCGCGGCAAACTGTACGCTGATTGCCGCCGAGGGCGACGACTGGCTGCTGCACCTGGACCCTGGCCAGGGCGCGCTGTTCAACGCCACCCAGCAGCGGCGCCTGAACGAGGCGCTCAATCAGCACCTGGGGCGCACGCTGAACCTGCGTATCGAGCTGATCCTGCCCGAGCAGGAAACCCCGGCCCAGGCAGCGTCGCGCAAGCGTGCCGAGCGCCAGCAGGACGCCGTCACCTCGATCGAGCAGGATCCGTTGATCCAGCAGATGATCAAGTTGTTCGGTGCCAAGGTGCGGCAGGATACTATTGAGCCTGTAGAAGCCCTGACCCATCAGGGCCAGTAACGGATAACCATGCGGCCGGCCCGGTGCCGGGCCGCATCACATGACCCAATCGAGGTATACCCCCATGATGAAAGGTGGCATGGCCGGCCTGATGAAGCAGGCCCAGCAGATGCAGGAAAAGATGCAGAAGATGCAGGAAGAGCTGGCCAACGCCGAAGTCACCGGCCAGTCCGGTGGCGGCCTGGTGAGCGTGGTGATGACCGGTCGTCACGACGTCAAGCGCGTCAGCATCGACCAGAGCCTGATGTCGACTGAAGAAGACGACAAGGAAGTGCTGGAAGACCTGATCGCCGCTGCGTTGAACGACGCCGTGCGCAAGGTCGAGCAGAGCAGCCAGGAGAAAATGGGCGGCATGACCGCTGGCATGCAGCTGCCGCCGGGCTTCAAGATGCCGTTCTAAGGCATTGCGCTACCGAAACCGCCGCTGACAACAGCGGCGGTTTTTTTGTGCGTACTCGCCGCCGCTGTGGTCATTATTCTTGAACCCGACGCGGTCCCTGTAGGAGCGGCCTTGTGTCGCGATAGGGCTGCAAAGCAGCCCCAGCAACTTATGCTGCGAAGCTGCAATCCTGGGGCCGCTGCGCGCCCCATCGCGACACAAGGCCGCTCCTACACGGACGGCGTAGGGCCAGAGGTGGATTTGACGCCACCGCCCCCGCTGGGTATAAACCGCCTCTTATTGAATTGTCAGGCCTTCCCCATGAGCTTCAGCCCCCTCATCCGCCAACTGATCGACGGCCTGCGCATCCTGCCAGGTGTCGGTCAGAAAACCGCCCAGCGCATGGCCCTGCAGTTGCTTGAGCGTGACCGCAGCGGCGGCCTGCGCCTGGCCCAGGCTTTGACCCAGGCCATGGAAGGGGTCGGGCATTGCCGCCAATGCCGCACCCTCACCGAGCAGGAGCTGTGCCCGCAGTGCGCCGACCCGCGCCGTGACGACACCCAGCTGTGCGTGGTCGAGGGGCCGACCGATGTGTATGCCGTGGAGCAGACCGGCTACCGTGGCCGTTACTTCGTGCTCAAGGGCCACCTGTCGCCGCTGGACGGCCTGGGGCCGGAGGCAATCGGCATTCCGCAGCTGATGGCGCGCATCGAAGAGCAGGGCACCTTTACCGAAGTGATCCTGGCGACCAACCCGACGGTGGAAGGCGAGGCGACGGCGCATTACATAGCGCAGTTGCTGAACGAGAAGGGGCTGGTGGCTTCGCGGATTGCCCATGGCGTACCGCTGGGGGGCGAGCTGGAGATGGTGGATGGTGGGACTTTGGCCCATGCCTTTGCCGGGCGGCGGCCGATTTCGCTCTGATCCGGAATTGTTGGGGCCCTGTGGGAGCGGGTTTACCCGCGAACACCGGCGCAGCCGGTGCCATATACCGCGTTGGGTTCTTCGCGGGTTAACCCGCTCCCACAGGTTCAGCGTTGCCCCGGAATGCTCAATACTCGCTGAGGGAAAACTCGGTCAGGCAGAAGGTAGGCACCCCAGTCGCCTGCAACCGGCGCGACCCGTCCAGCTCGGGCAAATCAATGATCGCCGCCGCCTCGAACACCTGCGCCCCGGTGCGGCGTACCAGGTTGGCCGCCGCCAGCAGGGTACCGCCAGTGGCGATCAGGTCATCGAAGATCAGCACCGAGTCGCCTTCACACAGGCTGTCGGCATGCACTTCCAGGAAGGCTTCGCCGTACTCGGTCTGGTAACCCTCGCTCAGCACGTCAGCCGGCAGCTTGCCTTGCTTGCGGAACAGGATCAGTGGCTTGTTCAGCTGGTGGGCAATGATCGAGCCGATCAAAAAGCCACGCGCGTCCATTGCACCAATGTGGCTGAACTCAGCCTCGACATAGCGCTCGATGAACTGGTCGGCCACATAGCGCAGCCCGCGCGGCGACTGGAACAGCGGGGTGATGTCGCGGAAGATCACGCCCGGTTTGGGGAAGTCCACCACCGGGCGGATCAGGGCTTTGAGGTCGAAGGCGTCGCTGTGCATTGTTGCGGGTATCCTGGGGAAACGAATGCCCAAGTATACCCGCTAAATACCGGCCTCAGGCCTCGATTGCACCACCGGCCAGCGCACACAGCTGGATCGGGTCGAGGATGTGCACTTCCTTGCCTTCTGCGCGCAACAGGCCGTTTTGCTGGAAGCGGGTGAATACCCGTGACACGGTTTCCACCGCCAGGCCCAGATAATTGCCGATTTCGTTGCGCGACATGCTCAGGCGGAACTGGTTGGCCGAATAGCCACGGGCGCGGAAGCGTGCCGACAGGTTGACGAGGAAGGTGGCAATGCGTTCGTCGGCGGTCTTCTTCGACAGCAACAGCATCATTTGTTGGTCGTCGCGGATTTCCCGGCTCATTACCCGCATCAGCTGGCGGCGCAGCTGTGGCAGTTGTACCGACAGCTCGTCCAGGCGCTCGAAGGGGATCTCGCAGACCGAGGTGGTTTCCTGCGCCTGGGCCGATACCGGGTAGGCTTCGGTGTCCATGCCCGACAGGCCGACCAGCTCGCTGGGCAGGTGGAAGCCGGTGATCTGCTCTTCGCCGCTGTCGCTGAGGCTGAAGGTTTTCAGGGCGCCGGAACGTACTGCGTAGACCGAGCCGAAATTGTCACCCTGGCGGAACAGGAACTCGCCTTTTTTCAGTGGGCGCCCCCGTTTGACGATTTCATCCAGTGCATCCATGTCTTCCAGGTTCAGCGAAAGAGGCAGGCACAGGGGGGCCAGGCTGCAATCCTTGCAGTGGGCCTGGTTGTGTGGGCGCAGTTTGACTGGCTCGGACATTTGAATCGATCCTTGTGGGAAAGCACACATAAGTCGTAAGGGTAACTCACGACACAGGGTGTAGGCCAGTGTGCGCGATGATGGTGCGCGCTGGCGAAACCCCGGCAGGCGGCCTGCCGGGAGTCCTTGTACGCCCATAGTGTGCCTGGCCAGGAGGCTTGTCCATGCGGTTGAACGCCTCGGTGCTCAGATCACCCGCGAGAAACGCTGGCGGTTCTGCATGGCCAGGTAGGCGTCGAACACCATGCACACCGAGCGCGCCAGCAGGCGGCCGGCCGGGAGGATGCGGATGCCCTTGTCGTCCAGGCTGATCAGGCCGTCGCGCTGCAAGGTCAGCAGTTCGGGCCAGAGGTCGTTGAAGTAGCCACGGAAATCAATCGTGAAGGCCTGTTCGATCGGCTCGAAATCCAGCTCGAAATGGCAGATCAACTGCTGGATCACCGCCCGGCGTATGCGGTCGTCAGCGTTGCAGACCAGGCCGCGCTGGGTGGCCAGCTGGGCGTTGGACAGGCTGTCCTGGTAGGTGTTGAGGTCGCTGCTGTTCTGGCAGTACAGGTCGCCGATCTGGCTGATGGCCGACACACCCAGGCCAATCAGGTCGCAGTGCCCGTGGGTGGTGTAGCCCTGGAAGTTGCGCTGCAGGGTGCCTTCTTCCTGGGCGATGGCCAGTTCGTCGTCGGGCAGGGCGAAGTGGTCCATGCCGATGTAGCGGTAGCCGGCGGCGGTCAGCTGGTCGATGGTGGCGTGCAGCATCTCCAGCTTGGCGGCCGCGCTGGGCAGGTCGTTGCTGTCGATGCGCCGCTGCGGCATGAAGCGTTCGGGCAGGTGCGCGTAGTTGAACACCGACAGGCGGTCGGGTTGCAGGCGGATCACTTCATCGACGGTGCGGGCAAAGCCTTCCGGGGTTTGCTTGGGCAGGCCGTAGATCAGGTCGAGGTTGACCGAGCGGAACTGCAAGGTGCGCGCTGCCTCGATCAGGGTGCGGGTTTGCTCCAGGCTCTGCAGGCGGTTGACCGCGCGCTGTACGGCCGGGTCAAGGTCCTGCACGCCCAGGCTGATGCGGTTGAAGCCCAGCTCGCGCAACAGGCCCATGGTCGACCAGTCGGCCTCTCGCGGGTCGAGCTCGATGCCGTAGTCGCCGGAATCATCGTCCAGCAAGTGGAAGTGCTGGCGCAGGGTGGCCATCAGCTGGCGCAACTCTACATGGCTGAGGAAGGTGGGTGTACCGCCGCCGAAATGCAGCTGTTCAACACGCTGTTTAGGGTCCAGGTGGCAGGCGACCAGCTGGATTTCCTGCTCCAGGCGCTGCAGGTATGGCGCGGCACGGGCGCGGTCCTTGGTGATGACCTTGTTGCAGGCGCAGTAGTAGCAGATGTTGGCGCAGAACGGCACATGCACGTAAAGCGACAGCGGGCGCACCGCCCGACGGCTCTCGCGCAGGGCGTGGAGCAGGTCGAACGAGCCCACCTCGCTGTGCAGTTGCACGGCGGTCGGGTAGGAGGTGTAGCGTGGCCCGGCGAGATCGTAGCGGCGGATCAGGTCGGTATCCCAACGAATGTCGTCGAGCATGTGGGCGGTCCCCGGAAAGAGCAGCAGTGCTCCGGAGTCTATGGGCGTCTGTAGGAATCTGTGTTGATTTGTATCAAGCGCCAAGCCGCGAGCTGCAAGCTGCAAGCAAAGCAGATCGGCTTCATCTTGTAGCTTGTAGCTTGTAGCTTGTAGCTTGTAGCTTGTAGCTTGTAGCTCTCAATGTCCCATCAACCAGTGCTGGTGCGGTCCGGGCATGGTCCAGATACCAAACAGCATCACCAGCACCCCGCCAGCCACCCGCACACTGCGCCGTCTCAACAAAGCGTTTACCCGTTCAGCCGCCAATCCGGTCGCCAGCAGCACCGGCCAGGTCCCCACCCCGAACGCCAGCATCAACGCCGTGCTGTACCCGGCATTGCCCTGGCTGGCGGCCCACAACAATGTGCTGTACACCAACCCGCACGGCAGCCACCCCCACAAGGCCCCCAGCAGCAACGCGCGGGGCAGGCTGGACACCGGCAGCAAGCGTGACGCCACTGGCTGTATATGCCGCCACAGCCCGCGCCCGAGCGCCTCGATACGGGTCAGCCCGCTCCACCAGCCGGCCAGGTACAGGCCCATGGCAATCAACAGCAGCGCCGCCACAACCCGCAGTGCCAGCGCTGCCGGGCTGCTGGCCACGGCCCAGCCGGCCAGGCCCAGCAGCAGGCCGGCGCAGGCATAGCTGAAAATGCGCCCAAGGTTGTACGCCAGCAGCAGGCGCAGGCGCCTGCCGCGTTGTTCGGGGGGGATGGCCAGGGTCAGTGCGCCCATCAGGCCGCCGCACATGCCCAGGCAGTGGCCGCCGCCAAGCAGGCCAAGGATCAGTGCCGAGCCCAGCAGGGGAAGCAGGTCAGGCACGGGGCGGGGGTTCCTTGTCGGCTTCGGCCGGGGTGTCGTCTGGTTTTACTGCCGCCTGGTGGCGCGGGTCCTGGTCGTCGAACAGGATGCTGTGGGCGGGGCCGTCAAGGTCGTCGTACTGGCCGCTGTCCACTGCCCAGAAGAAAATGTACACGGCCACGCCGACCAGCAGCAGGGCTGCGGGGATCATGACATAGAGGGCGGGCATGGTGACTTCCTCCCGGGCTGGGGTGCTTCGGTTTTCGCCAGGGCCGTGGCCTGCGGCATGCGGGTCAGGCGCAGGGCATTGAGCACCACGATCAGCGAGCTGACCGACATGCCGATGGCGGCCCACACCGGGGTGATCCAGCCGAGCGCGGCAAACGGCAACATCAGGCCATTATACAGGGTCGCCCACAGCAGGTTCTCGAGGATGTTGCGGCGGGTACGCCGGGCCAGTTCAAAGGCCTGCACCAGCGCCTGCAGGCGGTTGGACAGCAGCACGGCGTCGGCGCTGGTCTTGGCAAGGTCCGTGGCGCTGCCCATGGCGATACTGATGTCGGCTGCGGCCAGCACGGGCACGTCGTTGACCCCGTCGCCAAGCATCAGCACCTTGCGCCCCTCGGCTTGCAGGGCCTTCAGCCGGTCCAGCTTGTCGTCCGGGCGCAGGCCGCCAATGGCCTGGTCAATGCCCAGTTGCGCAGCCACTTCGGCCACCATCGGCGAACTGTCGCCCGACAGCAGCAGGGTACGCCAGCCGCGCGCCGTGCAGGCGGCAAGCAGGGCCGGGGCGTCGTCGCGCAGGCGGTCGTCCAGGCCGAACCAGGCCATGGGCCCCTGGCGGTCGCCCAGCAGCAGCCACTGGCCGCGAGGTTCGGGCACGGCAGGGATTTCTGCGCCGCTCAGGGCGCAGACGAAGGTGGCCTGGCCAATGCGCAGGCGCTGGCCGTCAACCAGCCCTTCCAGGCCAAGGCCGGGCACGGTCTGCACATCTTCGGCTGGCGTGGCGGTGCGGCCGAATGCCCGGGCGATGGGGTGTTCGGAGCGGTTTTCCAGTGCGGCGGCCAGGGCCAGGCAGCGGTCGGCGGCCTGGCTGCCGAGCGGGCGGATGCTACGCAAGGTCAGGCGGCCTTCGGTCAGCGTGCCGGTTTTGTCGAAAATGACCGTGTCGATCTGGTTCAGGCCTTCCAGCACATGGCCGCGGGTGACCAGCAGCCCGAGCTTGTGCAGGGTGCCGGTGGCCGCGGTCAGTGCGGTTGGCGTCGCCAGCGACAGCGCACAGGGGCAGGTTGCCACCAGCATCGCCAGCACGATCCAGAATGCCCGGGTCGGGTCCAGGTGCCACCACCACAGGCCGATGGCGACGGCGGCCAACAGCGAGAACAGCAAGAACCACTGCGATGCGCGGTCGGCGATTTCTGCCAGGCGTGGTTTTTCGGTCTGGGCGCGCTCCAGCAGGCGGACGATGGCCGACAGCCGTGAGTCCTGGCCAAGGGCTTCGACTTCCACATTCAGCGTGCTTTCGACGTTCAGCGTACCGCCAGTGACCCGTTCGCCCACCCGCCGTGGTTGTGGCAGGTATTCGCCGGTCAGCAGCGACTCATCGACGCTGGAGCGGCCTTCGACGATGCGCCCGTCGGCGGGGATGACCGCGCCAGGCAGCACTTGCACAGTGTCGCCGCAGTGCAGCTCACTGAGCAGGATACGCTCACTGCGGCCGATGGCGTCCAGGCGCAGGCACGACGCCGGCAGCAGGTTGACCAGTTGCGCGGTGGCCGCCGCCGTGCGCTCACGGGCGCGGCGTTCCAGGTAGCGACCGGTGAGCAGGAACAGGGCGAACATGCCCACGGTGTCGAAATACAGTTCGCCGCTGCCGGTGATGGCGGTCCAGATGCCGGCGCCGAAGGCCAGGCCGATGGCCAGCGACACCGAAACGTCCATGGTCAGGTGGCGCGTGCGCAGGTCGCGTGCCGCGCCCTTGAAGAACGGCGCACAGCTGTAGAACACGATGGGGATGGTCAGGAACAGCGCCACCCAGCGCAGGATGGTGTGCAGCTCGGGTGACAGGTCGATGTTGAATTCCGGCCAGGTCGCCATGGTTGCCATCATGGCCTGGAACCACAACAGCCCGGCTACGCCCAGGCGGCGCAGGGCGCTGCGGTTTTCCCGGGCCAGCTGTTCGGCGGCCTGGTCGGGCTGGTAGGGGTGGGCGGCGTAGCCGATCTGGCGCAGCTCGGCGAGCAGGCGCGACAGCGGCAGTTGCCTGTCCTCCCAATTCAACAGCAGGCGGTGGTTGGACAGGTTCAGGCGTGCCTCGGCGACGCCGGGCAGGTTGCGCAGGTGCTTTTCGATCAGCCAGCCGCAGGCGGCGCAGCTGATGCCTTCGACCAGCAGGGTGGCCTCGGCCAGCTCGCCCTGGTGGCGGACGAAGGTTTGCTGGACATCGCTGCGGTCGTACAGGGCCAGTTCGTCCTGCAGCTGTTTGGGCAGGGCTTCGGGGTTGGCGCTGTTATCGCTGCGGTGCTGGTAGTAATGCTCCAGGCCGCCGGCAACGATCGACTCGGCCACCGCCTGGCAGCCGGGGCAGCAGAACTGCCGGGGCTGGCCGAGGACCACGGCGGTGAAGCGGCCGCCGGCAGGGACGGGCAGGGCGCAGTGGTAGCAGGGGGTGGGTTGGGTCATCACATCATTGCCTTACACATATCGGCCTGCGGGGTGAGGTACCTGTGGGAGCGGGTTCACCCGCGAATACGTCAGATCAGGCAATGATGTTTTCAGGGCTGACGCATTCGCGGGTAAACCCGCTCCCACAGGGGCGGTAGTGGTTCGGTTATTGGTGTTCGGCGCCTTGAAGGGCTTCATCACCCAGCTGCAAGGTCACGCCATGCTCGACCTTCTCCTCCTCGAACAGCCGCCACACCTGGCCACCTTCACTGCCCAGCAGCTCAACGAAACGCCGCCCGTCAACCTTGTCTTCCAGCTGCCCCACATAACGCCCGGTCTCAACCCGGCTCAGCACCACCTTGCGGTCCTTGTCCGGCTGGGTGGGCGAAATCAGGTTCAGTTCCAGGCTCTGCGGGTCGCTGCTGCCGGCCAGGCGCAGGTCCACTTCGCCGGTCAGCTCGTCCAGGTGCACACTGGCCTTCAGGCCCAGGTTCTGCGCCAGCAGCTCACGGTCCAGCGAGCGGTTGATGCCCTTGCCGGCCTCGTAGTAGTTGTCGTTCACCAGGTTGTCCGGGTTGCTGACGGCGATGCTGACCATGCTCAGGCTCAGGCACACCGAGGTGGTCAGGATACCGATGATGATCCAGGGCCAGAGGTGCTTGTACCAGGGGTCGGCGGCGGTGGCAGGCATTGTGCGTTATCTCTCTCAGCGGATCTGTGGGCCGATGAAGCGGCTCTTGGCTTCGACCTGGGCGTCACTGTCGTCGGCGCTTTTCAGGATGAAGGTGATTTCGTTGGTGGTCGATGGCAGTTTCTCGGGGGCAACCGACAGCTGCACCGGCAGGCTGACGATATCACCGGCGGCCACGCGAATCTCGCGCTGGCCCTCAAGCTTGAGGTCTGGCAGGCCGGCGGCGTCCAGCACGTACACATGGTCGCGCTGGTCCTTGTTCATGACCTTCAGGCTGTACACGTTCTCGATTCGGCCCTGGGCGTTCTCGCGGTACAGCACGCGGTCCTTGCTGACGTCGAAGCCGACCAGCGAACGGGTGGCGAAAGCGGTGGCCAGGCCGATCATCATCACCAGCAGCACGGCGGCATAGCCGATCAGGCGCGGGCGCAGCATGTGGGTCTTCTGCCCGGACAGGTTGTGTTCGGTGGTGTAGCTGATCAGCCCTTTGGGGTAGTTCATCTTGTCCATGATGCTGTCGCAGGCGTCGATGCAGGCGGCGCAGCCGATGCACTCGATCTGCAGGCCGTCGCGGATGTCGATGCCGGTGGGGCAGACCTGCACACACATGGTGCAGTCGATGCAGTCACCCAGGCCCTGGGCCTTGTAGTCGGCGTCTTTCTTGCGCGGGCCACGGGTTTCGCCGCGGCGCGGGTCGTACGAGACAATCAGCGTGTCCTTGTCGAACATCACGCTCTGGAAACGGGCGTAAGGGCACATGTACACGCACACCTGCTCGCGCAGCCAGCCGGCGTTGCCATAGGTGGCGAGGGTGAAGAACCCGACCCAGAAATAGGCCCAGCCATCGGCCTGGCCTGTGAAGAATTCGATGACCAGTTCACGGATCGGCGAGAAGTAGCCGACAAAGGTCATGCCGGTGACGAAGCCGATCAGCAGCCACAGGCTGTGCTTGGCGAACTTGCGCAGGAACTTGTTGCCGCTCATGGGCGCCTTGTCGAGCTTCATGCGCTGGTTGCGGTCACCCTCGGTGACTTTTTCGCACCACATGAAAATCCACGTCCACACGCTTTGCGGGCAGGTGTAGCCACACCACACCCGGCCGGCATAAACGGTGACGAAGAACAGGCCGAAGGCGGCGACAATGAGGATGCCCGAGAGCAGGATGAAGTCCTGCGGCCAGATGGTGGCGCCGAAGATGTAGAACTTGCGTTCTGGCAGGTTCCACCAGACGGCCTGGTGGCCCCCCCAGTTCAGCCAGACGGTGCCGAAGTACAGCAGGAACAGCACTGCACCGCCGACCATGCGCAGGCGACGGAACAGGCCGGTGAAAGCGCGGGTGTAGATTTTTTCGCGGGAGGCGTAGAGGTCGACGGAATCCTTCCCTTTGTTGGCAGGCGGGGTGACGTCATGTACCGGAATTTGCTTGCTCATCATCAAGTCCCACGGCAGTGGAGAAACGCCGCGGCCAGTGCGTGCCGGCCGCAGTCTCGCGCAATCTGCTAGCGCTCTGCGGTCCATGATACGCCGCTGATGGCGGTATGGGATCGCGATGCGACCTTTTGTCGCGTTGGGTTTGGGGTGTTAAACGTGTTATGGCGGGTGTCAATTGATCCAGGTCAGCAGGTGGTGCATTTGCTGGCCTCTTCGCGGGTGAACCCGCTCCCACAGGTTCACCCATTGCGTCAGGACCTGTGCGATCACTGTGGGAGCGGGTTTACCCGCGAAGAGGCCAGGCCTGCCTTACTCAGTCTTGGCTTGCTCCTGGTCCTTGTGCGACAGGCTATAAACATAAGCCGCCAGCAAGTGCACCTTGTCATTTCCCTGCAGCTGTTCCTGGGCCGGCATCTGCCCTTGGCGGCCATAACGAATGGTCTGCTGCAACTGGGCAAAGCTCGAACCGTAGATGAACGCCTGCGGGTGGGTCAGGTTCGGCGCGCCCATGGCCGGCGTGCCTTTGCCTTCCGGCCCGTGGCAGGCCACGCAGTTGGCGGCGAAGATCTTCTGCCCGTTTTCGGCATCGGCCTTGGCGCCTTCCGGCAGCGTGCGGCCATCCAGCTTGCTGACCACGAACGCCGCCACGTCAGCCACACCCTGGTCACCGATGACCTCGGCCCAGGCCGGCATCACGCCATGGCGGCCACCCATGATGGTGGTCTTGATGGTGTCCGGCTCGCCGCCCCAGCGCCAGTCGTTGTCGGTCAGGTTGGGGAAGCCGAAGGCACCCTTGGCGTCGGAGCCGTGGCACACCGAGCAGTTCGAGGCGAACAGCCGCGCGCCCATTTTCAGTGCTTGCGGGTCCTTGGCCACTTCTTCGATAGGCATGGCGGCGAACTTGGCGAAGATCGGCCCGAAACGGGCGTCGGCCTTGGCCATTTCCTTTTCCCACTCGTGCACGCCGGTCCAGCCTGGCTGGCCGTTGGAAAACTCGGTCTGCTTGTCGTTATCCAAGTACGAATAGCCGGGCAGGATGCCTTTCCAGTTGCCCAGGCCCGGGTACAGCACCAGGTAGCCGAGGGCGAAGACGATGGTGCCGACGAACAGCCAGAACCACCATTTCGGCAGCGGGTTGTCGTACTCCTCGATGCCATCGAAGGCATGCCCGACGGTTTCGTCGGTGACCTCTTCGCGCTGGCCCTTGCGGGTCGACAGCAGCAGCCAGGTCAACGAGAAGATGGTGCCCAGGGTCAGGACGGTAACGTACAGACTCCAGAAGGTTGTCATTGTTGTTTGCTCCCAGAAGCTTTTGCTTGCTCGACGTGCCTGCTGGCCTCGGGGTCATCCGCGAAGGGCAGTTGGGTCGCTTCGTCGAAGTCCTTTTTACGCCGTGGGTTGAACACCCACAGCGCCAGGCCCACGAAGGCCACCATCACCACGACGGTGCCCAGGCCGCGAATCATCCCGATATCCATCAGCGTCACCGTTTGCTCTTGATGATGGTGCCAAGACCCTGCAGGTACGCGACGATGGCGTCCATTTCGGTCTTGCCCTTGACCGCGTCACGGGCGCCGGCAATGTCGGCGTCGGTGTACGGCGTGCCGAGTGTGCGCAGCACTTCCATCTTCTTCGCGGTGTCCTTGCCGTCGAGCTTGTTCTCGACCAGCCACGGGTAGGACGGCATCTTCGATTCCGGTACCACGTTGCGCGGGTTGTACAGGTGCGCGCGGTGCCAGTCATCGGAGTAGCGGCCACCGACCCGGGCCAGGTCCGGCCCGGTGCGCTTGGAGCCCCACAGGAACGGGTGGTCCCATACACTTTCGCCGGCCACCGAGTAATGGCCATAGCGCTCGGTTTCGGCGCGGAACGGGCGGATCATCTGCGAGTGGCAGCCCACGCAGCCTTCGCGGATGTAGATGTCGCGGCCTTCCAGCTCCAGTGCGGTGCGCGGCTTCATGCCTTCGACCGGCTTGTTGGTGACGTCCTGGAAAAACAGCGGGACGATCTGGGTCAGGCCACCGACGCTCACGGCGATGACCATGAAGAAGGCCAGCAGGCCTATGTTCTTCTCGACGGCTTCATGCTTCATCAGTGCGCTCCCACAACGACGATCTTGGCGGCTTCCTCAGCCTGTACCGGGTTGGCGGCACGTACGGTACGGAACACGTTGTAGGCCATCAGCAGCATGCCGCTGGCGAAGAACGCACCGCCCAGGGCGCGGACGATATAGCCAGGGTGGCTGGCTTGCAGGGCTTCGACGAACGAGTAGGTGAGGGTGCCGTCATCGTTGATGGCGCGCCACATCAGGCCCTGGGTGATGCCGTTGACCCACATCGAGGCGATGTACAGCACGGTACCGATGGTGGCCAGCCAGAAGTGCGCGTTGATCAGGCCGACGCTGTGCATCTGCTCGCGGCCATACAGGCGCGGGATCATGTGGTACACCGCACCGATCGAGATCATCGCCACCCAGCCGAGGGCACCGGCGTGAACGTGGCCGATGGTCCAGTCGGTGTAGTGCGACAGCGAGTTGACGGTCTTGATCGCCATCATCGGGCCTTCGAAGGTGGACATGCCGTAGAACGCCAGCGACACCACCAAAAAGCGCAGGATCGGGTCGGTGCGCAGTTTGTGCCAGGCGCCGGACAGGGTCATCATGCCGTTGATCATGCCGCCCCAGCTGGGTGCCAGGAGGATGATCGACATCACCATGCCCAGCGACTGCGCCCAGTCAGGCAGAGCGGTGTAGTGCAGGTGGTGCGGGCCGGCCCAGATGTACAGGGTGATCAGCGCCCAGAAGTGCACGATCGACAGGCGATACGAGTAGATCGGCCGCTCGGCCTGCTTGGGCACGAAGTAGTACATCATCCCCAGGAAACCGGTGGTGAGGAAGAAGCCCACGGCGTTGTGGCCGTACCACCACTGGATCATCGCATCGGTGGCACCGGCGTAGGCCGAGTACGACTTGAACAGGCTCACCGGCAGCGAGATGTGGTTGACGATGTGCAGCATCGCGGTAACCACGATGAAGGCGCCGTAGAACCAGTTGCCGACATAGATGTGCTTGGTCTTGCGCTTGACGATGGTGCCGAAGAACACCAGCCCGTAGGTGACCCAGACGATGGCCAGCAGAATCGCCAGCGGCCACTCGAGCTCGGCGTATTCCTTGGTGGTGGTGTAGCCCATCGGCAGGGTGATCAGTGCGCCGACGATTACCGCCTGCCAACCCCAGAAGGTGAAGGCGGCCATGCTGTCGGAGATCAGCCGGGTCTGGCAGGTGCGCTGCACCACGTAGTAGCTGGTGCCGAACAGCGCACAGCCCCCGAAGGCGAAGATCACCAGGTTGGTGTGCAGCGGGCGCAGGCGGCCGAAGCTGGTCCAGGGCAGGTCCAGGTTCAGTTGCGGCCACACCAGCTGCGAGGCGATGAAGACGCCGAGGCCCATGCCAAGGATCCCCCAGACCACCGTCATGATGGCGAACTGGCGGACGACCTTATAGTTATAAGCAGTCGGACTGATTGCTGTGCTCATTCTAAGGTTCCACGGTTTTGATGTTCTTGTTGGTCGAAAAATCGGCGCCAGTATTGATAACCAGCCGGGTTACCGCAACGCAACTTTGGTACGCCGACCCGTGTCCGGGCCCGTTCACTGATGTCCCGCAGTGATCGGGTCCGAACGATTGTACACAAATAAATATTTGTAATGTGTACCGTTTTTCATCTTTTTCTGATCGATCGGTCAGGCTTTTTCAGGGAGCGGCGACAGGCCATGCGCCGCGTCTGCATCGGTGCTTGCGCAGCGATGCCCGCTGAGGCAACAAGCTTAGTTCTGTTCGGAGGGGGTGCAAGGGAGGGGTGGAGCGGGGGGAAGGGCTGCTATGCAGCCCATTCGCGGGGGGGCCCCCCCCCCCCGGGGGGGGGGGGGGCGCGCGGGGGGGGGGGGGGGGGGGGGG
>NZ_JACVZC010000049.1 GCF_016658545.1 Pseudomonas sp. S37 | reverse complement strand
CACGTTGCAACAAATGTAGGAGCGGATTTATCCGCGATGCGCCGCGCGGGCGGCGCTCGATTTCTGCCCCACCTCAATACCCCAGCCAGGCACCTGTCAGCCCCATCCCCTGACAACCCCTAAACACTGACTTAAAAGTCAGAAAACCAGGCAAATGGTCGCCGATCATGCCGCTATCGTGCTTTTCTCTACCCCAATCCGCCATCACCCCGTAGAATGCGCTCCTTTTTTCTTCCGGGGCAGCTTTCAGCAATGAGCTCACACGAACACAGCCCAGGCGCGGCGGCGCCTGCCAATGAACTGGTGCTTGGCCTCGAGGACAAGCCTCGGCTGTTGATCGGCCTGCTGGCTGCCCTGCAGCACCTGCTGGCGATCATCGTGCCAATCGTTACCCCTGGCCTGCTGATCTGCCAGGCGCTGGGCGTTTCGGCGCGGGACACCAACCTGATCGTTTCCATGTCGCTGGTGATCTCGGGCATCGCCACCTTCGTGCAATGCAAACGCTTCGGGCCGTTTGGCGCCGGACTGCTGATTGTGCAGGGCACCAGCTTCAACTTCGTCGGGCCGCTGATTGCCGGCGGTGCGCTGATGGTCAAGCAAGGCACGCCGGTTGAGGGCGTGATGGCGGCCATCTTTGGTGTGGTGATTGCAGGCTCGTTCGTCGAGATGGGCGTTTCGCGCATCCTGCCCTTCGTCAAACGCCTGATCACCCCACTGGTGACCGGCATTGTCGTGCTCATGATCGGCCTGACCCTGATCAAGGTTGGCCTGATCAGCATGGGCGGCGGCTTTGGCGCCATGGCCAATGGTACCTTCGCCAATGGCGAGAACCTGCTGTTGTCGGGTGTGGTGCTGGCCATTATCGTGATCCTCAACCGTATTCCGGTGGTGTGGATGCGCAGCTGTGCCATCGTCATTGCCCTGGCGGTCGGCTATGCGCTGGCGGGTTACATGGGCCGCCTGGACTTCACCGGCATGCGTGAGGCCGCGCTGTTCCAGGTGCCGACGCCGCTGCACTTCGGCCTGAGCTTCTCGTGGGCGCTGTTCATTCCGATGCTGGTGATCTACCTGGTGACGTCGCTGGAAGCCATTGGTGACGTGACCGCCACCAGCAAGGTGTCGCGCCAGCCAGTCGAAGGCCCGGTGTGGATGCAGCGGATCAAGGGTGGCGTGCTGGTCAACGGCGCCAACTCGCTGCTGGCGGGCTTGTTCAACACCTTCCCGAGCTCGATCTTTGCCCAGAACAACGGGGTGATTCAGCTGACCGGTATCGCCAGCCGCCATATCGGCATGTGGATTGCCGTGATGCTGGTGCTGCTGGGGCTGTTCCCGAGTGTTGCCGGGGTGATCCAGGCGGTGCCGGAACCGGTGCTGGGTGGTGCGGCCATGGTCATGTTTGGCGCGGTTGCGGCTTCTGGGATCAATATCCTGGCCAGTACGCGGCTGGATCGTCGGGCTTTGCTGATTATCTCTGTTTCCCTGGCCTTGGGCCTGGGCGTGGCGCAGGTGCCGGAGTTCCTGGCGCATATGCCGGCGGCGATTCGCAATGTGCTGGAGTCGGGTGTGGCTACCGGGGGGATTTGTGCACTGGTGCTGAACTGGTTCTTGCCGGAGAGCAAGGAGCAGGCTTGAGGCCGGATATAGGGCCAATGGGGCCGCTGTGCGGCCCATCGCAGCGGTTCGTCGCCACGACAAGCCAGCTCCTACACCGAGCGCGTAAGCTTCAGGACTCGCGCAATCCCTGTAGGAGCGGCCTTGTGTCGCGAAACGGCTGCGAAGCGGCCCCAGCAATTTGTGCATTTGCGCTGAAGTCCCGGGACTGCTTTGCAGCCCATCGCGACACAAGGCCGCTCCTACAAAAGCCCGCGCCCGCTTGCACAAGCGGGCGCGGGCTTTTTTGCTTTATCATGGCGGCATTCCTTTGCATGAGTTATCCATGAAATTCGCTATCGCGGTGTTCTCCCCGGCCCATGCGCCCTCTTCGCGGCGCGCCCTGCGCTATGCCGAGGCGGTGCTGGCCGGCGGGCATGAGATTGCCCGGCTGTTCTTCTATCAAGACGGGGTACACAGTGCCTCGGCCAACGTGGTCGCGCCCCAGGATGAAGTGGACGTCGCCGCCCAGTGGCGTGCCTTTATCGAGACCCACCAGCTGGACGCCGTGGTGTGCATCGCCGCCGCCTTGCGCCGTGGCGTGCTCGACGAGGCCGAGGCCAACCGCTATCAGCGCCCGGCCGTGAACCTGCCCAAACCATGGGAGTTGTCCGGCCTGGGACAGCTGCATGAGGCCGCGCAAGTTGCCGATCGGCTTGTCTGCTTTGGAGGCGACTGAAATGGCCAAATCCTTGTTGATCATCAGCCGCCAGGCGCCGTGGAACGGCCCATCTGCCCGCGAGGCGCTGGACATCGCCCTGGCCGGTGGCGCGTTCGACCTGCCGCTGGGCATGCTGTTCCTCGACGATGGTGTGTTCCAGCTGGCGCCAAACCAGCAACCTGCCGCCGTGCAACAGAAGAACCTGGCCGCCAACCTGCAGGCGCTGCCGATGTTCGGTGTCGAAGAACTGTTCGCCTGCAACCACAGCCTCACCCGCCGTGGCCTGGCCGCCGACAGCCTGGCACTGCCAGTGCAAGTGCTGGATGACGCGGCACTGACCGCACTGATCGCCCGTTTCGACCAGGTGGTAACGCTCTGATGACGACCCTGCACGTAATTGCCCACTCCCCGTTCGGCGACGAGCGCCTGGCCAGTTGCCTGCGCCTGCTTGGCGCGGACGACGCCCTGCTGCTGTGCGGCGATGCGGTGTACGCCCTGCGCAGCGGCAGCGAAGCGTACCGCCAGCTGCAAGCCGCCAGCCTGGCCCAGCGCCTGTTCGCCCTGGACGAAGACCTGCAAGCCCGCGCGGTCGGCAACGACCTGGCCAAGGCCGTGGACTACGCCGGGTTCGTCGAACTGTCGCTGCACTACGACAAGGTCAACAGCTGGCTATGAATACCCTCACCGTTGCCGATCAGGCGATCGCCCTGGACAAGGACGGCTTCCTGGTCGACCTGCAAGACTGGTCCCATGCAGCCGCCGAGGCCCTGGCCGAGCGCGAGGGCATTGCGCTGACCGCGGACCACTGGGAAATCCTCGAACTGCTGCGCCAGTTCTACCAGGAGTACCAACTGTCTCCGGCCACCCGCCCACTGATCAAGTACACCGCCCTGAAACTGGGCCCGGACAAGGGCAACAGCCCGCACCTGAACCGCCTGTTCAATGGCACCCCCGCCAAACTTGCCGCCAAGCTGGCGGGCCTGCCCAAGCCGACCAATTGCATATGACCCAGCCACCCTTGAATGAAGCTCGCCCGCTTACCCTGGAAACCCCGGCCGAACACCCGTTCGCCGAGTTCGTGCGCATTCTTGGCAAAGGCAAGCGCGGCGCGCGTGGCCTGACCCGCGAAGAAGCCCGCGCCGCCATGACCCTGCTGCTGGAAGGCAAGGTGGAGGACACCCAACTCGGTGCCTTCCTGATGTTGCTGCGGCACAAGGAAGAAAGCGCCGAAGAGCTGGCCGGCTTCACCGAGGCCCTGCGCGCCCACCTGCAGGCGCCGCGCATTGCCGTGGACCTCGACTGGCCGACCTACGCCGGCAAGAAGCGCCACCTGCCCTGGTACCTGCTGGCCGCCAAGTGCCTGGCCGGCAATGGCGTGCGCATTCTGATGCACGGCGGCGGCGCACACACGGCCGGGCGCCTGTACACCGAGCAATTGCTCGACCTGTTGCAGATCCCGCTGTGCCGCGACTGGGCTGCTGTCGACAATGCGCTGGCCCAGCATCAGCTGGCCTTCTTCCCGCTGCACGACTGGGCACCGCAACTGCAGCGCATGATCGACCTGCGCAACACCCTGGGCCTGCGCTCGCCGATCCACTCGCTGGCCCGGGTACTCAACCCACTGGGCGCACGCTGTGGCCTGCAGAGCATCTTCCACCCGGGTTACCAGGCGGTGCACCGCGAGGCCAGCCGCCTGCTCGGCGACCATGCTGTGGTGATCAAGGGCGATGGCGGCGAGATCGAGGTCAACCCCGATGTCATCAGCCACCTCTACGGCACCACCGCAGGGGAAGCATGGGACGAAGAATGGCCGGCGCTGAGCGAACGCCGCCATGTCAAACCACCTAGCCTGCAGCCCGAGCACTTGCTGGCGTTCTGGCGCGGCGAAGTGGAAGACAGCTACGGCGAGAAGGCCCTGATCGCCACCATGGCGTTGGCCCTGCGCGGCCGGGGGCAGGACCGTGAGCAGGCATTCGCCACCGCCCAAAGCTATTGGAATGCCCGTAACCGATCGATTTAACCGATAATACCACCCCGATCTTTGCGCTATTTGTTCGAACGATTTGGCCTAGACTGGGCTCCAACGACAAACAACTTTGTTTCTGGAGCTCACCATGGGCCTTTTGATTGACGGCCGCTGGCATGACCAGTGGTATGAAAACGGCAAGGACGGTACGTTCAAACGCGAAAACGCCCAGCGCCGCAACCAGCTGCCCGCACCTGAAGCCGGCCGCTACCACCTGTATGTGTCGCTGGCCTGCCCATGGGCCCACCGCACCCTGATCTTGCGCGCCCTCAAGGGCCTGGAGCCGTTGATCGATGTATCGGTGGTCAGCTGGCTGATGCAGGACCATGGCTGGACTTTCGACCAGCAGCAAGGCTCCAGCGGCGATCACCTCGATGCCCTGCAGTTCCTGCACCAGCGCTACACCCAGGACGACCCGCACTACACTGGCCGGGTGACTGTACCGGTGCTGTGGGACAAGAAAGAGAAGCGCATCGTCAACAACGAGTCATCGGAGATCATCCGCATCTTCAACAGCGCGTTCAACGAGCTGACCGGCAATACCCTGGACCTTTACCCAGAGCCGCTGCGCCCGACCATCGAGGCGCTGAACGAGCGTATTTACCCGGCGGTGAACAACGGCGTGTACCGGGCGGGCTTTGCTACCACGCAAGATGCCTATGAAGCGGCGTTTGATGATGTGTTCAATGAGCTGGACTATCTGGAAGACTTGCTAAGCCGCAATCGCTACCTGGCGGGTGAGTACCTGACCGAAGC
Organism: Pseudomonas sp. S37; assembly: GCF_016658545.1. Classification (GTDB taxonomy): domain Bacteria; phylum Pseudomonadota; class Gammaproteobacteria; order Pseudomonadales; family Pseudomonadaceae; genus Aquipseudomonas. The sequence continues at coordinate 36,763 of NZ_JACVZC010000049.1, read as the reverse complement.
CGATGTACGCCTGTTCACCACCTTGGTGCGCTTCGATGCGGTTTATCACGGGCACTTCAAGTGCAACCTGCGCCGGCTTGGCGATTACCACAACTTGTCGAACTGGCTGCGTGAGCTGTACCAGTGGCCGGGGGTGGCGGGGACTGTGGATATGGAGCATATCCAGAAGCACTATTACATGAGCCACAAGACCATCAACCCGAACGGGATCGTGCCTAAAGGGCCGTTGCAGGATTTCAACCAGCCGCATGATCGGGAGCGGTTGGTGGGTAAAGGGATTTGGCAGGGTTGAGATAGCCGGGGCTGCCTTGCAGCCCTTTCGCGACGCAAGGCCGCTCCCACAAGGACCGCGCAATGCCTGGACCTGTGGGAGCGGCCTTGCGTCGCGATAGGGCCGCAAAGCGGCCCCAACGATTTCAGCTGTGCTGCGAACCTTCGAACCAGGCCAGCTTGTCACGCAACTGCACCACTTCCCCAACTATCACCAAGGTGGGCGCATGCACTTCATGCTGGGCCACCAGGTCCGGCAAGTCCGCCAGGGTACCGGTGAACACCCGCTGGTTACGCGTAGTGCCTTGCTGCACCAAGGCCGCCGGGGTACTGGCCGCACGCCCGTGTCGAATCAGCTCGGCACAAATGGTCGGCAAGCCCACCAAGCCCATGTAGAACACCAGGGTCTGCGCCGGCGCCACCAAGTCATCCCAAGGCAGATTGCTGGTGCCATCTTTAAGGTGCCCGGTCACGAAACGCACCGACTGGGCATAATCGCGGTGAGTCAGCGGAATCCCGCCGTAGGCGGAACAGCCACTGGCCGCGGTAATGCCCGGCACCACCTGAAACGGAATGCCATGCTCGGCCAGCTCTTCGATCTCTTCGCCACCCCGGCCGAAGATGAACGGGTCGCCGCCCTTCAGGCGCAGCACGCGCTTGCCTTGCTGGGCGAGGTCGACCAGCAGGCGGTTGATCTGGTCTTGCGGTACGGCATGGTCGGCGCGGCGCTTGCCTACGTAGATGCGTTCGGCATCACGCCGGCACATTTCGATGATCGCCGGCGCCACCAAACGGTCGTACAGCACCACATCGGCCTGCTGCATCAGGCGCAAGGCACGGAAGGTCAGCAAGTCCGGATCGCCCGGCCCCGCACCTACCAGATACACCTCACCCCCCTGCTGCACAGGCGCACCGTCGACCATCGCCTGCAACAAGCGTTCGGCTTCTGCGCCCTGCCCGGCCAGCTGGCGCTCGGCAATCGGCCCCTGGAACACGGTTTCCCAGAAGCCACGGCGCTGGTTGACGTCCGGGTACAAGGTTTTCACCTTGTGCCGGAAACGCGCTGCCAGCCCGGCCAGCTCGCCGTAGGCGGACGGGATCCAGGCTTCCAGCTTGGCACGAATCAAGCGCGCCAGGACCGGGGCGTCGCCGCCGCTGGACACCGCAATCACCAACGGTGAACGGTCGACAATCGCCGGGAAAATCACCGTGCACAAGGCCGGTGCATCCACCACGTTGACTGGCAGGCTGAGGGCCTGCGCATCCGCCGACACCTGGGCGTTCAGCCCAGGGTCGTCGGTAGCTGCGATCACCAGCCGGCAACCGACTAGGTCGGCTGCCTGATAGCCACGCACCAGCACCTCACCGCCACCTTCCCGGGCCAACGCAGCCAACTGGCCGTCGACGTCCGGCGCCACCACGCGCAGCACGCCGCCGGCGTCGGCCAGCAGGCGCGCCTTGCGCAAGGCGATCTCACCGCCGCCGACGACCAGCACGCGGCCGCCCTGCAGCTTGTGGAACAGCGGCAGGTAATTCATTTAGCGGATGACCTCGACGCCGCCCATGTATGGCTTCAGCACATCCGGCACCAGGATCGAACCGTCGGCCTGCTGGTAGTTCTCCAGCACGGCCACCAGGGTGCGGCCTACGGCCAGACCGGAGCCGTTCAGGGTGTGTACCAGCTCTGGCTTGCCGGTTTCCGGGTTGCGCCAGCGGGCCTGCATGCGGCGCGCCTGGAAGTCGCCGCAGTTGGAGCAGGAGCTGATTTCGCGGTACTTGTCCTGGCTTGGAACCCACACTTCGAGGTCGTAGGTTTTCACGGCGCCGAAGCCCATGTCGCCGGTGCACAGGGCCAGCACGCGGTACGGCAGTTCAAGCAGCTGCAGCACGCGCTCGGCGTTGGCAGTCAGGCCTTCCAGGGCTTCCATCGACTTGGCCGGCTCGACCACCTGCACCATCTCGACCTTGTCGAACTGGTGCTGGCGGATCATGCCGCGGGTGTCACGGCCAGAAGCACCGGCTTCGCTACGGAAGCACGGGGTGTGGGCGACCAGTTTCAGCGGCAGCTGCTTGGCATCGAGGATTTCCCCGGCCACCAGGTTGGTCAGCGACACTTCGGCAGTCGGGATCAGGTAGAAGTCAGCCTCGCCTTCGCGGGTGATCTTGAACAGGTCTTCCTCGAACTTCGGCAGCTGGCCGGTGCCCTGCAGGGCCGGGGCCTGCACCAGGTACGGGGTGTAGTGCTCCTCGTAGCCGTGCTCGCCGGTGTGCAGGTTGATCATGAACTGCGCCAGGGCGCGGTGCAGGCGGGCGATCGGCCCGCGCAGCACGGCAAAGCGCGCGCCAGACAGCTTGGCCGCGGCTTCAAAGTCCAGGCCACCGCTGACTTCGCCAAGGGCAACGTGGTCCTTGATTTCGAAGTCGAACGCTTTAGGCGTACCCCAGCGGCGCACTTCGACGTTGTCGTCTTCGCTGGCACCGACCGGTACGCTGGCGTCCGGCAGGTTGGGGATGGTCAGCAGGATGCCATCCAGCTCGGCCTGGATCTCGTCCAGTTCGGCCTTGCCGGCAGCCAGTTCGTTAGCCATGCGCTCGACGTCGGCCATCAGCGGCGCGATGTCTTCGCCCTTGGCCTTGGCCTGGCCGATGGACTTGGAACGGGCATTACGCTCGGCCTGCAGTTGTTCGGTGCGGGTCTGCACCGCCTTGCGGCGCTCTTCCAGTGATTCGATGCGCGCGACATCCAGGCTGAAGCCACGGGAGGCCAGGCGATCCGCCACTTCCTGAAGTTGGCCGCGTAACAGTTTGGAATCGAGCATATCGTTCTCTCGTTATGTGTTGGTGTTGGTTCAGAATCGGGTCAGGGACAGGCCGGCCCAAGTTGCGAGCAGCCCACCCACCACGCTGATACTGGTATAGCCCAAGGCCAGGGGCACTTGCCCGCTTTCCATCAGGCGCACGGTATCGAGCGAGAAGGAGGAAAAGGTTGTCAGGCCGCCAAGGAAGCCGACAATCAGGCCGGCGCGCAATTCGACCGGCACCAGCGGCTTGTGCAGGAACAGGCCATAAAGCAGGCCGATCAACAGGCAGCCGACCAGGTTGACCGCCAGCGTACCGGCATAGAAGTGCCGTGGCCAGTGGGCCGTTACCCAGTTGGCGGTGGCAAAGCGCAACAAAGTGCCGGCGATACCACCCGCGCTGACGGCGGCAATCAAGGCAATCATGGTTTTCTCCGCTGGCGGGGGCTGTTGCGGTCGAGCTCGGCCAGGTGGCGCAGCTTCTCGCCAATCTTCAGTTCCAGCCCTCGCGGCACCGGCTGGTAGTACTGGCGCGGCTCGAGCTGGTCGGGGAAGTAGTCTTCACCGGCGGCATAGGCGTCGGGTTCGTCGTGGGCATAGCGGTACTCGTCGCCGTAGCCCAGTTGTTTCATCAGCTTGGTCGGCGCATTGCGCAGGTGCAGCGGCACTTCCAGCGAGCCATGTTCTGCGGCTTCGCGCAGGGCGGTCTTGAAGCCCATGTACACCGCGTTGCTCTTCGGCGCGCAGGCCAGATAAGTAATGGCCTGGGCCACCGCCAGCTCGCCCTCGGGGCTACCCAGGCGCTCCTGCACATCCCACGCCGCCAGGCACAGGCTGAGCGCGCGTGGGTCGGCGTTGCCGATGTCTTCGCTGGCCATGCGCACCACGCGGCGGGCGATGTACAGCGGGTCGCAGCCGCCGTCGAGCATGCGCGCGAACCAGTACAGGGCGCCATCGGGGTTGGAGCCGCGCACCGACTTGTGCAGGGCGGAAATCTGGTCGTAGAACGCCTCACCGCCCTTGTCGAAGCGGCGGCGGCTGTCGCCGAGCAGGCTCTGCAACATCTCGACGTCGATCTCGCTGCCGTCTTCGGCCAGGTCCGAGGCGTTTTCGAGGAAGTTGAGCATGCGCCGGCCGTCACCGTCGGCGGCAGCCATCAGCATCTTGAAGGCTTCATCGCCGACCCGCAGGTTGCGCTTGCCCAGGCCACGCTCTTCACTGAGCGCGCGGTTGACCAGCTTGCGCAGCGCAGGCTCGTCGAGGCTCTTGAGCACGTATACCCGTGCCCGCGACAGCAGCGCGTTGTTCAGCTCGAAGGACGGGTTTTCGGTGGTGGCGCCGATGAACAGCAGGGTGCCGTCTTCCACGTAGGGCAAAAAGGCATCCTGCTGCGACTTGTTGAAGCGGTGTACTTCGTCGACGAACAGGATGGTGCGGCGGCCATACTGGCCAGCCTGCTGCTTGGCCACCTCGACGGCCTGGCGAATCTCCTTGACCCCGGCCAGCACCGCCGACACGGTCTCGAAGTGCGCATCACAGAACTGTGCCAGCAGCCGCGCCAGGGTGGTTTTGCCCACCCCGGGCGGCCCCCAGAAGATCATCGAATGCAGCGCACCCTGCTCCAGTGCCTCGCGCAGCGGTTTGCCACGCGCCAGCAGGTGCTCCTGGCCGACGTATTCATCCAGGTTGGACGGGCGCAGGCGTGCGGCCAGGGGCTGGGCGACGGGTTCGCTTCGAAACAGGTCCATGACGGGCTCTGGTTACTCCTTGATCACGTCCGCGCCTTTGGGGATGTCGAACTTGAACGTGCTGTCCGGCACCGCCTGGTTGGCCTTGACGCCATTGAACAGGATATTGGTGCGCTGGCCGACGCTGTCGATCAGCTGCATGTCATTGATCAGGCCCTTGCGGAACGACACACGCAGCGAGTCGAACAGGGTGTCCTTGGTTTTCGGCTTGAGGGTGAAGTCCATTACTTCGCCCTGCTCCTTCGAGGCAATGTCGAAGCTCTGGCTGATCTTCGACACGTCACCGGACAGCAGCAGCGCCGGGGTCTGGTTCAGGCGCACGTCGAGCTTCTTGATGGTGGCCTGTTCCAGGTCCGGGTCCCACAGGGTGACGTTCTTGCCGTCCGACACCACCACCTGCTCCTGCGGCGCATCGGTGTGCCAGTAGAACAGGCCCGGGCGCTTGACGGTCATCTTGCCAGAGGTTTCCTGCAGGCTGGTGCCGTCGGCACCCAAGGTCAGCTGGGAGAAGTTGGCCTCGATGGTCTGCGACTTTTCCAGCAACTGGGTCAGGCGTTGTACGTCTTGCTCACCGGCATAAGCCGTAACAGTGCCCAGGGTCAGGGCAGAAACCAACAGCATGCGAATCGCGCGCATGGGAATCCTCATTGAGCATTGAAAAGGCCGGGCGCCACCGTTGGCGCCCGGCAGGGTGTTCATCAGTCGCGCGGGCCGCCCGGGGCAATCACTTCCCGCGAGCCGTTGCTGTTCATGGGGGTGACCACGCCGGCCATTTCCATCGACTCGATCATGCGTGCGGCACGGTTGTAGCCGATCTTCAGCTTGCGCTGCACGGCAGAAATGGAAGCACGGCGGCTCTCAAGCACGAACTGCACCGCTTCATCATACAGCGCATCGGTTTCGGCATCGTCACCATCGCCACCACCGCCGCCGCCATCGAAGCCACTGCCGGCCTCTTCGACGCCGTTGAGGATGTCGTCGTTGTAGTCCGGGGCACCGCGCAGCTTCCAGGCCTCGACCGTGCGGTGCACTTCATCGTCGGAAACGAACGCGCCATGCACACGGATCGGCAGGCTGGTGCCTGGCGGCATGTACAGCATGTCGCCATGGCCCAGCAGCTGTTCGGCGCCGCCCTGGTCGATGATGGTGCGCGAGTCGATCTTGCTGGATACCTGGAACGCCATGCGGGTCGGGATGTTGGCCTTGATCAGGCCGGTGATCACGTCCACCGACGGGCGCTGGGTGGCAAGGATCAGGTGAATACCGGCCGCCCGCGCCTTCTGCGCGATACGGGCGATCAGCTCTTCGACCTTCTTGCCGACGATCATCATCATGTCGGCAAATTCGTCGACGATCACCACGATGGTTGGCAGGGTTTTCAGTGCCGGCGGCTCATCATCCATGCTTTCGCGACGGTACAGCGGGTCGTGAATGATCTCGCCAGCTTCTTCGGCGTCTTTGATCTTGCGGTTGAAGCCGGCCAGGTTACGCACCCCCATGGCCGCCATCAGCTTGTAGCGCCGCTCCATCTCGGCCACGCTCCAGCGCAGCGCGTTGGCGGCGTCCTTCATGTCGGTGACCACCGGGCACAGCAGGTGCGGGATGCCTTCGTAGATCGACAGTTCGAGCATTTTCGGGTCGATCATGATCAGCCGCGCGTCTTCCGGGCCGGACTTGAACAGGATCGACAAGATCATGGCGTTGACACCTACCGACTTACCGGAACCGGTCGTACCGGCCACCAGCAGGTGGGGCATCTTGGCCAGGTCGGTGATGACCGGCTTGCCGCCGATATCATGGCCCAGGGCCAGGGCGACGGGCGACTTGGACTCATCGAACTGCGGCGACGACAGCACCTCGGAGAAACGCACCATCTGCCGGTTCTCGTTGGGGATTTCGATACCGACGGTGGTCTTGCCAGGGATGACTTCGACCACGCGCACGCTGGTCACCGCCAGGGAACGCGCCAGGTCCTTGGCCAGGTTGGCGATGCGGCTGACCTTGACGCCGGCGGCCGGCTGGATTTCGTAACGGGTAATCACCGGGCCGGGGTGGATCGAATCCACCGCCACTTCCACACCGAATTCCTTGAGCTTGATTTCCAGCAGCTGGCCGACACCGGCCAGGGACTCTGGCGAGTACTCGATCTTTTTCTGCTCGGCCGGGTCGAGGATGGAAATCGACGGCAAGGTGCCTTCCACGGCGCTGTCGATGAACAGCGGCGCCTGTTTCTCTTTCATCACCCGCTTGCTCGGCTCTGGCGCCTTGTCGGCAACCGGCGGCACAATCATCGGGGTAGCAGGCTGCGCACGGGGCACCGCCGTTTCGCGCGGCACGACCGGTTCGCGGGCAAGGGTTGGCTCGCGTGGCGGCACCACAGGCTCGCGGCCGAGGGTTGGCTCACGGGGTTCAACCACCGGGGCCGGCGCCTCTTCACGCTTGAAAATACGCTCGCGCAACGCCGGCTTGGCCGGCTCGCGCTTCTCGGCGGCCATGGGCGCAGCCTTGACCACCGGCTCATCCTCGCGCAGCTGTGCCTCGAGGCGCTTGCGCTCGTTGCGGGCTTCCCACCAGCGGTTGGCCGCGCCCTGCACCAGTTCGAACAGGTCGAGGGTAATCTTGCCGGTCAGGTCCATTACCTTGAACCACGACAGGTCGGTGAACACGGTCAGGCCGAACAGGAACAAGGCAATGAACATCAAAGTGCTGCCTTGCACGTTCAGCAGGTTGCGCGCCAGGTCGCCCAAGCTTTCACCCAGCGCGCCACCGGCGGAGAACGGCAGGCTGGCCGGCGGGTGGAAGTGGATATGCGCCAATGCGGCGCCCGACAGCACCAGGAACACCAGGCCGATCAGCCGCCAGGAGAACAGCCAGCCGCTCCAGTCCCATGGCTGGTGGCGCTGGCGGAAGATCTGCCAGGTCTTCACCGCCAGCAACAGCGGGAAGATATAGGCGAAGTAGCCCAGCACCATGAACAGGATGTCGGCAAAGTAGGCACCGGCTCGCCCGGCGGCGTTCTGCACCTGGTCGACGGTCGCGGTGTGGCTGAAGCCCGGGTCGGACGTGTCGTAGGTCAGCAGCGCCATCCACAAGTACAGGCACAGGGCGCCGACAGCGATCAACGCACCTTCCTTGAGGCGATAGTGCAGCTGCTGCCGCCACAGGGGCACGGGCAAGGGAGCTGGGGTTGCGGTGGATTTCTTCAAAACGCGTCTATTCCTGCGCGTGCTGCGCGTCCAATAGTGATCGGCCGGCGGTGCGGCCAATGAACCACTACTTTTAACATTACTGCCCGCCCACTGCCATGACGGCACGCCGTAAGGCGCTTGAGTGGAGGCGACTTTCGTATGACTGCAATTTGAGCATGCATTGCCTTCTGTGACAAAGGCTTATGCTGTGTTTTTGCACAGGTGTGACAGCAAATGTAGCGGATGGTGCCTGTGGTTTCATGAATGTGTAGGAAATTGCCTATTTTGATTGTCTGTGGCGGCCTCTTCGCGGGTGAACCCGCTCCCACAGATGCCCCACTGCCTTCAGTACCTGTGCAATACCTGTGGGAGCGGGTTCATCGAGGCGTCGAACCGCCGCGAACAAGCCACAACCATTGACCCTGTCATGCGCGCAAGCCATGCTGACCGCTCCCCTCCCCCACCGCACGATAGACCATGCTCACCTGGCTGACCCGCGACTCGCTGACCTTCCCGCCCCTGGAAAAGGCCCTGCACGACCCCAACGGCCTGCTGGCCGCCGGCGGCGACCTGAGCCCCGAGCGCCTGGTGCAGGCCTACCGCCATGGCTGCTTCCCGTGGTACCAGGACGGCCAACCGATCCTGTGGTGGTCACCCGACCCGCGCACGGTCTTGCTGCCAGAGCAACTGCACGTGTCACGCTCGTTGGCCAAACTGATGCGCCAGGGCCGCTACCAGGTCAGCTTCGACAGCGACTTCCCGGCGGTGATCGCCGCCTGCGCGGCACCGCGCGATTACGCCGACGGCACCTGGATCACCGACACCATGCGCAATGCCTACTGCGAACTGCACCGGCGCGGTATCGCCCACTCGGTTGAAGTCCGCCAGGAGGGCGAGCTGGTCGGCGGCCTGTACGGGCTAGCCATGGGCCAGCTGTTCTTCGGCGAGTCGATGTTCAGCCGTGCCGACAATGCCTCCAAGGTCGGCTTCGTGACCCTGGTAGAGCACCTGCGCCAGGCCGGTTTTGTGCTGATCGACTGCCAGATGCCCACCAACCACCTGCACAGCCTGGGCGCGCATGCCATCAGCCGCGCCGAGTTCGCGGGCTACCTGGCCCGCCACCTCGACCAACCCAACAGCGCTACATGGGTGGTTGCCTAGGCGGTTTGCCATAGCTGGCTTACACTTAAAACAAAGTCTCACCGATGGGGGTTGATCATGACAGAGTTGGCGCGGTTGAAGTTCTATGCCACTCAACCCCACTCCTGCAGCTACCTGCCTGACGAGCAGGCGACCACACTGTTCCTCGACCCCAGCCAGCCGATGGACGTGAACGTGTACGCCGACCTGTCGGAAATGGGTTTTCGCCGCAGTGGCGACCACCTGTATCGCCCGCACTGCCAGAACTGCAATGCCTGCGTGCCGGCGCGCATACCCGCTGGGCGCTTCATCCCCAACCGCCAGCAGCGGCGCATTCTCAAGCGCAACGCCGACCTGACCGTGACCGCTGCGCGCCCGGCGTTCAAGGAAGAGTACTTCGAGCTGTACCGGCGCTATATCGAAACGCGCCACGCCGACGGTGACATGTACCCGCCCAGCCGCGACCAGTTTTCCACCTTCCTGGTGCGCGACCTGCCGTTCTGCTGGTTCTACGAGTTTCGCCTGGAAGGCCGCCTGCTGGCGGTGGCAGTGTGCGACCTGCTGCCCAACGGCCTGTCGGCGGTATACACCTTCTACGAGCCCGACGAAAAGCGCCGCAGCCTGGGGCGCTTTGCCATTCTGTGGCAGATCACCGAAGCCCTGCGCCAGGACCTGGAGGCGGTTTACCTGGGCTACTGGATCAAGAACTGCAAGAAAATGAACTACAAGACACAGTATCGGCCTATCGAGTTGTTGATAAACCAGCGCTGGGTCACCCTCAACTGAAAGCATTGGCTTGACACACAGTTTTCGGGCATAATCCACGCCACTTTTTTGCCCGGTGCGGTTATGCGTCGGGCCAACACTGGATACCGAGGGCTCAACTGCATGTCGAAAGAAGACAGCTTCGAAATGGAAGGTACTGTCGTCGACACCCTGCCCAACACCATGTTCCGCGTGGAGTTGGAAAACGGGCACGTCGTAACCGCGCACATCTCCGGAAAGATGCGCAAGAACTACATTCGTATTCTCACTGGCGACAAGGTCCGCGTCGAACTGACGCCGTACGACCTGAGCAAGGGCCGCATCACCTACCGTGCGCGCTAAGCTCCAGCCATGAAAAAGCCCGGCCATGTGCCGGGCTTTTTTGTGCCTTCAAGATTGCAGGGGGCTGCGCTGCAGCCCTGTGGGAGCGGGTTCACCCGCGAAGAACCCAACGCGGTGGATGGCACCGGCTGCGCCGGTGTTCGCGGCTAAAGCCGCTCCCACAGGCACAGCCCCGCCCTTGCGTCACGCAACCTCAGCCGTGGTCTCGAAGTCGAACACCAACTCGCCATCGCGCAGGTCGACATGCACCACGCCGCCATGCTCGGCCAGCTCACCAAACAGGATCTCCTCGGCCAGCGGCCGCTTGATCTTGTCCTGGATCAGCCGCGCCATCGGCCGCGCACCCATCTGCACGTCGTAGCCCGACGCCGCCAGCCAGCCACGGGCATCATCGCTGACTTCCAGCAGCACCCGTTTATCTTCCAGCTGCGCCTGCAGTTCGATAAGGAACTTGTCGACGATGCTCTTGATGGTTTCGGTACTCAGGCGGCCAAACTGGATAATGGTATCCAGGCGGTTGCGGAACTCCGGCGTGAAGCTCTTGCGGATCACTTCCATGGCATCGGACGCGTGGTCCTGATGGGTGAAGCCGATTGAGGCCCGCGCCGCGGTTTCTGCCCCGGCGTTGGTGGTCATGATCAGGATCACGTTACGGAAGTCGGCCTTGCGCCCGTTGTTGTCGGTCAAGGTACCGTGGTCCATCACCTGCAGCAGCAGGTTGAAGACTTCCGGGTGGGCCTTCTCGATTTCATCGAGCAGCAGCACGCAGTGAGGTTGCTTGGTGATCGCTTCGGTCAGCAAGCCACCCTGGTCGAAACCGACATAACCAGGCGGGGCACCGATCAGGCGCGACACGGTGTGGCGCTCCATGTACTCGGACATGTCGAAACGCACCAGCTCCACGCCCAGCGCCTTGGCCAGCTGCCGCGCCGCTTCGGTCTTGCCGACACCGGTCGGGCCGGCAAACAGGAACGACCCAACCGGCTTGTCGGGCGCCTTGAGGCCGGCACGCGACAGCTTGATGGCCGTGGACAGCGAGTCGATGGCCTGGTCCTGGCCGAACACGGTCAGTTTCAGGTCGCGCTCCAGGTTGCGCAGCAGTTCCTTGTCGGAGCTGCTGACGTGCTTCGGCGGTATCCGCGCGATCTTGGCTACGATGTCCTCGACCTGCGGCACGTCGATACGCTTGACGCGGTTGGCCTCCGGTTGCAGGCGCTGGTAGGCGCCGGCTTCGTCGATCACATCGATGGCCTTGTCCGGCATGTGCCGGTCATTGATGTAACGCGAGGCGAGTTCGGCGGCGGCGCGCAGGGCTTCGTCGCTGTACTCGATGTTGTGGTGGCTTTCGAAGCGCCCCTTCAGGCCGCGCAGGATGCCCACGGTGTCTTCCACCGACGGCTCGCTGACGTCCACCTTCTGGAAGCGCCGTGCCAAGGCACGGTCTTTCTCGAAGATGCCACGAAACTCCTGGAAGGTGGTCGAGCCGATGCAACGGATTTCACCCGACGACAGCAGCGGCTTGAGCAGGTTGGAGGCATCCATCACCCCGCCCGACGCCGCACCGGCACCGATGATGGTGTGGATCTCGTCGATGAACAGGATGGCCTGCGGGCGCTTGCGCAGCTCGCCGAGCAGGGCCTTGAAGCGCTTCTCGAAGTCGCCGCGATACTTGGTACCGGCCAGCAGCGCGCCGAGGTCGAGCGAATAGACCACGCTTTGCGCCAACAGGTCAGGCACCTGGCCGTCGACGATGCGCTTGGCCAGGCCTTCGGCAATGGCGGTCTTGCCCACGCCCGCTTCACCCACCAGCAACGGGTTGTTCTTGCGGCGGCGGGCGAGGATTTGCGCGACGCGCTCCACCTCCTGCTCGCGACCGACCAGCGGGTCGATACGGCCGGCACGGGCCAGCTCGTTCAGGTTGCTGGCATAGGCGTCCAGCGGGTTGCTCGAAGAGGAGGTTTCGCCGCCCTCTTCGTCCTGCATGTCCTGGTCGCTTTCAGACTGCGAACCATGCCCTGGCACCTTGGAGATACCGTGAGCGATGTAGTTGACCACGTCGATGCGGGCCACGCTCTGCTGCTTGAGCAGGAACACGGCCTGGCTTTCCTGTTCGCTGAAGATCGCCACCAGCACATTGGCCCCGGTGACTTCGCGTTTGCCAGAGCTTTGCACGTGGAACACGGCACGCTGCAGCACGCGCTGGAAGCCCAGGGTTGGCTGGGTTTCACGGTCTTCGTCGTTGACAGGAATCAGCGGCGTAGTGGAATCGATGAACTCTTGCAGGTCATGCTTGAGCTTGTCGAGATTGGCGCCACAGGCGCGCAGAACGGTCGCGGCAGCCTCATTGTCAAGGAGTGCCAGCAGCAGATGTTCGACGGTCATGAACTCATGACGTTTCGAACGGGCCTCCTTGAAGGCAAGATTGAGGGTGACTTCGAGCTCGCGGTTTAACATAGCTTCACCTCATACCCAAGTGGTCGGCGATTAACCGTCCTTCTCGATTTCACAGAGTAGCGGATGCTGGCTTTCCCTGGCGTATTGGTTGACCTGCATAGCCTTTGTTTCGGCGATGTCACGGGTAAACAATCCGCACACTGCCCGCCCTTCTGTATGGACGGTCAGCATGATCTTGGTCGCCAGCTCGCGGTTCAGACTGAAGAACGTCTCGAGCACTTCGACGACGAAATCCATCGGCGTGTAGTCATCGTTGAACAAAACCACCTTGTACATCGGTGGCGCCTGCAGGATCGGCTTGGCTTCCTGTACTGCAAGACCCGAGCCGTCGTCCTCATTCGATTGCGGGCGATCCTGATTGAATGTTAGTCGAATCTCACTAGGTGCATGCATGGAAAGAATTTCATCATGAGCGTCAGGTTAAGGTTGTGGGTTGGCTGCACAGGCCACCGCCAGCGCAGGCGCCGCGTGACCTTGACTATCGGCAAAACGGTGTTACAACCAATAAGAACCCACCGTGGGCGATAAAGATCCGCGCAGTCAACCAGATTTTTCGCAAGGTTCGTATGCGGATGAAGTGGATGATACTCCAGTGATGGAGTCCTTTGCAGAGGGACATAGGGATGGCAAGCGGTAAAGTCAAGTGGTTCAACAATGCCAAGGGCTATGGATTCATCAATGAAGAGGGCAAGAGTGACGACTTGTTCGCTCATTACTCAGCCATCCAGATGGACGGATACAAGACGCTCAAGGCCGGCCAGGCCGTGAGCTTCGACATCGTCCAGGGCCCCAAAGGCCTGCACGCGGTCAATATCAGCAATGCCACTGCCACCACAGCCGTTAGCGCACAGCAGGCCAGCAGCACTGCCGACGCCTGATTTGCCGTGCCGTCTGCCGGTATACGAAAAAACCGGCCGCCTCTTTAAGGGAAGCGGCCGGTTTTCTATTGCCTTACATATGCTTGATCATTTCATCGCCAAAGCCTGAGCTGCCCACCAGCGTAGCGCCGTCCATCAGCCGCTCGAAGTCGTAGGTCACTGTCTTGGCCGCAATCGCGCCATTGGTGCCCTTGATGATCAGGTCGGCTGCCTCGGTCCAGCCCATGTGGCGCAGCATCATTTCTGCAGAGAGGATCACCGAGCCCGGGTTGACCTTGTCCTGCCCGGCATACTTGGGCGCGGTGCCGTGGGTGGCTTCGAACATGGCCACGGTGTCGGACAGGTTGGCGCCCGGGGCAATGCCGATGCCGCCCACCTCCGCCGCCAGGGCGTCGGACAGGTAGTCACCGTTGAGGTTGAGGGTGGCGATCACGTCGTACTCGGCCGGGCGCAGCAGGATCTGTTGCAGCATGGCGTCGGCGATGGCGTCCTTGACGATGACTTCGCGGCCGGTTTTGGGGTTCTTGAACTTCATCCACGGGCCGCCATCGAGCAGTTCGGCGCCGAACTCGTCGCGTGCCACCTCGTAGCCCCAGTCCTTGAAGGCCCCTTCGGTGAACTTCATGATGTTGCCCTTGTGAACCAGCGTCAGCGACTCACGGTCGTTGTCCACCACGTATTGCAGGGCCTTGCGCACCAGGCGCTTGGTGCCCTCGCGGGACACCGGCTTGACGCCAATGCCGCAGTCCTGGTCGAAGCGAATCTTGGTGACGCCCATTTCCTCTTTGAGGAACTTGATCACCTTGTTCGCCTCGGGCGAGCCGGCCTTCCACTCGATGCCGGCATAAATGTCTTCGGAGTTTTCGCGGAAGATCACCATGTCGACGTCGCCAGGCTTTTTCACCGGGCTTGGCACACCCTGGAACCACAGCACCGGGCGCAGGCACACATACAGGTCCAGCTGCTGGCGCAGGGCCACGTTGAGCGAGCGAATGCCGCCGCCGACCGGGGTGGTCAGCGGGCCTTTGATCGACACCACGTAATCACGCACGGCATCGAGGGTTTCCTGTGGCAGCCAGGTGTCCTGGTCGTACACCTGGGTGGCCTTTTCGCCGGCGTACACCTCCATCCAGGCAATCTTGCGCTTGCCGCCGTAGGCCTTCTGCACGGCGGCGTCGACCACCTTGATCATCACCGGCGAGACATCGACGCCAATGCCGTCGCCTTCAATATAAGGAATGATCGGGTGGTCAGGTACGTTGAGCGAATGGTCGGCATTGACGGTGATCTTGGTGCCGTCGGTCGGAACCTTGATTTTCTGGTATCCCATGCTTGCACTACTCCGCTGTCGGGTGTGGTTTGGACATCATGCGCTGCAATGAGCCTAAACCACATCTGCCGACCTGCAAGGCATGCGGCATTACGCCACATTGCCGCTTAGTCTTTGGTCTTATAAACGGGCCGATATCACTTGGCCTTGCTGATTAGCCCGAATGGTTTGGTATACTCCGCCGCGACCGAAGGGTCATCGGGGCGAATCCCAGGAAAATGCGGACCGCCCTAGGCCATGAATGGCCGTAAAGCCTGGCCAGAAAAGCCTGGACTGTTACCGCAGTTCAGCATTGACGCTCGACTGATGCATCCACCATCACCGCTCGCAGCCTCTCGACTTTCCGCTCATGGCGTTGCCAGGGCGATGCGCCTACCCTGCGCACCACGAGACTCGAGCACGCTCAGCACACAGAGAGTTAACCCGCATGCCCACCCGTTCCAAGATCATCTATACCTTCACCGACGAAGCCCCCGCCCTCGCCACCTACTCGCTGCTGCCGATCATCGAAGCGTTCACCGCTTCGGCTGACATCGCCGTCGAAACTCGCGACATCTCCCTGGCTGGCCGTATCCTTGCCGCCTTCCCGGAGCAACTGGGCGCAGAGAAGCAAGTAGGCGATCACCTGGCGGAACTGGGCCAGCTGGCTACCACCCCTGAAGCCAACATCATCAAGCTGCCGAACATCAGCGCCTCGGTACCGCAGCTCAAAGCCGCGATCAAGGAGCTGCAAGGCAAGGGCTTCAACATCCCTGACTACGCCGACGAGCCGGCCACCGCGGAAGAAAAAGAATCCCGTGCCCGCTACGACCGCATCAAGGGTTCCGCCGTGAACCCGGTGCTGCGCGAAGGCAACTCCGACCGCCGCGCGCCGCTGTCGGTCAAGAACTACGCCCGCAAGCACCCGCACAAGATGGGCGCCTGGGCCGCCGACTCCAAGTCGCACGTTGCCCACATGACCCAGGGCGACTTCTACGGCAGCGAGAAAGCCGCACTGATCGAAGCTGACGACAGCCTGCGCATCGAGCTGGTCGGCAAAGACGGCAACACCACCGTCCTGAAAGAAAAGACCGCAGTCAAAGCCGCCGAAATCATCGACTGCGCGACCATGAGCCGCAAAGCCCTGAAAGCCTTCATCGCCGAGCAGATCGCCGATGCCAAGGCCGCCGGCGTGCTGCTGTCGGTGCACCTGAAAGCCACCATGATGAAGGTCTCCGACCCGATCATGTTCGGCGTCATCGTCGAAGAGTTCTACAACGACGTGCTGGCAAAGCACGCCGCTGCGCTGGCCCAGGTGGGCTTCAACGCCAACAACGGTATCGGCGACCTGTACGCCCGCATCAAGGACCTGCCAGCTGACAAGCAGGCCGAGATCGAAGCCGACATCCAGGCCCTGTACGCCCAGCGCCCAGCGCTGGCCATGGTCAACTCCGACAAAGGCATCACCAACCTGCACGTGCCGAGCGACGTGATCGTCGACGCCTCGATGCCGGCCATGATCCGTGACTCGGGCAAGATGTGGAACACCGCTGGCGAACTGCAAGACGCCAAGGCCGTGATCCCGGACCGTTGCTACGCCGGTATCTACCAGGCCACCATCGAAGACTGCAAGGCCAACGGTGCCTTCGACCCAACCACCATGGGCAGCGTGCCGAACGTTGGCCTGATGGCGCAAAAGGCCGAAGAGTACGGCTCCCACGACAAGACCTTCCAGATCAAGGCCGACGGCGTCGTTCGTGTGGTCGATGGCAAAGGCAACGTCGTACTGGAGCAGAACGTCGAAGCCGGTGACATCTTCCGCATGTGCCAGACCAAAGACGCGCCGATCCAGGACTGGGTCAAGCTGGCCGTCAACCGTGCCCGCCTCAGCAACACCCCGGCGGTATTCTGGCTGGACCCGGCCCGCGCCCACGACGGCGTGATGATCGAAAAAGTACAGAAGTACCTGAAGGATCACGACACCGCTGGCCTGGACATCCGTGTACTGGCCCCGGTCGACGCCATCAAGTTCTCCCTGGCCCGCATCCGCGAAGGCAAGGACACCATCTCGGTGACCGGCAACGTGCTGCGCGACTACCTCACCGACCTGTTCCCGATCATGGAGCTGGGCACCAGCGCCAAGATGCTGTCGATCGTGCCGCTGATGAACGGCGGTGGCCTGTTCGAAACCGGCGCCGGCGGTTCGGCACCGAAGCACGTGCAGCAGCTGGTTGAAGAGAACTTCCTGCGTTGGGACTCGCTGGGTGAATTCCTGGCCCTGGCCGCTTCCCTGGAGCACCTGGGCAACACCTACGCCAACCCGCGTGCCAAGGTTCTGGCCAACACCCTGGACCAGGCTACCGGCAAGTTCCTCGACACCAACAAGTCGCCTTCGCGCAAAGTCGGTGGTATCGACAACCGCGGCAGCCACTTCTACCTGACCCTGTACTGGGCCCAGGCGCTGGCTGCGCAGAACGACGACGCTGCCCTGCAGGCACGCTTCGCCCCACTGGCCAAGACCCTGACCGAGAACGAGGAGACCATCGTCGCCGAGCTCAACGCCGTTCAGGGCAAGCCAGCTGACATCGGCGGCTACTACGCCCCGGATGCCGAGCTGACCGCCAAGGTGATGCGCCCAAGCCAGACCCTGAACAGCGCCATTGCTGCCCTGTAAGGTTCGCTTGAAGTAACAGCCCAAACCCCGGCCACGCACCGGGGTTTGTGCTTTCTGGATAACCGATTTCCTGCGGCCAAAACGCCCTTCCCTGTGGGAGCGGGTTCACCCGCGAATGCGTCAGTGGATTCAGCATCGCATTCACGGGTGAACCCGCTCCCACAGAGTCCTCCATGGAGCACAAGAATTGACCTGGCAACCCCACATCACCGTCGCCACCATCGTTGAACACGACGGCAAATTCCTCTTCGTCGAGGAATTCAAAGCCAACCAGCACGTTTTCAACCAGCCCGCCGGCCACCTCGAACCGAACGAAACCCTGCCCCAGGCCGCCCTGCGCGAAACCCTGGAGGAAACCGCCTGGGAAGTGGAGCTCACCGGCGTAGTCGGCATCTACCTCTACACCGCCCCCAGCAACGGCGTGACCTACCAGCGCATCTGCTTTGCCGCCCGCCCCGTGCGCCACCACGCCGACCTGGCCCTGGACAGCGACATCGTCCGCGCCGTGTGGCTGACCCGCGAAGAACTGCTGGCCGACCCCACCCGCTGGCGCAGCGAACTGGTGCCGCGCTGCCTGGACGACTACCTCAAAGGCCCGCTGCACAGCCTTGACCTGCTGCGCGACTGACGCGGCGCTGAGGGTTTGATAGAATCGGCGTTTTTCCCCCTTGATACACACCGGTACCCATGACCAGCCCAGCACTCAAAGACCCCGCCAAGACCCGCGTCATCGTCGGCATGTCCGGCGGCGTGGACTCTTCCGTCTCCGCCCTTCTGCTTATCGAACAGGGCTACCAGGTGGAAGGGCTGTTCATGAAGAACTGGGAAGAAGACGACGGCACCGAATACTGCACCGCCCGTGAAGACCTGGCCGACGCCCAGGCCGTGTGCGACCGCATCGGCATCAAGCTGCACACCGCCAACTTCGCCGCCGAATACTGGGACAACGTATTCGAGCACTTCCTGGAGGAGTACAAGGCCGGCCGCACGCCCAACCCGGACATCCTCTGCAACCGCGAAATCAAGTTCAAAGCGTTCCTCGACTACGCCCTGTCGCTGGGTGCCGACCTGATTGCCACCGGCCACTACGTGCGCCGGCGCGACACTGGCGAGCTGACCGAACTGCTCAAGGGCCTGGACCCGAACAAGGACCAGAGCTACTTCCTGCACGCCGTCGGCGGCAAGGAAATCGCCCGTACGCTGTTCCCGGTTGGCGAACTGGAAAAGCCCGAAGTACGCGCCATCGCCGAAAAGCACGGCCTGGCCACCGCCAAGAAAAAGGATTCCACCGGTATCTGCTTCATTGGCGAACGCCGCTTCAGCGACTTCCTCAAGCAGTACCTGCCGGCCCAGCCAGGCAACATCGAAACCACCGAAGGTGAAGTGATCGGCCGCCACCATGGCCTGATGTACCACACCATCGGCCAGCGCCAGGGCCTGGGCATTGGCGGCCTGAAAGACGCCGGTGACGAGCCGTGGTACGTGCTGCACAAGGACCTGACCCGCAACGTGCTGGTGGTTGGCCAGGGCAACGAACACCCGTGGCTGTTCTCCCGCGCCCTGCTGGCCTCGGAAATCTTCTGGGTCAACCCGATCGACCTCAGCAGCCCGCGCCAGCTCACTGCCAAGGTACGCTACCGCCAGAGCGACCAGCAGTGCACCCTGGAGCGGACCGAAAGCGGCTACCGCGCCGTGTTCGACGAACCGCAGCGCGCCGTGACCCCGGGCCAGTCGGTGGTGTTCTATGACGGCGAAGTGTGCCTGGGCGGCGGCGTGATCGAAGCCGCCGAGCCGTGGAGCCCGCGCGCATGAGCAACCTGCAGGAGCAATTGATTGCCCTGGGCGGCGTATTTCAAGCCGCCGTACTGGTCGACCGCATCGCCCGCACCGGCCAGGCCGGCGAGGCCGACATCGGCTGCATGCTCGGCAGCCTGCTGGTGCGCGACCCCAAGGACACCCTGGAGGTGTTTGGTGGTGACGACCTGAACCTGCGCGACGGCTACCGTGCGCTGGCGGGCGCGCTGGAGCGCGACCCCAGCAGCCTGCAGCGCGAGCCGCTGCGCTATGCCCTGTCGATGCTGGGCCTGGAGCGTCAGCTGAACAAGCGTGGCGACCTGCTCGACACCATCGGCAACCGCCTGCCGCAGATCCAGTCGCAGGCCGAGCATTTCGGCCTGGTTCATGAAAACGTCATCGCTTCCAGTGGCGCCTTGTACCAGGACACCCTCAGCACCTTGCGCCAGCGCATCCAGGTGCATGGCGACATGCGTTTCCTGCAGCAGGCCAGCAACGCCTCCAAGATCCGCGCCCTGCTGCTGGCCGGCATCCGTGCTGCGCGCCTGTGGCGCCAATTGGGCGGGCATCGCTGGCAGCTGGTATTCAGCCGGCGCAAGTTGCTTAACGAACTGTACGACATGATGCGTTCGCCTTCCTGACAGGCGACACCAAACCCTGTGGGAGCGGGTTCACCCGCGAATGCGATGCTGGACCCGCCGCCGCATTCGCGGGTAAACCCGCTCCCACAGGGGCCACGATACGGTTTTAAAGGGCCGACCTTTGGTCAGCCACCCGACCCGGGCGCAAATTTCATGTATGATATGCGCCCTTCCAAAAGCCTGACTGTCCGAGAACACCCCATGCAGCTTTCTTCGCTCACTGCGGTTTCCCCTGTAGACGGCCGTTATGCCGGCAAAACCCAGGCCTTGCGCCCCATCTTCAGCGAATTCGGCCTGATCCGTTTCCGCGCCCTGGTCGAAGTACGCTGGCTGCAGCGCCTGGCCGCCCACCCGCAGATCGGCGAAGTGCCGGCGTTCTCCGCCGAAGCCAACGCCCTGCTGGACAACCTGGCCACCGATTTCAAGGTTGAGCACGCCGAGCGTGTCAAGGAAATCGAGCGCACCACCAACCACGACGTCAAGGCGATCGAATACCTCCTCAAGGAGCAGGCCGCCCAGCTGCCTGAGCTGGCCAAGGTCAGCGAATTCATCCACTTCGCCTGCACCAGCGAGGACATCAACAACCTGTCCCACGCCCTGATGCTGCGCGCCGGCCGTGACGACGTGCTGCTGCCGCTGATGCGCCAGATCGCCGACGCCATCCGCGCCCTGGCCCACGCCCACGCCGACGTGCCAATGCTGTCGCGCACCCACGGTCAGCCAGCTTCGCCGACCACCCTGGGTAAAGAACTGGCCAACGTCGTGTACCGCCTGGAGCGCCAGATCGCCCAGGTTGCCGCCGTGCCGCTGCTGGGCAAGATCAACGGTGCCGTGGGCAACTACAACGCCCACCTGTCGGCCTACTCGCAGATCGACTGGGAAGCAAACGCCCGCGCCTTCATCGAAGACGAACTGGGCCTGCAGTTCAACCCGTACACCACCCAGATCGAGCCGCACGACTACATCGCCGAGCTGTTCGACGCCATCGCCCGCTTCAACACCATCCTGATCGACTTCGACCGTGACGTGTGGGGCTACATTTCGCTGGGCTACTTCAAGCAGAAGACCGTTGCTGGCGAAATCGGCTCGTCGACCATGCCGCACAAGGTCAACCCGATCGACTTCGAAAACTCCGAAGGCAACCTGGGTATCGCCAACGCACTGTTCCAGCACCTGGCCAGCAAGCTGCCGATCTCGCGCTGGCAGCGTGACCTGACCGACTCCACCGTGCTGCGCAACCTGGGCGTGGGCTTTGCCCACAGCGTTATCGCCTACGAAGCCAGCCTGAAAGGCATCGGCAAGCTGGAAGTCAACGAAGCCCGCATCGCTGCCGACCTGGACGCCTGCTGGGAAGTGCTGGCCGAGCCGATCCAGACAGTAATGCGCCGCTTCAACATCGAAAACCCCTACGAGAAGCTCAAAGAGCTGACCCGTGGCAAGGGCATCACCCCTGAAGCGCTGCTGACCTTCATCGACGGCCTGGACATGCCCGCCGACGCCAAGGCCGAGCTCAAGCTGCTGACCCCCGCTACCTACATCGGTAACGCGGCAGCCCAGGCCAAACGCATCTAAGCTGACCGTCGCGTACAACGCCCGGCCTGGCCGGGCGTTTTTATTCCCGGACGAAAATTACGTTTTTTCAATAGGTTGACCATGAATCCTGATACTCCACTGCAGCTGCTCGGCGGCATCTCGGCCCGCGAATTCATGCGTGACTACTGGCAGAAGAAGCCGCTGCTGGTGCGCCAGGCCTTCCCGGACTTCATCAGCCCGATCGACCCCGACGAACTGGCCGGCCTGGCCCTGGAAGAAGAAGTCGAGTCGCGTATCGTGCTGGAGCACGGCACCCACCCGTGGGAACTGCGCCGCGGCCCGTTCAACGAAGACACCTTCGCCGAATTGCCGGAAAAGGACTGGACCCTGCTGGTGCAGGCCGTGGACCAGTTCGTCCCGGAAGTGGCCGAACTGCTGGAGCACTTCCGCTTCCTGCCAAGCTGGCGCATCGATGACGTGATGATCAGCTTTGCTACCCCGGGTGGCAGCGTTGGCCCGCACTTCGACAACTACGACGTGTTCCTGCTGCAAGGCGACGGCCAGCGCAACTGGAAAGTCGGCCAGATGTGCAGCAGCGACAGCCCGCTGCTGGAGCACGCCGACCTGCGCATCCTGGCCGAGTTCGAGCAGAGCGAAGAATGGACCCTGGAACCGGGCGACATGCTCTACCTGCCACCGCGCCTGGCCCACTACGGCGTGGCCGTGGATGACTGCCTGACCTACTCGATCGGCTTCCGCGCCCCGAGCGCCGCCGAAGTGCTGACCCACTTCACCGACTTCCTCGGCCAGTTCCTGCCTGACGAAGAGCGTTACAGCGACGCCGACGCCCAGCCGGTCAGCGACCCGCACCAGATCCAGCACGACGCCCTCGACCGCCTCAAGGCGCTGCTCGACAAGCACATGGGCGACAAGGACCTGCTGCTGACCTGGTTCGGCCAATTCATGACCGAGCCGCGCTACCCGGAGCAGATCGCGGGCGAGGAGCTGAGCGAGGAAGAGCTGATCGACGCCCTTGAACAAGGCGCCATCCTGATCCGCAACCCGGCTGCACGCCTGGCCTGGTCGGAGTTCGAAGACGACCTGTTGCTGTTCGCCAGCGGCCGCAGCTGCCCGCTGCCGGGCAAGCTGCGCGAGCTGCTGAAGCTGGTGTGCGCGGCCGACGCCCTGCACATTGAAAACCTGGCAGACTGGCTGCAAGACGAAGATGGCCTTATGCTGGTACAGCAGCTGGTCAAACAAGGAAGCCTGGGATTTGCCAATGAATAAGATCAGCGTTCGCCTCGCCGACTGGCACAAGGACAACGCCGACATCCGCCGTATTCGTGAAGCGGTGTTCGTTGCCGAACAGCACATTCCGCCAGAACTGGAGTTCGACTCGGAAGACCACGAAGCCCAACACTTCCTGGCCCTGGAAGGCGACTACCCGATCGGCACCGCGCGCCTGCTGGCCGACGGCACCATCGGGCGCATCTCGGTGTTGAAGGACTGGCGCGGGCTGAAGGTGGGTGATGCACTGATGAACGCCGTGATCGCCGAAGCGCAGAACCGCGACCTGAAGCAGCAGATGCTCAGCGCCCAGGTGCATGCCACACCGTTCTACGAACGGCTGGGCTTTCGCGTAGTCAGCGAAGAGGCCAGCACTGGCTGAAGACATGCTTGCTGACAAAAACCTGTACATCCATCCAGATAAAACTTGCCTCCGCGCCCCCGCTTGCGCATCCTAGTGCCCATCACCCCCGATAAAGCGTCCCCGGCCATGCGCCTGTTCCTCTGCGAAAAACCCTCCCAGGCAAAAGACATCGCCAAAGTGCTCGGCGCCACCCGCAAGGGCGACGGCTGCTGGCAAGGCACTGACGTCTGCGTGACCTGGTGCATCGGCCACCTGCTGGAAACCGCCCCGCCCGACAGCTACGACGAGCGCTACAAGCGCTGGAACCTGGCCGACCTGCCGATCATCCCGGACAAATGGAAGATGCTGGTCAAACCCAAGACCGCCAGCCAGTTCAAGGCGGTCAAGCGCCTGCTCGGCGAAGCACGGGAGCTGGTCATCGCCACCGACGCCGACCGCGAGGGCGAAATGATCGCCCGCGAGCTGGTAGAACATTGCCGCTACCGCGGCCCGGTGCAGCGCCTGTGGCTGTCGGCACTGGACGACGCCTCCATCCGTAAGGCACTGGCGCGCCTGCTGCCCGGCCACGAAACTTTCAACCTGTACCACTCGGCGCTGGGCCGCTCGCGCGCCGACTGGCTGATCGGCATGAACATGAGCCGGCTGTTCACCCTGCTGGGCCGCCAGTCCGGCTACCAGGGCGTGCTGCCGGTGGGCCGGGTGCAAACGCCTACCTTGCGCCTGGTGGTCGACCGTGATCGCAGCATCGCCGACTTCGTGCCGGTGCCGTTCTGGGCCATCGACGTGCAACTGGAACACGCCGGCCAGCGCTTCAACGCCCAATGGCGCGCGCCCGAAGACGCTTGTGACGATCAAGGCCGCTGCCTGAAACAGGCGCTGGCACAGCAGGCTGCCGCCGACATCCACCAGGCCGGCACGGCCCGGGCCGTCAAGGTCGCCACCGAACGTGTACGCGAAGCGGCACCGCTGCCCTTCGACCTTGGCACCCTGCAAGAGCTGTGCTCGAAAAAGTTCGGCCTCGGCGCCCAGGAAACCCTCGACATCGCCCAGGCGCTGTACGAAACCCACAAGCTGATCACCTACCCGCGCAGCGATTGCGGCTACCTGCCGCAAAGCCAGCACGCCGAGGCGCCGGGCATCCTCGCTGCCCTGCAACGCGCCGATACCAGCCTGGCACCCCTGCAGCCCTACCTGGAACCGCAGCGCCGCTCGCGCGCCTGGAACGACGCCAAAGTCAGCGCCCACCACGGCATCATCCCCACCGCCGCGGCCAGCGACCCCTCGCGCCTGCCAGCCAAGCACAAGGCGGTGTATACCCTGATCCGCGCCCGCTACCTGGCGCAGTTCCTGCCCAACCACGAGTACGACCGCACCCAGGCCGACTTCGACTGTGCCGGGCATGCCCTGCGCGCTGTGGGCAAGCAGATCGTCGAACCCGGCTGGCGCCGCGCCCTGCCCGAGGCGCTGACCCCAACCAAGGGCCGCGAGGCGCCACCGGCCCAGGTGTTGCCTGCGTTGCGCGAAGGCCAGGACTGCAGCGTGCAGGGCCTGCAACTGAAAGACCTGTGGACCCAGCCGCCCAAACCGTTCACCGAAGGCGACCTGATCAAGGCGATGAAGAACGTGGCCAAACTGGTGGATGACCCGCGGCTGAAACAGAAGCTCAAGGAAACCACCGGTATCGGCACCGAGGCCACCCGTGCCAGCATCATCCAGGGGCTGCTTGACCGGGGCTATCTGGTAAAGAACGGCAAGGCACTGTCGGCCACCCCTGCGGCGTTCAGCCTGATCGATGCAGTGCCGCGCGCCATTGCAGACCCCGGCACTACGGCGATCTGGGAGCAGGCGTTGGACATGGTGCAGAGCGGCGAGATGACCCTGGAAGAGTTCGTCGCCCGGCAGTCGGCGTGGATGGGCAAGCTGGTGGAGCGTTGCAGCGGCATGCGCATGACCATCAGTGGGCCGGCGGCCGGGGCGGCGCCGCCGTGGAAGAAGAAGCGGCGCAGTGGCGGGAAGAGCAAGGCGGCCGGGGCCAAGACAGCCAGCAAGCCGCGGCAGCCCCGTAGAAACGCGGCAACCTGAGGTTATTGCAATCTCAGGTCCGGCCTCTTCGCGAGTGAACTCGCTCCTACAGGGTTCTCCATTTGCCTCAGGATTCGTGTCGGACCTGCAATATTGCGTCATGCACAATTTTTGAAAACTGCGCGATCCATGTAGGAGCGGGTTCACCCGCGAAGAGGCCAGCCCAATCAACACTTCACCCACAGGCAAACTACAAATCCCACCCAACACATTGGCAGCATGAAATTAACCTGCTAAGTTTTCATGAAAATAATCACAATAATTTTCATGAGGCCTTTGCATGTTCAAGCAGTCCGCCCAGCACGTCGCCAGTTACTACGCCCAGACCTACCCCGCCAACATCCCGCTACGCCCTACCCTGCAAGGCACCCACGACACCGATGTACTGATCATCGGCGCCGGTTTCAGCGGCCTGCACACCGCCCTGCGCCTGACCCAGGCCGGCAAGCGCGTAACGCTGCTGGAAGCCAGCCGGGTGGCCTGGGCCGCGTCCGGGCGTAACGGCGGCCAGGCGTTGCTGGGTTGGTCTTGCGACATGCCGCCGCTGGAAAGGGCCCTGGGCGTCGAACGTACCCAACGCCTGTGGGCCAGCATGTGCTGGGCCGCCGACGAAATGCGCGAACTGCCCCAGCGCCACGGCTTCGACATCGACTACCGGTTGGGCAGCCTGTGGACTGCGGTCATGCCGCGCCGGGTGAAAATGCTTGAAGAAGCCCTGCACGAGGCTGAACACAAATGGGGCTACGACGCTCTGCGCCTGATCGACCGGGACGAGCTGCCACAATGGATCGACAGCCCGCGCTACCAGGCTGCGCTGTACGACGCCAAAGGTGCCCACCTCAACCCGTTGAAGCTGGCCCAGGGCCTGGCCAACACCATCGAAGCTGGCGGTGGGCGCATCCATGAACAGAGCCAGGTGCTCAGCTACCAAGCAGCTGGCGACGGGTACGTCGCACGCACCGACCATGGAGAAGTACGCTGCCAGGTGTTGGTACTGGCCTGCAACGCCTACATCGACCGCCTCGACCGTGAACTGTCGCGTCGCCTGTTGCCGGTCGGCTCTTACCAGGTCGCCACCGCACCGCTGGAGGCCGATTTCGCCCGTTCGCTGCTGCCGCGCAACAATTGCGTGATCGACAACCAGTTCGTACCCGACTACTTCCGCCTGACCCCGGACAATCGCCTGCTGTTCGGCGGCGGCTGCACCTACCTGGGCGGTATTCCCAAAGATGTCGCCAGTGCGACCCGCCCCTACCTGGAGCGCGTGTTCCCGCAACTGGCCGGGGTGGCCATCGACTATGCCTGGGGTGGACATATCGATTGCAGCATGCAACGTACCCCGGACGTCGGCCGCGACGGCCAGCGTTACTGGTTGCAGGGTTTTTCCGGCCACGGCGTGCTGCCGACCCTGGCGGCGGCGCGCGCGGTGAGCGATGCCATTCTTGGCGATGAAGACCTGCTTGAGTTGTACCAGGGCATCGACAACGGCCGCTTCCCTGGTGGCGACCTGCTGGCCGCGCCGCTAGAAGCAGCCGCGAAAGCCTGGTACCGGATGCGCGACCGTGTCTGATGGGTAATTTGTGTCGCCTGTGCGGGCCCCTTCGCGGGTGAACCCGCTCCCACAGGGACCGCACAGATTTTAAATACTGTGTAGTACCTGTGGGAGCGGGTTCACCCGCGAAGAGGCCCGCACAGGGTGACGCATGGCCCTGATGGCTTTGGCAATCCCTCCTATTCTCAATAGCTCCCTTCGCTTCCTGCACCCAGGAGACACGACCATGAGCTATGTAACCACGAAGGACGGCGTACAGATCTTCTACAAGGACTGGGGCCCCCGCGACGCGCCGGTGATCCACTTCCATCACGGCTGGCCACTCAGCGCCGACGACTGGGACGCGCAAATGCTGTTCTTCCTCGCCCACGGCTACCGCGTGGTCGCCCACGACCGCCGTGGCCATGGCCGCTCCAGCCAGGTATGGGACGGCCACGACATGGACCACTATGCCGACGATGTGGCCGCCGTGGTCGCCCACCTGGGCACCCAGGGCGCCGTGCATGTCGGCCACTCCACCGGCGGTGGCGAAGTGGTGCGCTACATGGCCCGCCACCCCGGCGACAAGGTGGCCAAGGCAGTGCTGATCGCCGCCGTACCGCCTTTGATGGTGCAAACACCCGGTAACCCCGGCGGCTTGCCCAAGTCGGTGTTCGACGGTTTCCAGGCCCAGGTCGCCAGCAACCGCGCGCAGTTTTACCGGGATGTGCCGACCGGGCCGTTCTACGGCTACAACCGCCCAGGTGTCGAAGCCAGTGAGGGCATCATCGGCAACTGGTGGCGCCAGGGCATGATTGGCAGCGCCAAGGCCCATTACGATGGCATCGTGGCGTTTTCCCAGACCGACTTTACCGAGGATCTGAAAGGCATCCAGCAGCCCGTACTGGTGATGCACGGCGACGATGACCAGATCGTGCCGTATGAAAACGCCGGACCGCTGTCGGCGAAGCTGCTGCCCAATGGCACGCTGAAAACCTACAAAGGCTACCCGCATGGCATGCCGACCACTCATGCCGATGTGATCAATGCGGATTTGCTGGCGTTTATTCGTAGCTGATGCAATCACCTGCACTGGCCTCTTCGCGGGTAAACCCGCTCCCACAGGGACCGCACAAATCTTCAGACGTGCATATAACCTGTAGGAGCAGGTTCACCCGCGAAAGGGCCGGTACAGGCAACACAGTTTCTTATGTCTGTATGCAACTAGCAAATCTGTCAGTTGCGCGCCTGTCCATTTTGTCCGAAGTTAGTCCCAATCAATCACTTCCCGCACCAGCAGGCTGACCATGCCACAGAACAGCAAGCAGCGTTTATTCTACAAAAATGGCCATCTGTCCTCAGCAATTGGCAGCGATCAGTCCGTTACGGTATTCTCAAACTTAAGTACACCTTTCGCAGAACGACGCACAAACGAACATTCCATCGAAACACCACTATTGATCACAGATGCACAATTATCCATTTTGAACAGCACTTATCACGGCCACACAATCAACCTCATTTATACCGCTTACGGCCAAACCAGCAGACTCCATGCCACCGACGTTTTTCTAGCATTCACCGGACAGCGGCATGACCGTCTCACCCACTGCTATTTCCTTGGTAATGGCTACCGTACTTACAGCCCTGCGTTAATGAGATTTCATTCACCCGATAGTGAAAGCCCGTTCGGCAGGGGGGGGCATAACACCTATGCTTATTGCAGTGGGGACCCACTAAACTATCACGACCCCTCGGGTCACAGCCCGATCGCATGGCTTAAGTCGTTATTCAAGGGTAAATCAGTAATGCAGCGGCGTGATCTAGCACTCGCTGCGATAGAGAAAAACCCAAAACTGGAAAAATATCGAACTATCGCTAACCAAAGTACAAATCCAGAAGAACTGAAATATATTTCGGACACAGGCAAAGCCTTGGGCGTCCTTAAGAGTTCGCTGAACAAGGGTGAAATCTACATCGATAGTAGAGGCAACCTTGCATACGATCGAATCATTGACCCTTTTGAACGTGAAAGCCGCCAATCCCTAGAGGGGATAGTGGCAGAAAATGAAAAAAATCTGCAGAGCATTTTGCCGTCTTACCCTGCAGTTCAAGAACCCCTACCTAGCACATCGTTCACCTCGCATTCTTCGTCTTCTCCAACAGCAGCAAACAAATTGATCAGAACGTAGTAAAACCAAGAAAATCGAACCACGCTATCTGGCAATTAAGCCACTGACAGTCGAAGCCCAAAGGCATTAACATAGCGCCCAAACCGCAGCAGGTTGAGCTGCGAACTCACTGCCTGAAGCCTCCCATGCCCTTCGAACTCACCGTAGAACCCCTAACCCTGCTGATCCTGGCCCTGGTCGCCTTCGTCGCCGGTTTCATTGATGCCATCGCCGGCGGCGGCGGCCTGCTCACCACCCCGGCGCTGCTCACCGCCGGCATGCCGCCACACCTGGTACTGGGCACCAACAAGCTCAGCTCCACCTTCGGCTCGGCCACCGCCGGTTTCACCTACTACAAGCGCAAGCTGTTCCACCCGGCACAATGGCGCCCGGCGTTGTTCGCCACCTTGACCGGCGCATTGCTGGGCGCCGTCATCGCCCACTACATGCCGGCCGAATGGCTGAACAAGATGCTGCCGGTGATCGTCTTCGCCTGTGGCATCTACCTGCTGTTCGGCGGCACGCCCAAGGCGCCGCTGGACGCCGACGCACCGATCAAGAAGAAGTGGCAGGTACCGCAAGGCTTCACCCTGGGCTTCTATGATGGCGTTGCCGGCCCTGGGACCGGGGCGTTCTGGACGGTCAGCACCCTGCTGCTGTACCCCATCGACCTGGTACGCGCCAGCGGCGTGGCGCGCAGCATGAACTTCGTCAGCAACATCGCGGCGCTGACGGTGTTCATCATTTCCGGGCAGGTGGACTACATCGTCGGCCTGTGCATGGGCATGTCTGTGATGGTCGGTGCCTTCTTCGGCGCACGCACGGCGATCAGCGGCGGCAGCAAGTTCATCCGCCCCGTCTTCATCACCGTGGTGCTGGCGTTGACCGTGCGCCTAGCGTGGCAACACTGGTTCGGGCAGGCCTAAACGGCGAGCCACGTACAAATCGATCAGGTACCGGGCAATCGACCGCCCGGCCGGCAGCGGTGGCAAGTCGTGGACGCTGAACCACTGGGCGTCCTCGATCTCGTCCGGCTGCATGACGATATCGCCGCCAGCGTATTCGGCATGGAAGCCGAGCATCATCGAGTGCGGGAACGGCCAGCACTGGCTGCCGACGTACTGGATGTTCTGCACCTCCACCGCCACTTCTTCACGCACTTCGCGCACCAGGCAGTCCTCGGCCGACTCGCCCGGCTCGGCAAAGCCTGCCAGGGTGCTGTACACCCCGGTGACGAAGCGCGGCGAGCGTGCCAGCAGGATTTCGTCGCCACGGGTCACCAGCACGATCATGCTGGGTGAGATGCGCGGGTAGCTGCGCAGGTCGCAGGGCTGGCAGTACATTGCCCGCTCCCAGCGGATTTGCGCCATCGCCTGGCCGCAGCTGCCGCAGAAGCGGTGCTCGCGGGCCCAGGTGCCGATTTGTGCGGCGTAGCCCAGCACCTTGTAGGTGTCGAAGTCGCCTTCGAGCATGAACGCGCGCAACCCGCGCCAGCTGCAGCCTGGCACGTCAGTGGCGCTGCGCAGCTCCAGCAGGAACACCGGCTGGCCGTCGAAGTGGCCGATGCCGTGCTCGCACAGCACGTCAAGGTCCTGGCGCTTGAGCCAGTCGCGGGGGAACAGCGCGCCGTTGGCGTCCACCAGGAACCCTTCCGGGCTGCGCGCCACGGCCAGCCCCCCGGTGATCTGCGGGTCGAGTACTGCGGTAGTCCAGCGTGCTGACATGTCGGGGGTTCCTTGACTGCACGTCCCCCGGTTTGATCAGTCGGCGAACGTCGGTTTCTGTTTGCTCATGTGCGCCGCCACGGCCACGCGCAGGTCTTCGGACTGCAGCATCGCGGCGTTCCAGGTGGCGATGTAGTCCAGGCCATCGTCGATGCGATGGTCACGCATGTAGCTGAGCATTTCCTTGGTGCCGGCCACGGCGATCGGCGATTTTGCCGCAATCTCGCGGGCGATGGCAAAGACCCCATCCAGCAGCGCAGCCTGATCATCATAGACCCGGTTGACCAGGCCGATGCGCAGCGCCTCGTCAGCCGCTGCATTGCGCCCGGTGAAGGCCAGCTCACGCATCATGCCGTCGCCGATGATACGTGGCAAACGTTGCAGTGTGCCGACATCGGCGGCCATACCCATGTCGATTTCCTTGATCGAGAACTGCGCATCACTGCTGCAGTAGCGCATGTCGCAAGCCGAAATCAGGTCGATGGCGCCACCGATGCAGTAGCCCTGCACCGCAGCCAGGACCGGCTTGCGGCAGTTGTCGACAGCATTGAACGAGGCCTGCAGGCGCTGGATGGTCTTGCGCAGGAAACGCGCGTTGCGGCCCACGTCCTTGCCCATCTGCCCGGCCAGCGAAGCCAGCATCATCAGGTCGATGCCAGCCGAGAAATGCTTGCCGGCACCGCTGATGACCACCGCACGCACGGCATCGGTGTCGTCGACCCACTGGAAGATGTCGACGATCTCTTCCCAGAAGGCCGCGTTCATCGCGTTGACCTTTTCCGGGCGGTTGATCTGGACGTGGGCGATGCTGTCGGTCAGTTCGACCTTGAACGCGCTGTACTCGGTCACGGGCTGTACTCCTGCGGGTGAAGGGTTCATAGCGCGGATGGTAACCCAGGCCGGTGACCGTACTTGTGCCAAAAACGGGACTGCGCGCCTTGCCTAAGGCGTGCCGATCCGGCACCGTGCGCCATCGCTGAATCATAAGGATACATATTCATGTCGCGCTCCCTGCCCGGCGCCCTCGCCCATGGTTTCCTGGGCCAGTCGCCGCTTTGGTACAAGGCGGTCATCTGCCTGTTCCTGGTACTCAACCCGCTGCTGCTGGTAACCGTGGGCCCGGCCGCAGCCGGCTGGGCGCTGGTGATCGAGTTCATCTTCACCCTGGGCATGGCGCTGAAGTGCTACCCGCTGATGCCCGGCGGGCTGTTGCTGATCGAAGCCCTGCTGTTGCAGATGACCACGCCACAGGCGCTGTACGAAGAGCTGCAGCACAACTTCCCGGTGATCCTGCTGCTGATGTTCATGGTGGCCGGCATCCATTTCATGAAGGAACTGCTGCTGTTCCTGTTCTCGCGCATTTTGTTGGGCGTGCGCTCAAAAGCCATGCTGTCGCTGCTGTTCTGCGTGCTGTCGGCGTTTCTCTCGGCGTTTCTCGATGCGCTGACCGTAACGGCGGTGATCATCAGCGCGGCAGTCGGTTTCTATGCGGTGTACCACCGCGTTGCCTCCGGCGCCGATCCCCGTGAGGACAGCGCACTGGACAGCGACCAGCAGATCGCCCCGTTGCACCGTGACGACCTGGACCAGTTCCGCGCCTTCCTGCGTAGCCTGCTGATGCATGGCGCGGTGGGTACTGCCCTGGGCGGCGTGTGTACGCTGGTGGGCGAGCCGCAGAACCTGTTGATTGGCCATGAGATGGGTTGGCATTTCGCCGACTTCTTCTTCAAGGTGGCACCGGTATCGCTGCCGGTGCTCGGCGCCGGCCTGCTGACCTGTGTGTTGCTGGAGAAGCTGCGCCTGTTCGGCTACGGCACGCTGATGCCTGAGCCGGTGCGCCAGGTGCTGGCTGCCTGTGCCGCCGAAGACGACGCCGCGCGTACCCAGGCCCAGCGCATTGCGCTGTGGGTGCAAGGGTTGGCTGCACTGGTCCTGATCGTGTGCCTGGGGCTGCATGTGGCCGAGGTTGGCCTGATCGGCCTGATGGTGATCGTGCTGATTACCGCGTTTACCGGCATCACCGACGAACACCGCCTGGGCCGCGCTTTCCAGGACGCCATGCCGTTCACCTCGTTGCTGGTGGTGTTCTTTGCCGTAGTGGCGGTGATTCACCAGCAGCAACTGTTCAGCCCGTTGATCAGCTGGGTGCTGACGCTGCCGGCCGAGCAGCAGCCGGGCATGTTGTACCTGGCCAATGGCTTGCTGTCGGCGATCAGTGACAACGTGTTTGTTGCCACCATCTATATCACCGAGGTGAAGCAGGCGTTTCTCAATGGTGGCATGAGCCGCGAGCACTTCGAAACGCTGGCGGTGGCGATCAACACCGGCACCAACCTGCCCAGCGTGGCGACCCCGAATGGGCAGGCGGCGTTCCTGTTTCTGCTGACCTCGGCGATTGCGCCGTTGATACGGCTGTCGTATGGGCGGATGGTGTGGATGGCATTGCCCTATACCGTTGTGATGGGTGGGTTGGGATGGTGGGCGGTGACTTACTGGCTGTGATGTGAACCTGTGCCGGCCTATTCGCGGGTGAACCCGCTCCTACACTGGTTTTGCACCGCTTTCGAATACGGCGATACCTGTGTAGGAGCGGGTTTACCCGCGAAGAGGCCGGCACAGGACTACCCTGTCGATTCTGCCCTGCGCCATTCGACTATCCCATGCCCACAGCCACCCCGGCTGCCATCAGGAGAGTCCCCATGCGCAAACTCATCGTAGCCGCCTTCGTCAGCCTCGACGGCGTCATGCAGGCCCCTGGCGGCCCGCAGGAAGACACCAGTGGCGGCTTCAACTATGGCGGCTGGCTGGTGCCCTACGCCGAAGAAGTGTTTGGCCAAGCCATGCAGGACCTGTTCACACAGCCCTTCGAACTGCTGCTGGGCCGGCGCACCTACGACATCTTTGCCGGCTACTGGCCAAAGATAAAAGACGATTCGCAAGACTTCTCCATCGCCAACCTGTTCAACAGTGTGGCCAAGCACGTGGCCACTCATACCCCCGCTACCCTCGACTGGCACAACAGCCACGCCCTCGGCACGGACGTTGCCGCCGCGGTGCGTGCACTCAAGCAGCAGGACGGCGCCGACCTGCTGACCCAGGGCAGCGCCGACCTGGTGCAGCAACTGCTGGCCGCCGGCCTGGTCGATGAACTGCAGCTGCTGGTTCACCCGCTACTGCTGGGCCACGGCAAACGCCTGTTCGGCGACGACGCGGCAGCGGCAGCCTTCACCCTGCAGCACTCGCAGGTCACGCCCACAGGTGTGATCATCGCCCGCTACGTGCGTGCCGGCCAGGTGCAGACCGGTTCGTTCGACTGAGTGTAATTACGTACAACTTTTGCCCCGCACCGGTATCGAAGCACAGGTAAGCCCATCCGCTTCAAGGAGGTTGACCATGGCGCTGCGCACCACGCTGCTGCTTTCCTGCATGACCCTGGCCCTGCTCGGCTGCGCAGGCAACGATCACCCGGCGCCGCCGCGCACGCAGCAGGTCGACCTGCAACGCTACCAGGGCACCTGGTATGAACTGGCGCGGTTGCCGATGTTCTTCCAGCGCAACTGTGTGCAGTCCGAGGCGCACTATGGCCTGCGCCCGGATGGCCGGATCGACGTGACCAACCGCTGCCAGGAAAAGGACGGCCAGTGGAATGAAGCCAAGGGCATCGCCGAGGCCCAGCAATCGGGCAGCACCGACAAGCTGTGGGTGCGCTTCGACAACTGGTTCAGCCGCCTGGCCCCCGACCTGACCAAGGGCGAGTACTGGGTGCTGTACCACGACAAGGACTACCGCGTGGCACTGGTCGGCCACCCCAACCGCGAGTACTTGTGGCTGCTTTCACGCACGCCGGCGGTGACCGACCAGCAGCGCGAACAGCTGCTGAAGATTGCCCGCGAACAGGGCTATGACACCAGCAAGCTGATCTGGCGGCAGGCCGAGTAGCGGGCCATCGACGGTTTGCGGCAATCAGGCTAAGGTGTGCGCCCTTTATTGCCTCGAAGGAACGAGACCGTGAGTACCGCGCCGCTGCAAGCCCCCCGTATCCGTTTTCTTGCCCTGTGTGTGTTCCATCACCAGGGCAGGATCCTGGTCAATGTGTTCGACGACCCGGCCAACGGCCAGACCCTGTGCCGCCCGCTGGGAGGGGGAATCGAATTTGGTGAGTTGGGCGTGGACGCCATCGCCCGGGAGATTCTTGAGGAACTGGGCCAGCCGATCAGCGATGTGCGCCTGCTCGGTACGCTGGAAAGCCTGTTCACCTATGCCGGCAAGCCGGGGCATGAGATTGTGCAGGTGTACGATGCGCGCTTCGTCGATACCACCCTGTACCAGCGGGACTGGCTGGACGGCCATGAATCGAACGGCAGCCCGTTCCGCGCCCGCTGGTGCGACAGCGACGATTTCGCCCGCATCGGCCCGCTGGTGCCGCAAGGGCTGCAGGCACTGCTGCGCGACCTGGCGCTGTTAGGCTGAAACAAGGAGCCTGAACATGGACCTGCTGTTCCTCGGTACCTCCGCCGGCGTGCCGACCAAGGCCCGCAACGTCAGCGCCACTGCGGTGATCGAAGCCAGTGGCAGCCACTGGTACCTGGTCGATTGCGGCGAAGGCACTCAGCACCAGTTGCTGCACACGCCGCTGTCGATCCGCGACCTGCAGGCGATCTTCATTACCCACGTGCACGGCGACCATTGCTTCGGCCTGCCCGGCCTGCTGGCCAGCGCCGGCATGAGCGGGCGCACCCAGCCGCTGGATATTGTCCTGCCCGCCGCGCTGCATGACTGGGTACGCCTCGGGCTGGTGGCCAGCGACACGTTCCTGCCGTTCGAGCTGCGCTTGCTGGCCGTGGAAGACCTGGTCGAGTGGCGTAACCAGACCTTGCAAGTGACTGCGGTGCAGTTGTCGCACCGGGTACCCAGCGTGGGCTTTGTGTTCACCGAGCTCAACCCTGAACCGCGCCTGGACATTGCGCGCCTGGAAGCCGAAGGCATCCCGCGTGGCCCGTTATGGGGCGAGCTGGCCAAAGGCCTGTCGGTGCAACACGACGGGCAGTTGCTGAACGGCAACCACTACCTGCGCGCTTCGCGCCCACCCCGGCGGGTGATCGTGTGCGGCGACAACGACACCCCCGAGCTGCTGGCCAACGCCGCCAAGGGTGCCGATGTACTGGTGCACGAAGCCACCTTCACCCAGGCGGTGGTGGAGCGTACCGGGGTCACCTTCGGCCACAGCACCGCCGCAGCGGTGGCGTGCTTTGCCGAGGCAGTTGGCGTGCGCAACCTGGTGCTGACGCACTTCAGCGCCCGCTACCAGAGCGACCCACGGCGCAGCCCGAGCATCAACGATGTGCGTGCCGAAGCGCTGGCCCACTACAGTGGCCAATTGATCCTGGCGCAGGACCTGCAGCGCTATCACATTGGCCGTGATGGCTGTCTTGAGCCGGCGGGATGAATTAGCATGGCCGGTTTTTGCAAAAGGACTTGGCCATGCAACGCATCGTGATTCTCGGCAACGCCGGCAGTGGCAAATCGACCCTGGCCCGACAGATCGGCGAACGCCTGGGCGCGCCGGTGGTGCACCTCGATACGTTGTTCTGGGAGGCCGGCTGGGTAGAGCCGGATGCCGAGACGTTCCGTAGCCGGGTGCGTGATGCGGTGGCCGGTGATGCCTGGGTGTGTGAAGGCAACTACTCCCGGCGTACGTTCGACTTGCGCTTGCCACGGGCCGACCTGGTGATCTGGCTGGATACGCCACGGCTGACTTGCCTGAAGCGGGTGATCATGCGCAGCGTGCTGAACCGGCCACGGCCGGACCTGCCGGCGGGTTGTACCGAACGGCTGGACCGGGCGTTTGTGGAGTTCCTGAAGTTTGTATGGACGTTTGACCGGGGGTATCGGCCAGGGATCGAGGCGAACCGCCAGGCAGTCGGGCCGCAGGTGCCGGTGGTGCGTTTGTG
Organism: Pseudomonas sp. S37; assembly: GCF_016658545.1. Lineage (GTDB taxonomy): Bacteria > Pseudomonadota > Gammaproteobacteria > Pseudomonadales > Pseudomonadaceae > Aquipseudomonas. The sequence continues at coordinate 119 of NZ_JACVZC010000049.1, read as the reverse complement.
CGGTGGGCGGCAGATTGCGGCGTTTTTAACGAGCCTAACGCCACCTGCACCGATTGCGCGGTCCTTGTAGGAGCGGGGGGGGGTGTGTGGGGGGGCGCCGCCGCCCGCGCCCCCCGCGG
>NZ_JACVZC010000048.1 GCF_016658545.1 Pseudomonas sp. S37 | reverse complement strand
CCCCCCCCCCCCCCCCCCCCCCCCCCCCCCCCCCCCCCCCCCACCCCCCCCGCTCCTACAGGGTGGCGTGTCAAGGCAACAAAAGGATGATCAACCCGACAGGCTGACCCGCACCACCTCGGCAAAGTAATCTCGACACCGATCACCAGTGGGTCGATGCCCATGTGCGGCCGTGCGGCATGGGTGCCCTTGCCCTGGATACTAATGACGAAGTTGTCCTCGCTGGCCATGACCCCGCCGGCCCGGGTGGCGATATGGCCGGCCGGCATGCCCGGCATATTGTGTGCGCCATACAGGGCATCGACCGGGAAGCGTTCGAATAGCCCGTCGGCCATCATCGCCTTGGCCCCGCGCCCGTGTTCCTCAGCCGGCTGGAATACAAAGCGCACGGTACCGTTGAAGTTGCGCTCGCGGCACAACAGGTCGGCAGCCCCCAGCACCATTGCCATGTGCCTGTCGTGGCCACAGGCGTGCATCTTGCCGTGGTTGCACGAAGCATGCGCCCGCCCCTGCGCCTGCTCGCTGATGTTCAGGGCATCCATGTCGGCACGCAGGCCGATCACCCCGGGGCCGTCACCGACGCTGTTGCTCGAAGGTAATGTCATTGCTCATGGTTGCAGTTCCTGTGACGGGCGTTGATCAGAATTTACCCGGCTTTCGGGGTGGATCAGGCGCGGGCCCAGGCGCGCTGGCGGGCCAGTACCGAAGCGGCCGCTTCGCCCAGCAGTTCGGCGTAGACGCCCGGGGCGGTGGCACCTTCGGTGCTGATGAAGAGCACGCGGGCATTGCTGTCCAGGCCCAGGTCGGCGGCTGCGCCAGCCCCCTGGACCAGTTGCACCAGCCCGGCCAGGCCCGCGACGCCGGACTCACCCGCCACCAGCGGGATATCGCCAGCGCTGCCGGCTGCCAGACGACGCATGGCCGCAATAGCCTGGTCGTCACGGACAGTCATGAAGTAATCGACGCTGGGCTCAAGGAAGCGCCAGGCCAACGGCGACGTCTCGCCACAGGCCAACCCGGCCATGACCGAATCCACCGACCCGGTCGCCCTGGCTGGCCGGCCGAGCACGGCACTCTGGTACAGGCAGTCGGCCTGTTCGGGTTCGACCATGATGAACACCGGGCGCTGTTCACCGTAGTGCTCCCACAGGTAGCTGACGATGCCGGCTGCCAGGCCACCCACCCCGCCCTGCAGGAACACGTGAGTGAAGGGTGCCTGCCCGGCCGTGGCTTCGACGATTTCCGCGGCGATGGTGCCGTAGCCCTGCATCACGTCACGCGGGATCACCTCATAACCTTCGTAGGACGTGTCGGACACCACGGTCCAACCATTACTTGCAGCCAGCTCGGCAGCATGCTCGACCGATTCGTCGTAGTTGCCGGCAATGCGCACGATCTGCGCGCCGTAAGCGGCAATTGCCTGCTCCCGTTCGATGCTGACGTTGGCGTGCAGCACGATTACGCAACGGCAGCCGATGCTTTCTGCCGCTGCGGCCAGGCCCTTGCCGTGGTTACCGTCAGTGGCGCTGACCACGGTGAAGTGGCCCAGCAGGTCGGCATAGCGACCCTCCAGCAGCCCATGCGGGTCAAATTGCTGCTCGGGAAAGGTACGCAGTATCAGGCGAACCAAGGCAATGGGCGCCCCCAGGGCCTTGAAACTGCCCAGTTCCGAACGCACCGATTCGTCCTTGACCGACAACTGGGCAACCCCCAGCTCGGCAGCCAGGTCGGGCAAGGCATACAGCGGCGTGGCACCGGTGTTCAGGCGTTTCCAGCCGGCCAGCCACTGGCGGCTTTGTTCGGCCTTGGCGATGCTCATCACCTCTAGCAATGCGTGCGGGTATGGCTGGCGACCAGCCTTGGGGTTGGAAACAAACATGCGGCACTCCTTTTCTACAGGCAACAGGAAGCCCATGCCGCCGCAGCCAGGCTGCAGCGGGCGGGGCATTACAGTGGGAATCAGGCGTGGGTCAGGCGGCGGCTCACTACATCCAGCAGCACCTGGGCGCCCTGGATCAGTTGCTGGTCGTCGGTGTGCTCACGCGGGTTGTGGCTGATGCCGCCCTGGCTCGGTACAAAGATCATCGCCGCCGGGGCGATGCGGGCGATCATTTGCGCATCGTGGCCGGCGCCAGATGTCATGCGCCGGTGGCTGAAGCCCAGGCGCTGCGCGGAGGCTTCGATGGCATCGGCCAGGCCGGCATCGAAACTCACAGGTTCAAAGCGCACCAGCTGCTCGCGGGTAATGCTTACGCCTTCGCGTTCGGCCAACTGCGCCAGGTAGTGCTTCAGGCGCTCTTCCGCATACGCCAGGCAGGTTTCATCCGGGTCGCGCAGGTCAACGGTGAACGTGGCCTTGCGCGGGATCACGTTGATCACGTTCGGCTCGAACTGCATGCAGCCGACCGTTGCCAGGGTGGTGCCGGAATCCACGGCCATGGCGCGCAGTTCGGCGACAATGGCGCTGGCGACAAAGCCGGCGTCATGGCGCAAGTGGGTCGGGGTGGTGCCGGCGTGGTTGGCGTGCCCCTTTACTTCCACCTGCTGCCAGGAAATGCCCTGCAGGTTCTCGACCACACCGATCAGGGTGCCCTCGGCTTCCAGGATCGGGCCTTGCTCGATGTGCAACTCCAGGTATTCGTGCGGCACGATGGCCCCGGGTTCCAGCTTGCCGGCATAACCGATACGCGCCAGCTCATCACCCAGCCGGGTGCCGTCGGTGCCCAGGGTATCCAGCGCCTGTTGCAGTGGCAGGCCGCCGGCATACACCAGCGAGCCCATCATGTCGGGCTGGTAGCGCACGCCCTCTTCGTTGGTAAACGCGCCAACCGTGATCGAGCGCTCGGGCAAGCGCCCGGCATCCCGGTAGGCACGCACAACTGCCAGCCCGGCCAGTACACCGTAGCAGCCATCCAGGGCACCGGCGTTGGTCACAGTATCGATGTGCGACCCCATCATCAGCGGGCGCTGGTCGCCGCTGTCTGTGGCGCAGCGCAAGGTGCCGAAGATATTGCCGATACGGTCGACCTGCACGTCAAGATCGAGTGCCCGCATCCAGCCGACCAACAGGTCGCGCCCGGCCTTTTCGGCATCGGTCAGCGCAATACGGGTGCGCCCGCCATGGGTGGCATCGGCGCCTACCTGGCCCAGTTCACGGATCTGCTGCAGCAGCAAAGCGCCGTTCAGTTGCAGTGGGGTGCTTGCGTTCATCAACCGTTTCTCCCTGGGTGCAACGCCATGGCCCTGCACCGCTGTTTTGTTCATGGGAGAATTTTATTCGCTTGCCGCGAACGAAAAACTTGATTTTGCAGGCCCGCATGCAATTTCATTACGGATTTGCGCCATTTGGCGCTATTGCGCTACGGAGGCCTGTTCATGCCCCTGGATCATTTCGACCTGGCCCTGCTCGATGCGGTGCAACGCGACGCCGGCACGTCTCAGCTGGACCTGGGAACACAGGTCAACCTGTCCTCGGCCGCAGTGAACCGGCGCTTGAAGAAAATGGCCGCCGACGGTGTGATACGCGGCACCGTGTCGCAGGTGAACGCCGAACAACTGGGCTACACGCTGACCGTGATCACCGAGGTGGAAGTGGAGAACGAGCGGCTGGACCTGCTCGACGACATGAAACGCACCTTCCTCGCCTGCCCGCAGGTGCAGCAGTGCTACTACGTGGCCGGTGGGTGCGATTTCGTGCTGATCATGCTGGTGCGGCACATGGAGCAGTACACCCAACTGACCCGTGAACTGTTCTTCGAGAACAACAACGTCAAGCACTTCAAGACGCTGGTGTCGATGAGCAATGTGAAGACCGGGATGTTTGTGCCGACCCTCGCACCTTGAAGCCTTGCCGCGATTCCCTGTAGGAGCGGCTTTAGCCGCGAAGAATCCAGTGCGGTGCATGGCACCGGCTGCGCCGGTGTTCGCGGCTGAAGCCGCTCCTACACAGGTTGCGTGCTCTTCAAGGTTTTCTATTAATTGTCATATTTGTAATATCCCACTAAACAGCAACTGTGCATCATAAAATAACCAACCCGTTGCGCACCCTCACAATAACAATACCCAGGCAGGCCGTATTACGCGCCCTGCCCACAACCGTGTCTGGAATATAATGACAATCCAAACAGGCGCTGCCCAACAAAAAGGTTATCGAAGAATCATTCCGTCGATGACCGCCTTGCTGCAATTCGAAGCCGTGGCACGGCTCAACAGTTTCACCCACGCGGCCATTGAACTGGGCGTGACCCAGGCGGCAGTCAGCAAGCAGATCAAGGCCCTTGAAGAAAACCTCGGGGCACTGTTGTTCCACCGTTCGCACCGCAGCATCCACCTCACCGAGGGCGGCGAGATTCTCTTCGCCAGCATTTCCGAATCGCTGCAACGGGTGGCCAGTGCGTTCGACCAGATCACCCATATCAGCCACCAGCAGGAAATCGTGCTGGGCTCCACCGCGCCCTTCTCCCAGCTGCGCATCATGCCCCGGCTCAACGCCTTGGCCGACGCCCTGCCACAGGTGCAGCTACGCCTGGCCACGCAGATGTTCACGGGCGATTTGCGCAAGCGCGACTACGACCTCGACGTGCGCTATGGCAACGGCCAGTGGGAGGACGGTGAAGCTATCTTGTTGTTCGAAGAAGAAGTTTTCCCGGTCTGCGCCCCGGCCTGGCTGGCCCGCAACAGCATGCCCGGCACCCTGGAGGAACTGGCTGGCGCAGGGCTGCTGGACGCCGACTCCACTTCCGAAGGCTGGGTCGACTGGCCAAGCTGGTTCCGCGAACAAGGCCTGGCCCCTGCCGCGCCGCGCTACAACCTGCGCTGCAGCCTGTACACCGATGCCATCAATGCCGCCTTGGCCGGGTACGGCATCGCCCTGGGCTGGGGCCGGCTGGTGGAGCACCTGCTAAGCAGCGGCGCGCTGGTGCGGCTGGAGCCATTCACCGTGCGTACCCGTGAGTCGTATTACATCGTCGTGCCGCACGGGCGACCGGCACTGGCCCATACCCGTGCCATTGCCCATTGGCTGCAAAGCGCGGCGTGTACCGCTGCATAACCACAGGTAATGGGAAGTGGAAAATTAAGCGCATTGACGCTGTTCGGGGGCACTTTAATAATTCGCCGCACATGGCTTGGTTAATTAAAAATAAAAGTGCCTGAGGACAACAATGAACAGCCCACTTGATAAAACCCATCGCGAACTTGTCGATGCGCGGCAACCGGGCTTCGGCATGCCTGGCGAGTTGTACAGCCGCCAGGATGTTTTCGACACCGATATGGATATCTTTTTCAACAAACACTGGATCCAGGTGGCGGTCACGGCCGATGTCGACGAACCCGGTGATGTGTTTACCGTGGACATCGGCAAGGCTTCGGTGCTGATTTTGCGTGACGATGACGAACAGATCCGCGCCTACCGCAATGTCTGCCGCCACCGCGGCGCACGCCTGAAAGCACCGGGCAAGTCCACCGTCGGCATGCTGGTGTGCCCGTACCACCAGTGGACCTACGACCTGGACGGCAGCCTCAAGCACGCCAGCCACATGGGCAAGGGCTTCGACCCCAAGTGCCGTAGCCTGATCCCGGTGCACTGCAAGGTCATCGGCAGCCATGTGTTCGTGTGCCTGAGCGACAACCCACCCGAAGACATCAGCGACCTCGAAGAAGTCATGGGCCCGCGCTTTGCCCCGTTCGACCTGGCCAACACCCGCATTGCCCATGAACTCGACTACATCGAGAACGGCAACTGGAAGCTGGTGATGGAAAACAACCGCGAGTGCTACCACTGCGCGGGTACCCACCCGGAACTGATCGTTTCGTACCAGTCCGAAGACCTCGGCGTCAGCCTGGAAGAAATGAGCGACGATGCCCGTGCCTCCTACGATGCCTACCAGGTACGCAAGGCCGGCATCGAGGCCGACTGGGCCAACAACGGCCTGCTATACGAGACCGTCGAGCACCTGCAGGACAGCTCGCCCACCCAGTTCCGTACCCAGCGCATGATCATCGCCGGCAGCGGCGAGTCGCAAACCCTCGACACCAAGGTAGCCTGCAGCAAATTGCTGGGCAACCTCACCCGCCGCGACCTGGGCGACACCCACCTGTGGGGCAACAACGCCTGGGCCCATGTGATGAGCGACCACGCGATGATCAGCTGGATCATCCCGCTGTCGCCAGAGCGTACCCTGGTGCGCACCAAATGGCTGGTGCACCGCGATGCCGTGGAAGGCGTGGACTACGACCTGCAGCGCCTGACCGAAGTGTGGGTGGCCACCACCCAGCAGGACGCCGCGCTGGTGGCTATCACCCACAGCGGCACCCAAGACCCCGCGTTCGTGCCGGGCCCCTACTCCACCTTCACCGAGCCGTACGTGGACCAGTTCGCCCGCTGGTACACCTCACGTCTCGCCGCGCACGGGGTTTGAAGGCCATGACCGCACTGCACAACATTGCCGGCCTGCGCGCCGACCAGCGCTTCACCGACAGCGACCACTGGGCCGCCCATGGCGCCCAGTGGGCCAGCGGCGCCAGCCGGCGCATCGAATGCCTGAGCGTGGTGGACGAAACCCACGACGTGAAGACCTTCACCTTCCACAGCCCGGACTACCACGCCCTGGCCTATGAGCCCGGGCAGTTCCTGACCGTGTCGCCGGTGATCGACGGCGCCAGCGTGTCGCGCTGCTATACCCTGTCGTCCACGCCAACCCGGCCGTTCACCTTCGCGATCACGGTCAAGCGGGTGCCGGGCGGCGCCGTGTCCAACTGGCTGCACGACCACCTGCAGCCGGGCCACGCCCTGGCCGCCTCGGGCCCGGCCGGTGTGTTCACCCCGGTGGCCGGCCCGTCGCGCAAGCTGCTGTACCTGTCGGCGGGTTCGGGCGTGACGCCGTTGATGGCCATGACCCGCGCCGCAGCCGACCTGCATGCCGAACTGGACATTGTTTTCGTGCACAGCGCCCGCACGCCGAAAGACATCATCTTCCGCGATGAACTGGCACGCCTGGAACGCAGCATGCCGCAGATGCGCACGCTGTTCTTCTGCGAAAGCCTGGGTGACGAACCCGACTGGAGCGGCCCGCTCGGGCGCCTGTCACTGGAAACGCTGCAGCGCGAAATCCCTGACTTCAAGGAACGCGCCGTGTTCACCTGTGGCCCCAAAGGCTACATGGACGCCACCAAGGCGCTGCTGGCCGGCGCCGGTTTCGACCTGGCCCGCTACCATCAGGAAAGCTTCGACATCAGCGCCGAGGCCGAGCCGGAGCCCGCCCCGGCTGCCCCAGGCCAGGCCCTGGATACCTTCACTGTGCGCCTGGCCCGCTCGGGCAAGACCTTCACCATGCGTGCCGACCAGACCGTGCTGGCTGCCGCCAAACAGGCCGGTGCCGTGCTGCCCTCGTCCTGCAGCCAGGGCGTGTGCGGTACCTGCAAGACCGCGCTGCTGGAAGGCAGCGTAGACATGAAACACAACGGCGGCATCCGCCAGCGTGAAATCGACAAGGGCCTGCGGCTGCTGTGCTGCAGCCGCCCGACCTCGGACCTGGTGGTCGACCTCTGACCCCCGACAAGGGCGCTTGAAGTTCAGGCGCCCTTTTTTCGTTTGCGCACCATAAACCTGCAACGCCGCCAGGCGGGTGCGTGTGCGCCCGCCTGCAAGAATAAGAAGGATATAGACGATGCGTGCAAAAGAAGGCCTGTTCAAAGGCCTCAATCCCATTGTGACCGTTGGGTCGCTCTCCATAGTCGTGGCGTTCGTGGTGCTGTGCGCCTCGTACGGCGACCAGGCCGCCGGGGTGTTCAAGGGGGCCTCCGACGCCATTCTGGACCACCTGAAATGGTTCTACCTGGCGCTGGTCAGCGGCATCCTCGGGGTGCTGGTGTTCATCGCCTTCAGCCGCTTTGGCACCCTCAAGCTCGGCCGAGCCGACGAAAAACCGGAATTCAGCTTCGCCGCCTGGATTGCCATGCTGTTCAGTGCCGGCATGGGTGTGGGGCTGATCTTCTGGTCGGTGGCTGAACCGGTGCTGCACTACGCCAGCAACCCGTTCACCCCCGGGCTGACCGACCAGGCCGCATCGATGGCCATGCGCATCACCCTGCTCCATTGGGGCCTGCACCCGTGGGCGATTTTCACCGTGATCGGCCTGGGCCTGGCCTACTTCGCCTACCGTGAAGGGTTGCCGCTGGCATTGCGCTCGATCCTCTACCCGTTGATCGGCAACCGCATCTACGGGCCGATCGGCCATACCGTGGACATCATTGGTGGCGCGGTGACCGCCTTTGGCGTGTCGCAGTCGCTGGGGTTGGGCGTGGAGCAGATCAACATGGGTATGCACCAGGTGTTCGGCACCCCGGTTACCCTGTCGTTCAAGCTGAGCATCATCGCCGTGGTCACGGTGATCGCCTCGATTTCGCTGGTGGCTGGCGTGTCGCGCGGCATGAAGCGCCTGTCGACGCTGAACATGTGGATTTCCCTGGGGCTGATGCTGGTGGTGCTGGGCCTGGGCCCGACCAACTACATCATGAACCTGCTGTTCGAGTCCGCCGGTGACTACGCGCAGAACATCATCGGCATGAGTTTCTGGACCGATGCCCAGGCCGACAGCGCCTGGCAGAAGAGCTGGACCGCCTTCTACTGGCCGTGGTGGATGACCTGGGGGCCGTTCGTGGGGCTGTTCATTGCCCGCATCTCGCGTGGCCGCACCATTCGTGAGCTGGTGTTTGGCGCGCTGCTGGTGCCGACCCTGGTGACCATCTTGTGGATGGCCGTGTTTGGCGGCAGCGCGCTGAAGGATGAACAACAGGCGCGCCAGGCCTACCAGCAGTTGCCGGTTGCCGAGCAGACCGCTGCCGGCCCGTTCCAGGGTGGCCCGGTGCTGGAGGCCACGCGCAAGGAAACCACCACGGCCATGTTCACCCTGCTCGATCGCCTGGGCGGGCCGACCCTGGGTGCGGTACTGAGCGTGATCATCTGCCTGTTGCTGGCGGTGCATTTCGTGACGGCTGCCGATGCCGGCACCCAAGTGCTGTGCATGCTCAACTCGCTGGGCAGCATCAACCCGCCCAACTGGATACGGGTGCTGTGGTGTGTGCTGGAAGGGGCGATTGCGGCCAGCCTGGTGATTGCCGGCGGGCTGCTGGCTATTCAGATGGCCAGCATCGTGGTCGGGTTGCCGATTGCGTTCTACATGCTGCTGACCGGGTATAGCCTGATGCGCAGCTTGTTTGCCAGTGAGGTGGTGATTGCCCGGGAGGTGCCGGTGAGCATCACTGTCGAGCAAGCCCGGGCGAGTGGTGAGGTGGCATAGGAAGCCAAGAAACTATCGCGGTCCTTGTGGGAGCGGCTTCAGCCGCGAACACCGGCGAAGCCGGTGCCATCCTCCGCGTCGCCTGCTTCGCGGGTAAACCCGCTCCCACAGGTGCAATGTGAGCTCGGACATTGCGCTTGGCCTGTGGGAGCGGCCTTGCGTCGCGATTGGGCTGCAAAGCAGCCCCAAAATCTCAAAGCCCCGCTAATCCCACAGTGCAAAGCAGAAAGGGTTACCCTACCCCTTTCTACCCTCGCCACTGCCGAGCCATCCATGTTCGATTGGGAAGACCTGCGCCATTTCTCCGCCTTCACCTCGGCCGGTTCGTTGTCCGCCGCCGCCAAGGCCCTGGGCGTCGACCACGCCACCGTAGCCCGGCGCATCGCTTCACTCGAAGCCTCGCTCAAGCTCAAACTGGTCGACCGCCGCCCGCGCGCCTATGCCCTCACCGATGAAGGCCGACGCGTAGCGGAGCTCGCCGAACAAATGGCCACGTCGTCGTTCGCCCTGGAACATTTCGCCAGCGCCGGCCAGCACGCGGTAGAGGGCGAAGTGGTGCTGGCGGCGCCACCGGCACTGCTGGGCAGTATCGTCGCCCGGCGCCTGGGCGAGCTGTACCAGCGCCACCCGCAACTGCGCCTGAAGCTGGTTGGCAGCAAGTCGAAAGCATCCCTGGCACGCCGCGAAGCGGACATCAGCATCGCCCTGGCCAGGCCGGCCGAGCCAACCCTGGTGGTCAGCCTGCTGGGGCACCTTGATTACAGCCTGTACGCGTCACCAGGCTACCTGGCCAGCGCCACCTCCCGCCGCTACATCGGTTACGACGAGTCCCAGGCAAGCTCGCCACAACAGCAATGGCTCAACCGCCAGGCCGGCCAGCAGCCCTTCGCGCTGCACAGCAACGACCTGCGCATCCAGGCCCAGGCCTGTGCCGGCGGTATCGGCATCGCGTGCCTGCCGGCGTTCATGGCCCAGGAGCATGGCCTGAAGCAAGCCGGTAGCGCCGAGCAGACCATGAGCATTGAAATCTGGCTGGCGGTGCATGAGGACGTGCGCGCCACGCCGCGGATCAAGGCGGTTACCGACTTCCTTCAGCAACAGGTTCGACCGCTTCTACGCTTGTGAAATTTTGCGGATTAAACCTGCAGCAATACGGAATTTTCGCGCAAGCCTGCCAGCGTTAGGCTGCCCCCATCACTAGCGCCCGTTAAGGAGACGACAATGCAATACGTAAAACTGGGTAGCACCGGGCTGGACATTTCCAGGTTGTGCCTGGGCTGCATGACCTTCGGCGATCCGGATGCTGGCACCCACCCCTGGACCCTGGGCGAAGACGCCAGCCGGCCGATCATTCGCCACGCCGTCGAGCAGGGTATCAACTTCTTCGACACCGCCAACAGCTACTCTGCCGGCACCTCGGAAATCATCGTCGGCAAGCTGCTGAAGGAATTCACCCGCCGCGAGGAAGCGGTGATTGCCACCAAGGTGTTCTTCCCCGCCAACATGTGGCAAGGCACCAGCCGGCCGAATGAACAAGGCCTGTCCCGCAAGGCCATCATGGCCAGCATCGACGCCAGCCTTGCGCGCCTGGGCACCGACTACGTCGACCTGTACCAGATCCACCGCTGGGACTACCACACCCCCATCGAGGAGACCATGGAAGCCCTGCACGACGTGGTCAAGGCCGGCAAGGCCCGCTACATCGGTGCCTCGTCGATGTACGCCTGGCAGTTTGCCAAGGCGCAGCAGGTGGCAGCCAGCAACGGCTGGAGCCGCTTCGTGTCGATGCAGAACTACCTCAACCTGATCTACCGCGAAGAAGAACGCGAGATGATCCCGCTGTGCCTGGACCAAGGTGTCGGCCTGATGCCCTGGAGCCCGATGGCGCGTGGGCGCCTGACCCGGCCACACGGGCAGCAGACCGAGCGTACCCGCACCGACCTGTCCGGGCAGTCGTTCTATGAAAACACCGAAGCCGAAGATGGCCGGGTCATTGATGTGGTCGAGCAGATTGCCGGCGAACGCGGCGTACCCATGGCCCAGGTGGCCCTGGCATGGGTGCTGGGCAAAACCGGCGTGTCAGCGCCTATCGTCGGCGCCTCGAAGCCCGCTCACCTGGACGATGCGCTGGGCGCGCTGTCGTTGCAGCTGAGCGAGGACGAGGTGGCGCGCTTGCAGGCCCCTTACGTTCCGCACGCCGTCACCGGCTTCAAATAGCGCTGGCTTGGGGCAGCTCGATGCGTACCCGCAAGCCCCCGGTGGCAGCGGCCAGCGCGGTGATGCTGCCACCGTGCAGGGCGATGGCCCGTTGGGCGATCGCCAGGCCCAGGCCAAAGCCGTCGCCGTTGCTGTCGGTACCCCGGTCGAACGGCTCGAAGATGCGCTGCAGGCGTGCCGGGTCGACGCCCGGGCCATGGTCGCTGACGCACACCTGCAACCACTGCCCACCCGGTGCCGGTGCGGCCTCGACCAACACCGCCGTGCCGGGCGCGGTGTAGCGCACGGCATTGCGGATGATGTTCTCGAAGGCACGGTACAGCAGCTCTTCATGGCCATGCATGAGAAACGCGCCCTGCGCCAGCAACGACACCTGGCACTGCTTCATGCTGGCCTCGAAACGGGCATCCTCGACGATCTGCGCCAGCAGCTCGACCACATCCACGCTGGCAAAATCACTATTGCCCTGGCGGGACTGGGCACGGGCCAGGGTCAGCAGCTGCTCGATCAGGTCGTCCATGCGTCGTGACTCGCGCTCGACCCGCTCGAGCATGTCGGGCCGGTCGGGTTGCTGGCGCATCAGGCCGATGGCGGCATGCATGCGGGTCAGCGGTGAGCGCAGCTCGTGGGAAATATCATGCAGCAGGTTCTGCTGCGCCTGTACCAGCGCCTTGAGCTGGCCTGCCATGCGGTCGCAGTCCTCGGCCAGCTCGACGATTTCGTCGCGGCGCTTGCCCAGCCGTGGCCTCACCCTTACATCGAACCGGCCTTGCGCAACCTGGCCCATGGCCTCACGCAGCCAGGCCAGCGGGCGGGTCAGGTACAGGCTGCACAACAGGGCGAACAGCGCACTCATCAGTGCGCCCGTCACGAACGGGCCCACGTTGTGTGGGCGCGGCGCCATGCCGACATGGGTAGCCACCGAGGCACGCAGTACCAGCGGGCGGCCGTCGCGGTCGACCAATGCCTGCTCGAAACGCGCCGCGTGCACCGTTTTGCCCGCCAGCAAGCGGCCTTGATCATCGTAAAGGCCTACCTGCACATCCGGCGGTTGTGGCGACACATCGAGCAATTGCCGACCGGCCCGCTCGCCATGGCGTTCGAGCATTTGCAGCTCGGTGGCCAGCAGCGAACGCAACCCGGGGGTATCGCCGCGCAGGTCATTGAGCATAAAGGCCCCCGCCCCCACCAGGAAGGTCAGGGTATTGGCCAGCCAGAAGGCCAGAAACAGCTTCCAGAACAGGCGCCGGCGCATCATTCGACGATCAGCATGTAGCCCATGCCGCGCACGCTCTGGATCCAGCTGCTGCCGTCGGCACGCGGGCCGAGTTTTTGCCGGATGCTGCTGACGTGCACGTCGATGCGCCGGTCGTAACGGGTCAGCGGCCGGCCCAGGGCGTTCAGTGACAGGTCCTGTTTGCTGACCAGCTGGCCAGCCTGGCGGGCCAGCGCTTCGAGCAGGCTGAACTCGGAGCCGGTCAGCTCCAGCGTGGCGCTGCCCCAATGCGCTTCGCGCCGGCCTGGCCACATCTTCAAGGCACCGCTGCGCACCTGTTCGGGCGCCTCGGGGGCACTGGCTTCGCCCATCAGGTGCGGCTGCACGCGGCGCAGTATCGCCCGCAGGCGAGCCACCAGCTCACCGGGGGAGCTGGGCTTGGGCACATAGTCATCGGCACCCAGCTCCAGGCCGGCGATGCGGTCGATGTTGTCACCACGGGCGGTCAGCAACAGGATCGGTACCTGGCTGCGCACACGCACACGGCGTAGCACTTCGATGCCGGAAATGCCGGGCAGCATCACATCCAGCACCACCACCTGGAAGTTGCCGGACAACGCCTGGGTCTCGCCCTCCTCGCCGGTGTCCACGGCCGTGGCCTGGAAGCCTTCGCGGGCCAGGTACAAAGAGAGCATTTCGGTCAGTTCGCGGTCGTCGTCGACCAGCAGCACAGGGATCATCAGGGCCAGGTATCAGGTTTGCAGGGGTGGTAATGATCGCCCCGCAGGCAGGCACTGTCACCGCCGCCCGGTCGGACTTTACACATCTTTACCCTCGGCTAACCGCGCCGTACACAGCCCGCCCGTATCCTCATCGCCCGCTGCTTGCGGGTTGCCCGCGCTTGCTCCCCTCCAAATCCGCTTGTCTGGAACCCCCGATGAACTACCCGCGCCTGTTGCTCTCCATCCTGCTGCTGAAAGCCACGCTGGCCCATGCCGCACCGTTCAGGATCGCCGACATTCGCGTCAACGGCCTGCAGCGGGTTTCCGCCGGCAGCGTGTTCGGTGCCCTGCCGCTGAACGTCGGCGACCAGGCCGATGACCGCCGCCTGGTGGACTCGACCCGTTCCCTGTTCAAGACCGGGTTCTTCCAGGACATCCAGTTGAACCGCGATGGCAATGTGCTGATCATCAACGTGGTCGAGCGCCCGTCGGTGTCGAGCATTGAGATCGAAGGCAACAAGGCGATCAGCACCGAAGACCTGATGAAGGGCCTGAAGCAATCGGGCCTGGCCGAAGGCGAGATCTTCCAGCGTGCCACCCTCGAAGGCGTGCGTAACGAGCTGCAGCGCCAGTACGTGGCGCAGGGCCGCTACTCGGCCGAGGTCGACGCTGAGGTGGTGCCGCAGCCGCGCAACCGTGTGGCGCTGAAGATCAAGATCAACGAAGGCACCGTCGCTGCCATCCAGCACATCAACATCGTTGGCAACAACGTGTTCGACGATGACACCCTGGGCCAGCTGTTCGAGCTGAAGACCACCAACTGGCTGTCGTTCTTCAAGAACGACGACAAGTACGCCCGCGAAAAACTCTCCGGTGACCTGGAGCGCCTGCGTTCCTACTACCTGGACCGCGGCTACATCAACATGGACATCGCCTCCACCCAGGTGTCGATCACCCCGGACAAGAAGCACGTCTACATCACCGTCAACATCAACGAAGGCGAGAAGTACACCGTTCGCGACGTGAAGCTGTCCGGTGACCTCAAGGTGCCGGAAGACCAGGTCAAGTCGCTGCTGCTGGTGCAGCCGGGCCAGGTATTCTCGCGCAAGGTGATGACCACCACGTCCGAGCTGATTACCCGCCGCCTGGGTAACGAAGGCTACACCTTCGCCAACGTCAACGGCGTGCCACAGCCGAACGACCAGGACCACACGGTCGACATCATGTTCGTGGTCGACCCGGGCAAGCGTGCCTACGTCAACCGCATCAACTACCGCGGCAACACCAAGACCGAAGACGAAGTGCTGCGTCGCGAGATGCGCCAGATGGAAGGCGGCTGGGCGTCGACCTACCTGATCGACCAGTCCAAGACCCGCCTCGAGCGGTTGGGCTTCTTCAAGGAAGTCAACGTCGAGACCCCGCCGGTGCCGGGCACCGATGACCAGGTCGACGTCAACTACAGCGTCGAAGAGCAGGCCTCCGGCTCGATCACCGCCAGCGTCGGTTTCGCCCAGAGCGCCGGCCTGATCCTGGGTGGTTCGATCAGCCAGAGCAACTTCCTCGGTACCGGTAACAAGGTGTCCGTCGGCCTGACCCGTTCGGAATACCAGACCAAGTACAACTTCGGTTTCGTCGACCCTTACTTCACCGCCGACGGCGTGAGCCTGGGTTACAACCTGTTCTACAACAGCACCGACTACAGCGACTATTACGACGATGGCGTTTCCTATTACGCGATCAACAGCTACGGCGCCGGGGTCAGCTTTGGCTACCCGATCAACGAAACCTCACGCCTGACCTACGGCCTGACCCTGCAGCACGACGACATTTCGCCCGGCACCTACAGCGCCGACGAGATCTACGACTTCATTACCCGCGAGGGCAAAAGCTTCAATAACCTGAAGGCGTCGATCGGCTGGTCGGAGTCCACCCTCAACAAAGGCGTGCTGGCCACCCGTGGCCATTCGCAGAGCCTGACGCTGATGGCCACCACCCCGGGCAGCGACCTGTCGTTCTACAAGCTCGACTACAACGGCCAGGCTTTCCTGCCAGTCACCAACAACACCACGCTGCGCCTGCACACCAGCCTGGGCTACGGCAACGGCTACGGGTCTACCGAGGGTTTGCCGTTCTATGAAAGCTACAACGCGGGGGGCCAGGGCTCGGTACGCGGCTTCAAGGACGGCACCCTCGGCCCGCGCAGTACACCGGCTACCGGCACCTACTCCAGCGCTGGCCAGGCTTACTACTCCGACCGCGACACCGACGTGCTGGGGGGCAATATCCTGGTTACCGGTGGCGCCGAGTACCTGTTCCCGCTGCCCTTCGTGAAAGACCAGAGCCAGCTGCGCAGCTCGGTGTTCGTCGATGCCGGCAACGTGTATGCCGACACCTGCTACCTGTCGACCACCCAGGGCTGCGGCAGCGTCGACCTGGCGCAGATGGCCGTGTCACTGGGGGTGGGTGTGACCTGGTACAGCCCGATGGGGCCACTGAGCTTCAGCCTGGCGGCGCCGCTGAAAAAACCGGATAACGCTGAGACCCAGATCTTCCAGTTCTCGCTGGGGCAGACGTTCTGATATCGGACCCGGCAGCTCTCGCGATCCCCTGTAGGAGCGGCCTTGCGTCGCGATGGGCTGCACAGCAGCCCCAAAATTTTTGCATTGGCGCTAAATCCTTGGGGCTGCTGCGCAGCCCATCGCGACGCAAGGCCGCTCCTACAGGGATCGCGTCGCCGGGTATTACCCGCTTTTACCCCCGCTTAACCCAAGTTGACAGTCACCTTGCCTAAGCTGGCCAGCTCTCGAACCCCGCCCAGCAGGACACATTCATGCCCCCGTTCACACCATGCTTCCCCACCACCCTGCGCCACGATGAGGTGCCGGCCGCGTTGCTGGAGCTGGTCCAGCAGCGCCTGGCCAACCTGCTCGGCCCCCACTTCACCGTGACACTGGACGGCAGCGGCAATGGCGACGGGGTCAGCCACTATCACCTGGCCATCCGCCACCCGCAGAGCGAGGTTTGCCTGGAAGACACCGGCGACGTCGGCAGTGGCTTCATCGAGCACCTGCTACGCCTGGCCACCCAAGTGCGGAAAATGCTCGACTCGGGCACCTTCAGCCGTATGGGCAGCAACGACCCGAACCGACCACTGGTGTGGCTGAGCGAGCTGGTCAGCGTTGGCGAAAGCATTACAATGCGCGCCCCAACCTGAAATATGTTTTTCTCATGAAATCACTGCTTTACGCCGTAACGTTACTATTTTCCTTTACCCTCCCCGCATTGGCCAACCCGCCAGCCACCTTCACTGAAGCCAAGGTGGTGGCCAAGCAGAAGGTGTACCTGGACCAGGCCAGCAGTGCCATGGGCGACCTGTACTGCGGGTGCAAATGGACCTGGGTGGGCAAGTCTGGCGGGCGCATCGATGCCGCCTCATGCGGTTACCAGACGCGCAAGCAGCAGAACCGTGCCGAGCGCACCGAGTGGGAACACATCGTGCCCGCCTACACCTTTGGCAACCAGCGCCAATGCTGGAAGAACGGCGGCCGCGAGCACTGCGTGGACAGCGACCCGGTGTTCCGTGCCATGGAGGCCGACCTGTTCAACCTGTACCCGGCCGTGGGTGAGGTCAACGGTGACCGCAGCAACTTCAACTACGGCATGGTCGCTGGCAATGCCGGCGAATATGGCCAGTGCAGCACCAAGGTCGATTTTGTCCAGCGCGCAGCAGAGCCGCGTGACGAAGTGAAAGGCCTGGTGGCGCGTACCACGTTCTACATGTTCGACCGTTACCAGCTGAGCATGTCGCGCCAGCAGCAACAGCTGCTGATGGCGTGGGACAAGCAGCACCCGGTATCGGCCTGGGAGAAAGAGCGTGACCGGCGCATTGCCGCGATCATGGGGCATGCCAACCCGTTCGTGAGCGGCGAGCGCAAGTGGACAGCGGACTACAAGCCGGTGGGTAGTGGCGTTGCACAGGCGGTGCCGGAGAAGCCAGCCAAGGCCGAGGTAACGCCGAACCTGGCCAGTGCCGGCTCGGTGGGGGCGGTGCTGGGCAACCGCAACAGCCATGTCTATCACTTGTCGGTCGGCTGCCCGGGGTACAACCAGGTAGCGGCGAAGAACCAGGTCAGCTTCGCCACCGAGGGTGAGGCGCAGGCTGCGGGCTATCGCAAGGCGGGTAACTGCCGTTAGGCAAGCTACCACGGCGCCTTGCAGGAGATCGCCCAGCCCTTTGCGCTGCGCTGTCGCGCAGAGAACTGAGTTCGCAAGCGGTCCGCATACCCTGTGGCGGCTTTAGCCGCGAAGAATTCAACGCGGTTCATGGCACCGGCTGCGCCGGTGTTCGCGGCTAAAGCCGCTCCCACAGTGTCCCTGCTAGTTCAAAGCCGGTGCCATCCCACAAGGGCAAAGCCCGCGGTTATCCGTTAACCAGGTTCACCGGCCGCTCACCCGCCAGCGCACTGAGCAGGTTGTCCACCGCGCAACGCGCCATGGCCTGGCGGGTCTCTTCGGTTGCCGAGCCAATGTGCGGGGTCGCCACCACGTTGTCGAGCTGCAACAGTGGCGAGTCCACCGGCAACGGCTCCTGCACGAACACATCCAGCCCCGCACCGCGTATACGCTTGGCCTGCAGCGCGTCGATCAACGCAGCTTCGTCCACTACCCGCCCACGCGAGATATTCACCAGAATCGCATCAGCTTTCATCAAGGCCAGCTCCCGCGCGCCGATCAGCCCTTCTGTGCTGGCACTCAGCGGTACGGTCAGGCAAACGAAATCCGCCTGCTGCAACAGCTCATCCAGGCTGCATTGCCGTGCAGCATGGCGCGCCTCCACTGCTGGCTTGGCGCGCTGGCTGTGGTACAGCACGCGCATGCCGAAGCCTGCTGCGGCGCGGCGGGCCAGGGCTTCGCCGATGCGGCCCATACCAACAATACCCAGCGTCTTGCCATGAACGTCGCTACCAAACTGCGCCGGCCCCAGGTTGGCCTGCCAATGGCCGTCACGCACCCAGTTCGCCAGTTCCACCACCCGCCTGGCCGTGGCCAGGATCAAGGCAAAGCCAGTATCGGCAGTGGTTTCGGTCAACACGTCCGGGGTGTTGGTCAGCATCACGCCGCGGCGGCTGAGTTCGGCAATGTCATAGTTGTCTACCCCTACCGAAACGCTGGACACCACTTCCAGCTGTGGCGCCAGGTCGAGCAGGCTGGCATCCAGCCGCAAGCTGGCCCCCAGCAAGCCGTGCGCCCCCGGCAAGGCATCGCGCAAACGGGCCAGGCCATCGGGCTGGGCGGTATCCACCCACGTCACTTCAACCTGCTCGTGCAGGCGGGCCATCAAGTCGTCGGACAGGCGCTTGTACAGCACGATTCGCTTCTTCATTGCAGGTTTCCTAATGGTTCATGGCCAGGCGCGAACCATTGCGCTTGGCGCGGCCAGAGGTTTGGGAAGTATTGAGGGCGGCAGTAAGCGCGACAGCAGTCAGCAACGCACCGCACATGAACAGGTAAGAAGCACCAGGGCCGCCGGTGGCGCCATTGAGGTAGCCCACCAGCCACGAGCCGCCGAACGAACCCAGCGCGCCCATGCTGTTGATCAACGCCATGGCGCCACCGGCAACGTTGGCCGGCAAAATCTCGGGCACGATGGCGAAGAACGGGCCATAGGGCGCATACATGCAGGCACCGGCAACCACCAGCAGCGCATACGACAGCCAGAAGTGCTCGGTACCCAGGGCATAGGAGCCATAGAACGCCACGGCGGCAATCAGCAGCGGCGGCCAGACGAAGCGCTTGCGCTTTTGCAGGCGGTCGGACGCCCACGACACGCCCACCATGGCCAGCACCGCCGCCAGGTAGGGCACCGAAGCCAGCCAGCCGGCCTGGACGATATCTACCTTCGCTGCCTGTTTGAGAATCGACGGCAGCCACAGCACGAAGCCATACACCCCGATGCTCCAGCAGAAGTACTGCAGCGCCAGGATGATCACCTGTGGCGAGCGGAACGCCTCGCGGTAGTTCTTCACCGGCTTGATGCCCTGCTGCTCGGCGGCCAGCGCCTGCTGCAGGTCGGCCTTTTCCTGCGCGCTCAACCAGCTGACCTGGGCCGGGCGGTCATCCACCAGGCGCCACCAGAAGAACGCCCAGATCACGGCCGGCAGGCCTTCGATGATGAACATCCAGCGCCAGTCGTAATGCTTGATCAGGTAACCCGACACCACCGACATCCACAGGATGGTCACCGGGTTGCCGAGCATCAGGAAGGTATTGGCACGCGAGCGCTCGGCACGGGTGAACCAGTGGCACAGGTACACCAGCATGGCCGGCATCACGGCGGCCTCGACCACCCCGAGCAGGAAACGGATGCCGATCAGCATGTAGACGTTGCTGACCATGCCGGTGAGCGTGGCAAGGCCGCCCCAGAGGATCAGGCTGAAGAAGATCAGCTTCTTCACGCTGCGCTTTTCGGCGTAGATGGCCCCGGGCACCTGGAAGAAGAAGTAACCGAGGAAGAACAATGCCCCCAGCAGTGACGACAGTACAGGGGTGATGTGAAGGTCTTCAGCCATGCCGGAAGCGGCGGCGAAGCCGTAATTGGCGCGGTCCAGGTAGGCCAGGCTGTAGGTAAAGAACACGATCGGGATGATGTACCACCAGCGGCGCGGTGCCAGGCGTTGGCTTTGCATGGTTTGTTACTCCTGAGCTTGTTGTTTTTGTTGCAACAGGTAATCCGGGTTGGGCGATCACGCGCTTCTGCGCGGCTCAAAGGCCTCCAGCTCGTGGCGCAGCGGCAGCCCCTCCATGTCGCCTCGTGACTGCACGGCGCGGCTGCCGCACCAGTTGCCGCGGGCCACCGCTTCGGCCACCGGGCGCCCCTCCAGCAGCGCGCTGAGCACGCCGACGGCAAAGGCATCGCCAGCACCGACAGTGTCCACCACACGGCTGACGGGCACAGGGGCAAGCTGGCCCTCGTCTTTGGCGCTGCGAAAGTACGCGCCGGCGTCGCCCAGCTTGATCACCACCAGTTCCACCCCCTGGTCGAGGTAGAAACCGGCGATGTCCGCCGGGCTGTGTTTGCCGGTGAGCAGGCGGCCCTCTTCCAGGCCCGGCAAAACCCAGTCGGCTTTCACCGCCAAGGCGTTGATCTCGCGCACCATGCTGCGTTGGTCTGGCCATAGCGAAGGGCGCAGGTTGGGGTCGAACGAGATGCTGCGCCCGGCAGCACGCATGGCGTCCAGCAATGCATGGGACAACTCCCGGCAACCCTCCGACAGTGCGGGCGGGATACCCGTGGCATGCAGGTGACGGGCCTGCAGAAGGCCAGGCTGGACCTGGCTTGGCGACAGCCGGCTGGCTGCCGACCCACGGCGGAAGTACTCCACGGCGGGATCGCTGCCATCGTCGCAACGGGCCTTGAGCTGAAAACCGGTGGGGGCATTGCCATCCACTTCGACAGCCGAGCAGTCCAGGCCTTCGCGGCGCAGGCTGTCGAGCACAAAGCGCCCCAGCGAGTCGTCACCTACCCGGCTCAGCCAGCGTACCGCGAAGCCCAGCCGTGCCAGGCCGATGGCCACGTTGCTGTCTGCGCCCGCGATGCGCTTGCCGAACTGGCCGACGCTGGCCAGGTCGCCCGTGTGCTCGGCCACGAACATGGCCATGGTTTCGCCGAAACACAGCACGTCATGCTGATGCATGGGCCACCTCCTCGCCCGCGCCCAGCGCGGACAGGCTGCACACCTGGGCACGGGTCAGTGCCAGCAGGTCTTCGCTGACCAAGGGGTACTCGACGGCGCGCACCACACCGGGGGCGAACTCGGCCATCAGCGCTGCCCACGCCTGCAGGTCCGTTGTTTGTGGCGGCACGGCAACCAGGCGGCCATCGGCCCGGCGCTGAACCGCTTTGCAGTGCACGTAGCACACCCAGCGGCCAAGTTGCCGCGCGGCTTGCGCTGCCGACTCGCCTTGCCACTGCCAGTTGCCAATATCGAAGGTCATGCCCAGGCGCAGCCCCAACAGGTCGGCACGCTGGAAGAACCGCAGCAGCGGCTCGACCCTGCCGCCTTGAGCGGTCTGGTCGTTTTCCACCAGCAGCAGCGGCCCATGCGCCGGTAGCAGCGCCGCCAAAGCCGACACGTCACAGCGTTCATCGAAGTGCCCTAGGGACACCTTCAGCGCAACCGCGCCAAGCGCCCGGGCGATTTCCAGCTTCTGCGCCAGCAACGGGTCAAGCACACCTTGCGCAGTCCACAGTTCAAGGGGTGTCGAGTACAAACATTCCATGCGCAGCGCGGTAATAACCGCACCCAGCGCAGCAGCGTCTGGCGCACTGGCGAACAATTCTTCGCGCAATTCGACGCGGCTTACGCCCGCGGCGGCCAGCAGGTCAAGGAACTGCTCCTGCCCACGCTGCCGGACAAAATCGGCGCCGTAGCTGGAGAGGCTGATGGAAACGGGGTTCGGGTACATTGTTTTTATCCTTATGAAACCGGTTTCATTTTTACTCAGCAGCAACAGGCACTGGCCTGCTGTCGCTTATTGGGGTTGGGTTGAACCGCGGATGACCAGGTTGGCCTTGAAATCGATGCGCCGGGCTGCCCCGCTGTCGCCACGCAAGCGACCGAGCAGGCTTTCGAAAGCCGCCACACCGATTCGCTCGGTAGGCTGCGCCAGGGCAGTGATGCCATTGCCGACCAAGGGGTACCAGTCGAGATCGTCGAGGGCGATCAGGCCGACGTCGGCAAACAGGTTGCACCTGGCCTCGTGCAAGGCGCGGGTAACCGCCAGGGTGGCGACGCCGTTGAAGGTGAAAATAGCCTGCGGACCATGGCCACGGCTGTTCAGGAACGCGGCCAACTGCCCCGCCAGCCCGGCGCCGGTTTCCAGCACCTGCTGGCGCATACCCGCGCGCCGGTTGACCGAGGCGCCGAAGGCCTGCACCCGCTCCAGGCGCGAGCTGGTGCCATCAAGCGGTTCACTGACCGCGAGAATGTCGCGGTAGCCCTGGGCCTGCAGGTGGTCAAGGGCCTGTTCGACCGCGTCAGCGTTGTCCAGGCCGACCAGGTCAACATTCAGCTCGGGCAGCTGGCGGTCGACCAGCACCATGGGGATATCACGCTGCAGGTTGAGCAGTTCACCCGGGTGGTGGCCGAGGGTGTTCACGATCAGGCCTTCTACGTTGTAGCTCTGCAGGGCCACCAGATGGTGCCGCTCCTGCTCGTCGTCACGGTTGGTGTTGCACACCACCAGGCTGTAACCGTGCTGGCGGCAGGCGGTTTCCACACCATGCATCACGGCCACTGAATAGGGGTTGAGGATATCGGCTACCAGCATGCCGATCAGTCGTGTCTGACCGCGCTTCAGGCCGCGGGCCATCTGGTTGGGGCGGTAGCCGAGGCGTTCGATCACCTCTTCCAGGCGCTTGGCCGTGGCTTCGGCCAGCAACTGCCGGTCGCCACCGATATAGCGGGAGACGGTGGCTTTGGATACGCCAGCGACACGCGCAACTTCGCTGATGGTGACCCGTTCGCGGGCATGGGCAGGCGCGTCGGTCATGGGCTGTCCTTATGATTGTTGTGATAGCGATGAAACCGGTTTCAATACAGCAATATTTTTGGAATTCGTCAAGCTGCTGTTGATCGAGAGCAGCTGCAGATTATGAGAATGAACGTGAAGTATTAAACATATCTATATGATAAATATAGAGAATAATGTAGGAGCGGGTTTACCCGCGAATGCGATGGTGCATGTACCGACGCATTCGCGGGTGAACCCGCTCCTACATTTGATCGAGTGCAGCCTGAACGCGTGGTGTAAGCACAGCGATCCTGTGGGAGCGGGTTTACCCGCGAAAGCGTCGGTACATGCACCATCGTATTCGCGGGTGAACCCGCTCCTACATTTGATCGAGTTAGCGCAGCGATTTCACATCGCTCGCCGTGACGGCATCGCCCTGGTTACCCCAACTGCTCCTGATGAAGTTCACCACCTCTGCCACCTCCTGGTCACTCAGGCGCCAACCAAACGCCGGCATGGTGAAGTTCGACGGCGCGGTGTGCGTCGCCGGGACCGTGCCGCCCGTGAGTACCACGTGGATCAACGACGTAGCATCCGCCGTCTGCACCACCGGGTTACCGGCCAGCGCCGGGAACACGCGGGTATAGCCCTGGCCGTCGGTACGGTGGCAGGCGGCGCAGTTGTCGATGTACACCGCCGCACCAGGCTTGCTGTCGTCGCCCTTCCACAGCGCATCCGCCACCTGCTTGTCGTACACATGCGGCTGGTCATCGGGGTTGCTCGGCGGCAGGGTCTTCAGGTAACGGGCGATCGCGGTCAGGTCGGCATCGGTCAGGTGCTGCATGCTGTGCTCGACCACATCGCTCATGCCGCCGAACACCGCACTGCGATCGCTGCGCCCGGTCTTGAGAAACTGCACCAGTTGCGCTTCGCTCCAGCTGCCCAGCCCGTCCTTGTGGTCACCCCGCAGGTTCTTGGCAATCCAGCCTTCCAGCGGTGCACTGCCCGCCAGGAACTGTTCGCCATCAGCAGGGCTGAGCGCCTTCTCCTGCATGGTCAGCGCCCGCGGCGTATGGCAGGCGCCACAATGCCCCAGGCCTTCGACCAGGTACGCACCGCGGTTCACCACCGGGTCGGCTGCCGCTGAAGCCTGCCAGGGCTGGGCCTCTGGGGCGAACAGGCCACGCCAGATCGACAACGGCCAGCGCATGCTCAGCGGCCAAGGGATGTCAGTGGCCTTGTTCGGCTGCTCGACCGGCTCGACGCCTTTCATGAAATAGGCGTACAGCGCCTGCATGTCCTGCTCGCTGACCCGCGCGTACGACGGGTATGGCATGGCTGGGTACAGGGTGCTGCCGTCCTTGCCAATGCCTTTGCGCACGGCCCGGTCGAAATCTTCGAAGCTGTAGTGGCCGATGCCGCTGGCCGCCGAGGTGATGTTGGTGGAGTACACGGTGCCAATTGGCGTTTCCATCGGCAGGCCACCGGCAAAGGCCTTGCCGCCCTTGGCGGTATGGCAAGCCACACAGTCACCGGCACGGGCCAGGTATTCGCCCTGGCGCACCTGTGCATCGTCATTGACAGCGGCCTGTGCAGCCGCGCTGGTACCCAGCAGCAGGGTTGCGATCAACATTGTCTTCATGCTCATCGCTCCTCAAGCCTGGACCAGTGGGCCGGGGTTTTTCAGGTACTGCTCGCGAATGGCACGGGCCGACCAGTAAGTCAGCGCCGCCACCAGCCCGGTCGGGTTGTACCCCAGCCCTTGAGGGAACGCCGAAGCGCCCGGGACGAACACGTTGTGCACGTCCCAGCTTTGCAGGTAGCGGTTAAGCGCACTGGTTTTCGGGTCGGTGCCCATGATCGCGCCGCCGTTCAGGTGGGTGGTCTGGTAGCTGGCGGTATTGAAGTGGTCGTTGACCTGCTTGCCCAGCACGGCAATGGCCTTGGGGTTCATCGCCTGGGCAATCTTGCTTAGCTTGGCGACCATGAACTGGTTCATCCTGATGTCGTTTTCCTGCCAGTCGAAGGTCATGCGCAACAGCGGTTGGCCGTAGGCATCGCGGTAGGTCGGGTCGAGGTCCAGGTAATTGCTACGGTAGGACTGGTGGGCACCATGGGCGTCCATCGACACCTGATGGGTGTAGTAGTCGGCCGTGGCCTTCTTCCAGGCGCTGCCCCAGGCCGGCGTACCCGGCGGGTTGGCAGTACCGGCAATCGGCCGGCTGCCGGCCTGGTTCACCCACATCGGCGAGCCGCCGATGAAGCCGTGCGGGCCATGGTCGAAGTTGTCGGCATTGAAGTCGTCGATGGCAATGCCGTTGCCACCGGCACCGATGAAGTTGTTGGTGTAGGTGTCCTTGTCGAAGAACGCCTTGACCGTGCCCATGTTCTGATAGGCGAAGTTACGCCCGACCACCCCTTCGTTGCTGACCGGGTCATAGGGCTTGCCGATGCCGGAAAGCAGCATCAGGCGCACGTTGTTGAACTGGAACGCCGCCAGGATCACCAGCTCCGCCGGCTGTTCCACTTCGCGCCCCTGGGCATCGATGTAGGTCACGCCAGTGGCCTTGCGCTTGCTGTCGTCCAGGTTCACCCGCAATACATGGGCGTTGGGCCGCAGCTCGAAATTCGGCACCTGGCGCAGCGCCGGCAGGATGTTCACGTTGGGCGAGGCCTTGGAGTACATGTAGCACACGTAGCCGCTGCAGAACCCACAGAAGTTGCACGGTCCCATCTGCGCCCCGTACGGGTTGGTGTACGGCCCCGAGGTATTGGCCGATGGCAGGTTGTAGGGCTTGTAGCCCAGGCTGCTGGCGGCCTTTTCGAACAACCTGGCCGAAACCACGTTCTTTTGCGCGGGCAGCGGGAACGGGTTGGAGCGGTCCGGCGCATAGGGGTTGCCGCCCTGCCCTTCACCCACCAACTGGCCGTTGACGGTCCAGGCCTGGCCAGAAGTGCCGAAGACTTTTTCGGCGAAGTCGAAGTACGGTTCCAGCTCTTCATAGCTGACGCCAAAGTCCTGGATGGTCATGCCTTCGGGGATGAACTTGCGCCCGTAGCGCTCTTCGTAATGGCTGCGCAGGCGCAACTCGACCGGGTCGACCCGGAAATGCACACCCGACCAGTGCAGGCCCGCACCGCCCACGCCCTTGCCCGGCAGGAAGGCACCCAGCTGGCGATTGGGCAGTGCCACGTCGTTCACGCTATGGCGAATGGTGACGGTCTCTTTCGATACATCGACGAACAGCTTCTTGCGCACGCTGTAAGTCAGCTCATCGATGACCTCCGGGTAACTGCCTTCCGGGTAGGTGTCCTGCATCGGCCCGCGCTCCAGCGCCACCACCTGCAGGCCGGCTTCGCTCAGCTCCTTGGCCATGATCGCGCCGGCCCAGCCGAAACCGACGATCACGGCATCCACTTTGTTCAACACAGTCGCCATGCCTCAGGCCCTCTCGCCGCGAATCGATACCGCCGGGAACGGGTAAGGCTCGTTGCGCTCGACCCAGTCCATGAAATCGGCGCGGGCGCCGGGGAAGCCGATCTGGGTCCAGCCGACCATGCCTTTGTTACCACCATGGATCGGGTCGCAGAAGAACCCTTCGCGGGTGTTCTGCACCAGCAGGCTGAAAAACACCTTGGCCGGGACCGTGTCGAAAACCAGCTCTCCAGCTTCGACTTTGCTGAGAATACGGTCCCGGGTAGCGCTATCTTGTGCAGCAAAAACTTGCCCGCCGTTGGCTTTGCACCAGCCGTCCACGGCTGCGATGCCCAGGCGGTAGATCTGTTGTGGGCTGAGCTGCAACTGGTAGCCCAGCTCCGGCGCGGCGTCGGCGTTGAACGGGCCTTGCATGTACCACTGCGCGCCGGTCGCGTAGGGGGTGTTCATCTGCCGGTCGATGAATTCGGCAGCACCGGCCTCCAGTGCCCCGGGGCCAAGCGCGTCTGCCGGAATGATGCGGGACACCGCCGCCTGGACGAAGGCCCACTCTTCGGCACTGAAGAACGTTGGCTGATAGTTGCCCACTGGTGGCGTGGCCGGCACATTCGGCGCCTGCTGTGGGGCTGCCAGCAGTTGGCTGGCCCCTGCGCCAAGCCCGGTGCTGGCTACGGTCACGACCGGGATCAAGGTCAGGGTCTTGCGCAGGAAGTCCCTGCGCGGGTTGTCTGGGGCATGCTCAGGCATGGTGAATCCTCATCGGCTGCGGGCGGCCTTGATAAGCGCCATCTGGTTTTCAAGGGGTGATCTTGATAGGCCATCAAGAAGACAGCCGAATAATCTAGCGTGTTCAGAAATGTTTTGAAACCGGTTTCATACTTGACTTGTATGCCATCTGGATGATGTCGGGCCACAAGGCTTTTTTCACATTCAGGTCACTCTCTGCTGACATCCCGCCGCCTAAAGTGCCGACGCTCGCCAAACCAACGAGCAGACAGGAGTGGCACATGTTGCAAGGCGTCATCGAGAATTCCCCGAACCACAGGCTTACCCCTGCCTTGCGCTTACCCACACGCAGGGCATTGATCGCAACGCTGTGCCTGCTATTGGCGCTGGTGGTGACAGCGGCCTGGGCGCATACCCGCTCTGCCGTCCCCAACCTTGGTAACCCGCAGTACCTGCATAGCAGCGGTCTGCGTGCCGACTGGGCGAAAGGCCTGGTGACTGTCGTGCTGCGCCACGCCGAACGCTGCGACCGCTCGCGCGGCGCCTGCCTGGGTGACCCGAGCGGTATCACGGTTGCCGGCAGCCGGGTGGCCTCCGACGTAGGCCACGGCCTGCAACAACTTGGCCTGGATAAGGCTGATGTATGGGCCAGCCCGGAAGTACGTACCCGGCAGACTGCACAAGCCATGTTCGGTAAGGCCATTGCCACGCAGGACTGGCTTAATCAGTGTGACGCGCACTTTGCCGACAATGCCTTTGCCCACAAACGCAACGGCCAGAATCTGGTGCTGGTGAGCCACAGCGGCTGCATGGAACAACTGGAACAGGCACTGCATGTGCCCGCCAGCGCAACACCGAACAGTTACGCCAGCGCCCTGTTCATCAGCCAGGGCAGCGATGGCAAAACCAGGCTACTGGGCCAGATGCCTGCCAGTGAATGGCGCAAACTCGTAGCTGCCAAGGAACTCTGAACATGCCCTCCCGCGCGACCTTCTACCGCAACAACCTGCTGCTGCCGCTGTTGCTGGCCGCCATCGTGTTCATGGCCTTCGACCTCACAGAACTTGATCGCTGGATCAGCAACCTGCTGCTTGACCCGGCTACGGGCCAGTTCCCGCTGTTGCACAACCAGTGGTTCGAGACAGTCACCCACAAATGGCCACGGATCCTGCCGGACTGGACCGGTGAACTGGCCGTGATCGGCAGCTTGCTGTCGTTCATCTGGCCGCGCCTGGCCAAGCGCCCGCAATTGGGCCTGACAAGGCTTATGGAAAAGGCCCGCATCGCCCCCCTGCTGCGCTTTACCACTCGACACCGCCGCGACCTGCTGTTCGTGGTGGTGGCGTTTGCCCTGAGCACTACCGTGATTCACTACCTGAAAAGCCATACCAGCGTGTATTGCCCGGTGGAAACCACGCTGTACGGGGGTTCACACGCCCGGGTGGAATGGTTCGAGAACTTCTCCTTGTGGAGCAAGGCCGGCGATGGCCGCTGCTGGCCGGGCGGCCATGCCTCCAGCGGGTTTACCTTGCTGGCGCTGTACTTCGTGGCCCTGCGCCACCGCTGGGCGCATGCGCGCAAGTTGCTGGTAGCGATTCTGCTGATTGGAATGGTGTATGGCACCACCCGGGTACTGCAGGGTTGGCACTACATGTCCCATACCTTCTGGGCCGGCATCTTTGTCTGGTTGACCACCTGGGTTACTGCGCTGTTCTTCTATGGGCGTGTGGCATTGCAGGCGCCGCAGAGCAACCCATCGCGGCACAAGGCCGCCCGCATGGAACGCATTGCAACTCTTTGAGTTGACACGGACTCTGTGGGAGCTGCCTTGCGTCGCGATCGGGCTGCAAAGCAGCCCCGGCGATAGCGGCGGTGACGCTGAAATCGAGGGGCCGCTTTGCGGCCCGAACGCGACGCAAGGCCGCTCCCACACGGACCGCAAAAAGCGCTCCTGACTGGGTTGCAAACCCCTACCCCAATCCCCCAACCTTGGGGGAACGCTGCCCACCGACAACGATCGGGTAAACGCCCCGCTGACAATCTGGAGCCCTTGTGCCACAGGGGCTGCAACGCAATTTTCAGCTGTTGGCACAGCTCTTGCCGATTACCTCCCAGACGCCCCAAGTCCATGGGCCCGTTTGCAGGAGGAATTGACTCATGCACCGACCGATACCCCACCCGCTGGCAGTGGCCATTTTCGCCGGCATGCTCCAGCTACCGGCGCAGGCTGCCTTGAATGCTGTCGATCCAGGCGCTTACGTCCCCGCTAACGGCGGCTTCCCCGCCTGGTACCAGGACAGTCACGGTCGTACCCTCGACCTGTGCCTGACCAAGGCCGTCAGCTCACGGGTCGCCGGCGCCCCCGGCGCGCCATCGTACATGTGCACGCTGTTGCCAACGCCCGGCGTGTTCGACGACACACAACCCATCGTGTTCCCCACCAACTTCCCTGACGAAGCCTTCTGGTTCACTGCCGACGCCGCTATCGTCGACGCCGCCCGTGGCATCGATCTAAGCTACGGCACGGCGATCGAAGCGGCATTCGCCGCAGAAGAACCGGTCGAAGGCGACCAGGTCAGCTTCGCCCGGGTACGCATCCGGGTCGATGTGCCAACCGCCGGTACCTACGTGGTCACCCACCCCTACGGCGTCGAAGTGTTCGACGTGCCTGCCGCCGGGCGCCGGGCAATCAACATGACCCGCGACATCGGCATTGCCGGCGCCGGCGACTTCAGCGGCGCGCTCAAGGGTGATGTCGGGCCGTTCCTGCGCAGTGTCAACGGGCCGTACACCGAGGGCAACGAACGCTTCATCGGCGACCCGAACCTTGAAGAGCGGGTAACCGGCAGCCCGTTCAACACCAACTTCGTGCGCATCGAAGGCCCCGGCGGCATCGACCTGCGCACCGAGCTGTTCGCGATCTCGGGCAAGCTCTCGACCGTCGCCCTGCCAACCCCGCTGATGCCTCAACGCAGTACCTATTCGCGGCACAACGAAAACGGCGACCTGCGGGCGCAGCAAGACATCTTCGTAATGGCCCCGCCACCACCGGCCAGCGTCACCCTGACCAGCCAAACGCCCAACCTGAACCTCACCGAGGCCAATGGCACCGGCGCCTGGTACGCCCAGT
The DNA here is from genome assembly GCF_016658545.1 of Pseudomonas sp. S37. GTDB lineage: Bacteria > Pseudomonadota > Gammaproteobacteria > Pseudomonadales > Pseudomonadaceae > Aquipseudomonas. Next base: position 11,711 of record NZ_JACVZC010000048.1, on the reverse strand, counting down.
CGGTGCTCAACCCGGCAGCCGGCACCATCGTTACCCTGACCGCCGACAACAGCGTGGCGATCCCCACCAGCAGCCTGACCACCAGCAACCTGCCGCTGACCGACCTGGTCACCATCACCCAGGCCCAGTACCGCCTGTCCACCGGCGAGCTGACCCTGGTGGCCAGCACCAGCGACGAAACCTCACCGCCCGTGCTCACCGCGCACACCGGCAACGGTGCGTTGATCGGCAACCTCAGCGGCAATGGTGCAGTGAAGACACTGAGCACCTCTCTGTCGCCGATACCGCCGGCCAAAGTGCAGGTCACCAGCGCCAATGGTGGTAGCGACACCGAAGACGTGGTGCTGGTGCCATGAACAGACAAAGGCTCAGCCTTCAAGGAGGCAGCATGAACACTTGGTCGCGCCGTGCGCTGTTGGCCGCCGGTTTCTCCCTCACCGTCACCAGCGCCGCCTTTGCCGCGCTGTCTGAAGTCGACCCGGGGCCCTACACCTTCGCCACCGGCGGCTACCCGATGTGGTACAAGGACGGCCTCAACCAGTCCCTGGAGCTGTGCCAGTCACGCGCTACCAGTACCCGGGTTCCGGGCACGCCGGCCGCGCCCTCCTACATGTGTACCCTGCTGCCGGAGCCGGGCATCTACGATGACGCCCTGCCGTTGGTATTCCCCGATAACTGGCCGCCAGAGATGTTCTGGTTCCTGGCTGAAGCCACCATCCCGGCCGTCGGCAACAGTGGCTATGAGCTGGACGCCTACGTTGCCGGCCTGGAAGCCGCCTTTGCCGCCGAAAACCCGGTTGACGGCGACCAGCAAAGCTTCGCCCGCATCCGCATCCGCGTCTCGGTACCGCGTGCCGGCGTGTATACGATTACCCACCCCTACGGTGTCGAGACAGTCAACGTCACCACGCCGGGCCGGCGGGCAATCAACATCACCCGCGATATCGGCATCGGCGCGCCGGGCAACTTCACCGGGGCGCTGAACGGCGCGCTCGGCCCATGGTTGCGCGGGGTTGGCGGGCCTTATACCGAGGTCAACCCGGACACGGGTGCCACCGAAACCTTCATCGGTGACCCCAACCGCCCGGAAGCGGTGCTCGGCAGCCCGTTCAACACCAACTTCATCCGCATCGACGGCCCACCCGGGCGCATCGAGACCGCGCTGTTTACCGTTTCGGGCAAGGTACTCGACCAACGCGCACAAACCCCGGTTACCCTGGAACGCGCCACGTATTCGCGCAACGGTACCGGCACTCGGGTGGAAGTGTTCGCCAAGGCCCCCAAAGAGGCCAGCCTGTGCATGCGCAATGGCCTGGCACTGATCGGAACACCGCCCTCGCCCTGCCAGTTCAACCTGACTGCAGACAACAATGGCCTGTTCTTCAGCCAGCAGTTCAGCCAGGCCGTACCGCCTGCCGTGGTGGTGGTCACCGCCAGCAACACTGCGGCCGGCACCCAGCCGACTGCGCTGTCGAGCAAGCTCATCGACGTGGTCAAGGTGAGCACTGCCCGCTACGACTGGGCCAACAAACGGTTGCTGATCGAAGCCCGCTCCAGCGATGAAGTGGCGATCCCGGACCTGCTCGCTCAAGGCTATGGCCGCATGTCCAAGTCGGGCACGCTGCAAAGCCTGACCGTCAACGACGTGGCGCAGCCACCGGCCACCGTGACGGTCAAGTCGGCGCACGGCGGCAGCGATGTCGAACCGGTGATCGTGGTCGGCAACGCCCCGGTCGAAGCGGCCAACCAGCCACCGCTGGCCCAGGCCGATATCGGCAGCACCAGCGTCGGCGTGCCGATCACCCTCAACCTGCTGCAAAACGACAGCGACCCGGACGGCAACGTGCCGCTGACCATCAGCGACCTGACCCAGCCCGGCACCGGCCTTGGCGGCGTAGTGCTCAATGGCACCACCTCGGTTACCTACACCCCGCCAGCCGGGGCCACGCAACCGCTGGTGGCCACCTTCAGCTATCGGGCGATGGATGCCAAGGGCCTGAAGTCGGAACCGGCCACGGTCACCATCAACGTCGCGCCTAACCAGTCACCAACCGCCAACCCTGAAACCGTCGCCACCCTGGGCGTGCCATTGACCATCAACGTACTGGCCAACGATACCGACCCGGAAGGCAACGTGCCGCTGAGCGTGGCCGCCGTCACCCAGCCGGCTGCCGGGCGCGGCACCGTCAGCACCGACGGCACCACCGTGACCTACACCCCACCGGCCACGGTAACCGCGGCCTTTACCACCACCTTCACCTACCAGGCACGTGACTCGCTGGGGGCGCTGTCCACCCCGGGCACCGTCACCGTCAACGTGTCGCCACGGCCTGCCGCCGAAACCTTCGCGGTCACCGCAGCCACGGTCACGGCGCGCTCCAACAACCGTTACAACTGGGACATCAGCGGTACCTCTTCGGTCACGACCGGCAACGTCGTCACCGTCAGGGTAACCACCACCACCGGGGTGCAGACATTGGGCACCGCTACGGTACCGGTGACGGGCCGCTGGCGCCTGGCAGTCAGCAACAGCACCACGGTGATCCCGACCGCCGCGCCGACGGCGACCATCACCACCAGCCCGGGTACCACCCGCACCGTCAACGTGGTCGTGCAGTAAAGGCGGGGTAACGCCATGAAATGCCTGTACCCATTGCTGCTCAGCCTGGCCCTGGTGGGCCAGGCCAGTTGGGCCGACGACCTGATGGACAATGCCGACCTCGCGCCCGGCAACGACCTCGGTGACCCGGTGATCATCCGCCTGCTCCCGGTCGGCGCCGGCCAGGCTGCGGTGATCGAGCAGCAAGGGGCAGGCAACCGCGCCGCGCTCGACCAGAACGGCCAGGCCCTGTTGGGCCGTATCGTCCAGGCCGGTGGCGCGCAGGAGGCGTACATCCTGCAAGAAGGCAGTGACCTGATGGCCAGCATCAGCCAGCAGGGAAATGGCAACAGCGCGTCGATCCGCCAAAGCGGCAGCAGCAACAGTGCAGCCATCGAACAGATCGGCAACGACAACAGCGCCAGCATCGTGCAGTCCGGCACGGGCCTCAACAGCTCCGTGACCCAGGCCGGCAATGGCCAGCATGTTCAGATCACCCAATACCGATAGACCTGGAGGCACCACCATGTACAAGCTCGCCCCTTTAAGTGCCGCTATCGTCCTGGCCCTCGCAGGTCAGGCCATGGCTGCAGACAGCACCTCGTCCCAGACCCAGGACGGTAAGGAAAACATCGCCGAAGTCAGCCAGACCCAGGCCTCCTTCGCCTCGGCCACACAGAACCAGACCGGCAAGGGCCACAACCACCTGGCGGTGCAGACCGAAAGCACCAGCGATATCAAGCAGACCGCGACCGGTTCGTACAACGCCGGCTACGCCGAGCAGTTGTTCGAGAACGGCAGCCAGATCACCCAGCAGGCCGGCGGCTCTTACAACGATGCCTTCGCCAGCCAGTCGCTGGGCATGAACAACCAGGCTGAGCAAACCCAGCAGGGCAGCGAAAACAAATCGACCGTATGGCAGGACGGCCAGGACGGCAGCAAGGCCACCACCTTGCAATCCGGCCAGCGCAACGAAGCCTTCATCGAGCAGACCTTCGGTGGCCTCAACAACAAGAGCACCATCAACCAGGCCGGCCAGGGCAACTACGCGGCTGCCGAACACCTGAACCACATCGACGGCGACATCCAGGTCTATCAGGACGGCCGCGACAACTTCGCCTATGGCGACCAGCGTGATGGCACCGGCGGCACCATCGGCATCGGCCAGTACGGCACCGGCAACTCGGTGGAAGTGTGGCAAGACACCCAGATTGGCAGCCAGGCAACCGTGACCCAGTCCGGCCAGCTCAACGAAGGCATGATCGACCAGAGTTTCGGCAGCGACAACAAAGTCAGCCTGTCGCAACAGGGCAAGGCCAACGCCAGCTGGTCCGACCAGTTCGAGACCAACAACTCGAACACCACCATCAGCCAGACGGGTAACAACAACCTGCATTTCACCTACCAGAACGGTGAAAACCTCAACCTCACCATCAACACCAAAGGCAACGGCAACACCATCACCGCCAGCAACTGGAAAGGCGCCAAGATGGGCGGCCAGTTCGGTACCAACCAGAAAGCCACCATCAACCAGAACGGTAATGGCAACGGCGTCAACCTGACCCAGAACGGCGAAAACCACGTTGCTACGCTTAACCAGAAAGGCACTGGCAACCAGATGCAGACCAAACAGGCCGACAGCAACAACGAGCTGTACTTCGAACAGAACGGCACCGACAACATCCTGATCGCCGACCAGCGCGGTACCGACAACTACGCCTACGGCAACAGCCAGGGCACCGGCAACTCCATCACCCTGGACCAGTCCGGCTACAGCAACCAGAGCACCACCAACCAGCTGTACGGTAGCGGCAACGACGCCAACATCAAGCAAGCTGACAGCATGAACGTCGCCTACGTGACCCAGGGAGGCCAGGGCAACAGGGCGATCGTCGACCAGAGCGGTATGGCCCAAACCGCCACCATCACCCAGCTGGGCAGCACGAACCTGGCCACTGTGACCCAGAAGTAAGCGTCTCCCCCCTTGAACCGCGGTGCTCCTCTCCCTGGTGCCGCGGTTCCTTTTTTTCCTGCGCCGTGTGCATTTTTTCTTCTGGCCTCTTCGCGGGTAAACCCGCTCCCACAGTGAACACTGGGATTTCGGACCTGTGGTACTCCTGTGGGAGCGGGTTCACCCGCGAATAGGCCAGACCTGCCAAGCGCATTACAATGGGTTCACCCAACCCGAAACCTATCCCATGATCCAGTCCGACCTCGACCTGTTCGGCCCCCAGCCGCAACGCCTGGCCAGCCATACCGTGCTGTTGCCCGGTTTCGCCCTGGCCGAGATCGAACCGCTGCTCGACGCCCTGCGCCTGGTGCTGCGCGCTGCGCCGTTTCGGCACATGCACACGCCAGGTGGCCTGCGCATGGCGGTTGGCCTGAGCAACTGCGGTGCACTGGGCTGGGTCAGCGACGAACATGGCTACCGCTACAGCCCCAACGACCCGCTCAGCGGCCAACCCTGGCCCGCCCTGCCCCCTGTTCTGCTCGCCCTGGCCGCCCGCGCCGCCGCCATTGCCGGTTTCGACGGCTTCGTCCCGGATGCCTGCCTGGTCAACCATTACCTGCCCGGCACCCGCCTGAGCCTGCACCAGGACCGCGACGAGCAGGACTTCACCCAGCCGATCGTGTCGGTATCGCTGGGCCTGCCGGCAATATTTCTGTTCGGCGGCCTGCAGCGCGCCGACAAGGCCCGGCGCATTCCGCTCAGCCACGGCGATGTGCTGGTCTGGGGTGGCGAAGACCGCTTGCGCTTCCATGGCGTGCAGCCCATCAAGCCCGGCGTGCATCCGCGCCTGGGTGAACGACGGATCAACCTGACCTTGCGCAAGGCAGGCACTTGAGCACGGTCAGCAATCGTCCTGCTGGCGCGCTCTTGATGAACGTACATGAAACACGTTGAACATCTTGGTCAGGCAAGCTTCAAAAGATAAGTCGCACCGTCCCTTGCCAGGAGCCTGCCATGCCTAACCCGCCCTGCCCTAAAAGCCTTAGCCACGGAGCCGTGCAGCGATGAAGATGCCCGGCCGCGCGCCCAATGCTTCGCTGCAGCTTGATTACGTACGCGACACCCTGTTCGGCCCGGTGGCGCAAAGCGTCGAGTGCCAGTGCCAGTTGGCCCCACTCAACCTGCAAGGCCGCCCAGCGCTGCGCCTGCATATCTGCCCACCATTGCCCGACAAGGTCGACCGCGCCCATAGCGTGGCGTTCATGTGGGACGGGCGCAGTTACCACGGCGTGGTTCGTGACCTGGGCAAGTGCGGCGACGGCGGCCTGAACCTTTTGGTGGAGCTGCGGTAAGCCGATCAATGGCAGCCAACCCGGTTGAACCGGCCAAGCATGGGGTGTTTCCTTAGCAAAAGGGCCTACGGCCTGCGGAGAACGCGCCCGGCCAGCCTGGGCTGACCGGGGCACGGCGTGGCGCACTCAGGCAATGGCCTTGAGTGGCGCCGGGTGGCGGGCTTGTAATGTATGCAGCTGCCCCACCAGGTTGACCAGGTCACGGCAACTGTTGAGGCTTTGCAGCGGGACCCCGCTGAGGGTCACGCCCTCTTCGAGACTCTGGCCCTGACCCAGGCGGATGGTCAGGTTGGCGCCGTCCGGGCAGCTGACTTCACAGCGATCTGGCAGGCAGGCCTGTTCGATCAGCTGCCGCATCTCTAGCATCGAAACTCCAATCAACGACATGGTACGACCCTCTCTGTGGGATGGCCTGTTGTGTGGAAGTACGCCTTTGTCGGGCGGGGCGCCAATTGATATTGCGCATGCCCGGGCAGGCGTCCATGCGCCGGGGCAATGATCATGCGGGGAATCCTCTAGCACCTTAGTGGAAGATTGCCCGCCTGGGCCAAGTGTTCGAATGCAATGGCCAACTTAACGACGAGTGGTCCCGGCGGGCCCCAGTGACGCCCACAGGTGCTGCGCCGCGTAAGCTCGCCAGGGTCGCCAGGCCAGGGCCCGTTCGGCCAGTTGCGCCTGTTCGCCTTCCAGCAGGCGCAACGCCTTGATCAGGGCCACGTCGCCCAGCGGCAAGGCATCGGTGGCGCCTGCCTGGCGCAGCGCCAGGTAATGCGCGCTCCAGGGGCCAATGCCTTTCACCCGGCACAGGTTGCGCAGCAATGGGTCCAGTTCTTGCCCAGGGCGCAGCAGCTCAGGCTCGGCAAGCAAGGCATTGGCCATGGTGCCGAGGGTGGCGGCGCGCGCCTTGGGCATGCCCATGTTCTCGAATTGCGCGCCGGCCAGGGTGGTCAGTTGCGGGAACACGTGGGTCAGGCCTGGAGCAGGCAAACGCAGCGGTTCGCCATGGCGCTGCACCAGGCGACCGGCCAGGGTCATGGCCCCCGCCACGCTGATCTGCTGGCCCAGCACGGTGCGCATGGCTTGTTCGCAGGCGTCCCAGCCTTGGGGTACGCGCAGGCCTGGGCGCTGTTCGAGCAAGCTTGCCATCAAGGGGTCCTGGGACAACCCGGCACTGATCAGCGCGGGGTTGGCGTCGAGGTCGAAGACCCGCCTCAGCCGGGCAATCAGGCCGGGAAGCGCCGAAGAAGGAATGCCTTCGAGGTGCACGCGCAGCTGGTTGTGCATTGGACTAGCGCGCAAGATTGCGTGGTGGCCAGCGACGGTCAGGGTGCGGTGGTAAGTGCCGTTTTCAAAGGTTTCGATGCCGGGGATGCAGCGGGCGGCGAGGAAGGCCAGGGTCGAGGGCCAGTGATAAGGGGCGCGATAGCGCAGCCACAGGGTGTGGTGGCTGGGGTTGGAGAATGATCGGCGCACGGCGTGCAGGGTTGAGAGTTTGGGCATAGGTAAATAATGCCAGAAAAGCTGGGGGCGCTTTGCGCCCCAATCGCGATGCAAAGCAGCCCCGGCTTTTTCAGCCCTGCATCTGCCCGAACCGCCCGGCATGGAAATCGTCGAACGACTCGGCAATTTCCGCCTGGCTGTTCATCACGAACGGGCCATAGCCAACGATCGGTTCATCGATCGGCTCACCGCTGAGCAACAGCACGCTGGCACCGTCCAGCGCCTCCACGCTGACGCCTTCACCCGCCCGGTCAAGCAGCACCAGGCTGGCCGGCCCGGCTTCGCGCTCGCCGTTGACCCGCACATTACCGCGCAGCACCACCAGCGCCGCATTGCGCCCGGCAGCCACCGGCAGTTGCAAGCTGGCGCCAGCGTTCAGCCGCAGGTCCCAGACATCCATCGCGGTAAAGGTACGTGCCGGCCCCTGATGGCCACGGTAGTCACCGGCAATCACTCGCAAGCTACCGGCATCAGCATCCAGCGCCACCACCGGGATGTCGTTGGCCAGCAACGTCTGGTAGCCGGCCGCTGCGCGCTTGTCTCGCGCCGGCAGGTTGACCCACAGTTGCACCATCTCCAGCGTACCGCCGCTGCGGGCAAAGGCTGGGGCATGGAACTCTTCATGGATAATGCCGTTGGCAGCGGTCATCCACTGCACGTCACCGGGGCCGATCAAGCCACCCGCGCCGGTGGAATCGCGGTGCTCCAGTTCGCCCTGGTAGACGATGGTCACCGTCTCGAAACCACGGTGCGGGTGCTGGCCAACGCCACGCCGCGCATTGGTCGGGGTGAAATCATGCGGGCCAGCATAGTCCAGCAACAGGAACGGGCTGATGCGGCTGGCCAGGTTGTCGTAGGTGAACAGGCTGCGCACCGGGAAACCATCACCCACCCAATGGGCGTGAGGGCTGCGGTGGATACCCAGAATGTTTTTCATGAGAAGGCTCCTCTCTCGGTTAGGGTAACCTTATCAGTGACAACAATAACTCTGTAGACAGGAAAAACAGCACTAATCGTTCCACCAACGGAACAATGCCTGCCAGTTAAAAACACAACGCATGCAGGATTGGATGCCCCGGATACTGCGCTCTCAACCACTGCTCGAGCTTTTCAGAAAAAGCGTTCCCAATGGCTTTGATCTCGCGATACACCGGATCGGCCAATGCATGAGCAGCAGGTAACTGGTCCAGGTGCTGACGACTTTCGGCTGAAGAAATCAATTTCAGGAATACGGCATACCATTCGAACAGCGGTTCAGTATGCACATTGGACTGGCCAATCGTTGCCAGGCGTTGCAAAGGCGTTTGAGCCAACAGGCATTCAAACCGCCTGACTTTTGCATGCGCAGGTAAGCCAAAGGCCTCGGCGATCACGACGATGCCTCCTATGAAAAGCAGTTTTCGAGAGAACTGCAGTTTGATGTTACGTACGCCCCAGGCCTTGCCTTCGGCCTTCTTCTCTTCAAAATTTGCCATCATGGTCCGGTAGTAGCGCACAAGATCATTGAGCATGAATCGCGACAGCCCATTGCCTTGCTCGTCAGGCACGTATCGGCGCAGAAGGTCGTTTTTCCAGTGATCGTGTGCAGCATCCCCAAGCAGTGAACAGCCCTCGAGCAGCATCAGCATTCGCCGGGTCAGCGCGGTACTGCTTTCACGCTTCCACCCCATGTGACTACTCAAACCGGAGTACAGCGAGAATGCATCCCTGCCGAATTTCGCATGGTCGCTCTCACCCCGCTGGCTGAGGGGGCGGATATGAGCGTTGACCTGATTCAGAATCGCCTCCAACCGTTCATCTGGCAGGCAACCGTCATGGACAATAAAAAAATCGATGTCCGATGCGCACGAAGCTTCACGCCGGCCATAAGACCCGACAGCAACGACAGTCAAAGGTGACTGGCCTACCAAGGGTGTAACAGTCTCTTTCATGGCGTGGCGTAGCGAATCAATGACCTTGCATGAATACTCAAAACGCTTGCGTAAATAAGGAGGTTCCAGGGCGGTGTGGTTGGTCATTGGCGTCTGCTCGGGAAAAAACCAAGCGTACTGACGACCCGCACACGTGCACTGCTTGGAAAACTACCCCTCAGCAGCTCACAGCAGGAAGGCAATCACCTCTTGCGCACACTGCTCGGGGTCTTCCTGCATGAAGCAGTGCCCACCGGCGACCTGCTGCGCGCTGACATGGCGGTTGAGCGACACCAGGCGGTTCACCGAGTGTGGCACGAAGGGGTAAGTGTGTTCGCCATAAAGCACCCGGGTCGGTGTACTGATTGCGCCCAGGCTGGCCCACATACGCTTGGGGAACGAGCTGAAGATTTCCACTTCCCGGCTGGGCCGGCACTTGAGGACCACCGCCTCGCCGCAATCACCGATGGCATGCTCGACATAGGCCTGCAGCGCCGCATCCGTCCAGCCTTTGAAAATGCCTCGGCCTTGCAGCGAAGCCAGCGCCGCCTCGCGGTCAGGCCAATGGCTGCGGCGGCTGGCAGCCTTGCGCGCCAGGGCATGGCGCTGGTGCAGGCCGACCAGTGCGGCCGCGCCCATTACGCCGAGCATGCGCCGGCTGAACAATACCGGGTCGAGCAGCACCGCACGCGCGAACAACTGCGGGTTGCTGGCCAATATCAGCCCGGTGAGCACGCCACCAAAACTATGCCCTACAGCAAACCGCGGAACGTCGGCATACTCGCCCCGCCCTGTTTCAAAGGCTTCCGCAGCCAGCGCCGCCGTACGGTTCCAACCACGAAACTCGCCGCCATGGTCACTGTCACCGTGCCCTTGCACATCACAAAGCCACAGGTCGAAATGCTCGCCCAAGCGCATCAGCAACGGCTGGTAGGCCAGGCAGCAGAAGCCGTTGCCATGCAGAAAATGCAGCAGCGGCTTGCCACTGGCCGGGGTTCGCCAGCCACGCAAAGTGAAACCTTCGGCGCATTCGTGGGACCAGGGAATCAACTGCATGGGCGTGCTGTACTCGCAGAGCTAGGAAAACGCCGATTCTACAAACAGCAGCGGGTACAGTGAAATCACCAGCAGCAGGGCCATAAGGACATTGAACAGCATCAGCCAGCGCGGGTTCTGCAACAGGTTGCGCAAGGCGCTGCCGAACATCACCCACACCCCTACGCTGGGCAGGTTGACCAAGGCGAACAAGGCCGCAATGACGATCACGTTGGTGACGTAGCCTTGTGCCGGTGTGTAGGTGGTAATCGCCCCCACCGCCATCACCCAGGCCTTGGGGTTGACCCACTGGAACGCCGCCGCGCCCCAGAAGCCCAGCGGCTTGCGCGCACTGGAAGAAGCCGTGCCGACCGGCCCGGAGGTGGCAATCTTCCAGGCCAGGTACAGCAGGTAAGCCGCACCGGTGTAGCGCAGCACCGTATACAACGGCGGCCAGGCCTTGAACACCTCGCCCAGGCCCAGGCCGACTGCCAGCACCATTACCATGAAACCGCAGCTGATACCCAAGGCATGGGGAATAGAGCGGCGCACGCCGAAGTTCACCCCCGAGGCCAGCAACATGGTGTTATTGGGGCCGGGGGTGATCGAAGACACGAAGGCAAACAGCACGAAGGCGGTCAGCAGGTCGGCAGAGGCAAGCATGGCGGGCATTCCACTTTCTTTATAGGTGCTGTCACACTAACGGAGTCGCTCTCTTCTGCGACCGGTACAGTTCTATTAAATTATGTAGATACACATTACTGTACCGTTACCCTGGATCAAGGAAGCCGTCCCATGAGCCTCACCATTCGCCCCGCCGTTCGCAACGATGCCGAGCAGATTCTGGCCTTCATCACCGAGCTGGCCGAGTACGAACGCGCCCGCCATGAAGTGGTTGCCAGCCTTGCCGACATCGAGCACAGCCTGTTCGACCCAGGCAGCACGGTGCACAGCCTGATCTGCGAGCGCGATGGCCGGGCGATCGGCTTTGCCGTGTACTTCTACAGCTACTCGACCTGGCTGGGGCGCAACGGCATTTACCTGGAAGACCTGTACGTCACCCCCGAGCAGCGCGGTGACGGCGCTGGCCGGCAGTTGCTGCAGCACATTGCCCGCGAGGCGGTGGCGAACAATTGCGGGCGGTTGGAATGGAGCGTGCTGGACTGGAACGAGCCGGCGATCGGCTTTTATCAGAAGCTTGGGGCCGAGGCGCAGGATGAGTGGGTGCGATACCGGTTGGATGGGGAGAAGCTGGCGGCGTTTGCGCGCGGATGACGCTGTACCTGTGGGAGCGGCTTTAGCCGCGAAGAATCCGACGCGGTGCATGGCACCGGCTGCGCCGGTGTTCGCGGCTAAAGCCGCTC
>NZ_JACVZC010000047.1 GCF_016658545.1 Pseudomonas sp. S37 | reverse complement strand
TCTGGAGTGCCTGTGCCGGCCTCTTCGCGGGTAAACCCGCTCCCACAGAATCACCACAGGCCTTGAAGGTAGCGGGGGCCCTGTGGGAGCGGGTTCACCCGCGAAGAGGCCGGATCAGGCAATAAAGATCTCAGCCCATTTCCGCCCGCAGCTGCTCGATCCGCCGGTCCTTGTCCACCCACAACTGGTTCACCCAGGCCTGCACAATCTGACGAAACTCAGGGTCATTCTCGTAATCCCCCGCCCACAGCGCCGGGTCCAGCTCACGCACCTGAATGTCGATAATCACCCGGCTGATGCTGCCATTGAGCAAGGCCCAGAACCCCGGCGCCTGGTTGCCCGGGTAGACGATGGTCACGTCGAGCAAGGCATCCAGTTGCTCACCCAGCGCCGCCAAAACGAACGCCACGCCACCGGCCTTGGGCTTGAGCAGGTAACGATACGGCGACTGCTGTTCCTGGCGCTTGGCCTCGGTAAACCGCGTGCCTTCCAGGTAATTCACCACGGTCACCGGCTGACGCTTGAACAGTTCACAGGCCGCCTTGGTGATTTCCAGGTCCTTGCCCTTCAGTTCGGGGTGCTTTTCCAGAAACGCCTTGCTGTAGCGCTTCATGAACGGGTAATCCAGCCCCCACCAGGCCAGGCCCAGCAGCGGCACCCAGATCAGCTCTTTCTTCAGGAAGAACTTGAAGAATGGCGTACGGCGGTTGAGGCTTTCGATCAGTGCGGGGATGTCGACCCAGGTCTGGTGGTTGCTCACCGCCAGGTAGGAAGTGTCTTTGCGCAGGTTCTCGACGCCACGAATGTCCCACTTGGTAGGAATGCACAAGGCAAAGATGGCCTTGTCGATCTCCGACCAGGTTTCGGCCACCCACATCACCGCCCACGAGGCATAGTCACGCCCACGGCCCGGCAACACCAGCTTGAGCAGGGCAAAGACCAGCAGCGGGCAGATCAACACCACGGTATTGAGCAGCAGCAGGGTGGTAGTGAGAATGCCGGTCAGCAGGCGACGCATAAAGAGACTCTTGTTGTGGGAGATAAACGGTTGGCAATGATAAGCAGCGATGCGGCCTACGCCAAATGTCCAATGCCCGGCGGCGCAGACAAATGTTTCACATTATGTTGGTTAGGCTTGTGACAGCGAACCTATCCTGCCAGTGCAGTCTAAGCACTGACCCTTCTCAAGGAAGCCTGCTAGTGAAATCTCTGTTTGCCTTGTTGTCGCTGTTGGCTCTGCCGGTAATGGCCGCCGAGCCCACGATCTACGGCCGTTATGAGAACATCGCCCTGCCCGAGCTGGGCGAAACCCTGAAAGCCAAGATGGACACCGGTGCCTTCACCGCGTCGCTGTCGGCCAAGGACATCGAGCTGTTCACCCGCGATGGCGACGAGTGGGTGCGCTTCCGCCTGGCGACCAAGGACTCGGACGGCAAAGTGTACGAGCACAAGGTCTCGCGCATCAGCAAGATCAAGGGCCGTGCCGATGAAGAGGAGGAAGGCGATGCGCCGGAAATCTCCAAGCGCCCGGTGGTGGACCTGGAGCTTTGCCTGGGTGACGTGAAGCGTACCGTGGAAGTTAACCTGGTGGACCGCAGCAGCTTCAACTACCCGCTGCTGATTGGCTCCAAGGCGCTGCGCGAGTTCAAGGCAGCGGTCAACCCGGCCAAGAAGTTTACGGCTGGCAAGCCTGACTGCTGATTTGCTTTGCCTGTACCGGCCTCTTCGCGGGCACGCCCGCTCCCACAGGGCTTGAGGCTATCCTGTGGGAGCGGGCTTGCCCGCGAAGAGGCCGGTAAGTTAAAAGTCCATTCTTGCCCTGAGTAAGGCCGGACGCCATGCCCCACATCCTCATCGTCGAAGACGAAGCTGCCATCGCCGACACCCTGGTCTACGCCCTGCAGGCCGACGGCCACAGCATCGAATGGGTAACCCTCGGTAGCGCCGCCCTCGACCAGCAGCGCCAGCACCCGGCCGACCTGGTCATCCTCGACATCGGCCTGCCGGACATAAGCGGCTTCGAAACCTGCCGGCAGTTGCGCCGTTTCAGTGAAGTGCCAGTGATGTTCCTCAGCGCCCGTGATAGCGAGATCGACCGAGTGGTAGGCCTGGAGATCGGTGCCGATGACTACGTGGTCAAACCCTTCAGCCCGCGTGAAGTGGCCGCGCGGGTGAGGGCGATCCTCAAGCGCATGGCCCCCAGGGCCGAGCCTGCCACTGAAGCCGCACTGTTCCAGCTCGACACCTTGCGCATGCAGATCACCTACCGCAGCCAGGCGCTGACGCTGACCCGCCACGAATTCCGCTTGCTGCAATGTTTGCTGGAGCAACCGCAGCGGGTGTTCAGCCGCGAGCAGCTGCTCGACGCCCTGGGGGTGGCCTCGGACGTGGGCTATGAACGCACCATCGACACCCACATCAAGGGCCTGCGCGCCAAGTTGCGCCAGGTGGCCAGCGACGCCGAGCCGATCCAGACTCACCGCGGCCTTGGCTACAGCTACAGCCCGGACCATGCCTGATGCGCCTGGGTATCCGGATTTTCCTGGTGTACTTCCTGTTCGTCGGGCTGGCGGGGTACTTCCTGCTCAACACGGTGCGCGAACAGATCCGCCCGGTGGTGCGCCAGTCCTCTGAGGAGACGCTGGTAGACACTGCCAACCTGCTGGCCGAGATCCTGCGCGATGACGTCAAGGCTGGCACCCTGAACCAGGGGCGCCTGCCGGAAGTACTCAAGGCCTACGGTTCGCGCAGCCCCGGTGCGCATATCTGGGGGCTGGCGAAGAACCAGGTCAGCCACCGGATCTATGTCACCGACGCCAAGGGCATCGTGCTGCTGGATTCCAGTGGCGAGGCCCAGGGCAAGGACTACTCGAAGTGGAATGACGTGTACCTGACCCTGCGTGGCCAGTACGGTGCGCGCTCCACCCGTAGCGACCCCAACGACGAAAGCACTTCGGTGATGCATGTGGGGGCGCCGATCATCGACGCTGGCAAGATCATCGGCGTGGTCACCGTGGCCAAGCCCAACAGCTCGCTACAGCCGTACATCGACCATTCCGAGCAGCGGTTGCTGACCCTGGGGCTGGGGTTGATCGGCCTTGGTTTGCTGGTGGGGGCGGCACTGTCGTGGTGGCTGGCGCGCTCGCTGCGCAAGTTGGCGGCCTATGCCCAGGCGGTCAGCGAAGGTGAACGGGCAGAGTTGCCGCATTACAAGGGGGGTGAGCTGGCGAACCTGGCCAAGGCCGTGGAACGCATGCGCACGCAGCTGGAGGGCAAGGCCTATGTCGAGCGCTACGTGCATACCCTGACCCACGAGCTGAAAAGCCCGCTGGCGGCCATCCGGGGTGCTTCAGAGTTACTGCAGGACGATATGCCAGCCGAACAGCGCGTGCGCTTTGCCAGCAATATCGAGCGGGAAAGTGACCGCTTGCAGCAGATGATCGAGCGCTTGCTCAACCTGGCCCGGGTCGAGCAGATGCAGGCGCTGGAAGATGAGCAGCAGGTGGCGCTGGCGGCGCTGGTCGACGAGTTGCTGGTGGCCCATGCTGCGCGCATTGAAAGCGCCGGTTTGCAGGTGCGTCAGCGGGTGCCGGCTGGTATGCGTTTGTTGTGTGACCCGTTCCTGATGCGCCAGGCGCTGGCCAACTTGCTCGACAACGCACTGGATTTTACCCCGGAGGCTGGCGCGCTGCTGTTCGACCTGGAGCGCGATGGCGAGCGGGTGGCGTTGAGTTTGTTCAACCAGGGGCAGGCGATACCGGCGTATGCCATTGGGCGGGTGAGCGAGCGGTTCTATTCGCTGCCACGGCCGGGCAGTGGGCGCAAGAGTACCGGGCTGGGGCTTAATTTTGTGGCTGAGGTGATGCAGCTGCATGGTGGGGCGTTGGCGGTGGATAACGTCGATGGCGGGGTGCGGGTGAGGTTGTGGCTGCCGCTGCGGCGTATCAGCTGAGATAGCCGGGGCTGCTGCGCAGCCCATCGCGACGCAAGGCCGCTCCCACAAGGTGCCGCGTACCCCTGTGGGAGCGGCCTTGCGTCGCGATGGGCCGCGCAGCGGCCCCAAAATCACACAATCTACACACAGTCTCCCCAAGGCCTCCACGCAAGGCGCAGACACTGCGCCCATTGCCACAGGAGGCCCCATGAACAAAACCCTCGGTTACAAGCTCGGTATGATCGCCGTGCTGATGCTACTGCTGCTCATCCCGCTACTGCTGATCAACGGCCTGATCGCTGAACGCCAGGCCTTGCGCGACAGCGTGCTGCAGGATATCGCCCAAAGCGCCAGCTTCGACCAGCAACTAAGCGGCCCGCTGCTGGTAGTGCCCTACCGCAAGTACCAGCGCCGCTGGATCGAAAAGGACGGCGAGCGGACTCAGGAAACCAGTACCATCGCCGGCCATCTTTACTTCTTGCCGGAAACCTTCGATGCCGACCTTGGCGTGGACACCGAACTGCGCGCCCGTGGCATCTACCAGGCGCGGCTATTCCACGCCAAAGGCCGTATCAGCGGCCGCTTCAAGCTCCCGGAGCGCTGGGGCATCGACAAGGATTTCGACGATTACCGCTTCGACAAGCCGTTCTTGGTGGTGGGCATCAGTGATATCCGCGGTATCGAGAACGGCCTGGAGCTGAGCCTGGACGAGCAGAAGGTGCCGTTCGAAGCCGGCACCCAACTCGACTGGATGCGTGGCGGTGTACACGCCAGCCTGCCGGGGCTGGATGGCCTGCAGGCGCGGGAGTTCAGCTATGGCTTCGACCTGGCGCTGCAAGGCACTGGCCAGTTGCACGTGGTGCCGGTGGGCCGTACCAGCAGCGTGGACATGCGCGCCAACTGGCCGCACCCAAGCTTTGTCGGCAGTTACTTGCCCAACCGCCGCGACATCGATGCGCAAGGCTTCAGCGCCCATTGGCAGACCTCGTTCTTTGCCACCAACCTCGAAGACGCGCTGCGTCAGTGTGCCAATGCCGGGCAGTGCGCAGATTTCAGCGAGCGCAGCTTTGGCGTCAGCTTTGTCGACCCGGTGGACCAGTACCTGAAGAGCGAGCGGGCGATCAAGTACGCCTTGCTGTTCATCGCCCTGACCTTTGCCGGCTTCTTCCTGTTCGAGGTGCTGAAGAACCTGAGTGTGCACCCGGTGCAGTACATCCTGGTGGGTGTGGCGCTGGCGTTCTTCTACCTGTTGTTGCTGTCGTTGTCCGAGCATATCGGGTTTGGCTTGGCTTATGGGCTGTCGGCTTCGGCGTGTGTGTTGTTGATCGGTTTCTACCTGAGCCATGTGCTGCGCAGCCTGGGGCGAGGGGTGGGCTTTGCGGCGGGGTTGGCGGCGTTGTATGCGCTGCTCTACGGGCTGCTGAGTGCCGAGGACTACGCGCTGCTGATGGGCTCGTTGCTGTGCTTTGGCTTGCTGGGGGTGTTCATGGTGCTGACCCGGCGGCTGGACTGGGCGCGGGTAGGGAGGGTGTCATGAGGGAGGATAAAGAGATCGGGCGGTGGTTGGCCTTCAGGATCGGGCAGTTGTTTCCTGTGATATCGAGGTGAGGCCTTCGCGGGTGAACCCGCTCCCACAGGGACGCCACAGTATTCGAGAGCTGTGCAGTACCTGTGGGAGCGGGTTTACCCGCGAAGAGGCCCTTCAGGCCACCGGAGAAGTGGCGACCATCGACGGCCGCTTGGCCACCTCGGCATACCACGCCGCCAACCAAGGCTGGCGCTCACGCCAGCCAAATCCGGGCTGACGCAAATCCAGATACCCCAACGCACAGGCCACGCCAATCGCCGCCAGGTCAAAACCGGACAGCAACTCGGGTAAATGCTCCTGCTCCAGGTTGGCCAGGCTACGGCGGATCTTGTCGCCCTGCGCCTGCAGCCAGCCATCCCAGCGCTTGTCCTCAGGCCGAAGGAAGCTCTCATAGCGGCTCGATACCGCCGCATCCATGATCGCATCCGCCTGCGACACCAGGGTCATGCGCCGCCAGCGCGCCGAACCCTCGCGTGGCAGCAGCGGCAGGCCGACATGCTGCAAGTCGAGGTATTCGCAGATCACCCGGCTGTCGTGCAGCACGGTGCCGTCGTCCAGGCGCAGGGCCGGGATCTTGCCGATCGGGTTGTCCTGGTTCAGCTGCGGGTCGCCGCTGACCGGGCTGATGTTCACCGCCTGCAACTGCACCCGGTCCAGCTGCCCGGTCTCGTGCAATACCACCATCACCTTGCGCACGAACGGCGACAACGGCGAGTGGAACAGGGTCATCGTGCTCATCCGTCAGTTACCTTGCAGGCTCGGTGGCAGGCACACACCGGTACCGCCGATACCGCAGTAACCGTCCGGGTTCTTGGCCAGGTACTGCTGGTGGTAGGCCTCGGCGAAGTACACGGTCGGCGCCTGGTCGATTTCGGTGGTGATCTCGCCAAAACCGGACTTTTGCAGTTCAGCCTGGTATTCGGCTTTGCTGGCCTGCGCCTCTTTCAGCTGTTCCGGGCTGGTGCAGTAGATGGCCGAGCGGTACTGGGTGCCGATGTCGTTGCCCTGGCGCATGCCCTGGGTCGGGTTGTGCAGTTCCCAGAACATTGCCAGCAGTTCGCGGTAGCTGACTTTGTCCTTGTCGAACACCACCAGCACCACTTCGGTGTGGCCGGTCAGGCCCGAGCAGACTTCTTCGTACGTGGGGTTCGGGGTGAAGCCGCCGGCGTAGCCGACCACGGTGCTGACCACACCTTCGCGTTGCCAGAAGCGGCGCTCGGCGCCCCAGAAGCAACCCAGGCCGAAGATGGCGAAGTCGATGGCGCCCTCGAAGAACGGGCCGAGCAGTGGGGTGCCTTCGAACACGTAGTGGAACTCGGGCAGGCTCATTGGCGCTTCGCGGCCAGGCAGGGCCTGTTCCGCGGTAGGCATGACGTTTTTGTTCACCAGGATTTCCGAACGCAGGACCATGGCCGTTCCTCTGTGTTTATTCAGTTGGATAGGGGGGTGGGGCCTTCGCGGGTGAACCCGCTCCCACAAGGAAATCACAGGTCCAAGGATCTGTGCGGTCCCTGTGGGAGCGGGTTTACCCGCGAAAGGGCCCGAATGGTTTCCATATTGCCCGAGGTCAGGCCACCGGTCCACGCGGATAGCGCTTCAACCGCTCAGCCAGCTCGCGCCCCGGAATTGGCCGGTCAAACAGGTACCCCTGACCCACATCACACCGGTGCCGGCGCAGGAACGCCAACTGCTCCGGCGTCTCGATGCCTTCGGCCACCACTTTCAGTTTCAGGTTATGCGCCATGGCCACCACTGCCGAGGTGATTTCCATGTCGTCCTGGTTATCCGGGATTTCATTGATGAAGCTGCGGTCGATCTTGAGGATGTCGATCGGAAACTTCTTCAGGTAGCTCAGCGACGAATAACCGGTGCCGAAGTCGTCCATGGCCAGGGTCAGGCCCAGGGCTTTCAGCTCGTCCAGCTGGCGGTGGGTGTCCTCGCTGGCCTCAAGCAGCAGGCCTTCGGTCAGCTCCAGCTCCAGCAAGTGCGGGGGCAGGCCTTCTTCCCTGAGGATGGTGCTGATCGAGGCCACCAGGTCCGGGTCGGAGAACTGCTTGGGCGACAGGTTGATGGCGACGTGCAGGTTGCCCATGCCGGCTTCCCGCAGCTCCAGGCTCATGCGGCAGGACTGGCGCACCACCCATTTGCCAATGGGGATGATCAGGCCGGTTTCTTCCGCCACGCTGATGAACTGGTCCGGGCGGATCATGCCGCGCTCGGGGTGGTTCCAGCGCAGCAGCGCCTCAAGGCCCAGCAGGCGGCCGCTGCGCAAGCACAACTTGGGCTGGTAGAACACTTCCAGCTCGTTCTGGGTCAGCGCGCGGCGCAAGTTGTTCTCGACGAACAGCTTGTAGCTGGCCTCGGCATTGAGCACTTCGGTAAACACCTGCACCTGGTGCTTGCCGTTGGCCTTGGCCTTGTGCAGCGCCAGGCCGGCGTTTTTCATGAGGCTGGCCGGGTCGGTACCGTGCAGCGGCGCGTAGGCCAGGCCCACCGAGGCGGTAACGTTGATCAGCTGGTTGTCGACGAACATCGGTTTGTCGAGCGTGCGCAGCAGCTGCATGGCAACACTCTGGCCGTCTTCCAGGCTGGTGTCATCAAGCAGCACGGCAAACTCGTTACTGGCAAAGCGCGCCAGGATGCCGCCGGTGTGCAGGCTGTTGCGCAAGCGCCGGGCCAGGCTGATCAGCAGTTTGTCGCCGGTCTGGTGGCCGAGGCTGTCGTTGATGCGCTTGAAGTTATCGATGTCTACCAGCAGCAGGCACATCGAGTTTTCGCCGTCGCGGGCAAAGCGCTCGTCGAGGCTGCGGATGAACGCCGGGCGGTTGCCCAGGTTGGTCAGGTTGTCGGTGTAGGCCAGGCGCTCGATGCGTTGCTGGGCCAGCTTGGTCTGGGTGACGTCTTCGTAGATGCCGATGTAATGCGTCAGCTCACGGTTGTCGCCGTACACCTTGGAAATCGACAGCTGGCCCCAGTACGGCTCGAGGTTCTTGCGCCGGCTCTTGAATTCGCCCTGCCAGCTGTTGCCCATGGCCAGGCTCGACGGCGAGTCGAACAGCAGCTCGCTGAGGTTTTCCAGCGCTGGCAGCTCACCGAGGTGGCGGCCTTGGACTTCATCGGTGCTGTACTGGGTGATGGCGGTAAAGCTGGGGTTGACGTACTCCACCCGGCCATCGCGGTTTACCAGCAGAAAGGCGTTGGCGCTTTGCTCGACCGCACGCTGGAACAGGTGCAGGGCACTGGCTGCTGCGCGCCGGTTATGGTTGGTGATGACCTGGGCGAACTGGTCGGCCAGTTCGCCGGCGAAGGCAATTTCATCCGACTGCCAGGCACGTGGCTGGCCGGTCTGTTCCAGGCACAGTACGCCGACGACCTGGCCATCGACGCGGATGCTGG
Source organism: Pseudomonas sp. S37 (assembly GCF_016658545.1). Classification (GTDB taxonomy): domain Bacteria; phylum Pseudomonadota; class Gammaproteobacteria; order Pseudomonadales; family Pseudomonadaceae; genus Aquipseudomonas. Next base: position 33,868 of record NZ_JACVZC010000047.1, on the reverse strand, counting down.
CGTCGAGCATGGCTTTGTTTTCCGGGCGCATGCTTTGTGCCAGGGCGCGGGTGCGCGGATCGTGGCCGGCGTTGTGGGCATCGATGGCACGGCTGGCGTGCAGCGCGTCGAGGTAGTCGGGGAAGCGGCTGGCATCGATGGCTTCGGGCTGGCGGTGCTCTTGGGCGTCGCGGTACCAGGCAATGATCGGCTCCAGGCGCTGGTCTTCCAGGTGCCAGATGCTGGCGCAGTCGACCTTGTAGATTTCGCAGGCGCTCTGGGTGATCAGTTGGGCGGCTTCCAGCAGCGAGTTTTCGGCGCTGTAGCGTTGGCGGGCCAGACGCAGGATCAGGTCCTGCTGGCCGCGCACCCGCTCCAGGTGCTCGAGTTGTTCTTGCTGGGCGCGCTGGTTAAGTTGCAGGGCCAGTTGCAGGCGGTTGTTACGTGACTCCAGGTCGCTGGCATCGCTGTCGCCAGCGTCCTCGTGCTGGTCGTCGAGCACGCTCAGGTAGCCGCGCAACAGCTGGCGATTGTGTTGCTTGTAGGCTTCACCGGCCTCCAGCAGGCGCAGTGAGGTGCTGGGGGTATGCAGGGTATAGCGCACCCGGTAGTAACCGCGCTGGGCCAGTTGCTGTTGTATCTCGTCGTGCAGGCGGTAGCGTGCCTCGGGTTCCATCAGGCTGGCATAGGGCGCGTCGACCAAGGCGCACAAGTCGCCGGCTTGCAGGCCGAACTGGCGCTCGCAGGCCGGGTCCAGGTAGAGCATGGCCCAGGTGGCTTCGTTGAGCCTTTCGAAACGCAGCATGCCGAGCCGCGAGGGCACGGGTAACTGCGTGACGACCTCGGCCGCCACACGGCTGGCGGCATCGGGTTGGCTTTTCATCGAAGACTCGCTTGAAGAGGGAACGCAGCTTGGGACAGCGGCGTATCTGGCAAGGTTGCATCATGTCCCGAGGGCTGGCAAGCGGCCATGCGTGATGCTGTGTACGGGTTATCGGCTGTTTGGCCGGAATCTGAAGTTTGCCTGAAGATTTTGGGGCCGCTTTGCGGCCTGTGGGAGCGGGTTCACCTGCGAACACCGGCGCAGCCGGTGCCATATACCGGGTTGGATCGTTCGCGGGTGAACCCGCTCCCGCAGAGGGCAAAGCCCTTCCGGCTTTCTCAAGGCAAAAAAAAGCCCCGCCAAATGACGGGGTTGAGGTACGAGCGTGGCAGCTCGAAAAGGGTACTGCCCCTGCACGCAGGGGCAGTGTGCTGCCTTACAGCAGCATGGTGCGGATATCACCCAGCACGTCGCCCAGGCGCTTGGTGAAGCGCGCGGCGGCAGCGCCGTTGATCACACGGTGATCGTAGGACAGCGACAGCGGCAGCATCAGCTTCGGCTGGAAGGCCTTGCCATCCCAGACCGGCTGCATGGTCGCCTTGGACACGCCCAAAATCGCCACTTCCGGCGCGTTGACGATCGGCGTGAAGCCGGTGCCGCCAATGTGGCCGAGGCTGGAGATGGTGAAGCAAGCGCCTTGCATCTCGTCAGCCGAAAGCTTCTTGGTGCGGGCTTTTTCAGCCAGCGCCGCCGCTTCGGCAGCCAGTTGCAGCAGGCTCTTCTGGTCGACGTTCTTGATCACTGGGACCAGCAGGCCGTCCGGGGTGTCCACGGCGAAGCCGATGTTCACGTACTTCTTGCGAATGATGGCCTTGCCGCTTGGCGCCAGCGAGCTGTTGAAGTCCGGCATTTCCTTGAGCAGGAAGGCGCTGGCCTTGAGCAGCAGTGGCAGCACGGTCAGTTTCACGCCTGCCTTCTCGGCCACGGCCTTCTGCGCAACGCGGAAGGCTTCCAGCTCGGTGATGTCGGCGGAGTCGAACTGGGTCACGTGCGGCACGTTCAGCCAGCTGCGGTGCAGGTTGGCAGCACCGACCTGCATCAGGCGGGTCAGGGCCACTTCTTCCACTTCACCGAACTTGCTGAAGTCCACGGCCGGGATCGGCGGGATGCCAGCGCCGCCGGTTGCGCCAGCGGCTGCTGGTGCTTCCTTGGCCTTCTGCATCATCGCCTTGACGTAAACCTGCACGTCTTCTTTCAGGATGCGGCCGTGCGGGCCGGTAGCAGCAACAGCGCCCAGCTCGACACCGAATTCACGGGCCAGCTGACGAACAGCCGGGCCTGCGTGAACCTTGGCGTTGTTGCTGGCAGCCGGTGCGGTAGCAACCGGTGCAGGGGCAGCAGCGGGAGCGGTAGCGGCAGGTGCGGCAGCCGGAGCCGCCTCAGCCTTGGCCGGGGCAGCAGCGGCAGGTTCCGGGGCAGCAGCAGGCGCAGCGCCAGCAACCTTGAGCTTGAAGATCAGGTCGCCAGTGCCGACTTCGTCTTCCAGCTTGCACAGGACTTCTTCGACCACGCCGGCAGCCGGCGAAGGGATTTCCATGGAGGCCTTGTCAGACTCCAGGGTAATCAGCGACTGGTCGGCTTCGACGGTGTCGCCGACCTTGACCAGCACTTCGATGATCTTGGCCTTGCCCGACGAGCCGATGTCCGGCACGTGGATGTCCTGCACGCTGGCGGCAGCCGGGGCTGCGGCCGGAGCAGGTGCAGGGGCGGCTTCAGCGGCTGGCGCTGGAGCAGCAGCCGGGGCAGCAGCGGCGGCCGGTGCCTCAGGGGCCGCAGCAGCGGCGCCCTCGGCTTCCAGCACCAGCAGCTCGTCGCCTTCTTTCAGGCGGTCGCCCAGCTTGACCTTCAGTTCCTTGATGACGCCGGCCTTGGGGGCCGGGATCTCCATGGAGGCCTTGTCGGACTCCAGGGTCAGCAGGCTCTGGTCAGCCTCGATACGGTCACCGACCTTGACGAACAGCTCGATGATTTCACCTTCACCGCTGCCGATGTCAGGTACGCGAATGAGTTCGCTCACTTAAAAATACTCCTCAGCAGTCCAGTGGGTTGCGCTTGTCCGGGTCGATACCGAACTTGACGATAGCGTCTGCAACAACCTTGGGTTCGATCTCGCCACGGTCAGCCAGGGCTTCCAGGGCAGCCAGCACCACGAAGTGGCGGTCGACTTCGAAGAAGTGACGCAGCTTCTTGCGGCTGTCGCTGCGGCCGTAACCGTCGGTACCCAGGACCTTGAACTCTTTGCTCGGTACCCACTGGCGAATCTGCTCGGCGAACAGCTTCATGTAGTCGGTAGAGGCAATGACCGGGCCTTTGCGGCCGTTCAGGCACTGCTCGACGTAGGTTTCCTGTGGCTTCTGGCCAGGCTTCAGGCGGTTGGCGCGCTCTACGGCCAGGCCGTCGCGACGCAGTTCGTTGAAGCTGGTGACGCTCCACACGTCGGCACCGACGTTGAACTCTTCACGCAGGATCTTCGCCGCTTCGCGGACTTCGCGCAGGATGGTGCCGGAGCCCATCAGCTGAACGTGGTGCGCGGCTTCGCGGGTGTCTTCTTCGAGCAGGTACATGCCCTTGATGATGCCTTCCTCGACACCGGCCGGCATGGCTGGCTGCTGGTAGGATTCGTTCATCACGGTGATGTAGTAGAAGATGTCCTGTTGCTCTTCGGTCATCTTCTTCATGCCGTCCTGGATGATCACCGCCAGCTCGTAGCCGTAGGTTGGATCGTAGGTGCGGCAGTTCGGGATGGTGCCCGCCATCATGTGGCTGTGACCGTCTTCGTGCTGCAGGCCTTCACCGTTCAGGGTGGTACGGCCGGCGGTACCGCCGATCAGGAAACCACGGGTGCGGCTGTCGCCAGCGGCCCAGGCCAGGTCGCCAATGCGCTGGAAGCCGAACATCGAGTAGAAGATGTAGAACGGCAGCATCGGCTGGTTGTGGCAGCTGTACGAGGTACCGGCAGCGATGAACGACGACATGGCGCCGGCTTCGTTGATGCCTTCCTCGAGGATCTGGCCCTTCTTGTCTTCGCGGTAGAACATCACCTGGTCTTTATCGACTGGCTCGTAGAGCTGGCCGACCGACGAGTAGATGCCCAGCTGGCGGAACATGCCTTCCATACCGAAGGTACGGGCTTCGTCCGGGATGATCGGGACGATGCGCTGGCCGATGTCCTTGTCCTTGACCAGCTGCGCCAGAATACGCACGAAGGCCATGGTGGTGGAGATTTCGCGGTCGCCCGAGCCGTCCAGGATCGCTTTCAGCGTTTCCAGTGGTGGCGTTGGCACGCTGAAGCTCTTGGCGCGGCGCTGAGGCACGAAACCGCCCAGGGCAGCACGGCGCTCGGCCAGGTACTTGGCTTCGGCAGAACCTTCTTCCGGCTTGAAGAACGGCAGGTTCTCAAGGTCGGCATCCTTGACCGGGATGTCGAAGCGGTCACGGAAGTGACGCAGGCTGTCGACGTCGACCTTCTTGGTGTTGTGCGCGGTGTTCTTGGCTTCGCCGGCACCGGTACCGTAACCCTTGATGGTCTTGGCCAGGATGACGGTTGGCTGCTCTTTGTGGTTCACAGCCTGGTGGTATGCCGCGTAGACCTTGTACGGGTCGTGGCCGCCACGGTTGAGCTTCCAGATCTCGTCGTCGGACAGGTCTTCGACCATGGCCTTGAGCTCTGGGGTGTTGAAGAAGTTTTCACGAACGTACGCGCCGTCTTTGGCTTTGTAGTTCTGGTACTCGCCGTCGATGACTTCGTCCATGCGGCGCTGCAGGGCACCGTTGGTGTCCTTGGCCAGCAGTGGGTCCCAGAAACGGCCCCAGACGACTTTGTTGACGTTCCAGCCACCGCCACGGAACACGCCTTCGAGTTCCTGGATGATCTTGCCGTTGCCGCGAACCGGGCCGTCGAGGCGCTGCAGGTTGCAGTTGATGACGAAGATCAGGTTGTCCAGCTTCTCGCGGCCGGCCAGGGCGATTGCGCCCAGGGATTCCGGCTCGTCGCACTCGCCGTCGCCCATGAAGCACCAGACTTTCTGCTTGCCGGCCGGGATGAAGCCGCGCGCTTCCAGGTACTTCATGAAGCGTGCCTGGTAGATGGCCTGGATCGGGCCCAGACCCATCGAAACGGTCGGGAACTGCCAGAAGTCAGGCATCAGCCAAGGGTGCGGGTACGAAGACAGGCCGTTGCCGTCCACTTCCTGACGGAAGTTGTTCATCTGGTCTTCGCTGATGCGGCCTTCCATGAAGGCACGGGCGTAGACGCCTGGCGAAGCGTGGCCCTGGAAGAACACCAGGTCGCCGCCGTGTTCTTCGGTCGGGGCCTGGAAGAAGTAGTTGAAGCCGATGTCGTACAGGGTGGCACTGGAGGCGAAGCTGGAGATGTGTCCGCCCAGGTCCGAGTCTTTCAGGTTGGTGCGCATGACCATGGCCAGGGCGTTCCAACGCACCATCGAGCGAATGCGGCGTTCCATGAACAGGTCGCCAGGCATGCGTGCTTCGTGGGTGACAGGGATGGTGTTGCGGTATGGCGTGGTGATCGCATACGGCAGCTGGGAGCCACTGCGGGTGGCCAGCTCGCCCATACGGGTCATCAGGTAATGAGCGCGGTCTTCGCCTTCTTTGTCGAGGACCGACTCCAGGGCATCCAGCCATTCCTGGGTTTCGATTGGATCGAGGTCTTGCATGGCTTGCTCCAGGGCGGAAAGGCAACCAGAATCGATTGCCTGAGATTGCGACTGGCCTTATGGGCAGACGTCGTGAATTCTTGGATTACCGGGGTGTCTTCCGGCGCGTTGTAGTTTTACTACATTTGCTTTCGCATTTCATGCTTTTACACGACATGAGTAGTAGTAAAACTACATCTATGCGACGTTTGGTCGCACCTTCGCTTGTGAGGAAAAACGTTCATGTTGGTTGGCATTGTGTCGCGAACGGGTGGTTCTTGATGTTTGTTGCCAATATTCCGTTTTTTTCAGCTATTTCCAACTTTTGTACGACAGTCCAACCGTGGTCCGGCTTTCCCTTGGCCGCTTTTTCCCCTCTATTTCACGCCGATCAAGGATAGACCATGCGCCTACCTTTGCCTTCCGATCTGCCCGTCACCCTGCAGCCACTGGTCGTTCGCAACCAGCAATTCATCAGCGATGCCGTGGCTGCCCACCCCGAACTTGACCTGAAGGCCTGGAGCCCGGTTCATCGGCAACAGTTCGATCAGGTTGCCGCCGCCAGCGACTTCGTTCTGGGTGTGGCCCAGCGCGACCCGGCCATGCTGTTTGCCCTGCTGGCCAGCGGCGAGCTGGAGCGACGTTACGCCCCGGGTGAGCTGCGCGGGCAAATTGCCGAGGCTGCACAGGCGGCGCAAAGCGAAGACGAACTGGCGCGCAACCTGCGCCGCGCACGCAACCGTCAACAGGTGCGCATCATCTGGCGCGACATCACCCGCCAGGCCGAACTGGGCGAAACCTGCCGTGACCTGTCGGACCTTGCCGATGCTTCCATCGACGAAGCCTACCAATGGTTGTACCCGCGCCATTGCCAGCAGTTCGGCACGCCCATCGGCAACCGCAGCGGCCAGCCGCAGCCCATGGTGGTGCTGGGCATGGGCAAGCTGGGCGCGGTGGAGCTGAACCTGTCGTCGGATATCGACCTCATCTTTGGTTTCCCCGAAGGCGGTGAAACCGAAGGGGTGAAGCGTTCGCTGGACAACCAGGAGTTCTTCACCCGCTTGGGCCAACGGTTGATCAAGGCGCTGGACCCGGTGACCGTCGACGGCTTTGTGTTCCGCGTCGACATGCGCCTGCGCCCGTACGGCTCGGCCGGCGCGCTGGTGCTCAGCTTCAATGCCCTGGAGCAGTACTACCAGGACCAGGGCCGCGACTGGGAACGCTACGCAATGATCAAGGCGCGGGTGGTGGCCGGCGACCAGGCGGCCGGCGCGCAGTTGCAGGAGATGCTGCGCCCGTTCGTCTACCGCCGTTACCTGGATTTTTCCGCGATCGAAGCGCTGCGCACCATGAAGCAGCTGATCCAGCAGGAAGTGCGGCGCAAGGGCATGGCCGACAACATCAAGCTGGGTGCCGGTGGCATCCGCGAGGTCGAGTTCATCGCCCAGGCCTTCCAGCTGATCCACGGCGGGCGTGACCTCAGCCTGCAGCAAAGGCCGCTGCTCAAGGTGCTGGCGACCCTGGAGGGCCAGGGCTACCTGCCGCCGGCGGTGGTGGCTGAGTTGCGCGAGGGCTATGAGTTCCTGCGTTACACCGAGCACGCCATCCAGGCCATCGCTGACCGCCAGACACAGATGCTGCCCGAGGACGAAACCGACCAGGCGCGGGTGGCCTACATCCTTGGCTTTGCCGACTGGCAGAGCTTCCACGACCAGCTGATGTACTGGCGTGGCCGGATCGACTGGCACTTCCGCCAGGTGATCGCCGATCCGGATGATGAAGACGGCGAAGGTGAACTGGTGGTGGGCGGTGAATGGTCGCCGCTGTGGGAGCAGGCCCAGGACGAGGAGGCCGCCGGCCGCCAGCTGGAGGAGGCCGGCTTCAAGGCGCCCGTCGAAGCCCTGCGGCGCCTGGCTGCACTGCGCTCCAGCCCGCAACTGCGCTCGATGCAGCGCATTGGCCGTGAACGCCTGGATGCTTTTATCCCGCGGTTGCTGGCGCAGGCGGTGGAGCATGACAACCCCGACCTGGTGCTTGAACGTGTGTTGCCGCTGGTCGAGGCGGTGGCGCGGCGTTCGGCTTACCTGGTGCTGCTGACCGAAAACCCAGGGGCTTTGCGCCGCCTGCTCACCTTGTGCGCCGCCAGCCCATGGATTGCCGAGCAGATGGCCCGCTACCCGCTGCTGCTCGACGAACTGCTCAATGAAGGCCGCCTGTTCAGCCCGCCACTGGCGCCAGAGCTGGCCAGCGAGCTGCGCGAGCGCCTGACGCGCATCCCCGAGGACGACCTGGAACAACAGATGGAGGCGCTGCGCCACTTCAAGCTGGCCCACAGCCTGCGCGTGGCAGCCTCGGAAATCAGCGGCAACCTGCCGTTGATGAAAGTCAGCGACTACCTGACCTGGCTGGCCGAAGCCATCCTCGACCAGGTACTGGCGCTGGCCTGGCGCCAGACCGTGGCCCGCCACGGCCAGCCCAAGCGCAGCGACGGCAGCCTGTGCGACCCGGGGTTCATCATTATTGGCTACGGCAAGGTGGGTGGCCTGGAGCTGGGCCACGGTTCGGACCTGGACCTGGTATTCATCCACGACGGCGACCCGCAGGCGGAAACCGACGGCGCCAAGCCGATCGATAGCGCGCAGTTCTTCACCCGCCTGGGCCAGCGCATCATCCACCTGCTGACTACCCAGACCAACTCGGGCCAGCTGTACGACGTGGATATGCGCCTGCGCCCGTCCGGCGCTTCAGGCCTGCTGGTCAGCTCGCTGGGCGCGTTCGAGCGTTACCAGCAGAACGAAGCCTGGACCTGGGAGCATCAGGCCCTGGTACGCGCCCGGGTGCTGGTGGGCTGCAAGCAGGTGGGCGCGGCGTTCGAAGGGGTACGGGCCAAGGTGCTGGGCCAGGCCCGCGACCTGGAAAAACTGCGCAGCGAAGTGAGTGAAATGCGCGCCAAGATGCGCGACAACCTCGGCACCAAGGCTACCGCTGCCGGCACGGCCGCCAACGCCTTCGAGGCCGGTGTGCCGTTCGATATCAAGCAGGATGCCGGCGGTATCGTCGATATCGAATTTATGGTGCAATACGCCGCTTTGGCCTGGTCCCATGACCACCCGGCCATACTCCGATGGACCGATAACATCCGCATTCTGGAAGAGCTGGAGCAGGCAGGTTTGATGCCGGCCAGTGACGCGGTGCTGTTGCGTGAAGTGTACAAGGCGTTCCGCTCGGCCTCGCACCGCCAGGCCTTGCAGAAGCAGGCCGGGGTGATCGATGCGGCACAGTTTGCCGATGAACGCCTTGAAGTGCGGCGGATCTGGGGTGAGCTTGGCCTCACCTGAAGGCCCCGCCAGCCCTGTGGGAGCGGGTTCACCCGCGAACACCGGCGAAGCCGGTGCCATGCACCGCGTCGTCTTCTTCGCGGGTGAACCCGCTCCCACAAGGGCTGCGATCAGCCATGGATTTGCCTGAGTGGTACACTGTCCGCCACATAGCCTGAATATAAAGAGGGGAGGCCAGGCTGTACCGCAGTCTGTAGCCTCCCCGAGCGTTTCTGGACTAAGCATGAGAATACTGATCATTGGCCCCAGCTGGGTCGGCGACATGGTGATGGCGCAGACCTTGTTCCAGTGCCTGAAACAGCAGCACCCCGACTGCGTGATCGACGTGCTGGCGCCCGAGTGGAGCCGGCCGATACTCGAACGCATGCCCGAAGTGCGCCAGGCCTTGAGCTTCCCGCTCGGCCACGGCGCGCTGGAGCTGGCCACGCGACGGCGCATCGGCAAGTCCCTGGCCGGCCAGTACGACCAGGCCATCCTGCTGCCCAACTCGCTGAAGTCGGCCCTGGTGCCGTTCTTCGCCGGCATCCCCAAACGCACCGGCTGGCGCGGCGAAATGCGCTTCGGCCTGCTAAACGACGTGCGCAAGCTGGACAAGGCCCGCTACCCGCTGATGATCGAGCGCTTCATGGCCCTGGCCTACGCGCCCGGTGCCGAGCTGCCGCAGCCGTATTCGCGCCCCAGCCTGCAGATCGAAGCGCAAAGCCGCGAAGCTGCCCTGGCCAAGTTCGGCCTGGAGCTGGACCGCCCGGTACTGGCGCTGTGCCCCGGTGCCGAGTTCGGCGAAGCCAAGCGCTGGCCGGCCGAGCACTATGCCGCCGTGGCCGATGCGATGATCCGCCAAGGCTGGCAGGTGTGGCTGTTCGGCTCGAAGAACGACCACCCGGTCGGCGAGCAGATCCGCGACCGGCTGATCCCGGGGTTCCGTGAAGAATCGTCCAACCTGGCGGGTGAAACCTCGCTGGCCGAGGCCATCGACCTGATGTCCTGCGCGCATGCCGTGGTGTCCAACGACTCCGGGCTGATGCACGTAGCCGCCGCGCTGAACCGCCCGCTGGTCGCGGTGTACGGTTCCACTTCGCCAGGCTTCACGCCGCCGCTGGCCGAGCAGGTGGAAGTGGTGCGCACCGGTATCGAGTGCAGCCCGTGCTTTGACCGTACCTGCCGCTTTGGCCACTACAACTGCCTGCGCCTGCTGGAGCCGGGCAAAGTCATCGCCGCCCTGCACAGCCTGAGTGGGCCGGACCTGATCGATACCGTGGCCGAGGTCGACTAAGTGCGGGTACTGATCATCAAGACTTCGTCGCTGGGTGATGTGATCCACACCCTGCCGGCGCTTACCGATGCCGCCCATGCCATCCCGGGTATCCGTTTCGACTGGGTGGTGGAAGAAGGCTTTGCCGAAATCCCCAGCTGGCACCCGGCGGTCGATCAGGTTATCCCGGTGGCTATCCGCCGCTGGCGCAAGAACCTCTGGCAAACCATCAAGAGTGGCGAGTGGCGGGCGTTCAAGAAGCGTGTGCGCGAGCGCAAGTACGACCTGGTCATCGACGCCCAGGGCCTGGTCAAGTCGGCCTGGCTGACCCGCTACGTGAAGGCCCCGGTGGCCGGCCTGGACCGCTACTCGGCCCGCGAAGGCTGGGCCAGCCGCTTCTATGACCGGCCGCTGTCGGTGGCCACCGGGCAACACGCGGTAGAGCGGGTGCGCCAGCTGTTCGCCATGGCCCTGGCCTACGACCTGCCGGAAGGCATCGGCAACTACGGCCTGGACCTCGACCGCCTGCAACTGCCGCCGGCTGCACCCTATGTGGTGTTCCTGCATGGCACCACCTGGGCAACCAAGCACTGGCCTGAAGCTTATTGGCGCGAGCTGGCCGAGCGCATGGGCCGGCGCAAGCTGGAAGTGCGCCTGCCGTGGGGCAACCCGGCCGAGAAGGCGCGGGCCGAGCGCATTGCCCAGGGCTTGAACAACTGCCAGGTGCTCCCCAAATTGAACCTTGCCGGCGTCGCACGCGTATTGGCGGCGGCAAAAGCCTGCGTGGCGGTCGATACCGGCCTTGGCCACCTGGCGGCGGCACTCGATGTGCCGACCATTTCGCTGTTTGGCCCGACCAACCCGGGCCTGACTGGCGCCTACGGACGGACCCAGATTCACCAGGCCAGTGACTGGCCTTGCGCTCCCTGCCTGCAGAAGAAGTGCACCTATAAACCGAGCGCCGATGACCTGGCCCGGTTTGATCTGAAACGCGAGTGGCCGCTGTGCTTCACTCGCCTGAATCCCGAGCATGTGGCGAGCCGCTTGAGCGCGTTGCTGCTGGCTGAGGATGTCCGTTGATGCAACTGGCTTTCGTGCTTTACAAATATTTCCCCTTCGGCGGGCTGCAGCGCGACTTCATGCGCATTGCCCTGGAATGCCAGAAGCGGGGCCACCAGATCCGTGTCTACACGCTGATCTGGGAGGGTGACATTCCGCCGGGCTTCGAGGTGCTGGTGGCGCCGGTGAAGGCGATCTTCAACCACCGCCGCAACGAGAAGCTCAGCGCCTGGATGGCGGCCGACCTGGCCAAACGCCCGGTAGACCGCCTGATCGGCTTCAACAAGATGCCGGGGCTGGACGTGTACTACGCCGCCGACGGCTGCTTCGAAGACAAGGCGCAAACCCTGCGTGGTGGCCTGTACCGCCGCTGGGGCCGCTACCGGCACTTTGCCGAGTACGAGCGTGCGGTGTTCGCCAAAGATGCGCATACCGAAGTGCTGATGATTTCCGAAGTACAGCAGCCGCTGTTCATCAAGCACTATGGCACCCCGCAAGAGCGCTTCCACCTGCTGCCACCGGGTATTTCCCAGGACCGCCGCGCGCCGGCCAACGCCGCCGAAATCCGCGCCGAGTTCCGCAAGGAATTCAACCTGGGTGATGACGACCTTTTGCTGGTGCAGATTGGTTCGGGCTTCAAGACCAAGGGTGTGGACCGCAGCCTCAAGGCCCTGGCCGCGCTGCCGTCGGCCCTGCGCAAGCGTACCAGATTGATGGTGATCGGCCAGGACGACCCCAAGGTGTTCCAGCTGCAAAGCGCGACGTTGGGCCTGGGCGACCAGGTGCAGTTCCTCAAGGGGCGCAGCGATATCCCGCGCTTCCTGCTGGGCGCCGACCTGTTGATTCACCCGGCCTACAACGAGAACACCGGTACGGTGCTGCTCGAAGCGCTGGTGGCCGGCTTGCCGGTGCTGGTGTCCAAGGTGTGCGGCTACGCGCATTACATTGCCGAGGCCGACAGTGGCCTGGTGCTGGACGAGCCGTTCGAACAAGAGCAGCTCAACGGCTACCTGCAGCGCATGCTCGAAGACCCGCAGGCCCGTGCAAGCTGGTCGCGCAACGGCCTGGCATTTGCTGAAACCGCTGATCTGTACAGCATGCCGCAGCATGCTGCCGACGTGATCCTGGGGCAGAAAACCGCATGAAGCTGATACTGGCCGAACCCTTCAAACGCCTGTGGGCCGGGCGTGATGCCTTCGACGCCGTAGAGGCGCTGCAAGGCGAGGTCTATCGCGAACTGGAAGGGCGCCGCACGCTGCGCACCGAGGTGGCTGGCGAGGGCTTTTTCGTCAAGATCCACCGCGGCATTGGCTGGGGCGAGATCTTCAAGAACCTGTTCACCGCCAAGCTGCCGGTGCTCGGCGCCGGCCAGGAATGGCAGGCCATCCAGCGCCTGCATGAGGTGGGCGTGCCGACCATGACCGCAGTTGCCTACGGCGAGCGCGGCAGCAACCCGGCCACGCAGCACTCGTTCATCATCACCGAGGAGCTGGCGCCGACCATCAGCCTGGAAGACTTCAGCATCGACTGGGTCAAACAGCCGCCCGAGCCGCGCCTGAAGCGTGCGCTGATCGCCGAGGTGGCGAAGATGACCGGCGGCATGCACCGCGCCGGGGTCAACCACCGCGACTGCTACATCTGCCACTTCCTGCTGCACACTGACCGCCCGGTGACGGCGGATGACTTCAAACTGTCGGTGATCGACCTGCACCGCGCGCAAACCCGAGCCAAAATCAGCCGTCGCTGGCGCGACAAGGACCTGGCAGCGCTGTATTTCTCGGCGCTGGACATCGGCCTTACCCAGCGCGACAAGCTGCGTTTCCTGCGCGGTTACTTCCAGCGCCCGCTGCGGCAAATCCTCAAGGACGAAGCCGCGCTGCTCGCCTGGCTGGAGCGCAAGGCGCAGAAACTCTACGACCGCAAGCAACGCTATGGGGATGCACTCTGATGGCGAGTTGGACACTGGCGCCGGGTTATCAACACCTGGCGGCGGACTTCGGCAGCCTCGATGCGGTATTTGCCATTCAAGGCGAACGCCTGACCCGCGACCCGCTGAGCGAGGTGGTGCGCATCGAGCGTGACGGGGTCAACTACTACGTCAAACGCTACACCGGTGCCGGCAAGCACATGCGCCGCTACCTGGGCCGGCCACGCATCAAGGCCGAATGGCAGAACCTCAAGCAGTTCGCCAAGTGGGGCATCCCCACCGCTGAAGTGGTGGCCTGGGGGCTTGAGCGCAATGGCCTGGCGTTTGGCCGCGGGGCGATGATCACCCGCGAGTTGCCCAACACTGAAGACTTGTCGGCACTGGCCGAGCGTAACGATGCGCGCCTGGCCGACCGCGCCTGGGTCGACCATATCAGCCGTCAGCTGGCCCACCATACCCGGGTGATGCACGAACACCGCTTTGCCCATAACGACCTGAAGTGGCGCAACCTGCTGGTCGATGACCAGGGCACGCTATTCTTCATCGACTGCCCCACCGGCGACTTCTGGCGCGGCTTCATGTGGCGGCACCGGATGATCAAGGACCTGGCGTGCCTGGACAAGGTGGCCAAGTATCACCTGTCGGCCACCCAGCGCCTGCGCTTCTACCTGCAATACCGTGGCCGCGACCGGCTGAATGTGCGCGACAAGAAGCGCATTCGCCAGGTACTGGGCTTTTTCGAGGGAAGGGAATGACCGATTACCTGGCCAGCGCAGACCTCGCGCTGCTCAAACGCCATGGCCTGGACGACTTCGAGGCGCTGTGGGCGTTGCAACTGGACGCTGTGGACGAACCGAATACCGGCCGGGGAGGCTGGAGCAGCGTGTTCCGCCTTGAGCTGGAAGGCAAGGGCTACTACCTCAAGCGCCAGAGCGACTACCTGACCCGCACCCTGCACCGGCCGTTGGGCGAGCCGACCTTCGCCCGTGAATTCCGCAACATCAGCCGTTACCAGAAGCTGCACATCCCGGCCTTGCAGGCGGTGTTCTATGGTGAGCGCAAGCAAGGCGGCAAACACCGGGCCATCCTGATGACCCGTGCACTGGACGAGTGGGCCGACCTCGACAGCCTGCTGGCGCAATGGTCGCAGCTGGGTGACGCCGAACGCATGGGCATCCTGCAGGCCTGCGGCCTGCTGGCGCGTACCCTGCACAGCGCTGGCCAGGTGCACGGCTGCTTTTACCCCAAGCACATCTTCCTGCGCCAACGCCGCGAGGGTTGGGATGCGCAATTGATCGACCTGGAGAAGACCCGGCCGCTGCTGTTCGGCATGCGTGACCGGCTCAAGGACCTGGAGCCGCTGTTGCGCCGCGCCCAGGCCTGGAGCGAACAGGATGTGCGGACCTTGCTGGCCACTTACCTGGCGCAGCCGGCCGACGGCTCGCTGGTCAATACCTGGCTGCAACGCCTGACGCAACGCCGTCGTGAAAAAGAGGCCCGCTGATGCGTTTGTCTGAACTGAAGGATGCCGGGCGCAGCCCGTCGTTACCGTTGAGCATTACCTTGGCCGATGCCGCCGGCAGCGCCGACCTGCAACTGCTCAGCCTGCTGCGTGTGCTGCCGGGCCAGCGCTATGTTGGCGCCGGCGTGTGGCGCGGCACCCCGGTGCTGGCCAAACTGCTGGTCGGTAGCAATGCTGCCCGGCATTTCCAGCGTGAACTGCAGGGCGTGAAGCTGTTGGCCGAGCAGGGCCTGACCACGCCAAAACTGCTGGCCGACGGCCTCAAGGAAGGCGAGGGCGGCTGGCTGCTGTTCGAGTTCCTCGACGGTGCCGAAAGCCTGGCGGACGCCTGGGCCGCTGTGGAAAACCTGCCGGTGCTGGCCGACGAACAGCACCTGGTGCTGGGTGAAGCGCTGACTGCCGTGGCGCACATGCATGCCCAGGGCCTGTGGCAGGAAGACCTGCACCTGGACAACCTGCTGCGCCACGGCGGCAAGCTGTACCTGATCGACGGCGCCGGCATCAAGGCCGAAACGCCTGGCCAGCAGCTGTCGCGCCCGCGTGTGCTGGAGAACCTTGGGGTGTTCTTCGCCCAGTTGCCCAAGCGCCTGGAGCCGTTCATCGAAGAGCTGCTGGTGCATTACCTGCTGGCCAATGCCGAGCACGCGCTGCCGCTGGAAGCCTTGCAGAAGCAGGTGGACAAGGTGCGCAGCTGGCGGCAGAAGGACTATCTGGAAAAGGCTGGGCGCGAGTGCAGCCTGTTCAGTGTCGAACGCAACCTTTCAGGCTTGCGGGCGATTCGCCGGAGCGAGCTAGGCGCCATGCTGCCGGTGCTGGAGCAGGCCGATGCCTTGATCGACCAGGGCCACCTGTACAAAACCGGTGGCGCTGCCAGCGTGGCGCGCATCGAGGTGAATGGCCGCCAACTGGTGCTCAAACGCTACAACATCAAGAACACCGCACATTGGTTCAAGCGCTTCTGGCGCCCGAGCCGGGCCTGGCATTCGTGGATCGAAGGGCACCGCCTGGAGTTCCTCGGCATCGCCACGCCGCGCCCGCTGGCGGTGCTGGAACAACGGGTGATGGGCCTTCGCAGCCGCGCTTATCTGGTTACCGAGTACGTCGATGGCCCGGACCTGACCGCATGCTTTGCGCCCTACGTGGAAAATGGTGATGCACCTGAAGAACAGGTCGATGCCTTGGTGCATGTCATGCAGCAGCTGATTCGCGAGCGCATCAGCCATGGCGATTTCAAGGGCCACAACCTGTTCTGGGATAACGGCCAGTGGTCGCTGATCGACCTTGACGCCATGTGCCAGCATGCCACCCAGCTCAGCTTTGCCCCAGCCTACGCCCGTGACCGGGCGCGGCTGTTGCGCAACTGGCCGAGCGGCAGTGCCCTGCATCAGCGGCTGGACCGGCTGCTGCCCAGACTTGCCGAATAATCCGCAGGCAGCGCCAGCCAGTCGCTACTGCGCCCTGGCTGGCGTACCCGGATTTGCCATTGACCTTCTTGCCGACGCAGCACTGCCCAGATCGGTACATGGGTTTGCATGTACTCAGGGATGGCAAGGTGGAAATGCCCTGCCAGAGGGTGGTGCCGCACATTTACCTGCTGATTGCCCAGTTGTAGAAACGGCATGCTATGCGCTTCGAACACGTCTGGCTCTGCGGGGACCGCTGAGCCGCTGAGGGGTGTGTCCGGTTGGCACGCACCCAGCAATTGTTTCAGATCGGGCAGGCCGTCGTACCAGAGCAGTGGAGAGTCCACCACCCAGCCACCGTCAAGGCGGCGTTTGATGGGCAGCTTGAGGTAGGCGAGCGGTTGACTTGGGTCGGTTGCGCGCCAGCGGCTGCCATCGAAGCTGACGTTGAAGTACCGGCCGTGCAAGTCCTTGACGTAGTACAGGGATAAACCCGGGCTGGTGGAAGCCAGCTCGTACACCGCTTCGCCGTGCGCCCCATCGATTCGATAACGTATCCTGGCCTCGGGTGGCCTGGCCTGGTAGCGGGACGGCAGTGGTACGGAAGGTGGCGTGGGCATGCCGCGCATCACACGCCGCATCATGCCGGAGCCTGCCAACGTGTTCAGCCCTTCGGTGGCATGACTAAGGGCGGCGATGGCGTGATGAAGCGCGCCTTCGTGGTCATCCTCGTTGAACGCTTCGAAACCATCCCAGATCGAGATACCCATGCGCCCGAAGGCCAGCGCGATGAGTTGGCGTTGGGGCAGGACCAGGGTCACGATGTCGAGCAACAATCGCAGTACGTTGATCGAGAATGTACCAAGCAATTCCTCGTTACTGCGGGTGGCAGCGTCAGTTTGCGCCAGCAGGCTCTGGACTTCTGCGCGGTAGGCTGCGTGGTAAAGGTTACCGGTGATGGTCTGCTGTCGTACGTGTGGACCCAGGCGTCCCTTGACCAGGAGTTTCTCGATCTTGTTGCGGTTGGCAAGGGGAAGGCGCTGGGCGACGTAACTGCGCAGGCGCTCATCGTTGCGTATCGCACGTATCAGCCCACGTGCGTTGGCATATTCACGCCAGTAGCGGCGGTCGGGAGCGTCTGGGCTATACACTACAATGCGCTTGGAGTTCAGGGGCGATACCAGCAACAGCACGCCTTGTAACGTCTGCTCCTGAATGAGCAACTGCTGTACGTCCACGCGCTGCTCGT
This sequence comes from Pseudomonas sp. S37, assembly GCF_016658545.1. Taxonomy (GTDB): domain Bacteria; phylum Pseudomonadota; class Gammaproteobacteria; order Pseudomonadales; family Pseudomonadaceae; genus Aquipseudomonas. Next base: position 16,601 of record NZ_JACVZC010000047.1, on the reverse strand, counting down.
TGTTGAAGTAAGGGCGCGCCTGGCTGTCGGGGGCGTTGATCACTGTGCTGGCCCAGCCGTAGCCCTGCTCGATGGTATCCACAAGAAAATGGCCGGCGTAACGCCCCTTGACGGCTTCGGCGTTCATGCGGGTGCGGTTCAGCTCCCCGTGCGCCCACTGCCGCCACTCGCCTTCGGGTGAAGCGAGCAACTGGGTACGCAGATAAGCCTGATAGCCGGTTCCAGCATTCAGGCGCCGTACCATCTGCCTGACCCTTGACGGCGTAAGGGCAGGCAACGCTTCGCCATCGCCCAGGTGCACCTTTGCCGTGAGCCAGTAGTCAACTTCGAACCAGGCGATGTTCAACAGCGCCAGTTCGTCGAGCCTATAGGTGTGCCGGACAAATTCAATGGTGTCGCCCACGATAGGCCTGCTGGCTACGGGGATGTAACCCGTGGCGCCCGCGGTAGGGAGCGGATTGATCAGGGGGCCTATCTGGCGCGCAACCGTTACGCTGACAAAGATGTCGCGAGGGTGGATATCCAGGCCTGGGTCACGTTGAAGGTATTCCTGCAGCCTCTCGCTTACCCAATTCAGCAGCGAGTGTTGCTGGTTGAACTGCCCCAGCGTGAGAATCCCGGGTGCCGCCGCACCCTGGATGGCTGCCACCTGTTGCTGCAACGCCTGCATGATATGCGTCACGCCTTGTTGTGAGGTGGTGCGCAACCAGTTGGGCAGGTGCTTTTCCAGCAGCAGCCCGTAGCGGTTGGCGAGCGGGCCAACAGTGCCGACCTGCGTGCGTATGTCCAGCGCTTCGGCCAATGCCTTGTCGAGCTGCTCGACGTTGCGTTGCAGGCCTTGTTTCCAACTGTGGTGCCAGGCATGGGTCAGGCGTGCCAGCTGGGCGTCGCGGATGGCAAATGCCTGAAACTGCACCAACTCCTCGGGGTACCAGTCATAGCGCAGCTGCTCGGCCTGACGAGCGCGCTGCTGCTGCTCGGGGGTAGCCAGCAATGCCAGCAGATGCTCGCTTTGTTGCGGGTCCTCCAAGCGTTCACAAAGCTCTTTATGCAGCTCGGCAAGGCTGTCAAAGGCCTCCACACCGTGCGCCACACTACAGAGAAGCGTACGCCCGACTTTGCTTTGCTGATCCAGCAACTGGCCTTCCGGGCCGTGCTCAGTGAGTACCATGAACCCGGGTATATGGCTGCGCCAGTTGGGTTCGGTAGCCGTCAGCAAAGGGCGATAGAGCTGGGGGCGTGAATGCAGCGGCAAATGCCTGCGCTGCCAGGGCAGCGGCAGTTCCAGACAGGTTCTGAGCAACTGGATGTGTTCGCTGGAGAGCGTCTGGTCAGTGCTGCGCAAGCGCATTTCGGCGTCGAACTGGTCACTGCGCAGCGAGGCCAGCCGCACCACGCGGGTAAGGCCTGTGGCGTCGCGTGCTTGCCAATCGGCGGCCAGCCTGGCGTGGAGTTCCTGGCGAAGGGTGCGGCAGAAGCTGTCAATGCGTGAACTGAAGCCAATGGGCAGGCTCAGGGCCTGATACCCGATGTGGCTTGGCTGGCTTCCTGCGGGCAGCTTGAAGGTGCCACCGTCGAACAGGTGCAAACCTGTCAGCGTCAGTAGGTCATAGGTGCCGAAATAGAGCGTGCGTGCGGTAATGCCGAGGCCCGGGAACAGCTGCCCCAGGCACTCGTCCAGGCCTTTCTCTACACTGCCAGCCACCGGCAGCAGTGCGGTAAGGCGTTCATCCAGCGCTCGAAAGCGTTGTGGTGTGGTCATGGTCCGTATCCAGCTATGAAACGGACCATGCTGCAGCCTGGCGGCCTGGGCCATGCGTTATCCGGCTACCTCAGCGGCGGGCCATGCCACGCACACTGAGCCAGGCCGGGATGCCCAGGCCGAGCCATGACAGCGCGTCCCACCAGCCGTCACCGAGCAGCGCCGCGAACAGGCCGAGCGCGACCAGCAATGCGATCAGTGCCGGCCAGGCGAAAACCTGCCGGGTCGATTGCGACTTGTGGCTCATGCCCGCACCGCCTTGGGTTTGCGCTGTTTGCCCCACCACAGGTACAGGCCGCTCCACAGTACGACAATGGTGAGCACGTCGAGCACGGCCCAGAGAATTTGCATCGGCCGCCCGCCGTAATCGCCGAAGTGCAGCGGTTGCGACAGGCCCATGGCGTCCATGTACCAGGGGCGCTCGCCGACCGCCGTGACCTCCAGGGTGCGGGCGTCGATCAGCACGGGTGTGAACAGGTGCGAACTGAGGTGCGTGGCACCGTTCATGAACACTGCATAGTGGTGCTCGCTGGAAAAGCGCGTGCCGGGGAAGGCGATGAAGTCCGGGCGCATGCCGGGGGCGGCCTGTTCGGCGATGGCCAGCAGGCGTGTGGCGGGTGCGCGCTCGGTGAGCGGCGGGGCATCACGATAGGGTGCGACCATGGCGGCCAGGCTGTCGTTGCGCCAGGCCGCGATCACCAGGTCGGACAGGGCGCTGATCACGCCGGTTACGCCGACCGTGAGTGCCCAGGCCAGGGTGACCACGCCGATCAGGTTGTGCAGGTCGAGCCAGCGTAGGCGGCGGGATTTGTCGTGGCGCACGCTGCCGAAGTCCAGGCGGCGCATGAACGGCGCATAGAGCACGGTGCCGGAGATGATCGCGACGATGAACAGTACGCCCATGAAGGCCAGTAGCAGTTTGCCGGGCAGCCCGGCGAACATGTCCACGTGCAGGCGCAGCATCAGCATCATAAAGCCGCCGTTGGCGGCCGGCATGGCCACTGCTTCGCCTGTGCGAGCGTCGAGCATGAAGGTGTGCGACAGGTTGGGGTCGGTGTCGGCGGTGGCGGCGGTGATGGCCACAACGCCATTGGGTTCGTCTTCGTCGTAGCCAAAGTACTGCATGACTTCGCCGGGGCGGTGCTGTTCGGCTTTGAGCACCAGCTGCTGCAGGTCGAGGTGCGGGGTGCCTGTCGGCATTTCACGCAGTTCGGGGGCGTCGCCGAGCAGGTGTTCGAGTTCGTGGTGGAAGATCAGCGGCAGGCCGGTGACGGCCAGCAACAGCAGGAACAGGGTGCAGACCAGGCTGCTCCAGGTGTGGACCACGGACCAGCGGCGGATGGTTGGGCTTTTCATCACGGTACCGATTTTTGTCTGCTGGATCAGGGGGCTGCTGCGCAGCCCAATCGCGACACAAGGCCGCTCCCACAGGAAGAGCGCATTGCCTGAGGCTGGCGCTGTGTCTGTGGGAGCGGCCTTGTGTCGCGATTGGGCCGCACAGCGGCCCCCGCTCACTCAGAACTTATAGGTGGCGCTGGCCACGACACTACGCTCATCGCCGTAGTAGCAGTAGTACGAGTCACAGGTAGAGATGTAGTCCTTGTTCAGCAAGTTGGAGGCGTTGACTGCCACCGACGCACCCTTGAGGCTGTTGTTCAGGCGGCCCAGGTCGTAGTGCACGGATGCATCGAACACAGTGTAGGCATTGGCCTTGCCCAGCCAGGTATTGCCCTGGTCACCATAGGTATTGCCGGTGTAGCGTGCGCCCAGGCCAATACCAAAGCCGTCAAGCACGCCCGAGTGGAAGGTGTAGTCACCCCAGATCGACGCTTGCTGGTTTGGCATCAGCTGCAGGCGGTTGCCTTTGTACAGGCCGTCCTGCACTTCGGACTTGGCCAGGGTATAGGCGGCGATCACCTTCAGGTTCTCGGTCACGTCGGAAACCGCTTCAAGCTCCAGACCGCGGACTTTTACTTCGCCGGTCTGGCTGGTGACGGTCACGCCACCTTGGTTGTTGGTGACCGAGACGTTTTTCTGGGTAAGGTCATACACGGCTGCCGACAGCAAAGTGTTGGAGCCCGGCGGCTGGTACTTGACGCCCAGCTCCCACTGCTGGCCTTCGGTGGGTTTGAACGACTCGGTAGCCGATGCGCTGGCGTTGCTCGACGGCTGGAACGACTCGGCATACGAAATGTACGGCACGAAGCCGGAGTCGAACACGTAGCTGAGCGCTGCGTTGCCGCTGAACTTCTTGTCACGCTGGGTATTGGTGGCATCGCCCTGGTTCAGGTACTTGGTGCCGGTGTGCACCCAGTCCTCGCGACCGCCCAGGGTCAGGCGCCAGTTGCCCAGCGCCATCTGGTCCTGCACATACACGCCGGTCTGGCGGGATTTCTGGTTGTAGTCGTAGAACGCCGTGGAGCGGTCCGGGCGGGTGATCGGCACGCCGTAGACCGGGTTGTTGACGTTGCTGTTCGGCACGTTGAAACCGAAGATCGACAGGTAATTGGTGTTGATGCGCTGGTGGTCCAGGCCGAGCAACAGCGTGTGGGTGATGTCGCCGGTGGCGAAGTCGGCCTGGAAGTTGTTGTCCACGGCAAACTGGCTGATGTCCTCGTCGGTGTTGGTCGACATGCGGCTGACGGTGCCATCGTCCTTCACCGGGCCACCTGGCTCGTAATAGCTGCCGGGGGTGATGGTCTGGAACGCCAGGTCGGACTTGGTGTAGCGCAGGTTCTGGCGGAACTGCCACACATCGTTGATGCGATGCTCGAACGCGTAACCCAGCGCGTAGTAGGTGCGGTCGTAGAACTCGTAGTCCGGGTCACCCAGGTTCTTGTGGTGCGAGATCTTGCCGAACGGCATGTCGATCTTGGTGCCCTGGATGGGCCGGAACTGGCTGGTAGCGCCGGTATCGTCGCGGGTGAACTGGGTCAGCAAGGTCAGCGTGGTGTCCTCGTCGATGTTCCAGGTCAGGCTCGGAGCGATGTTGTAACGCTTGTTGTCGATATGGTCGATCTGCGTGCCGCTGTCCCGGACCACACCACTCACGCCATACAGAAAGCGGCCTTCGTCGTCGATCTTGCCGGTGCTGGCGAAGTTGATCTGGCGGTGGTTGTCACTGCCGTACTGCAGTTCGATTTCGTGCTCGCTTTCGGCTTGCGGGCGACGGCTGACCATGTCCAGCAGGCCACCGGGCGGGGTCTGGCCGTACAGCGAGGACGCCGGGCCGCGCAGCAGGGCAAGGCGGTCGAGGTTCCAGGTTTCGGCTTTCGGGTTGGCGTACACACCGCGCGGCAGCGGCAGGCCATCGAGGAACTGGGTTGGCTCGAAACCGCGCACGCGCATCCAGTCATAGCGGGTGTCGCTGCCGAAGCTGGCGGAGACAATGCCCGGCATGTATTTCACGGCGTCGTCGAGGCTGTGTACGCCACGGTCGCTCATCTGCTGACGGGTGGCAACGGAGATCGAACGCGGTACTTCGACCAGTGCGGTGTCGGTCTTGGTGCCTGCGGCGGTGCGCTTGGCCAGGTAGCCGTCGACCGGGCCCCAGGCACTTTCACTGGCGCTGGCGGCATTCACGGTGGTTTCCGGCAGAGCCATGGTACCGTCCGGGACCGCCACCAAACTGTAGCTGCCGACGCTGCTCTGTTGCAGTTGCAGGCCCGTGCCGCGCAAGGCGGCTTGCAGGGCACCGAGGCCGTCGAACTGGCCGTTCACCGGGGCCGATGTGCGGCCGCTGACCAGTGCCGGGTCGATGGCCAGGGCAATGCCGGCCTGGCTGGCGATCTGGTTCAGGGTGGTGGCCAGGGCGGCGCTCGGCAGGTTGTAGGCGCGGGGAGCGGATTGCTCGGCGGCAAACAGGGCAGGGCTGGCCAGCGGTGCGGCCACGGCGATGGCCAAGGCCATCAGGCTGGGACGCAGGATACGATCAACGGCACGGGACATGCGGCGGTTCCTCGACGGGTAAGTGCTTGCTGCATCCTTGCCGAGCGAGATTTGAAAAGTGACAGGGTGAATCTGAAAAAAAGTGAGAATTATTTGAAATTTGTGTTTGCCTGCACCGGCCTCTTCGCGGGTGAACCCGCTCCCACAGGGACATCTCAGATTTCAAATGCGCTGAGATGTCTCTGTGGGAGCGGGTTCACCCGCGAATAGGCCAGTATAGGCTTACTTGGAAGTGACCTTCACCCACCACTGCGTATGCCGCTCAATCTTCACCGGCAAGGCCGGCACCAGCGACGCCAGTGCCAAGTCGGTATCGGTCAGCGGGAAGCTGCCGGTCACGCGCAGGTCGGCGACCTTCTCGTCTACGCCGAGGTAGCCGCTGCGGTACTTGCCCAGCGCAGCCAGCAGGTCGCCCAGGCGCACGTCGTCCACCACCAGCATGCCGCGGGTCCAGGCATCGGCACCGGCCGGCACGGCACCGACCTGGCCCAGGCCGTTGGCGTTCATCAGGACCTGCTGGCCTTCGCGCAGCACCTGTTCGTCGCCACTGTTGTGCGGCATGGCGGCAACCGAGGCTTGCAGCACTTCCAGGCGCGTGCCGTGTGCTTCACGGCGTACCAGGAAGCGCGTGCCCAACGGCCGCAGGCGGCCATCGTCGGTGCGCACCAGCAGCGGGCGTGGGTCCTGGTGGCCGGTTTCGATCGAGATTTCGCCCTGGTGCAGCACGATTACCCGCTGCTCGCCTTGGTAGTCGATATCCACGGCGGTGTGGGTGTTCAGGCTTAGCAGTGTGCCGTCTTCCAGGCGCAGGGTACGCAGCTCGCCGGTGGCGGTGCGCTGGTCGGCCAACCAGTAGCTGGGCGCCAGCGACGGTGCGCCGACCCAGGCCAGCAGCGAACCGAGCAGGAACATGCTGGCCAGGCCCCCACCAACCTTGCCGATGCGCCGGCGCAGGCTGACGCGTGATTGCAGCAGGGCCTGGCGTGCCGGGCCGGCCGCCGCGTTGACGCGCTGGTCCATGGCGCCGAGCTGGCGCCAGGCGCGTGCGTGCTCCTCGCTGGCGGCATGCCAGCGCATGAATTCACCGCGCTCATCGGGCGTGCCGCTGGCATCGTCGAGGCTGAGTTTCCAGGCGATGGCGGCTTCCAGCACCTGCGATGAAACCGGTGCGTTGCTCACGTAGGCTCCCCGTACAGCGCCACATAGCACTGGCGCATGCCTTGGGCGAGGTACTGGCGCACGCGCGACACCGAAACGCCCAGGCGCTCGGCGATTTCGGCGTGGCCCATGCCGTCCAGGCGGTTGTGCAGGAATGCCGCGCGGGCTTTGCTCGACAACTTGCCGAGCAGGCGGTCGATGGCCTTGAGGTCTTCGAGGATCAGGTGCTGTACTTCTGGCGAAGGGTGTTCGGCTTCCGGGATCAGTGCCAGCTCGGCCAGGTAGGCCTGCTCCAGCGCGGCGCGGCGGAAGTGGTCGAACATCAACCCTTTGGCCACGGCGGCGAGGAATGCGCGGGGTTCGCGGGGCGTGTCCAGCTGCTCGCGGCCGAGCAGGCGCACGAACGTATCCTGGCTCAGGTCTTCGGCACGTTGGCGGCAGGCCATGCTGCGTTGCAGCCAGGCGAGCAGCCAGCCGCGGTGGTCGCGGTACAGCGTACCGACCAGATCGGCGTGTGGGCTCTGTGCTGAAGACAAGCAGCGTCCCCCCGGAACGTATGCATTAACTAACGATAATTATTCGCGATTGTTGCAGAGGGAGGGGGGTAGGTGCAATGGACGCTTATCGGATTGCCATCATTGGAGATGTGTTGCCTGGGCAGGCCTCTTCGCGGGTAAACCCGCTCCCACATGTACAGCGCAGGCCTTGAATGTTGCGGCGAACCGCTTCCACAGGTACAGCGCAGGCCTTGAATGTTGCGCCGAATCGCTTCCACAGGTACAGCGCAGGCCTTGAATGTTGTGCCGAACCTGTGGGAGCGGGTTTACCCGCGAAGAGGCCTGCAAGGCCAATGCAAATCTACAACCCGTGATTGTGCACCTTGCGCCGCCGCCACCCGCGCAGCCGCTGCTCCAGCTGCAACGGGCTGTCCAGCTGCTGGCGCCGGGCCTGGCTGAACAGGATCAACGCCAGTTCGGCAGTGACCTGGGCATCGGCGCTGGCATGGTGGCGCTCTTCCACCTGCAGGCCGAAACGCGTCACCCAGTCATCCAGCCCGGCTTCACGCAGCACGGTGTCGGGGTTGAGCATCGGCGCCAGCTCGGCCACATCGAGGAACGGCGACTGCAAGCGGTAACCCAGGCTCTCCTTCAACGCCCGTGCCAGCATGCGCTGGTCGAAGGGCGCGTGAAACGCAAGCACCGGGCTTTCGCCAATGAAATCGAGCAAATCCAGCAACGCCTCGGCTGGGTCGCAACCGGCAGCCAGTGCGCTCGGCCCAAGGCCGTGAATCAACACGCTGGCGTTGGTTTTCAGCAATGGCCGGCACAGGGTGCGCTCGAACTGCTGGGCAAAGTCGATGGCACCGTCCTCGATGGCGACCGCGCCGATCGACAACACCTGGTCGCGGTTGGGGTTGAGCCCGCTGGTTTCCAGGTCCAGTACCACCCAGCGCTGCTCGCGCAAGCTGCACACCCCCAGTGGCGCGGGCTTTGGCTGGCGTGCCAGGCGCTGGCGCGTGGCGTGGTCCAGCTCGGGCGCGGTGGGCCGCAACCAGGCGAACAGGCTCATAGCTGGTACCGCAAGGCCAGGCTGCTTTGCAGGCGCTGGGCCTGGCGCAGCGACTCGCGCAGAATGCGCCGGTCGAGGTGGTTGAGGCTGTCCGGGTCGAGCCGGTTGGAGTACGGCAGGTTGTCGCGGGTCTGGCGCTGGTGCTGCTGCATGCGGGTTTGCTGGATGAAGTGGTAGGCCTCTTCATAGGCTGCGCCGTCCAGCGGCTCGATCACGCCCTTGGCCACCAGCTGGCGCAGGCGTTCCAGGGTATTGCAGGCCTCGACGCCATTGGCCAGGGCCAGCAAACGGGCGCCGTCGACGAAGGGGGTCAGGCCCTGGACCTTGAGGTCGAGGGTGGCGGCCTTGTCGTTGCCCTGGCGGGTCAGCACGAACTCGCGCAGGCGGCCCACCGGTGGGCGCTGGCGCAGGGCATTGTCGGCCATCATGCGCTGGAAGATGCGGTTGTCGGCTACTTGCTGCAGCAGCCCTTGGCGCAGCTGTTCGCAACCTTGTTCGTCGCCCCACACCACTCGCAGGTCGAAGTAAATGCTCGACCCCAGCAGGTTTTCGGGGCTGGCTTCGCGGACAAACCCCGCAAAGCGCCGCGCCCACTCGCTGCGCGACAGGCACAGCTCAGGGTTGCCGGCCATGACATTGCCCATGCACAAGGTGAAACCGCATTGGGCCAGGCACTGGTTGATGTATTGCGCCAGCGGCAACAGGCGGGCGCGGATGGCGTCGGCCTCGGTTTTGTCCACGGCTTCGAAGAGGATGCCGTTGTCCTGGTCGGTGTGCAGGGTCTGCTCGCGGCGCCCTTCGCTGCCAAAGCACAGCCAGCTGAACGGCACGCCCGGGTCGCCACGTTCGGCCAGCGCCAGCTCGATCACCCGGCACACGGTGTGGTCGTTGAGCAGGGTGATGATCTGGGTGATCTGTGTAGACGAAGCACCGTGGGCCAGCATGCGCTCGACCAGTTGGCTGATTTCGCCACGCAGCGAAACCAGGGTATCCAGGCGAGGCGCATGGCGAATGGTGCGCGCCAGGTGCACCAGGTCGACACGCTGCAGCGAGAACAGGTCGCGCTCGGAAACCACCCCGCACAGGCGGCGGTTTTCCACCAGGCACACGTGGGCGATATGCCGCTCGGTCATGGCCATGGCGGCATCGAAGGCACTGGCCTGGGGGCTGAGGTAGAACGGCTTGGCGGTCATGTGCCGCTCGATCGGTGCGCCCAGGTCGGCCTTTTCGGCAGCCACCACCTGGCGTAGGTCGCGCAGGGTGAAAATGCCGATGGGGTAGCGCTGCGGGTCGATCACCACAATGCTGCCCACCTGCTGCTCGTGCATCAGCCGCACGGCTTCGCGCAGCGGCGTATTGGCACTGCACACCACCGGGTGACGCATGGCCAGCTCACCCAGCGGCGTGTTCAGCGAGTATTGGGTGCCAAGGGTTTCCACCGCGCGCTGGCGCACCTGCTGGTTGACCTGGTCAAGCAGGCTGCTGACGCCTCGCAGGGCAAAATCCCGAAACACTTCAGACATCGAGAACACGCGGATGAAGGCCGCCTTGTTCAATTGCAGGCAGAAGGTGTCTTCCCCGGCCAGGTGCTCGGTACGGGTAGCCCGCTCGCCCAGCAGTGCGGCCAGCGGGAAACATTCGCCGCTGGTGATTTCGAAGGTGGTCTCGACCCCAGGCTTGACCAGGTGCTGGCGCTCGCCAACTACCCGCCCTTGCTTGACGATGTAGAAGTGCTCGACCGGGCCGTCGGCAGGCTTGACGATGCTTTCGCCGCAGGCATAGAAGCGCAGCTGGCATTGCTCGACCAGAAAGGCCAAGTGGCTGTGCTCCATCTGGTTGAACGGCGGAAAGCGCTGCAGGAACTGCAGCGTGCCCTGGATGTTGTGCAGCACTGCCGTCCTGCCCGCCTGGCTGTAGGCGTCCTTTTTGCTCATGAAACTGACCGTATCGCTATGCCGAACTATATATATCTATATATAGGTGCCGGCCATGTTGTTCTCTGCCTCCATGGTCGGCTTGCGGCGGGGTGGTGCCCATTGGACGTAAGTCTATGAGCGCCCCTGTCAAAGACCCGACGAAAGGCGAAACGGGTTACGCAAGTTCTGCGGTCCTACAGCTGAAGCGGAATTTTTTTGACGAGATGACCATGCCTGAGCAACGCGACATTTTGAGCGACGACGAGCGCGAGGCATTGGCCATGGTGAGTGCGCCTGTGGCGCTTAAGCCTTTGGTGCTGGTGGTAGATGACAATGCAGTGAACCGTGAGGCGCTGATCCTGTACCTGAAAAGCCGGGGCATCGACTGCGTGGGTGCGGATGGTGCTGAAGAGGCCAGGCTGTACCTGCATTACCAGCAACGGATCGGTTTGATGATCACCGATTTACGCATGCAGCCCGAGGATGGCCTGGACATGATCCGCAAGATTCGCGAGTCGGAGCGGGCGGCGTTGTCGATCATCGTGGTGTCGGGCGACACGGATGTGGAAGAGGCGGTGCGCGCGATGCACCTGGGGGTGGTGGACTTCCTGCTCAAGCCGGTGGACCTGGGCAGGTTGCTGGAGCTGGTGAAGAAAGAGCTGAAGATCGAGTGAGGCTGAGAGGGGCTGCTTTGCAGCCCGATCGCGACACAAGGCCGCTCCTACAGGTGCAGCGCAAGATTTGATATTTGCGATATCCCTGTAGGAGCGGCCTTGTGTCACGATCGGGCCGCAAAGCGGCCCCGTACGCAGGTGTAACTTACAACCCGTTACGCGCCTTGAACTCGCGGCGACGGCGGTGCAGTACCGGCTCGGTATAGCCGTTCGGCTGCTTGCCACCCTCAACCACCAGCTCCACAGCCGCCTGGAACGCGACGTTGTCGTCGAAGTTCGGCGCCATCGGGCGGTACAGGGCATCACCGGCGTTCTGCTGGTCAACCACCACCGCCATGCGCTTGAGGCTTTCCAGCACCTGCTCCTGGCTGACCACGCCGTGGCGCAGCCAGTTGGCCAGCAGCTGGGCCGAAATACGCAGGGTGGCGCGGTCTTCCATCAGGCCGACGTTGTTGATGTCCGGCACTTTCGAGCAACCCACGCCCTGGTCGATCCAGCGCACCACATAGCCGAGGATGCCCTGGGCGTTGTTGTCCAGTTCGTTGCGGATCTCTTCGGCCGACCAGTTGGTGTCGGCTGCCAGCGGGATGGCGAGGATGTCGTCCACCGAGGCCGGGGTACGCGAAGCCAGTTCACGCTGGCGCGCCTGTACGTCGACCTTGTGGTAGTGCAGGGCGTGCAGGGTGGCAGCCGTTGGCGACGGTACCCAGGCGGTGTTGGCACCGGCCAGCGGGTGGGCGATTTTCTGCTCGAGCATGGCAGCCATCAGGTCCGGCATGGCCCACATGCCCTTGCCGATCTGCGCACGGCCCTGCAGGCCGGTGGCCAGGCCGACGTCGACGTTGTTGTTCTCGTACGCGCCGATCCACTTCTCGTTCTTCATGGCGCCCTTGCGTACAACGGCGCCGGCTTCCATCGAGGTGTGGATCTCGTCACCGGTACGGTCGAGGAAGCCGGTGTTGATGAACGCTACGCGCTCGGCGGCTGCCTTGATGCAGGACTTGAGGTTGACCGTGGTACGGCGCTCCTCGTCCATGATGCCGACCTTGACGGTGTTGCGCGGCATGCCCAGCAGGTCTTCGACCTGGCTGAAGATCTCGGCGGCAAAAGCCACCTCTTCAGGGCCGTGCATCTTCGGCTTGACGATGTACACGCTGCCGCTGCGGGTGTTCTTGCGGCTGGTGTTGCCGTTGAGGTTGTGCAGGGCGATCAGGTTGGTGAACAGGCCGTCCTGGATGCCTTCGGGGATTTCGTTGCCCTGGGCGTCGAGCACTGCCGGGTTGGTCATCAGGTGGCCAACGTTGCGCACGAACAGCAGCGAACGGCCATGCAGGGTCACGCTGCCGCCGTTGGGTGCGGCGTACTCGCGGTCCGGGTTCATGGTGCGGGTGAAGGTCTTGCCACCTTTGCTCACGCTTTCGGCCAGGTCGCCTTTCATCAGGCCCAGCCAGTTGCGGTAGACGATGACCTTGTCGTCGGCGTCGACGGCGGCAACCGAGTCTTCGCAGTCCATGATGGTGGTCAGCGCCGATTCCATCAGGATGTCTTTGACGCCCGCGGCGTCGGTGCTGCCGACCGGGGTGCTGGCGTCGACCTGGATTTCGAAGTGCAGGCCGTTGTGTTTCAGCAGCACGGCAGTCGGTGCTGCAGCGTCGCCGTGGAAGCCGATCAGTTGGGCGTCGTCACGCAGGCCGCTGTTGCTGCCGCCTTTGAGGGCCACCACCAGCTTGCCGCCTTCGATGCGGTAGGCGGTGGAGTCGACGTGCGAACCGGCAGCCAGTGGCGCGGCCTCGTCAAGGAAGGCGCGGGCGAAGGCGATGACCTTGTCGCCACGCAGCTTGTTGTAGCCTTGGCCTTTCTCGGCGCCGCCTTCATCGCTGATGGCGTCGGTGCCATACAGCGCGTCGTACAGCGAACCCCAACGGGCGTTGGCGGCGTTCAGGGCGAAACGGGCGTTCATCACCGGAACAACCAGCTGCGGGCCGGCCATGTGGGCGATTTCTTCGTCCACGTTCTGGGTGGTGGCCTGGAAATCGTCGGCTTGTGGCAGCAGGTAGCCGATTTCCTGGAGGAATGCTTTGTAGGCTACGGCGTCGTGGGCCTGGCCTTTGCGTGCCTGGTGGTAGGCGTCGATCTTGGCTTGCAGCTCGTCGCGCTTGGCGAGCAGGGCTTTGTTCTTTGGAGCGAGGTCATTGATGATCTTCTCTGCACCTGCCCAGAACTGCTCGGCGACGATGCCGGTCCCGGGGATGGCTTCGTTGTTCACGAAGTCGTACAGGACCTTGGCGACCTGAAGGCCACCGACTTGAACGTATCCAGTCATTGCTTGCCTCACTCTGCTCAGCTATTTCGCTCTTCTGTATTAAGCCTGTAGCGCTTCTCTAAACACGTACCAGTGCTTGCCCCCGGGGGTAAACCCGAGCGCGGCTGGGTGCAGCCTGCCAGACGGGCTGGCGGGCAGTGTGCGTATTTTCACAGGCGCCTTGGCAGACATCCAAACGACGTTTTGTAGTCCGCGCCACGGGATACTACATGAAGCAGTAGGCGGGGCAAAATCAGACTAAAAGCGCCGTTATGCGACCCGTTGGTCGCGTATGGTCACGCTGGGAGTAGGTATGTTCGCAAAAAACAGGTGGATTGTTCCAGATAAATCTTGAAACAGTACACGATTGGTTGTGCGGAATGCCCTGCGGCAGGTTGCCGCGCCTTGCCTATACTGAGTCGATCCCCCGATTTTCTGCCGCCCGGCGCGGTCCGACACGAGGAAGGGCTTGTGGATCATCTTGTACTGACTGTTATTGCCCCTGACAAGGCCGGCCAGGTCGAACGCATTGCCCAGTGCATCGCCGACCACAGTGGCAACTGGCTGGAAAGCCGCATGTCGCGCATGGCCGGGCAGTTTGCCGGGATACTGCGGGTGGCGGTGCCGGCTGAAAATTACGATGAGCTGGTGGCGTCGCTGCAGGGGCTGGCCCGGTATGACATTCGTGTGCTGATTGCCGAGAGCGGGATCGAGCCGTCGTGCACCTGGAAGCCGATCGCCATGGAGCTGGTGGGCAACGACCGGCCGGGGATCGTGCGCGACATTACCCGCTTGCTGGCTGAACTAGGGGTGAACGTCGAGCGGTTTTCCACAGAGGTGCGGCCGGCGCCGATGAGCAGCGAGCCGTTGTTTCATGCTGATGCGTTGCTGGCGTTGCCGTTGACCTTGCCGCTCGAAGAACTGCAGCAGCGGCTGGAGAGCCTGGCGGATGACTTGATGGTGGAGTTGCAGCTACGCGCGGAGGATTGATCAGAGATTGCCGGGGCCGCTTTGCGGCCCTTTCGCGACGCAAGGCCGCTCCTACAGGGGAGCGCGTTGCCTGTGGGTAAACGCGCTCCCCTGTAGGAGCGGCCTTGTGTCGCGATGGGGCGCGCAGCGGCCCCCTTGCGGTTATCCCGATATCACGGGGAAGGCCTTGTGGATAACCTGGGGGCTCACCTCTCCAGCCCAGGCAATCCGCCTGCTGCAGAGTTTTGCTCAAAAAACATCCAAAAATTAGCACCTTGTGCACAAACCACGGGGACGAGGGTGTGGATAACCTCTGGAGATGTCTCTGCAGCCCATAAACCACATGGCCTGCAGAGTTTTGATCGTTTTTTGATCAGCTGCGCTTACGCAAACTCAACCAGGCATCGACGCTGTAAATCGCCAAACCTGCCCAGATGAACATGAACGCCACCAGGTTGCTCGACGATAAATGCTCATCGAACAGCAGCACAGCCTGCAACAGCACCAGGGTTGGCGCCAGGTATTGCAGGAAGCCCAGCGTGGTATACGGCAAGTGCCGCGCCGCAGCGTTGAAGCACACCAGCGGCACCAGCGTTACCGGCCCCGCTGCCATCAGCCACAGCGCCTCGCTACTGGTGTAGAACGCCCCCTGGGCACTCATCGCCGCCGGGTGCAGCAACAGCCAGCCAAGGGCCAGCGGCACCAGCATCCAGGTTTCCACCACCAGCCCCGGCAGTGCCGCCACCGGCGCCTGCTTGCGGATCAGCCCATAGAAGCCAAAGCTCAGCGCCAGCACCAGCGACACCCAAGGCAGGCTGCCCACTTGCCACACCTGCTGGGCCACGCCCACGGCGGCCATGCCCACCGCCAGCCATTGCAGGCGGCGCAGGCGCTCGCCAAGAATCAGCATGCCCAGCAGCACGTTGATCAATGGGTTGATGTAGTAACCCAGGCTGGCCTCGAGCATGCGGCCGTTGTTCACCGACCACACGTAGGTCAGCCAGTTACCGGCGATCAGCGCCCCGCTCAGGGCCAGGATGGCCAGCCGGCGCGGGTTGTCACGCAGCTCACGCCACCAGCCTGGGTGCTTCCACACCAGCAGAAGCAATGAGCCGAACAGTGCCGACCAGAGCACCCGGTGGACAATGATCTCCACCGCCGGAACGCTCTGGATGGCCTTGAAGTAAATGGGGAACAGGCCCCAGATGATGTAGGCGCTCAGGCCCAATATGTACCCGCGACGCGGGTTGGCGGCGTGCATGCAGAATCCTTGCTTAGGTAGCTAAATAAAGCGACGCCTATTGTAGACAGACGCGGGCATGCTTTTAGAACAATTTCAGCGGTGCTTCATCCAGTGCCGCCATTTGTTCTCGCAGGGCGAGAATCTGGTCGCCCCAGTAGCGTGGCTGGCCGAACCACGGGAAGCTGGGCGGGAAGGCCGGGTCGTCCCAGCGCCGTGCCAGCCAGGCGCTGTAGTGCAGCTGGCGCAAGGCGCGCAGTGGTTCGATCAGGGCCAGCTCGCGCGGGTCGAAGTCGTGGAACTCGTTGTAGCCGTCGATCAGCTCGGCCAGCTGCCCCAGTCGCTCTTCGCGGTTGCCGGCCAGCATCATCCACAGGTCCTGTACCGCAGGGCCCATGCGGCAGTCATCGAGGTCGACCACGTGGTACACCTCGTCGCGGTGCATCAGGTTGCCGGGGTGCAGGTCGCCGTGCAGGCGGATAAGCTGGTGCGGGGTGCGGGCGTAGATGTCCTCGACGCGTTTGAGCAGGTCGCGGGCCACGGACTCGAACGCTGGCAACAGCTCGCGCGGAACAAAGCCACCCTCGAGCAGGGTGTTCAGCGAAGCATGGCCGAAGTTGTCCACAGCCAGCGCTTCGCGGTGTGCGAACGGTTTGCTGGCGCCGACCGCGTGCAGGCGGCCGAGCAACTGGCCCAGGCGGTACAGCTGGTCGAGGTTACCTGGCTCCGGGGCGTGGCCGCCACGGCGGGGGAACAGGGTGAAACGGAAGCCCTGATGTTCGAACAGGGTGTGGCCGTCGTGCTGCATGGGCGCCACCACCGGGACTTCGCAGTCGGCCAGTTCGGCGGTGAAGCTGTGCTCTTCGAGGATTGCCGCATCGCTCCAGCGGCCTGGGCGGTAGAACTTGGCGATCAGAGGCTGCGCATCTTCGATGCCCACCTGGTAGACGCGGTTCTCGTAGCTGTTCAATGCCAGCACCCGGGCGTCGCTGAGAAAGCCAATGCTCTCCACGGCGTCCAGGACCAGGTCGGGGGTGAGGGTGTCGAAGGGGTGGGACATGGG